>NZ_JACGCJ010000005.1 GCF_021030645.1 Agrilactobacillus fermenti | reverse complement strand
AGTAGGCCAATGAAATGAAGTTTCTCATCAATAGAATATCTGGAACCTTTTCGGCCCATAAAAAATACTCCTTCCTAAGCAAACAGGTTTTAATTATTTACCTGTCTACTTAAGTAGGAGTATAGCCGCCAAATTACGGCTCAGCCTTTTTAATTAGACTAATTTTGATTATTTTAACAGACGTTTTCACCAAACGTTATGTTGCAAATGGCCGGCCAAGAATTGTTTCACATTATCGACCCCAATACTCAACAGACGTGCTCGGGTCTCAGTTGGTGCCCAGGCAACATGTGGTGTAATAAAGGTATTTTTAGCTGTTAATAAAGGATTATCGGCACGGATCGGTTCTTCAGCCACCACGTCCAACCCAGCCGCATAGATTTTACCGTCATTCAGAGCTTGGGCAACTACAGGTTCATCCAGTAAGCCACCTCTAGCCGTATTGATCAGGATAACCCCAGATTTCATCTGTGCAATGGCGACAGCATCAATCATTTTGGTTGTTTCTGGCGTTTGCGGTACGTGTAAACTGATAATATCAGCTTCATGATACAGCGTTGTCAGCTCTACTTGCGTTAGCCAAGGTTCAGAGACTGTTTTCGGCTTATGGTTATAAAAAATGACACGCATCCCAAATGCATGCGCAATTTTAGCCGTAGCGGCAGCAATGCGCCCATACCCAATCAAACCGATCGTCTTACCCATCAGCTCGATCAATGGCTTCTTCCAAAAAGTAAAATCTGGACTCTGAGCCCATTCGCCATCATGAACAGCTTGACTATGCGGCCCAACTTGACTAGTGATCTCCAATAATAGCGCGAAAGCATATTGGGCGATTGTTTCGGTACCATATGTGGGAATATTGGTCACGGGAATATTGGCAGCTTGAGCAGCAGCCACATCCACGACGTTATACCCGGTAGCGAGGACCCCAATATACTGTAAATTTGGCGCTTGTTGGATCACAGTAGCATCTAATGGCGTCTTGTTGACCAGAACGATCTCAGCAGTACCGATTCGCTGCAAGATTTCTGCTTGATCGGCGTTATCGGTACGATCATAAACCGTTACGTCACCTAATGCTTCCAAACCAGACCAGCTTAAGTCACCGGGATTCAAAGCATGTCCATCTAAAACCACAATCTTCATTCTTTACCACCATTTCTCAGTAGCTTCAAAATCTACTTGTATTTTATCTGGAAAGTAAGGCCAGTGTGTCACGTTTATCGTGTCTCAATGGTTACTTGCCTAGGTGCTATTATAAGGCATTTTTAATCTTAAAGATAACTTTTATTCCTGATAGGAGGAAAGTTGGGATAGCTGGTAAGAAGATGACGGCTAAATATAAATTCATTGAGAGTGGTGCTGTCCCCATAACGTTGTTGAAAAACGGCAGTAGTGTGACAAAAATCGAGCTGACTGCCGCAAAAGCAACGGCCAAATTTAAGCGGCCATTTTCAAACGGTGGTCGTGAGAATAGTGTGTTTTCTGTCCGGGCATCAAAGACATGCCACAGTTGGCCAAAGACCAACGTTAGAAAAGCAATCGTCTGTGCTTCAGGAATACTCATACCGTTGCGTGCCGCCCAAACGAACGCTAAGAAGACCATGATTCCCATGATGGCCCCACGAATAAAGATACGCATGAGCATGCCATCTAAAATCGAAGCCTTGGTATTCCGTGGTTTTTGCCGCATAAGGTCAGCCTCTGGTTCATCAAAGCCTAGGGCAAAAGAAGGCAACGAATCACTGATCATATTGACCCATAAGACCATTAGCGCGGTCAAAGTTGGCGTTGTTTCTTGAATATTACCAATTGGCGCGGAAATCAGGACAACACTCAATACCAAAGCAAGTACTTCGGCCACATTCGTGATGAGCTCTTGGCGAATAAAATTACGAATATTGGCAAAAATACGGCGACCGGCCTGCACCGATTTTTCAATCGTCGTGAATTTATCATCTAATAAGACTAAATCAGCTGCATCTTTGGTTACTTCGGTGCCATTAATGCCCATCGCTACACCGATATCTGCTGCCCGTAACGCCGGTGCATCGTTGATACCATCCCCCGTCATAGCTACAACTTCACCATGACGTTGCAGCTGCTTGATAATACGCTGCTTATGTTCTGGTGAGACCCGGGCATAAACGTAGGTCTGCTGGACTTCCTCAAAAAGCTCATCGTTGGTCATGGCTTCAATTTCTTTACCTTCGATCACACTCGCATGTTTATCATCAACAATACCTAATTGATAAGCAATTGCTCGTGCCGTGGCTGCATGATCGCCAGTAATCATCACGACCTGTACCCCAGCATCATGTAAAATTTCAACTGAGTCTTGTACCTCTTCTCTTGGCGGATCAATGATACCAGCGATACCTAAGAAGGTCAGTTGTTGTTCTAGTTCGGCAACAGTTGCCTTGTGGGCGGTTTGTGCATCAACTTCACGCTTACTCACTGCCAAAGTTCGCAGCGCATTATTGGCAAATTCTAGAACTTTACTGTCTACCTTTTTACGATAACGCGCAATATCACGGTATTCATCATCTAGTTGGATCTTTTCAGATTTAGCTAAGATCACATCAGGTGCCCCTTTAGTGATCACAAAGTAGCGGTCCTGTTCTTGGATCACGACACTCATCATCTTACGCGTACTGTCAAAAGGCAGTACCCGAACCACATCAATGTCGCGATCATCATTTTTTTCTAAAAGGTCACTACGCGTGATGCCTGCTTTAGCAGCCAAAACGACCAAGGACACATCTGTTGGGTTACCATAAGGCTGCCACTTCTGATCTTCATCACGCATGATCTCGGCTTCATTATCTAAAACCGCTGCTTCTAGAAAGGCCCGATAATCGGCATCATTGGTTACTGGAATAATATCCCCCAGTGGTTCGTAGCCATTACCCTCGACTTGGAACGTGGCATTATTCGCCCAAAAACGGGTTACCGTCATTTGATTTTTAGTCAAAGTCCCGGTTTTATCCGAAGCAATATAAGAAGTCGCACCTAAAGTTTCCACACTACTCAAATTTTTGATCAAGCCATTATTACGGGCTAAAATCGTGGCGCCGATCGTCAGAACAATGGATAAGACCACCGGCATAGCATCAGGAATCGAAGCAACTGCTAGGGCAATTGCACCCGAAAGAATTTCCGGCAATTTACCAATATTGATCGTCCCGGTTCGGAAAAACTCCTTACCAATATCAAATAAGATCGTAAAGAGTACAATGGCCCCCGCTACATACATCAACTTTTTAGTCAAGGCGTTAACATTGCGTTCGATCGGCGTTTTTTGCTGCTTTTCACCTTGCAACAGGTCCGCAATTTTACCTAGTTCCGTTTGCATACCCGTGGCAACAACCACCCCAATACCGCTACCATTGACCACAGTGGATCCAGAAAAACCCATATTGGTTCGATCACCTAGGTCTGTATCTGATGCCAATACCTCGGTTGCTTTACTGATCCCATCTGCTTCACCAGTCAGGTGGGATTCATTAACCTGCAGTTCAGAAACTTTTAGCCAGCGCACATCGCCTTCAATGAAATCGCCCATTTTAACACTAATAATATCGCCAGGCACAAGCTTACTCGTATCCAAATCTTCCCAATTGCCGTCCCGCAACGTATGAATGTGATGATGGGCCATTTCTTGTAAGGCGTCGAGTGACTTTTGAGCACTATTCGCTTGATAGAAACTAATAAAAGCATTCACGAAGATCAGGATCATGATGGCGATCGCCTCATAGATAGCTGCCATCCCATGATTATAATCTTGAGTTACTCTAAAATCATATAAGGCACTCAACAAGGCCAAAACAATTGCAACCATTAATACAATAATGATTGGTTCCTTAAAGCTTGAAAAGAACAGTTTGACCTTAGAGACTGGTTCAGCTTGTCTTAATTGATTTGGTCCAACCTTTTCTAATCGCCGTTTGGCTGCTTTCGTACTTAGGCCTTCAGTACGCTCAACTTTCAAATGGTGTAAAACTTCTTTCGTCGACTTGTCAAAATATTTCATACACATCACCTCTTCAAATGGATTTCTACAACTTCGCCACGTTTTGGGTTCTAAATATCTACTAGAATTCTCAAAGTACGCTTTAGTCTAAAAAGGCGGCTGGGACAAAACTAACGTTTTGTTTTTAGCCGCTATTTGTTTGCGAACAATTAAATTTTAACCGTGTTCCAAAAAACAACACCCTCACCTAACTACGAATGGCTCAAATGGAAAGCCCCCCATTTTTCGCAATTCTTGTTAGTGCCCAGGTGCTGAGCGCCTTGTGTCTCGCACTCATCATAATTAAATATTTAGATAGTAGCAATTACTATAAATTAATTTTATCATATAAAAAACTTATTGTCATCCGAACAAAATAATTATATCTAAATTTAATCAGATTCACCTGTTTTGATCTTAAAATTATGTACCAACTTAGGCATAACCCACTGATCAGCATGTTCAATCAACGTACCATTAAACAAAAAAGAAAAAACGGTCGCTATATTAATGGCATAAATTTGCCGTGTTAAAATCACGCAAACGATAATTATGGTAATTGGCGGAATAAAATCAAGTAATTGTGATTTAGTAGCGTTCCCCCGCAAATACATAAACCGTAAAATATTCGTCGTATCATCATTCGGATGCATAAAAATATTTGCCCGTTGATAAATTGAAATCGCAATGCAAAAAATGACCACGCCCAGAACGGATAGTATCGCACGAATCAACCAAGGCCAAGTATTAACGCCAAAAAAAGTAAAAATATTAACAAAGATGTTTACAAAATAACTAAAAAACAGCACAAAAACAACTTCACCAATAAATCGCGGAACATCAACGCGTCGAATCAAAAACTGATTTGTGATCGTATTAACCATGCCGAAAATAAATAAAAAGACCCCGACACTTAAGCCACTTAGTGCATTTAAATTCACAGCCGCCGCTGTCCATAAACCGGACCCTACACCAGCAACAACACATAACCCATTACCAAAAGCATTGATTACTAGACCAATGATCAATGCAAAAATACGGGTTGTTAACGTGTTTCCTTTAATAAGCTCATCTCCAAAAAATAAATTACTTTTTATTATAACGGAAATATCTTAATGGTGCTTAGTTCAATTCCCCTGAACCGAAAAGTACTGTGCCTAGACGACTAAGCATTATTCGCGCCGCCCGCCAACTAGATTGCACAGCTGTCTGCACTAATTTAACTTTATTAGCAACAAAAAATAGGAAGTCCACAAGACTAACATTGCTGTTTTGTCTTATGTGCTTCCTATCTCATATAACTGATCAGTTCAATAAATAATTACTTGGCTTTATCTACTTCATGACCGCCAAAGCCATGACGCAAGGCCGCAACAACTTTACCAGTAAAGGTATCGTCTTGCATGGAACGATAACGGTTCATTAAAGCAGCAGCCATTACAGGTGTCGGTGTTTGTTGATTCAAAGCTTCTTCTAAAGTCCACTTACCTTCACCGGAAGAATGCATCCGCCCAGAGATTTCATCAAGGTTGGCATCTTTAGCAAAAGCTTCTTCAGCTAATTCCATCAGCCAACTACGAATCACAGACCCATGACTCCAAACTTTGGCCACCGCTTCGTTATCATAATCGAATTGACCATTTTGTAATACTTCAAAACCTTCAGCGATGGCTTCCATCATACCGTATTCGATGCCATTATGCACCATCTTCAAGTAATGTCCGGATCCAGGCCGACCAGTATATAAATAACCATCTTTTTCAGAAATATCCTCATACAATGGTTTCAAATGCTCAAAAGCTTCTGCACTAGGACCGCCAATCATAAAGTTACCAGCATTTAAGGCCCCATTTTGACCACCAGAAGTCCCACTATCAAAGAAATTGATCCCTTTGCCAGCTGCTAATTCGCTATGACGAATGGAATCTTTATAAAAAGAATTCCCACCATCAATCAAATAATCACCTGCTGACAGCAAATCAACTAACTGGCTTAGTGTACTATCAGTCGGGCCACCAGCAGGTACCATGACCCAGACTGTTTTAGGACTATCTAATTGATCGACCATATCTGCCAAAGAGCTTGCACCCTTAGCGCCAGCCGCCTTAGCTGCTGTAACGTTTGCTTCATTTAGGTCAAACCCCACAACTTCATGGTCATGACGTAACATATTTTTGACCAAATTTAATCCCATTTTACCTAATCCAACCATTCCAAGTTGCATAGTCAAACTCCTTCTCTATCCAAGGTTAAACGCATACACACGCTTGCTTTAACGATTATATCGAGCGGGTTATGAATATGCAAATAATTAGGCTTCATTAGAAATTAATGATATACGGCGTTCCCACCAGTAACAATTGAATACTAAGCAAAATACCGCCACTAAGCAGCCAATCACGCCGTGTCAATGGAATTGTCCGTGCATAAGTCCTAGTTTGGTCTTCAGTAAAACCATGGGAAACCATAGCTTCAGCTAGGTTCTCAGACCAACTAAAGGCTGATAAAATCGCTTTGAAATAGAGCTGTGGCGACCAGAGACGCAATGTAATGCCTCGCATCATACTGGCTGTTTTAATGACCTGTACCTCATGCTTTACTTTTGGGAATAGATTGAAAGCGGCTAAGAAACCATAAGCAAACTTCGTTGGTAAGTGCAGATTCTGCTGTAATGACAAAATTAAATCATATATCTCTGTAGTCAAAGTCGCTGCGGACCCAATAAAAATGAATGCATATAAGCGCGTAAATAAATTAAATACAAACGCAAAGTTCTGATCAGCTTTCAATATCATCGAAACGGTTAAGCCTACTGCAGGTAAAAGGGGCACAATGAACAACCAAACGATTTTTCGCAGAGGGACTTTCTGACGCACGATATAAAGCAAGCTACCTAAAATTAGAATCAAATTAACCCAATAATTGTTCGTAAAAGAAATTTCTAACGCTAAAATGATTGCTACAATAAATTTAAAACTTGGATTCATTGGGCCACCCCCACATATTGCAAGTGCTGCTGCTCAAAGGTTAAATGATAATCCACGAACTTCGTTAAGCCTTGCAACTGATGGCTGATCAAAATGATCGTCCGTTGCTGCTCGGCTGCTGTTTGTTGTAGTAAGTCGATTAAATGTTGCATGGATTCAAGATCTAAACCTTTGAAAGGTTCATCTAATAACAGAACTGGTGTCCCCATGATCAACATTAACAAAACTTGTAACCGTTTTTTTTGGCCTTCACTCAGAGAGTACACGATACGTTCTTCTAACCCTTCTAGACCCAATTGTGCAAATAAAGCAGCCACTTTTCCTGGCGTATAGATTTGTGGTAATAGACTATGTTTTTGTGACGCCTCTAATTCTTCTTTTACCGTCACGGCAACAAACTGTCGATCGGCGTTTTGAAATACTAGGCCGATATCTCGAGAATATTGGCGTTGATGAATTCGTTTGATATCTCTACCGGCATAGCTGATCGTACCTTGGCATGGCTTCAATTTGACCAGTGCATTGAACAATGTCGACTTACCAATACCATTGGGTCCCGTGATTAACGTCACTTTATTTGCAAAAAAATCTAATTGTGGTTGATTTAAGATCTCGCGCGCAAACTGCTTGATAGTCACATGATCCAAGTTGACGACGGCCGACTCTCGCCCTGTTGCTGGCAAAGGATAATCAGATGATTTGATTTTCCGAAGAAAGGGCCGAAATAACGCTGTCTGTTGTGCTTCATTGGCAACTTTGACCTGACGTGTTTGCTGATCATCATACAACAACTGATCGATCCGGCCTTGATAGTCACTTAAATCATGATCCGCGATGATAATTGTTTTATGCTGTTCCGATTTGAGCAGCATCAATTTGGCTAAAATATCTGTTCGGGCCTGAGGATCAATGCTTGCAAAAGGTTCATCTAATAAAATAACTTGACTGTCCATCGCTACAATGATCGCCAAAGCCACTTTTTGTTTCTCCCCACCAGATAAAGTTGCCAAATGGCGATTGCGTAACGCACTAATACCTACAAAGTCGAGTGCTGCTGTCACTTTATCATCAAATTCTGCAGGATCGATTTGTAAATTTTCTAAAGTGAAAATCAATTCTTCATACACGGTATCCATGACAAATTGATTATCTGGATTTTGAAACATCAAGGCTACTAAAGACGCATCTGGTAAAGTTGCTGGCTGACCATGGACCAAAATCTGACCGCTCAATAACTGGCCAGCGTGTTTAGGATATAACCCAGCCATAATTTTTAAGAGGGTTGATTTCCCAGACCCCGAAGCACCTGTCAACAGATTGAGTGTCCCCCGTTGAAAATTCAACTGGACATCTTGTAAAGTAGCTGCTTGTGGTGTGGTATACGTAAAACTTAAGTGATCAATGGTTAAAAAAGCCATGAGCTCCTCCGTTTATGCTTGCCGTGCTTGAATCATATGGCTTCTTTCTAATAGGCTGACAATCAATTTGGTTAAAATACCACCAAAAACAAAAATTGAAAGTAGGCGTAAGAAGAACAGCATCACTAACATTCCTGGCTTATATGCCCCATAACCACTGCGGAAAAGATCCCAAACAAATGTCAAAACGGTGGTGGTCAAAACACTTAATGATAAGCTCAGCCAGTTATATTTTTTGTACCCCACTAAAGCAAACCCAGCTTCTGAGGCAACCCCTTGCACAATTCCAGAGATCATCGTTGCTGCGCCCCATTGACCGCCTAAAAACATTTCAACCACGGCACCTAAAAATTCGCCCAATGTGGCTGAACCAGGAATGCGAATCATAAAACCTGCCAACGGCCCGGCCATGACCCATAAACCTAATAACAAATCATTAGCTGCTGGTGCCAGGCCAAATGGTGTCAAAGCGGCCGCTAGAACATTATAAATTGGCCCAGTAACCCAAAAAATAACCCCAAGAAAAATTGACAATAAAGTCAACATAATAATTTCACGTAAGTGCCATTGTTTCAAAAAACTCACAATAAGTGCCTCCTATAAGGGGCCCCACACTTCAAGAAATACAAAAAGCGGCGCAAACTTCAAAATAAGTTTGCCCCGCCCATTCATTGTAATTGATATTAATCAGTCCGATTGGCACGTATCTTAACATTATGTCATCGGATGACAAATGCATTAGACCGTGTCACTGTCTAATATACTTCCTGCGCTGGCATTATCCAGATCAGGTTCAATGGGTTTTTCTCAGCCATGGGGCACCCCAGATATTTGTATGGCACAAGTCTACTGGATAGTTGTGAAAAAATCAAGCCTCTCATAAATATTTCCCAGGAAATAGTTTTGTGATTGTCGATTGGTGCTCGAAAACTACCCGATGATTTTCACGCTCTAAACGCGTTCCAAAGGGTAACGATTTCGCCTAACATCGAATCGCTCAAATGGGAAAACCACCATTTATCGCGCTTCTTGTTAGTGCTCAATCGCTGACCACCCTTTGTCACGCTCTGGCTAATTTAAATAGTTGTTTGAGTTGTTCTTGTTTGGCTCCCATCATGATCAGCGCGCGTAGTGGCATATTATCAAACAAGGCTTGATTATTACCTGCTTTTGTCAATTGATCAACAATTGTATTTAAGCCACTTTGTTTTAATAGGTCAGCGCCGTCATCTCGGGCCAGTAAGGTCGATAGATACGTATTCTCTGTCAATGGTGCGGCTGGTTGTGGTGCCCAGGTTAACTGAATTGTTTTACGTAATCGTGGTTCCACACTGGAAGCAGCGACGATGATTTCATAATGACCATTATCAACTTGGAAATGATTTGTACGTTCGTTAAACCAGCTGAATGCTCGGCGATCCAATTCCACACTCACGGCTTTTTGCTGACCCGGTTCTAGACTGACTTTAATGAATTGTTTCAATTCTTTAGCTGGTTTTTCAATTGGGCTCGTCTGATTACTAACATAGATTTGCGCAACTTCTTGACCAGCGACTTCACCAGAATTTTTGATGGTAAAACTAACAGTGACTGTATCAACGCCAACCTTAACAGCCAAGTTTTGATAGATAAACGTGGTGTAACTTAGTCCGTAGCCAAACGGAAATAAGGCGGCCACATGCTTCGTATCATAATAACGATAGCCCACAAAGATACCTTCGCGATAGTTCTCATCATCTGCGTTACGATCAAACGTTAAATAATTGGGCGTATCTTGTAATCGAATTGGAAAAGTCTCAGCTAATTTGCCTGAAGGGTTTACTTTACCCGTCAACACATCAAATGTAGCTTCCCCAACAGCTTCACCAGCAAGATAAGTTTCTAGAATAGCGGACACGCGGTTGACCCAAGGCATCGCAATTGGTGCCCCATTTTGTAAAACCACGATCACGTCTAATCCTTGAGCAATTAAAGTATCTAGTAAATGGTTTTGATTCATTGGTAACGTGTTGCGTGTTTTATCAAAGCCTTCCGACTCCATCTGTTCTGGTAGACCCACGACAACCACAATCTTGTCAGCGTCTTTAGCAGCTTCCAAGACAGCTTTCTCCAATTTAGCATCAACTTGATCATCAACCAAATGGTAGCCAGGTAAGTAAGTGACCGCATTGTCGATTTGTCGAGCTGCCATCGTTAGCGTCGTGACCTTATAAGGTGCTACATGTGAACTTCCGCCACCTTGAAAGCGCGGCTTTTGCGCAAGTTCACCTACCAATAGAACCTTTTCTTTAGGTTTAAGTGGCAGAATGGCATGATCATTCTTTAATAAAACCATACTTTCACTAGCCAGTTTACGCGCAAATTGATGTTGCTGATCCTTATCATAGTAATCTGCTGCTGAATTTTCAGGCAGATACGTCATGATCATAGTCAATATTCGGTTTACGGCTCGATCCAAGGTTGCTTCATCCAACGCCCCTGAACGGACTGCCGTTACGATTTCATTAGTAGATAGGTCACCTTTACCTGGCATTTCCAGATCCAAACCGGCTTTTAAAGCGGCCACATGATCACTTACCGCACCCCAATCCGATAGCACGACACCTGAAAAATTCCATTCATCGCGCAAAATATCTGTTAGTAGATACTTATTCTCAGAACTTGTGATACCATTAATTTTATTATAGGCACACATGACCGAAGCTGGCTGTGCTTGTTTCACGATGCGTTCAAACGCGGTTAAATAGATTTCTCGCAACGTTCGTTGATCCATATTGGCAGAATTGGTAAAGCGTTGATTCTCACGATTATTGGCTGCAAAATGCTTTACACTGACGCCAACATTTTCGCTCTGAACGCCTTTGACATATTGAGCCCCTAGTTCACCAGCTAAATATGGATCCTCAGAAAAGTATTCGAAATTACGACCAGCTAAAGGATTACGCTTAATATTCACGCCAGGGCCTAGCAATACCCCTACATTGTTGGCATGAGCCGCTACGCCTAAATTACGGCCAAGTTCAAACAAGGCTTGCCGATCAAACGTGCAAGCCGTTAAAGCTGAAACCGGGAATGAAACGGCCGGTACAGATTGTCCCAATCCTAAAGCATCAGCATCTTCAGATTGT
Organism: Agrilactobacillus fermenti; assembly: GCF_021030645.1. GTDB lineage: Bacteria > Bacillota > Bacilli > Lactobacillales > Lactobacillaceae > Agrilactobacillus > Agrilactobacillus fermenti. The sequence goes on along the minus strand of NZ_JACGCJ010000005.1, from coordinate 98,369 downwards.
TTTCGTAGTCCTGAAGGGCCATCGGTTAACATCATTCTTGGCAAAGCAGCATCTTTAACGGCCTTGGTATACCAAAAATCTTCACCGGAAACTAACCCAGCTTTTTGCTCTAATGTTAAATCGTGAATTACATTTGCAATCGATGCCATCACGATACCTCCTCACTAATCATTCATCTTAATCAATCCTCTCCCAGCTACTAGATGAATGCAAGCATTTGCAAAAAATTTAAAAGGAGCTTACACAATTGAAGCATTTACCATTTACGGTCTACCGACTTAGTAATTTCACGATCAACCTTTTGCCGTATGTCATTTTTCTGGCCATGATCATCCACCAGAATCATAGTGTTTTGAATGCGCTGCCTTTTGCACTTTACTATACTGCACGGCGTACAGGTCTTTTCTTCCTTCACGGCCTTGAGCCTAGAAGTGAATTATTGGTACTGTTGGGATTAGGCTCCGGTATGATCGGTAGCTTTTTGGGTCTATTTGGTTTGTTTGATCATCTTTTCTGGGACTTGGCTGCCTTATTCATCGGACTAGGTGCCGCTTGGCTGCCGGCAGCGACCCGTACCGTTACCCAGCGCTGGCAATCTGCCGGGGCTAAAGAAGTGGCTCATGGCGTCCTTCTTAGATTAGCCATTTCTTTAATTTTAGTCCTGACGCTTGCTTTAACTGCGAATCATAGTATTGAAAGCAGCTTTCTGATCCTGTTTCTAGTCATTGATCCATTATTTTGTAATTATCTATATCTCAGTCAGCCGGCTGACTTCAAATTTATTTTGCACCGTCCAAAACCAATTTGGTGGCTAAAATTCGGCTTGATCTTAGCCCTATTTTTATCCTTATTATTCACACGATTAGGCCGTAATACGGGTAATGGTCAAGATATTTTAATCTCCGAATCACTTTTTCTATTAGCTTTCATTTTACTTGCCTTTTATCTTTGGCAGCATAATACCACTTTTACACGTCAGCTAGCTTGGCCGCTGCAAGCCAAAAATTTACTTTATGGTGCTTTCATCAGTTATTTCTGGGTTTTTAGTGCCCTTTACCTGGGTATTTTAAAAAGCGCGCGCAGCTATGGCTATATCATCGCAATTTACTTATTTGCGAATATCTTAAGTCATCTAGTAATGAACACACTACATAAAAAAATACCAATGAAGCCCGAGTATTTGAGCTTGCTTGGCATCTTATTTGGTTTATTGCTTACTTTGATTCCCGCCATCTTCTATCTTGGCTTATTCATCTTAGATATTTTTATTATCGCTTACGGTCGGACAGTCAATCAAGAGATCCAAGCTTTAGAAACTGTCCCACTAGACACAAAGAACATTATTTATTTTCGTCTTTCTTCCATCGGCAACCTTCTGATTCAATTAATCTTGATCCTTTGCCTAAACATCGTCTCACTGAGCCATCATACAGGTGTAACTGCCTTGTTACGTGCTTATGCTTGGCAAAAGCCCAACGCAAATTACCAGCAGATTTTACAGACAACACAATTGATCTTAGTATTGCTTTTGTTTGTAGCGACTTTTAGTATTGCCTTACTGTCCGTTCAAAAACCGACCAGGGCAAAGTAACATCGGTCATTCGATGATGCTTTGTTTGGTTTCTGGACCAAAGCAACCTACGACGACAGCAGCAGCAAGCGTTAGACCCGCGATAAAATAAAAAATCATATTAACATTTGTTTGACTGATCGCCCAAGCAGCTAAATAAGGTGTCACTACGGTCAGTAATTTGGCAACGCCATTGGCAATACCAGCACCTCGAAAGCGAAATTGCGTTGTAAATAATTCCGATGTATAGGTTCCCACCGCCACAGCCATTAAAACATAGAAGCAGGTTGTCAGTAGAAAGCCATTGACTAGTACGCCGATATTCGTCGTTTGGTGACTATACCAAAGACCCAATCCGGCAGTTAAACTAAAGGTAGTCACGATAATCTTTTTCCGTCCGACCCAGTCAACCAGTGTCGCCCCAATCAAAGCGCCAAAGGGAGCCCCAAACATCATGGTGGTGGAAAATGTCAATGAGTGCACAACATTGACCCCCTTTTTGATCAATAACGTCGGCATCCAGGATGTAAAAGTATACTGAGCGACGAGAACTGCCGAAACAGTCATGATCGCCACCAATAAATTCCGTTTTTGCTGCTTGTGAACTGAAACTTCTTTTGGACTCTTTGGTGTGAAAAACTCAGTGTTTTGATAGGCACCATTAATCTCCAGCCTTTGAATGATGGTTTCAGCCGCATCATTTCGACCTTTTGCAATCAGCCAGCGGGGTGATTCGGGAAAATGCCGACGCAGCACCCATAAAATTAAAGCTAAAATACCGAATAATACAAACATCGCCCGCCAAGTAAATCTAGGAATCAATAGTGTTGCCAATAATAATGCGATTAGTGCCCCTAAATTAGCAATAATTGCGGTTGCACCACACCAGCGGCCCCTCGTTTTGACTGGCGCGAATTCGTTGATCAAAGCATAGCCCGTGACAATTTCGGCGCCTAAACCACAAGCGGCAATAAAACGGACGACCGTTAAAAAGATAATGTTGGGTGCCAGCCCACCTATCAGCGTAAAAAAACCAAATAGCAATAGATTAAATTGATACGCACGTTTACGGCCATAAAAATCACCGATGATTCCAGCCATGATCGAGCCTACAAACAAGCCTAAAAAGCCGGCCGATAAAAACATAGAGCCTTGATTTAACGTGGCGAAGTTTGTACCGGTCAAATTTGCATTCACTGCACTTGCCATATAAACATCGCCAGCATCTAAAATCATCCCACCAGCAATTAACCCAAAAACTTTATAAAAAAGTGGGGTTTCTTTCGTTTGATCCAGCCGTTGTTGTAGTGTTATTGCATCTGTCATCTAGTACCCTCCTACTCAATACTTTTACCAACCAAAACAAAAACGTCCTTGGAAAATCCAAGGACGCCCGTAACGTGGTACCACCTATTTTTACTAGTAAAGTAACTAGCCTTAGTGCGCGAGAGTGAATACATTGCCTTTGAGCCTACGTGTTTAGACCATAAATAGACATAATCAACCGTTGCCTGAAAACAAAACTTGAATTTTGTCTCACTCTGACGCATCTCGAGATAATGGTCGAAATACCATGAATATTAATTCAAAAACTCCAGACTTAATTCAATAGGCACAACTACACCTTTCCAGCAACAGTGCTCTCTAAAAGTTGTTTATCCTATTTACTCGGTCTTTCATTGTTTTATAATTTATTTAATTTTTAAATCATCTTACTCTCATAATGTAAATAGTCAAGGCTTGTTCTAAGGCATTTTTCTTGCAAGCGCTTAGCTTCCTCGTTAAAATGCACATAACAAATACGAGGGAGGCAAAATTATGCTTGCTTTTGGTTATCGTCGTTATGGTGGCCCCGAGGTGTTTGAAGTAATAGACATTCCTGAACCCCAACCTAAAAAAAATGAGCTTTTACTTGATGTGCTTGCTGTTGGTTTGAACAATCGCGAACGTGCGGAGCGTGCCGGCACTGGCTACGGCGGCCATACCAGCGGTTTGATAATTTCTGGACGTGACGCAGTCGGCCGTATTATTGGTGTTGGTACTAATCTAACCACGGATTTTCGTAAAGGTATGTTAGTGGCTACGCACACAGAACATGCTTATGCCGCCCAAGTTTTGGCCGAACCAGATAACAGTGCTTTAATCCCAGAAAACGTTACTCCAATGACAGCAGCAGGTCTCATTACCCCTGGCATTACTGCTTATAAAGCGATTCATTTATTTGCCCAGATTCACGCTGGCGATACCGTGATCGTTAAGGGAGCTTCTGGTGGTGTCGGCTTAATTGCTGTTCAACTACTTAAAAATCTTCAAGCTCACGTTATTGGCATTGCCTCCAGCAAAAAAGAAGGGCTGGTAAAGGCTGCTGGTGTCGATGAATTTGTGGCTTATGATCAAGTTGACGTGAGCCAAACCCTAGCAGAACGTGGCGATGTTGTCTTTAATCTGGCTATGAACGGCGTTGGTGGGGCCGATGATGTCGCCATGGTCAAAGCTGGCGGCACAATTGCCTCGGTCGCCCATGATACACCAGCAAGCCATAAAACAATCACATTCAATCACATCCATCCGACCAACACGATCAGTGATCATGAAGCACTAGCGTTCTTACTAGATCAGGTTGCCCAGGGCCATTTAACCGTTGATATTGGGCAAGAGTTGCCGTTTACGCTAGAGGGCATCATCGCTGGTCACAATTATTTAGAAAATCCACACGACGGTCGTGCCATTTTGAAACGGGCTTAATACTCGGAGCTTGGGCTAAAGGACAACACTTCACCCAATGCAGTGTACTCAGTTGTTATTAACACACAAAAAAAGTGGCTGAAATAGCCACTTTTTTGTGTGTTAATCTAACTGATAAACGTTTTGCACCTTACCTAATGGGTCAAGTTTCAAAAAATTCAGATTACTATAAATATAACTGCCGCCATCAATAAAGATACGCGGTGCTTCATTTTCGTATTCAATGGCTAAAACAGGGGCTTTTTGCTGACCATAAGTCTTGATTTTCCCTTGAGATTCTGGCACTTTACCATAAATCATCGTCGTAATTGTGTGCCCGGTAACAATTGTCTGCGCAACTGGATTATGTCCAAAGTTTGGAACTTCTCGACGTGTTAAATATCCAAGACTATGTCGTTCATTCCAATGATGCGTCTGAAACCAATAGTCCTCTCGTAACCAGGTTTTATCAAAATCACTTGTCGCTGCTAAACCTTGCGGATAGATACCACCATGAACATATAAGCGATGCTCATCTTGGTAGAAATAGGGTAGCGACTCAATAAACTGGATCAAGTCAGAATAACGGTCTTTGATCAGAGTTTGGTTTTGTTTAATATTTTGCACATCATAGGCCGCCCCTAATAAATTGATCAACGTCGTCTCACCGCCATTTTGCAGATACAACTTTTGGTCACTTCGATCACCAAAAAGATACCCTAACAGTAGATCTTCATGATCGCCGCGAATCGCTAGTGCATTACTTGTTTTGACCGCATTTTGAATATACTGTAAAACTGCCAGACTATCTTGACCACGATCAATAAAGTCCCCCAAAAAGACTAGTCTCATCTGATTGAATTCAGGAATATGAGCGATTTTTTGCAAAGGATTGAAAAAGCCATGAATATCTGAAACAATGAGATCAGTTGTTGTATTCGTCATAAACATCTACCCTTTTTGTGACGTCCCTGTGTGTATTTCGTGGCTGAAACAAAACCACCATTTATCGCCATTCTTGTTAGTGCTCGGCCGCTGACCACTTTTTGTATTCTGCTTCTTAAACGTGTTCCAAAAAGCAACGCCCTCTCCTAACTGTGAATGACTCAAATGGCAAAACCACCATTTATCGTCATTCTTGTTAGTGCTCGGCCGCTGACCGCTTTTTGTCACACTCTGATCGTATTTCCACTGTAACAAGATTCATAATCTGATACAAGGCAGGTAATTGCAATGGCTGATTATTTTAATAAAATCACTGCAGTTGGTTACCATGATATTGAAAAAGAAATCGAACATTTAAAACAAACTCGGCCTGCACGGATCAAAGCATTACAAGCGGCGCGTGCTTTGGGCGACTTATCTGAAAACGCTGAATATAGTGCCGCCAAGCGTGATTTGCGGCATTTAGAAAGTCGTCTACGTTATTTAAGTAAGCAACTACGCTACGCTCAAATCGTCACGCCAAAAGCAGATCAAACTATCGAAATTGGTAAACAAGTTACCATCGAGTTTTTGGATGACCATGACACTGAAAATTATGAAATCGTGGGTCGCCCTGAAGCTGATGTAAGTCAAAATAAAATATCCGAAGCTTCCCCTTTAGGCAAAGCGCTGATCAATCAAACGGTTGGTGACACTGTAACCGTAGAAAGTCCCAATGGCAGCTACTTGGTCAAAGTGAAAGCTGTAACTTTAACTCAGTAATTTAACCTTTGCCACCTTGAAAAGCAGGATATAAGGTCATGCCGCCATCAACGAACAAGGTAATGCCCGTTACGTAGCTTGATTCTTTTGACGCCAGCCAAGCAGCTGCCGCAGCCACATCTTCTGGTTGCCCCAACCGCTTGGCGGGAATCATCGCTAAAGTTTCTTGTAGCTGTTTTTCCTCAGCAAACTTTTGGGCATTGATCGGTGTTTCAATCGCACCAGGGCCGATAGCATTAACTCGAATATGATCTTTGGCATACTCCATGGCGATGCTCTCTGTAAATAACTTAGTCCCACCTTTACTAGCCGCATAATGGGCAAAAGTTGGCCAAGGAATTTGTTCATGAACCGATGACATATTAATGATGTTACCGGTTTTTTTGTGCTCTAAAAAGTAATTAATGGCTGCTTTAGCGCCTAAAAAAGTCCCCGTCAAATTTACATCCAACACCCGCTGCCAATCTTTTAAGGTCAACTCATGGGTGGGTGCCTGGTTCTCCATCCCAGCATTATTGATCCAAACGTCTAAATCAGAAAAGTGCGTGACTGCTGCCGTTACGAGCGCCTTAATACCTGCTTCTGTCGCCACATCTGCTTGAATTGCAATTGCTTGACCACCAGCGGCTTTAACTTGGGCCACGACTTCTTCAGCACCTGCCGCATCAGAATTGTAATTAATGACCACCGCCATTTTTTCTTGGCCAAATCGTTTGGCGATTGCAGCCCCAATACCCTTGGACCCACCAGTGATAACAGCTACTTTATGCTCCAGATCTTGATACATTTCATCAACCTCCCATAGTTGCGTTCATGGTTATCGTAACATTTTACATAAAATTTTGGGCCCAAAAACACTTGTTATGTATGAGCTGCAAAAATCTTAAGATATAAATATATTGATATATCAAGGTTTCCCCCCACCCTTTCACGTACGCAAAACCCAGAGTTTTTAAAACCCGTCAGCAATCTTCTATGCTTAATGTGTACCAAAAAAACAAAAAGGAGTGATTACCATGTTGCATATGATTTGGGTATTAATTATTGGTGCCGTTGTCGGTGCGATTGCCGGTGCAATCACAAGTCGCGGAATGCCAATGGGATGGATCGGTAATATTATCGCAGGTTTAGTTGGTTCTTGGTTAGGTGAAGCCGTTTTAGGTAGCTGGGGGCCAAGTTTAGCAGGTATGTCGCTGATTCCATCGCTGATTGGTGCCATCGTTTTAGTTCTGATTGTTTCACTAATTGTAGGTTCGCGAAACAAACAGAAAGCTTAAAGGAGGGCTGTCGATATGCGAATGGGTACTAAAGTTTTCCTCATTATCGTCGCTCTTTTAGGCTTGATTCAGACTGTTTGGTTCGCCGCACTTGTTTATCCAATTCCGAATTTCACACGGTATATCCTACCGTTTCGTGAAGTAGCGATCATTGGCTATATTGGCTTGGGATTTGCGATCCTAAGTGCTCTAGTATTCTTAGGTATTCTATTGATAGCTATTTTCCGTCGTCGGACGACCAATAAGCTATCATTTCAGACCAATAAAGGTCAGTTGAATATCGATAAGCAGGCTGTTGCTAAAACGATCAAACACACAGTAGCGACCGAATATCCTGTTCGTGATGTGGACGTTAATGTGCAGTTGGCTAAGAACAAACAAGCTGCAATATCTGAGGTAACTGCCTATGTTACTGATCCAAACGATATGGTAGATACCAGCGCGGCAATCAAGAAATCTGTTCAGCGACAACTTAAGGAAGCATTGGGTATTCCAGCCAAAAAGGTAACAGTGAACTTACACCTTGCCAGTGAAAATAAACGTGTTGCCCGTGTCATTTAAAAGAACGGAGGGATAGGATGTCAAAAACAATGATGGGCTTAGTTATGGGCGCCATTGCCGGCTTAATTCTAGTTACATTAGGATTTTGGAAAATGTTTGCAGTCGCCTTATTCGCCTTAATCGGATTTGCAATCGCAAAATTTGTTGATTTTAGTGGTGCCAAGTCTTGGTTAGGCGAAGTCTTGAATCGTGATTCGTAGAAAGGAGTGTCTTTATGGACCGCACATTAGAACGGCCTACGCCGAATAAAGTCGCAAATCGTAAATTAACGTTTGATGATAATGTGATCAAAAAAATCGCCGGAACAGTTGCTAACGATATTGATGGCATCTTATCCATGAACGGTAGTTTTTTGAGCGATTTTGCGGATAGATTTAGAAATAACACTGACCCAACAAAGGGGATCGATGCTGAAGTCGGCGAAAAACAAGTGGCTTTAGATATCGAAACGACTTTAGAATATGGTAGCAATGCCCAGACAATCTTTGATGAACTCTGTACAAAGGTGCACCAGGCAATTAAATCCATGACTGGCTTAGATTTGGTTGAATTGAATTTACATGTCAATGACATCATGACCAAACGGGAATGGGCGCAAAAAAATAACGAAGATGACGCTAAAGATCGCGTATCTTAAGCTTAAAAATAATTTACTTTGAATCACTCATTTTGAAAGGATGATTAAATTATGGTAGATGCTCCAGTAAGAACAAATAACAGATCAGCTGATAACAAAGCTTCAAACGATCGTGTGAACAAAGACTTGGCTTACGATGAAAACGTAATTGCTAAGATCACTGGTAAAACAATTTGTGATATTCCTGGCGTTTTATCCGTTAAAGGTAATGTCATTGAAAATATTTCTGATCGTTTCTCTAACAATGATGATCCTACGAAGGGTATCAAAGTTGATTTGAACAACGATGACAATACAGCCAATTTAGAAATGGATACAACGCTGGAATATGGTAAAAACGCACCAAAAATCTTTGATGAAGCTACAAATAAAATTCAAGAAGCCGTTCACTCTATGACTGGCTACAATGTTGCTTCCATTAAAATGACCGTCAAAGATATGATGACAAAACGGGAATGGGAAGAACAAAACAACAAGAACAAAGAAGATAACAACAACGCTAACTAATCAACTAACGTATCCCCACTTCACACCTTCAAGATTCTTACCTTCCCCCACTTAAAAACGGACCTTACAAACTTGATGTTTGGCCAGGTCCGTTTTTTCGTATGGTTTAAAACCAGAGCGTGACAAAGGGTGGTCAGCGACTGCGCACTAACAAGAAGCACGATAAATGGTGGTTTCCCCATTTGAGTGATTCGATGTTAGGTGAAGTCGTTACCCTTTGGAACGCGTTTAAAACCAGAGCGTGAGTAAAGCTGGTCAGCTTTGGAGCACTAACCGAATTATGCCGATGAAGCGTCAGCTTCAGCAAATAATTAAGGTTAGGTGACAAAGTTAGCTTTACGAACGCGTTTAGAGCGTGAATACCATCGGGTAACTTTTTGAGCACCAACCTAGACTGACGCCGAGGGTGCGTTTTCCCTCAAAGCAGTTGTAGTTGGGTAAAAAAGTTGATGGTATGAACACGTTTAGAGCTTGAGCATCATCGGGTAGTTTTCAAGCCCTAACCTAAATTGGGCACGTAAAGTTCCAACCTCAGCATTCAATTTATTCAATAACTTTGCTATGATTAGGCTATACTTATACAGAAAGAAGTGAGTCAATGCTTGAGATTAACAATCTAACCAAAACTTTTGGCAGCCTAAAAGCTGTGACCAACGAGTCGTTTCACGTGGAACAGGGCCACATTTTGGGGCTTATTGGTCAAAATGGTGCGGGAAAAACAACTACTTTTAGAATGATTTTGAATTTTTTAACACCTGATACTGGAACGATTACCTGGCAGGGCCAGCCTTTAACACGTAAAGAGGCAGATATTATTGGCTATTTGCCGGAAGAACGTGGCCTTTATCCAAAAATGTCAATTGAAGATCAGATTCTATTCTTCGCAGAATTAAAGGGTAAAAAACGTAAAGATATTCGTCCCAAAATTGATGCATGGATGGACCGCTTTCAAGTTAAAGGTAAACGGACAGATAAAGTTAAATCGCTCTCTAAGGGGAATCAACAAAAAGTTCAGCTCATTGCGACCTTGATTCATGAACCTGATTTAATTATTTTAGATGAACCCTTCAGCGGCTTAGATCCAGTTAATGCTAGTTTGTTAGAACAAGGCATCAAAGGAATGCGTGACCGAGGCGCGGCTATCATTTATTCTAGTCATGATATGGGCAATGTCTCTGCCATTAGCGATGACATTGTGATGCTCAAGCAGGGCCAAGTTGTCTTAAACGGTGCTGTAGATACGATTCGTGAGTCATTTGGCCAAACCAGAGTCTTTTTACAATCGCCACTGACTGAAGCTGAAGTCCAAGCCATCCCGGGTGTTCAAGCTGTTACGCGTAAAGGTCAACGCTTGACAATCACGCTCTCAGATCCTGAGGCAGGCAAAACGATTTTCACCGCAGCTACGAAACAAGGCTATATTCGTGAATTTAGCCAACAGCCGCCAACATTGGACGAAATCTTCCGTTTGAAAGCGGGTGCTGCTAATGAATAAATTATGGGTCATCATTAAACAAGTCTACTTAAAAAATATTAAAAGCGGCAGTTTTATTTTTCTCGTACTCTCTCCTATCATTTTTGGCCTCGTGGGCTTAGGCATTGGCTATCTAGTCATGCATAGTCAAACAACCCCAAATATTGCTGTAATTACTGACACCCCAGCAGCCCAGCAAATCTTAGCTAAGAATAAATCCGACTTCAAAGTGACCCAAAATATCACGACCGCGGCTGCTGCTGAAAAGGCACTACGCTCGAAAAAGATTGATGGTTATCTCACCCTCAACCTGCAACAAGCGACTCCTCAGGCTAGCTTGATTCAGCGTCAAGGTGGCAACACCGTCAGCAGCACGACTTTAAAGACACAGTTGACGGCATTAAAGACAAACGTCATGGCTGCTAAGCTGAAGTTAACGCCCCAGCAAACGCGAGCATTAATGCAGCCCATTAATCTCAAGCAAAAAACACTCGTATTTAAAGACGGCCATCAAGCCAGTAATCGTAATGACCGTCAACAAGCCATCATCATCGCTATTAATGTGATCACGATTGCCATTTTTATTTTTTTAGCCTATTACAGTCAAATCATCGCTCAAGAAATTGCTTCAGAAAAAGGCAGCCGCATTATGGAAATTATTTTATCTAGTATCAGTGCTACTACCCACTTTCTTGGTAAAATTATTGCGATGCTAATGCTGATGTTCACTCAGGTACTCTTCTACTTAATTATTGGTGGGATTGCCTACCAAGTCTTTAAGGATAATCAAACAGTAACCAGCATTATGAAATCAGTGGACCTTTCGATTCTCACAGCGCCAGAAATTATCTATGCCTTCGTTTTTGGGTTCATTGCCATCTTGCTTTACGTCATTGCGGCCGCAATGCTAGCATCAGTCGTTTCACGCCAAGAACAGACTTCACAAGCAGTGACACCGATCATGATGCTTGGATTACTAGGCTATTATGGTGGTATTTTGGTCATGGGTGGTACAAAATCATCAGTGATCAACATCGGCTCCTACATCCCTTTTATTGGTCAGAGTATTATGCCGATTCGCTTGGCAGCTGGAGATGCAACCACGCTGAATGCTTGGCTAAGCCTTGGTATTACAGTTATTTTCTTGATTCTTTTAACAGCAGTTGCCGTAACTTTCTATCGCTCCAATGTCTTAGTATATTCCGACTCCGGCTTTTTCAAATCATTCAAAACCAGTTGGTCGATTATGCGGTCTGAACGCAAACAAAAACGCGCTTAACTAGTATGCTGTCACCGACATTAGTTTGCAGAGCTTAAATAAAAATAACCTTGATCCATAAGACTTTGTTAATGTAGTCTTTTAGATTAAGGTTATTTTTTGTATAATTATGAATTAGTCTGATTTTGGAATAAGGTCGCTACGATGCGGTCAGCTTCCTGTAAGAAGAAATCATTGACACCCGGGCGCGGTGACATAGTCGTCAACCAGTGTAGACCTTCTGTTGGGACGCCCCACATAAATAAATTCTTAATGACGTTCCCATCAGCATCTTTCAACTGGTCGGTTTGGCGGTCCACTTCGATAGCCCCCGTGTCTACCCAATTGCCATTAGCTTCTTGCAGTTGATAACTGCGAGCGTCTTTGTTCGCTAATAACGTGGTCAACAACGGATTGGTCGTTTTTAACACGGTTGCTGGTGGCAAGCGACTCTCTAGGATCGTATCTGCCAGCCAAAATTGTCCCGGTTTCAAATCACTGTCTAATCTGAACTGACCGCGGTCCGTCGAAAAGCGCGCATTTGGCCCGGCAAACTCAACAATGCCAGCAGCAACAAGTGCTTGAAGTTCCCGCGTTCGCTGTACAGGTGGTCCAATCGATAAGAAATTATTCACACCATTGAAGTGACGTGCAAAACGATTAATATACTCATCTTCAGTTAATAATTCGTGCTCAATCACATAACGAATCGAATCACGCACGTCCCGAAGCATCTCTAAAGCACTCGTTAATGGTCCAGTCTTAGTCCCGGCTTCAGCGGCAACAGCATCAGTAGCTAAATAACTCGCCACCGCAGTTGTAAATTGCTGGATCTGGTTCTCTGTAAATGCCACAGCCGGATTCATCTGTTCAGCAATATCTAAACGCTCTGCTTGCGGAATCTTAAAGGTGTCTAAAATCAACGCCAACTGCGCGACCTGTATCAATGGCTTCATTGCCTGTTGAAAAGCCGATACTTGTTCCGGCTGATGTGCAGACAGCCAAAATGTATAATAAACCCAATTTAATTCCAGTTGCAGCCGCTGCCAGAAAAACTCATATGGCAACGGATGAGCTTTATCATATCGCTGTAAGAAATCTCGCGTCAAATACTGCGCCGGAAACTGTTCGCCATAAGCTTTTTGGTTAATACCTTTAGCGTGATAAGGCCAACCACGCCGAGACATGCCCACAATCTTGGGTTCTGTTCCCGACGGATGATAGGTCAACGTTTGGTCTGCATTTTTGGTAAAAGTTCCCCCACGACCAGCCGTTAATAAGGTCACATAATCAAAGAAGCTTAACCCTAACCCCCGAGAAATAACCGTACTATGTGGTAAAATACCAGTCAAATCGGCACTTGCAGGATTGCGGGGTGGAATATAAACTAATTCATGCTCATTAGCATAGTCCTCGAGCAGTGCTTCTTCTTCATTACGATTATTTTCACTGTAACCTAATGCCATGATCAGACTATCGAACGTGTATTTCTGTTTAAGTGTTTGCGCCGTAAACTGCCCCGTTGCCATTCTTTGTACCATAATGATATTGTGTAACTGAAATTCTAAGGTCACATTGGCGGGCAACTGGGTCGTTAAACGTTCATAATACCAATTCAAATAAACACCATACAATGCTCGCGTCGGATAATCATTTGCTTGTAGACGCTTGATCTCAGCTAAAAAGGCGTTGGCATGTTCGAAGCGCTGGTTATTCTTTTGAATGTATTCAGCGGCCTCTGTCTTTGTCCAATCATAAATATTGGGACCTGTTGTTAATGGCCCAGCAAGTGGCGTAACCGTTTCATCTTCAAATAAAGAAATCATATTACTTGGCGTATTCATAATCAATGTATACGACTGGTTTGGCTGCCAAACGACACCCCCAATACCGTTCAAATCAAATAAATGAATTGCCATTTTTTCTTGACGCTCCCGTGACCAGGCAATCAATCGTTCTAAGATCAATAAGCCTCGTGGCCCAGCGCCGACAATGCCGATATGCAAATATCTCCCCACCCTTTCGAATATGGTTATATTATATGTTTTTATAACATTTTTACCAGAGATTTGAACTTATCAAATGACGTCTATCAGCTTCGCTATATAAAATCAAATTATCAATACATTATGATTAATTTTATCATGGTTGCGAGTATTTAATTTAAATACGCCACAGAGGCAATCCATGACTTACTTCAGTAAATAAAATAGGCGTTATTTTATCTCTTCGCCTACAAAAAACTTTGACTAAACTTAAGATATCCATGCACCCGCTTGCTCATTTACGTTTTTTCGAGTAGCATATGAAGGTAAAATTAAATTTTTATCATCAAATTTTAGGAATTTAAAGGGGAATCATCATGCAGCGAAAATTAAGTGCCCGCCAAGTCCGTATGATCGCACTGGGTGGTACGATTGGCGTTGGTCTATTTATGGGATCCAGTTCAACCATCAGATGGACAGGGCCGTCCGTTTTGATTTCTTATGGCGTGGCAGGCATCTTTTTGTACATGATCATGCGCGCGCTGGGAGAAATGCTCTATGTCGATCCAGATACGGGATCTTTCGCCAAGTTTGCCTCAGAATATATGCACCCTGTTTTTGGCTATCTCACAGCCTGGAGTAACGTTTTTCAGTATATCGTGGTGGGCATGAGTGAAGTGATCGCGATTGGTGGTTATTTGGAATTTTGGTGGCCTCACTTGCCTAACTGGTTGCCTGGACTAATTGCCGTGACTTTTTTATGTATTGCTAATCTGATTTCGGTGAAGATGTTTGGTGAGCTAGAATTCTGGTTTGCTTTGATCAAAGTTGTGACAATTATTTTGATGATCATTGCTGGCCTAGGTTTAATCATTTTTGGACTGGGTAATCACGGTCGGCCGATTGGCATCAGCAACTTGTGGTCTCACGGCGGCTTCTTTACGGGTGGCTTTAAGGGCTTCATTTATTCTTTGGCAATTGTTTTAGCTTCTTATCAAGGGATCGAATTAGTTGGCATTACCGCTGGTGAGGCTGAGAATCCTCGCGAAACCTTGGTCGAAGCCATTCGTTCTACAGTTGCTCGAATCTTGATTTTCTATATCGGCGCAATCTTTGTGATCGTTAGTATCTACCCATGGGACAAACTTTCACAAATCGGGTCTCCTTTTGTCCAGACTTTTGCGAAAATCGGCATTACCGCTGCCGCTTCAATTGTGAACTTTGTTGTGATCACGGCAGCTCTATCTGGCTCTAACTCTGGGATTTATAGTGCAAGTCGGATGGCTTACACCCTAGCTAACAACAAACAATTACCCCACCGTTTCTTACTGTTAAATCGTCATGGTGTGCCCTTTTACGCAGTAATCAGTGTTTCAGCTGGGATCCTATTAGGTGTCGTTTTGAATGCTGTCCTGCCAATACTTTTACCAGCTGCCAGCAATGTCTTCGTTATGGTCTATAGTTCTAGTGTGCTGCCTGGCATGGTACCTTGGTTTGTTATCTTGATCAGTCAGATCAAGTTTCGTAAACTACATCAAGATAAGATGGCACAACATCCTTTCAAAATGCCGTTGTCCCCAATTTCTAATTACATTACTTTAGCCTTTTTAGTCGTGACACTAGTCTTCATGTTCTTCAATCCTGAGACTCGGGTTTCGATTATTATTGGTGTCCTCTTCTTAGCTATGATGACTGTGATTTATTTCCGAAAGTTTCATAAAAATACAACTCAAAATTGAGTCATTAAAAAAACGCAATTTCCGTCTGACATTGACAGTGGAAATTGCATTTTTTATGTCTTACATTTTATACTTCTTGTTTTGAGGGTCTAATCAGAACTCGCTGACAGCCACGTGTTTTAGCTGATCAATGACATATAGTACCGTTTGGGCCACATCTTCAGGATAGAGCGTCAAACCCGAATCTTTTGCAGCATGGAATAAGGGTTCTAAATTCTTCGTAATGGTTTGATTTCCCACTGAGTTGATCAATTCTGTTGCCACAGCACCAGGCGAAACGATAGTTGAGCGAATACCATAATCTTTTTCCTCTTGGCGTAGGCCTTCCATAATTGCCCGAACGGCATATTTGGTACCATTATAAACTGCTGAAGCAGGATAAACTATATGGCCGGCAACCGAGTCAGTCGTTATGATCAGACCATCTTGTTGCGCTTGCATAATCGGTAGTACAGCCCCGATACCATTTAAAACACCCATGATATTCACATTGATCATTTTTTGCCACACAGCATATTCTCGGTCACTTAAATTGCCTTGGGGCATGATTCCGGCATTGTTATATAAGACATCTACCCGACCAAATTTTGCTTTGGCTAAATCCACCAAACTTTGAACTTGACTTTGTTCGGTCACGTCAGTTACCTGATAAGCAGCCACACCACCTTCAGCTTCAATTGCTTGCTTTAATTCTTGTAACCGCACTTCTCGGCGCGCACCAAGGACCACTTTAGCGCCATTTTGGGCTAATAGTTTGGCTGTAGCAGCCCCAATGCCTGAAGAAGCACCTGTAATAACGACAACTTTACCTTTGATCATTGAGTTAACCTCCTATTATGATTCCGCTATCTTACGAATTACTTTGGCTGGTGTACCAACGACGACACTATCTGCTGGTATGTCTTTGGTAACAACGCTGCCAGCGCCAACGATAGCATTTTCATGAATCGTGACTCCCGGCAGGATCGTCACATTAGCACCGATCCAAGCATTTTCCGCAATATGCACTGGCCGGCATTGAATATCTCGCCTCGTGATCTTACTTTCAGAATGATTTACCGTTAGAATTGTGGTTCTTGGACCTATCAGGACACCATCTGCCAAATAGATACCACCTAGATCAACAAATAAACAATCCCGATTAATGAAAACAGCCTCACCTACAAAAATATGCGGCCCAAAGTCTGTGTAAAATGGTAACTGAATCGAGCTGGAAGCTGGTAAAGGCTGGGCCATAATTTGGCCTAACAACTGCCGCTGGTCAGACGCAGTTCGTACTTGGCAATTTAAACTTTGCAAGCGTTGACCATTCATTGCTACAATTTGATCAATTTTACGAAACTCTGGATCCGCAAACTTTAATAAATCACCCTGTAACGCACGTTTCAAAATTTTCATTTTTAGGCCAGCCCTCCTTAAATTTAAGTGTAAAATTAAAAGTGAGAACTGTCTAATACCTATAATTGATAGTTACTTATAACTATGACCTATGGGAGGTACTTCCTGATGGAACTTCGCGTCTTAGGCTATCTATTAGCCGTTGCTCAAGAGCAGACAATTAGTGGTGCTGCAAAAATACTTCACCTGTCACAACCCACTTTATCCAGACAATTGCGTGACCTCGAAAGTGAATTACATACCAAACTCTTTATTCGAGGTAACCGGCATATTACACTCACACAGGCTGGTACTTATCTAGTTGAACAAAGTCAACAGATTCTAGATCTAGTAGCTAAAACAACAGCTAATCTCGGTACCGACCAAATGATCACTGGTGATTTAACGATTGGTGCTGATGAAACCAGCGGCATGCTGACGCTAGCCAAAGCATTCAAGGAGCTAACTCAGCACTATCCCAAAATTAAGCTACATCTTTATAGTGCCGATGCAGATACTGTTTTACAAAGAATCGATAACGGTCTCATTGACTTTGGTTTGATCATTGGCCCTATTGTCAAAGATAGATATAATTTTATTGATCTGCCTAGTAAGGATTCTTGGGGTATATTAATGAAAAAAGACGATGTCCTAGCGAACCATTCAGCAATCACACCGTCTATGTTAAAACAACGGCCTTTGATTATTTCTGGGCAATCTACCGTTAATTCTCAATTTGGAACTTGGTTCGGTCAGAATGTCGCAGAGCTTAATATTGTCGCTACTTACAACTTACTTTACAATGCCGCACTACTGGTCCAACAAGACATTGGTTACGCCTTGTGTTTGGCAGATATCTATCAAACTCAAGGTACACCATTAACGTTTAAGCGATTGCACCCAAATTTAACTGCTAACTTAAGTTTGATTTGGAAACAAGGTTTAACACTATCTCCAGCAGCACAGGCGTTTTTAGCAATACTGCAAGCACAGTTAGGCCAAGCATAGATAGGCTCAAGCTAATGCAAGTGTCAGACTAATAATTTTGATTTTGATTGGATTCGGTTAACATAATATTGGCGCCTAATCCCCTTTTAAAAGCCTTAATATCATTAAATCGTTATTTTGATATTAATAAAAGTAGCTATTTTTGAAAAATCTATTGTGATAATTGAAATTTCGGCGCAAAATAGTAGGGTTGAGTCTTTTAAGGGGAAATTCATCTGATGGCTATTTTGAAACATATCTCAAAGGATCGCGTGCTTCAAATCACCGTTGTGATCGCACTGATCAGTTTATTTTTTGCCCGCCCGCATATTCAAGATATTAACTTTTCAACCTTATTCTCGCTATTAGCTATGATGACGGTGATTCAAATCTTTGAATACCTACATATTTTGGATTTTTGGGCCTATCGTTTAACCACACGTTCCAACAACGCCCAGCAATTAACACGCTTATTTTTGATATTAGCATTTATTAGCGCCATGTTTTTAACCAATGACATGACAGTTTTAACACTCGTTCCATTATATTTAAAAGTTGCCAAACGCTATGATTTGCCTGAAGTCGTGCCCGTCACTTTAATTGGCATGACCGCCAACATTGGCAGTGCTTTAACACCGTTTGGGAACCCACATAATATTTTTTTGCTTTCGCATTATGATGTTCCGATTCCAACTTTCTTCAAATGGTCGATGCCATTAGCTGTTTGTGGCATTTTGATGGTCGGTATCTTTAGTTTACTCATTCGCCGCAAAGAAGTTCCAGCAGTAATGGTCTATGATATCAAAATTCAAAAACGACCGACTTTATTGGCTGGCTGTGTCGTCTTACTGGTTTTCTTAAGTGTTTTCAAGATCATTCCTTCTTGGATCAGTGCGATTGCTGCTGTAGCCCTTGCTTTGGGTTTAGATCGCCACATTATGGCCAAAGTAGATTATGCCTTGATTTTGA
This sequence comes from Agrilactobacillus fermenti, assembly GCF_021030645.1. GTDB lineage: Bacteria > Bacillota > Bacilli > Lactobacillales > Lactobacillaceae > Agrilactobacillus > Agrilactobacillus fermenti. The sequence goes on along the minus strand of NZ_JACGCJ010000005.1, from coordinate 79,597 downwards.
CTTTTGTTGGCTTCTTCATTATTGTGAGTAACCTTGGTCAGATTCAGCCTTTAGTCGCGCTACTTAGCCTGTTAGAACATAGCAAACTCTCCGTTTATTTGAGTAGCTTAGGTGTCAGTCAATTAATCAGCAATGTGCCTTCCACAATTTTATTAGCCCGTTTTACACACCATGCCATCGCTTTGTTCTTTGGCTCTAATATTGGTGGATTGGGTACTTTTGTGGCATCTATGGCTAATTTGCTATTATTCAAACAATACACCCATTATGGAACTCGTAAACGTAGTACCTATCTAACTGGCTTCTTTAGCCTGAATATTATCGGCCTAATCGTTTTAGGGAGTCTGGGCTGGGGTTTGATCAACCTACTAGACTAGTGAAATAACTGCGCTGTGCGCGGATCTGGGTGACGGCGATACCAGCTGATCAAAATGATCGTTACAGCAGTGATCACAGCTAGAGCTATCAAGCCACCCTCTAAACCAAATAGACCACCATTCAACCAATCCAAGCCTGGATTGGTTTTTGTTTGCAGTAAAGCAGCTGAAAAATGATTACCAGAGACATAAACGCCAAATATCGGGCCTTCTGCGAAGTTCCAAGCTGTATGAAATGCTGCACTGAGCCATAAACTATCGAACCGCAAACGTAATAATGATAAAAGTACGCCAGTCATCACTAATTCAATCACTGCAAATAGATTGATTCCGGGGTTCATGGCGTGCAGCAACGCAAAAATTACCGCATTGGTCCAAATACCGGCTAATGGGGCCCCGATCGCGGTCAGTTTGCTTAACACATAACCGCGTGTTAACAGCTCCTCACTAAAGCCTTGAATACCAAACCCCAATAACATAGGTACAAACCAGATGAGCCCTTGGCCATTTGTTGGCACTTGTACTTTGACCGCCCTTAAGGCAACCGCAATGACCCAAATTAAGGCAAATGTGCCTAATCCAAATACGAGCCCTTTAAGATATAAACTACCAAGTTTATTTTTACTTAAAGCAAATAACTGCAACTGCCGCTTGTGTCCATAATAAGCGAGCACAATGATGATTAGAATACCCGTCAAGATCAGCTCAATAAACAGTTCAGCCTCTGCATTAAATGCTGCCCTTTTGAACCAATCACCAATCACACCGCTTAATAGCTGGGCCAAAAGTGTCCAGAAGATCGCAATTGCACTCACTTTAATAATTGATTTACTTAGTGTCATTTTTATCCTCCATTGAAATAAAGACGAAAAGCTATACCAATTTCGAATTCAGTGCTAGAAAAAGCCTAGATCAAAACTCACGCTTCAATCCAGGCCATTACCAGTGGGTTTATTACAACATCATGCCGTTGCGACTAACCCTAATGTCTGTAAAATTAAGTAGACATTCAATATGATCAACACGGCTGTAATCAGCCACGCTAGCCATTTCACAAGGGGACTATTGCGAAATTCACCCATTAATTTTTTATTGCTTGTATAGGCAACTAAGGGAATCATTGCGAATGGCAAGGCGATACTTAGAAATACTTGTGAAAACGTCAGTAACTCTTCAATTTTCGCTTCATTACCATGATAGTAAATTGCAAAAATTAACACTGGGGTTACTGAAATCAACCGCGTTAACAACCGCTGTGCCCATAGCGGCATCTTCAGTCGGATAAAACCTTCCATGATGATTTGTCCAGAAAGCGTCCCAGTAATCGTCGAACTTTGCCCCGAAGCTAGCAAAGCGATCGCAAATAACATACTTAAAATTGGGCTCGCAATTGCGCCAACGATCTTACTATTACTTAAAGCATCATATAAGTCTACAAAACGCCCCAAGTCAGAGGTCGTCCCATAAAACAAAGCCGCTCCCAAGATCAAAAGCAAACTGTTGACGACAAAAGCGATCGTTAACTGTGTGTTCGAATCAATCGTCGTAAAGCGAATGGCCTGTTTCAGCGACTTTTTATCTTTCCGGTTAACTTTTCGTGTCTGTGAAATCGATGAGCCTAAATAAAGATTATGCGGCATTACCGTAGCCCCAACGATACCTAAGGAAAGATACAGCATCGATTTATCCGTTAAGATCTTTGATGACGGGACATAGCCCTTAAACACATCCGGTATATTCGGTTGCGACAAAATCACTTCATACAAGAAAACAAATAAAATGACGGCTACAAGTGTGGCCACAATAGCTTCAATCTTGCGGAAACCCAATTTCATTAAGACCAATAATAGCAAGACATCGGCGGCGGTGATCATAATGCCAACAATCAAAGGAAAGCCGAACAGAAGCTTCAAAGCAATCCCAGAACCAATGATTTCCGCAATATCTGTCGCCATAATGGCTAATTCCGTCACGATCCATAGAAAAATCCCCATACCCTTCGACGTCCGTTCACGGGTCAATTGGGCTAGATCCTTACCTGTCACAATGCCTAACCGTGCTGCCATAGCCTGTAATAGCATGGCAATCAAACTTGACAGTAAAATTACGGACAATAGGACATACTTAAATTGCGAACCGCCGGCAATAGAAGTTAGCCAATTCCCAGGATCCATGTAGCCAACAGCAATTAAAGCACCAGGCCCAACATAGACCCCCAATGTCTTCCAGAAACCAGCGTCCTCCGGGACCTCAATACTACCATTGACTTCTTCCAAACTTTGATTACTCTTTGGATCTTCATTGTGTTCCGCCATAGCAACACTTCCTCCTAATTTGTCTTGAATTCATTCGATTTAAGTGGATCATTAAGCAACATCTTTAGTTTGACGCCGGGCTAGTGCTGGTAAGATCAACCCTAAAGCTAAGAAAATAATTGGCGTGATAATATTCAAACTTAATTGGAACCACCAAGTGGCTGGATCAGCATTAATATCCAATTTAGGCAGCATGCCCATAATGCAGGCAAAAGCTGTAAAAACAAAACACCAAGTTCCAACAACCATGCCTAAAGTTCTATTTTTAATAAACATATAGTCAGAATGGTAACGTTCCAAATGTTTATTTAGCAGCATAAAGGCTAAAAATACCCAAAGATAACGCATTGGCATCACGACTGAATTTAAATTCATCAACCATTTATAGAGTTCATTCATATCGCCGATGCCTAAAGCCGGTACGATAATCAATAAACTGACTAAAATACCAGTCATATAATAACCATTGATGGGGGTGCCCCGTTTATTCAATTGTGATAGTTTCTTAGGAATAAATTCGGGATCAGCATCACCGAGTAAGATTTTCAGTGGGGCATCGATGGAAAAGGCTAACGCTGATATTTGGGCCAATGTATTTGCTAAAGCATATAGAATTACAAACAATGAACCCACATGATAATATCCGCCTAATTTAGCAAAGGCATCGTAGGCCCCATTAGCCATCAAATCTGCCGGAATATGATTGGCATCAAATAACATGCCCATTGCAAACGAGCCTAAAATAGCACATAACGCCACCATGCCTGCCAATAATAACATTCCCAAGGGAAATTCTCTGGCCGCATTTTTAGTATTGTTAACGTATGGTGAAATCTTTTCAGCCCCACCAACAGCAAAAACCAGCATCGAAATCGTTGTAAAGTAATTAACGTTGAAGTTGGGCAAGTAGGTCTTTAACTGATCCATATGGGGTGTTGCAATGACCGTATTTTTAGCAATAAAAGGCGCCGTCACCGCAAGAATAATAAATAATAATGACATGATAAACATCGCTGTCCCAGCAACACTACCGATTCTATTTAGAGTCGTTAAGCCCCGAGAAGCCAACCAAAGAAACAGTAAAAATAGCGCTAAACAAATCAACGAAACCGTTAATGATGAAACGGTCTTAATGAAAGAACCATTGCCCTTAAATAACCAACTCAAGGCAATCACAATGGTTTGTGGCTTTTGCGCCAAGTAGGGCACATGTACGACCCAGTACGTCCACGCCGCAAAATAAGCCAGCCGCTTCGTCCCGGTTGCTTTGATCCATGAAGAAACGCCACCATTAAGATCTTTAAACGTAGAACCTAGCTGTCCAACAATTAAAGCATACGGCACAAAATATAATACCATGATCAAAATCCAAGATGTGATCACAGTTAACCCTTGTTGGGCATAGTTGTTCATGACGTTATTCAAGCCCCAAACAGCCACGAACGCAATTAAAGCAACGTTATACCAACGTAACTTCTTTACTTCCTTACTCATCTTACAAACTCCCTAACTTTTATTAAAGCGATAAACGCCGTCTTTTATTGTAGCAGAAAAAGAATCGTAAATCGTTCACTATTTGGCAGTCTAATCGTTCTTGCTGACAGTTAATTATTTGCCAGTTGCTTAAAAGCGCACGACATCATGGCTGACTGAATCATTATTGGTTGTTTTCCCTTGCTCAGCCGGTTTTGCTTGGGTATCGGGCGCTTGATCAGGGTGCAATTTCTGTTGGGCATACCGAGCCATACGCGTCATCGGCTGACTAGCCAAAAATCGTTGTAACGGTTTCTCCAAATCTTTCGTATTTTGCAAACGAATATCCACACCATATTTAGCGCGTAATAAATGGACCATCTCTTGACTAGACGCTGCAAAATTACTACTTAAAACTTGGCCCGTGCTCAAACGGCCATTACTAGCCATTAAATAACTAAATAATCTTAAGACATCAGTATCTGTAGCCCGTTTATCAACGACCAGCCAAGCAATATTGTCGGTCACGATATCTACTTTACCTGATAATTTACTTAGCGAAGCATCTAATTGCACATTTTGAAACCGGGTCTGAAAATACTTACTCAACTGATTCTTGTAACTCTCTCGGGGCAAACCATCGATATTATCATTTTGATCGGGATCTAACAAATAGTTCTCATCCAAATAATTTTTAACCTGTTCGATCATAGCCTGCCAATGTTCTTGACGCATAATATAATTCTTCGTCGTTGACGTGGGAAAGCCCTGGTCTAATTCCAATTCACCACGAATCAAGTTATATTTTTTGTCCGCTTTAGGCACCAGGCCAATTTGTTCTAATTGCGTAAAATTAATGACTCGATCATCTTTAATAATATCAATGCCTTGCTTTTTAACCGCCACATTATAAGGCTCGTACATCTTAGGTATTGGCACATTCAGTTCAGTGTACTGATCTTTCGTCGGGGCATATCCAAAAGTTAAATGGGCGAGCCAGCCTGCGCCTTGAAAAGGGATCGATTTCAAAATTGGCTCATCCTTTCCCGTTGTGGGATTAAAATAATGAATCACGATCGGCGTTACCGACCACTTTTTCGTTGTTACCTTAGTCTCGTCTACAAGTGCCACACTGATCGTGATTGGTGCTGACCCCGTCAGATAACGGCGATATTTAGCACCGAGAAACGGCACAACAGCCTGAGTGACCTTCCGTGGCGTCAGTTCCAACATTTGATGTTCATCGGCAATCGCAATTTCCGTTAAATGGTCTGCTGCTTCAAAAGTGTCTAATTCCTTGACCGGTACTTGGCCAAAACGAAAAGTATTGATTTCATAGGCAGGGGCTCCTGCTGTTTTTGTCCGTAAATAAATCAACTTACCTAGGGCCGCAACAGCTTGTTTCATACCCATGCCATGCTCATTGATGCCACTACCGCCCGACGTCCCAGACAAAGAAACCGCATCCCCTAAATGTTGTAGTGAAATACCGGCGCCATTGTCAGTGACGGTCAACGTACGCTGATCAACTGTGACCTTGCTGATTTTGATTTGAATCTGCAACTGCTCTTGCCCAGTCAACTGCGCTTCTGTACGGGCACCAATGGCATTGTCAATCAATTCCCCTAATAGCTCGATCAAATCGTAAGAGGTATTGCCCACTTCTTTATATAATTCATCTTTTGCTTCAATCGTAATTGTCGTTTCTACCATAATCTCATCCTCCGTTAAATGCCCTTTGCCCCCATTATAAACAAGTTCCAGTGATTTAACGTAGTTGAACGAAACTTTTATCGCATTAAAAGTTAACGCGTAAATAAATTACTTACTAACCTATGCTTTTTTGTCTTTCACGTGCAAAAAAATAAATGACCTATTCTGTTAAAAACTAACTATTATATGAGTGTTTATCGTTTAATCCTACATGAAATCGTTCTATAACCAGCACGATTCTCGGTTTCAACATAGCCAAATAGCTTAGTTGCTACATCAAATTTAATATGATTTATTTTTGAAACCCACTTTAATTGATTGTCATGATAAACGTAACTATCATCTGACATTATTTCATCTAAGCTAAATGGACTGATTTGATGTGTAATTACGGTGATTCCGACTAAATTGGCATATTTTCTAAGAACGGCAAAGAGGTTAATGTACTGATTTCTAACTTCTTTCATTGGAACAGGTCTATTGATTGATAAATCGAAATCAATGATCTGAAGACCTGGTTCATTAAAAAAATAAAATCTGAGATTCCCTTCGAAATCGATCTTCTTGCGCGAACCATTTTTTGTGGTAATCATTACATTTCTCAATCTGCTATAAGCTCTTAAATATACTTTGAATCCAGCTTCATAAAATAAATTTTCTAGAATTTGTAAATGTACTTTAGTAAAACCATTGTTCTTCACTTGATTATAGTCGTATGCAAATTTAAAAATCTCATTTGGGTTTTTATCAAGTGCATTAGCAATCTTAGCTTGAGTCATTTGTGTCGGATTAGCTCCACGATTCTCTTTGATTTGAGCAACAGTCTGACGAGCTACACCTGAGAATTCAGCTAATTTTGATATTGAAATATTAGCAATCTGCATAACTTGATCTAACGTGTTGTATGGTTTTAAGTATAATGTTTTTTTCAATTTCAAATCTCCTTTTATTATAAGTAAAAGATAACCATACTCCTTGAGTTTGAACAAGATGGAAGTTAATTTACACCCTAAATCATTTAAAAAGGTACCTAATCCGACATTTCATTCATCAAAAACTTGATACTTTTAAAAATTAAAGAAAAAAAGTAATTACAAAAAAATAGCCGATACTTCTAAAAAAGAAGAATCGACCACGACAAGTGTTTCTTGAAAAAACGCTACAATATTAAAAAACCAAAGCCTTCATAATCCCAATTATAATCAGCGCTAACACACCACCACCAACAAACTTGATTACTCTTTCTTTCCAGTAGTATTTACGCTCAGCATTTGTTTTTTTATCGTTCAAAGATCTGCCTTCAGAAAAAGCTAAAATTTCTCGATATGTTTTTAAGTTTAACCGCTTTTTGAGTATTTCAATTTTTATGCTAGCAATCAAATTTATACTAATTAAACCAATAAATAGAATCCAGCCGAAAGTTTTAAAGATAAATATCATCGGAATACCAGCGATAAAAGCTAACAGCATAAACGTTAGCATGACATACGTCCATTTGTTCAGTTCTTGATTTTGCAGTTCTTTTTTCATCATTTCCAGATCTCCTTTAACTAATTCGTCTAAGGAAACATCAAATAAGACACTTAACAAAAGTAAACTATTGATATCTGGATAACTACGTTCAGTTTCCCAATTTGAAATTGTCTGCCGGGAAACGAAAATTTTCTCAGCTAGTCCTTCCTGAGATAGTCCAAGCTGTTCTCGATATTTTCTAATTTGTTTTGGTAAGTTCATATTCATCGCTCCTTGACTTCACCTTAGTCATTTAACCCAGGAATGACTACCAAAATTCTTCGACAACCATCAAAAAATCGATGTCAAAATGTTTTATCATCGTCCAAACAACACCACTTATGATACGGACTGTCATTATTGATCATAAATACCAAATAAATTTGCTCGATTCATATCAACCGTATGTGCTGATAAAAAAATATATAATTTTAATTTATTTTCCTTTCAAGTCAACTTGATTTGAATTGCAAGTACGCCATTTTCCAATTCTTGATCAGGCGTATAGTACTTATATGTATCATTAGTCATTTTCGTAACACTATCATTTTTCCCAGCTCCGACACATAGCCCGCCAAATCTAGTGTATAACGCTTTGAAATTTGAAAACTTTATAATATCGGTTACTTCTACTGTTAGAGTTTGCCTATCATTCAAATCAACAAGCGTTACGTGGCTTCCAATTTTTAGCTTCTGCCTCTTGGCGTCATTCAGTCTAACTTCAATCGTCTTGATATGGTCTTGAATCAACATGAACTGATCATGTGTAATTGCCATTTCCATTAATAGCCAACCACCTTTCAATTATTCAAATCTTGGATAAATTCCTAGCTATAATCGGTCTGATAAAAAGTCTTTATGCGTACAATTCAGAGTACAACAATGTACTAAACAGCATCACTTATGATACGGACTGCCACTGTTGATCATAAATGCCCGATATATCTGCTCAGTCAATACCAATCGTATGAGTTGATGGGGCAAAGTCAATTTACCAAAAGATAACGTATCATCTGCGCGCTGCATCACTTCAGGGCTCAAGCCTAGAGAACCACCGATCACAAAAGTAATGTCACTATGCCCATAAGTTGTCAGCTGACTTAATTCTTTGGCAAAAACCTCAGATGGCCGTTGCTTGCCTTCAATTGCCAACGCGTAAACATATTCTTTAGGCTGAATTTTACTTAAAATACGATCGCCCTCTTTAGTTTTTACTTGGCTTATTTCAGCGGTACTCAACGTTTCTGGAGCTTTTTCATCAGGCACTTCCACAATGGTGAATTTGGTAAAACGAGACAAACGTTTGGCATACTCCGCGATACCTTGTTTAAAATATTTCTCCTTAAGTTTTCCTACTGCTACAATTTTTATGTTCATCTTTTCAGTTCCTTTATAGATAATTTAATGGCTTAAACGCGTAATTTAGATCATTCACAGTAACGCACAAGTTATCCACCGATTTTATTCACAGGTCATTATTTACCATCGCAATATATTGTATCAAGAAAACACCTGTTTACTAAATATTGGATTTCAAAAAATTTAAAAAACTTTTTTTATGTGAGTTATACACAAAAATAGTTAATGTTCGAAAATAGCATTACAGGGCTTTCAATTGTTGATGCTATTAGTATTAAGGGATAAATTGTGTTAAAATAATTCGACTTATACACAGCTTATCCACAGTTCTGTGCAAAACTAACAGACCTTATTTTTATTGTTATACACACAATCCACAGACTTATCCACAGGTTGACTGATTTTAAATACACATTGCTGTGAATACTTGACAAGATATAATACGAATTTTGCTTCATATTTTCCACTTAAAAGTTCGTTATTAGTTTAAAAAGTGCTTATTTATTAGTATTTACAAAAAATATTTGTGCTTAAAACGTACGTTCGCTTTACAAAATCATTTTTTATGCTTAAAAAAAGAGCTGTGCTTAATCACAACTCTTTTTTCGAAAATGTCTTGTTCTTAGCTACTTAGCCAGCATTGTTACTCTTATTTTGAGCTTGCGTTTGTGTGCTAGCTTTCTCTAAAGTAACATTAGCTGTTTGTTGCTTGCCATCACGGTAGTAAGTAATTTTGACTTGATCACCGACTTTATAATTGTACAAAGCCGTGTGTAACTGGGCAATACTTTCAACCTTGGTATCTCCTAATGCGGTAATGACGTCATATTTCTTCAGACCACCTTTAGCTGCAGCGGACCCGTTTTCTACCGTCGCAATCACAGCACCGCTCTTCACATCATCTGGTAATTTAAGCACAGAGCTTTGCTGACTTGTGGATATCTGTGAAAGATCGACAACCGAAACACCTAGTGCTGGCCGAGTGACTTTCCCGTTTTTGACTAATTGGTTAATGATCTCGACCACTTCATTACTTGGAATGGCGAAGCCCATCCCTTCTACAGACACACCGTTATTACTTTGTGCCAACTTCATTGAGTTGATCCCAATGACTTGACCAGCTGAATTAACTAACGGTCCACCGGAATTACCAGGGTTAATAGCGGCATCGGTTTGAATAACGGTTGCTTCACCAGTTTCTTGTCCAGATTGTTCATCTGTAATCGGCATCGTTCGACTCTTGGCTGAAACGATACCTTGTGTGACAGAAGTTGCATATTTACTGCCGAGTGGTGACCCAATGGCGATAACAGGTTCGCCTGGGTTAATACTATCCGAATTACCGAAGCTAGCAGTTGAATTAATCTTACTGCCGTCAATAGATAAAACGGCTAGATCGGTCAACTCATCCGTCCCAACGAGTTTTGCTTCCATTTTGGTCCCATTACTCAAAATAACTTGTAATGAGTCTGAACCAGAAACCACGTGATTATTGGTCACAATATAAGCCTTGCCATCTTGTTTCGCATAAATCAGACCAGAACCTTCACCGTACTCTTCTAATGACCCGCTCTTATCAGATTTCTGGTTAGAACTACCATTACTACCATACTGATCGCCAAATAAACCAGCGAACGGATCCTCACTTTGCGAATCACTTTCCTTTTGCAAGTTAATAACTGAAACCACACTGTCCTTAACTTTATTAAATGACTTGGTCATCTGATTATTAGCGTTAACAGTGACATTACTAACTTGCGTGGTCCCCGACCCTTTTTGCTTTTGTGTTACCAATGAAGACGAATCGGTCGTAGAACCAGAATTCCGGTTGGCTAAAGAGAAGCCCCCATAAGCCACGCCACCACCAATTACAGCCGAAATAACAGCTACAATTGCTGTTTTCCACAGGCCACTATTGTTCTTATTTTCCCTGCTTGCCATAAACTATCACCCTCAATTTTTTTGTCGTTCATTACTTTCAGCCTATATACTAGCAGTGTTTTTTGAATTATTTATGAAAAAACCGCTATAAAACATAAATCAGACTAAAGGCTGAACTACTGATATTCTAAGGCTTTCTTGAAAAAAATGGAAATATCCATGTCTAAATGTACTTATGAAAAAACAGTCAGAACAAAACACCTGTTTCATAATGACTGTTTATTGATGCTCTTATTTATTAAATCACAGCTAATGGATCTGCAATTGCTGGATCAGTATCGTAAATTTGAAAATCATGACCCACCCCAAAATCATGATTGGCTAACATTTGAGTCACAGTTAGGTGTGCCAATTCTTTGACATTATTTTCTTGACTCAAGTGCCCAAGATAAATGGCCTTAGTATGGTTGCCGATGACATCCATCAGTGCATTGCCACCGTCCTCATTAGATAAATGGCCTTTATCCCCTAAAATACGCTGCTTCAATGGCCAAGGATAGCGACCGGCCCGCAACATTTCTAGATCATGATTGCATTCAAACAAATACCCATCTGCATCTTTGATCACACCCGCAACTTGATCGGATACATAGCCCGTATCCGTCAAAATTACGAAAGCATGACCGTCATGATGAAATTGATAAAATTGTGGGGCAGCTGCATCATGAGAAACACCGAAACTTTCTACATCTAAGTCACCAAAAGACATGGTCTTGCCCATTTCGAAGATGTGCTGCTGCTCAACAGGTACTTTCCCAATTTTATGCGCCATCGCAGCCCAAGTTGGTTCATTAGCATAAACATCCATATGGTATTTTCGTGCTAGTATGCCAACCCCTTTGACATGGTCAGTATGTTCATGTGTCACAAACAAGGAATCCACATCTTCTAAACGTCGGTTGATGCTAGCCATCAAGTTGGCGATCTTCTTTCCTGACAAGCCGGCATCTACCAAAACCTTACGTTTAGGTGTCTCAATATAAGTAACGTTCCCTGAACTGCTACTTGCTAAGACACTAATTTTCATATGTGAATCAATTCTATCCATGAAAGTGGTCCCTTCCTCTACAATCTAGTTCTCAATATAGCATATATTTCACGATAATTCATCAGTTGCTATTGATCACAGCTGATTCAGCGCTCTTGTTTTTAATGAGGGCGCCTGTAAAGCCATTGATTTGTTTTGTAGAAATGTTCTTAGTGCTATTGTCTTTAATACCAATATACCAAGTGGGAATATAAATCGTACTACCTTTTGCATCCACAAATCCATAATAAGCTAATCGCTGCCAAACTACGGTAGAATTTGTCGGAATCTCAGAATCAGTATATAGATTTGTTACAGCTTCTTTAGCACTGATCACCGTATTTTTTTCTCGCAGCACAATGAAATCATCAATGTAACGCTGCGTATAGCCTGTAATCGCGCCATCATCCAATTCAAAAGTTAAATAAGCTTTGCTGTCATATACAGGAATATTATTATGACTTTGGACAAAGACTAGATGGCTATTAGAAGATAGTTCATCCGAGTAAGTATATTCACGGCCGAATAAAACCTTTGACCGCTCTTTTAATAAATTCTCAGCTGTTGTGACCGCGTGCCCCTTACGATAATTGACTGGTTGATAAAAGCGACTCGTCAATTCATCATCTTGATCAAAAGAAATCTGTTGCCCAGTTAATCGATTCGCACGTTCGCTGAGTTTGGTATTTGCACGACTCGCTAAATAGTAACCATCTTGTGTCTTATTAGAAAGTTGACCAACGGTAATATTGTCATCTTTCATATCTTGTCTCACCAGTTGGGTCGGTGTTTGGCTCGAATTTGTACTTGAATAGACGTTTTGATTTTGGCGATAAGAGACAAACAGAAAAATATCCAATGCTATAAAAACAGCCACGAAAATCATTTCGAGTCTTTTAAAATCCAAACATCACACCACCTTACTGTTGTAATAAATCATGATAATCTTTCCACGTACCGTCCACATGAACATAATAGGTCGGTGTCAAATCAATGACTTGCTGATCCGAAGTCTTTTGAACCCACCGATAACCTAGCCGAATATCTTTGATTGTCGATATGTCCTGACCAGCAGCTGTTAACTGCGCCAATACATCTTTGGTTGCCGGTACTTTAACTTGCTTTTCATCCGCTGGAACTGGAACTTGCAATGATCGGCTAGAAAAGCGTAAGATTTCACCATTTTGATTGATCTGCACGCTGGCCACGCCAAAATCACTTTGCTGAAAAATTGGGAAACCTTCAACGTAGCTCCGATATGTGATGGTCTGTGTCTTAGTATCCAATGAGAAGTAACGGGCATTGGCCAGATTATTACCTACGTTTGAAAGACGATCAAAGCCACTCTCTAGCAGTCTTGTTGTCGATCCAATTGCCGCAATATCCGTATAATCCTCATATTGGATCTGATCCGTAGAGGCATCAGTGGAAAGCTTCTTATACAAGCCACGATAATAAGTCGTTACAGGGCCATTTTCCCGAGCTTCAATGCTGCCATCATCATCGTTTGAAAGTAACGTAGAAATATAATTATTGATATTCTCTTTAGAGATCAAGTAACTATAAGGCATCATGTTGACTGAATGGGTATAAAACAGCGTAATCTTATTGTTAAAGAGTTGTTCATCTACTGGCAGCCGTAAATCCGCATGTGTCAACAGCTGATCTAACTTTTTAATCCCATTATTCACTAATGAAACAGCATAGACCCGTTTGCTACTATCATCAGCTAGGTAAACTTTCTTAGTGTTTTTGGTCATAAAAATTATTCGTGACAATTTGAAGTCTTGCTTACTGGTTTCACCTTTAAATCCATAAACTTCACGGAGCAAGCGCCAAGTAATAGAATCTGGATAGGTGAGTTGAATGCGATTTTTGCCATTGATCAGTTTTAAATAATCATCATCATTATAAGTTTTTGCCTGACTGATGTGCTGAATGCGCCAGCTGCTTAATTCTTTTTGAAAACTCAAAACTGGGTTGGCGGTTCGATTGTAAACCATATAGCCTTGCTGTTCTTTGCGTGCCAAGATCCGAGTTGGTAAATAAATATCCGCCAGTGCTTTATTAGAGCGCATAGTACTTTGACTATTAGATAGTTTCGGATCGGTATTACGTTCGTAACGCGCATTATTCGTCCAAATCAAAAATGAGAACAAAATACTAACGGCAATCGTAACGAACAAAGTGACTTTTAATAATACATCAGAGAGTTTTATCCCCATTCGTCTTCACTCTCCTCATAATCATGGTAAGGTAGCGAAATATAGAATGTGGAGCCTTTACCTTCAACACTATCGGCCCAAATACGACCATGGTGAGCTTCAATGACTTCTTTAGATATTGCCAAGCCTAAACCTGTGCCGCCCTGCTTACGGGAGCGTGCTTTGTCCACGCGATAGAAGCGATCAAAGATTTTGTTCAAATCCTTGCGCGGAATGCCCAAGCCTTGATCAGAAATACTGATAATGACGTTATTATGCATTTCAATTAGTCGACAAGTAATGGTGCCCCCATCTGGTGAGTATTTAATGGCATTATTCATGATATTATCCAATACTTGCGTCATCTTATCGGTATCAATTTCGACCCATAGATCACGATTGGTAAATTCTCGTTTGATTTTATAATTCTTTTCTTCTTGAGGTTTTAAAGTCAACGTGGCGTCCGTTTTGTCATTTTTCAGCATCATATCAAAGCGATCTAAGATATAATTGAAAAATTCATTGATGTTAACGAATTCTGTTTCCATCTTAGCTGTGCCTTGGTCCATCCGCGATAGACTCAATAGGTCCGTAACCATTCGAATCATGCGGTCAGTTTCTTCTTGGGTCACCTTCAAAAATTCTGGGGCAACCTTAGGATCTTGCCAAGCCCCATCATTCAATGCTTCGATATAACTGCGCATACTGGTCAGCGGTGTCCGCAATTCATGCGAGACATTGGAGACGAACTCACGCCGTTCTTGATCGATTTTCTGTTGTTCAGTAACATCGTGCAGCACACAGACTAACCCACTTACGAAGCCAGTTTCTCGCTGAATCAGCGAAAAAGTTGTATGTAGAATCAAATCATGATCACTACGATCTGAAAAGTCCAGCATCATACTTTGTTGGTTATCTTCTAACAAATCGCGAAAACTATATTCATTTTCAATGCCTAATACTTGTAAAATGGACCGTCCAATGGCATCTTTACTTTCCATACCAATAAACTCTTCTGCCATATCATTTAAGATGCTGATGTTGCCACGACGATCCGTCGCAATGACACCATCGGTCATATTGGTTAAGACACTGTCTAATCGGCGTCGCTCCGCTTCTGAAGCTTCTTGTGCTTCTTCCACACGTACGGACAGGTTATTGACCGCAACCGCTAATTGGCCCAGCTCGTCTTGCCCATAAACGCGAACTTGCCCGGAGTAATCTCCGCGAGCCATGCGAATCGCTTGTTTTTTCATTTCGTCAATTGGCCGAGTTATTGCCCGGGAAATAAAAATTGCGATCAGCGTACCCAGCAACCCAGCAACCAATGAAGCCGTCAAGAAAATGACTGTGATCGTATTAATGTCCCGATACACTTTTTCCATACTAGCCCGAATATAAATTGCCCCGACAGTTGCGTTATTTTCGCTATTAGGATTGATCAAGGGCAATATTGAAATATAGTAGCTGCCTTGATTATTATCATAAGAAATCCGCGTCTGCTTGCGCCCGTTATAAAGCACTTGCTTCACTTGCGTACTCGTTGTTCGGTGTCCGACAATCGCTTGGTTATTCACATTTGTTGTACCACGAATAACACCTTTGTTATCAACAACCTGCAACTCCGTAATCGAGCTGTTGTTGATATCAGAGGTGATAATGTTTTTGATATTTTTGTTAGATTCACTCTCATTGGATTTCAATAATTCAGTTGCCAGTTGATTGTCAACATAAGGTTGAATCTGAATAGAATCTTCAAAATCACGAATATTCTGACGTTCGAGACTTTTAATGAAAAAAGCCCCAATGATCTCTAAAGTAATCAACAATAGTAACACGAACGCCATTGCAATTTTGAAGTGAATTGATTGAAAGAAATTTATCTTCTTATTCATGAATTACCCTTCACAATTGCTAATCATTCTCTGGATTACGCAAATAGTAACCTACGCCACGCCGCGTAACCAGCCATTCTGGATGACTGGCATCATCTTCAATTTTTTCGCGTAAGCGACGGACAGTAACATCGACGGTCCGGACATCACCGAAATAATCATAACCCCAAACAGTTTGAAGCAAATGTTCCCGGGTCATCACTTGTCCAATGTGCCGTGCCAAATAATAGAGTAATTCAAATTCACGATGTGTTAATTCAATTTTCTCATCGCGCTTAGAAACCATATAGGCATCTGGTTCAATAATCAAATCACCCACGGTAATTTCAGTATTAGCGCCCTCTTCTTGTGCTTGTGCCTGGGCATTACTAACCTGCCGCCGCAAATTAGCTTTTACTCGAGCAACGAGTTCCCGATTTGAGAACGGTTTGGTCACGTAATCGTCTGCGCCTAATTCCAAACCCAATACCTTATCAATTTCCGAATCTTTAGCCGTTAACATGATGATCGGCGTATCATGAGTCTTTCGTACTTGTCGAGCGACTTCAAGACCATCAATTTTCGGCAGCATAAGATCTAGCAGAATTAAATCTGGATCTTCAGATTCAACTTTTTCTACGGCCTCTTCACCGTCATAAGCTGTGACAACGTCATAGCCTTCTTTTTCAAGATTAAATTTCACGATATCAGAGATTGGTTTTTCATCGTCCACGACGAGAATCTTCTTAGCCATGTATGTTTCCTCCTTGGCATGAGCCATAGAATTATTATAGCTAAATATAGGATGTATTACAAAATCAGACTGAGATTGTACGTTAGGTCTCAAAGAAATTTGATTTTTTTGAATTTTTACAGTAAATAGTATTGCAACCACTTATAGGGTATGCTAATATATTTAAGTCGTCAAATGATGAATTGGGTTGTTAGCTCAGCTGGCAGAGCAACGGACTCTTAATCCGTGGGTCCAGGGTTCGATCCCCTGACAACCCATCATACTGACATTAACCAGTAGCAACGAGGCTTAAAACGCCGTTGTTACTGGTTTTTTATTTTTTTGAAATGTCAGTGATCTGATATTAAGCGATGTGTATAAAAATACGCACGAATATATTCCGTCTCCCATTCTAGTTAGAATTAAATTTACGCCTATTTTACATAACCGCCATCAAATTTTTAAACTGCTTCTTTAAACTAGTAGATACACTGCAAAAAGATGGAGGAAACAAAATGTTTAAAAATAAGTTTGCCCTTGGATTAGCGCTGGTGTTTATTAGCGGTTTAGCCTTACTGACTAACATATCTAAGGTACAAGCCTATCAAATGGAAGGTCATGATTTGACATTACGTGTAGCCGACTACAATATTGCGGCTGGTGCACCAATGAAAATCAATACGGTGGCACAAGCGCAAGCCATTGCTGCCAAAGATATCGACGTGATTGGTCTCTCTGAAGTAGATCAATATACGAAACGCCATAATTATGACATGCTCAATCGCTTCACCCAGTTCGCCAAAATGCCTTATGCTAGCTTTGGTAAAACATTAGATTTTCAGGGCGGTAAATATGGTACCGGTATTGCCTCAAAAATACCTTTGACAGATGTATCTCAAGTAACCTATCCTAATCAAGAAAACTTAGGTCAAACTGAAGATTATATCTATCAGCGAACGGTTTTAAATGTAAAAGGGGTTAAAATTGCCTTTTACAACACCCACATGGCTTATGAAAACGCACAAATTCGAACTGCCGAGATCAACAAGTTGAAAGACGCCATATTAAAGGATCCTATCCCATACAAAATTGTGGTCGGTGATTTCAATACGGATCAAACTTATCAAGAATGGGCCCCACTTGCGGATATGATGAATTTTGCCAATGGTAAAGATGGCCATTGGACAGACACTTTCAATACTTATGACAAAACTATGAAACTTTACGCCATTGACAATATTTTGACTTCAAAAAATATTGAAATCAACCATTTTGAAGTTCCTTTATGGCCATGGCTTTCAGATCATTATCCGGTGATTGCTGAGGTTACTTTAAAAAACGTCATTGATACACAAAATTAATTATTTTGAACATCTCGATACTTCGGTAGCGAGGTGTTTTTATTTGTAATATCAATAAACTTGGCTTCACCTTCTATTTGTTCAACGGCTAATTTCAGTCGATCTCTTGAGCCTTCAGCAAGTGGTAATTTCAACATATCTTTCGTAGCGGCTAGTAATTCGTCCTCATCGGCTACAGATGCTTTTAACGGCCGCGGATTGCTTTCATCAAGTGCTCTAAGTACAACTGGTTTTAGTGGGCCTAATTGTAGTAACTCTAAAACTTTTTTGTAATCGATCTGATATGCATCGGCTAAATCCAGTGTCTCTCGGATCCCTGCCTCTGCTGCCATGATCGCAACATTCGTAATCAGCTTGAGCTTTGCCCCATTGCCTAACGCACCAACATATTTAACTGTACCAAATACAGATAGCACTGGCTTTAGCTCTCGGACGATTGCCTCATCGCCAGCAGCCATTAGAACTAGTTTGGCTTCTCGGGCATACTTAACACCACCAATCATCGGTACATCTAATACCTGCGTTTGCGCCGGCATTTTTTGATTGATTTCAGCTATTTTATTGGGATCTAGCGTCGAAGTTATGATTAATTTACTACCTGGCTGTAAGAAACTGAGAATGCCAGGGTTTCCTGGTTCACCGAGATGCAGTGCCAAAACATCTTCAGACATGACGGAAGTTATTACGAGTTTCGAAAATGTAACGGCTTCTTCTAAAGAATGGGCAATCTGAATATGGGCATCTTGGACATTTTGCATCTTTTCTTGGTCCTTATCCCAAACCTTAACTTCATAGCCATTGGCCGCTAAATGTGGCACCATTTGTGTCCCCATATCGCCAATGCCAATAAATGTAACTTTCATTTTATGATCTCCTTGCTGTAAGCAAATATAGATTTGAAATATATTCAGGGCTAGCCTAGCAACATCTCATAAAATTGTCTAGAAATTAAACTTCTCCTCTTTTTCGTCTATCAGTTATATTTTTTTATGTCAAAATAGGCTAAACTAAAACTCAACGTATTAATTATTTATTGGAAAGATGGGTGACAATGTGCAGATTGAAATCAAAGTAAATGCCAAAGTAACACCTAGTGAAATCGCTCGCCTCTATCAAATAACCAATTTTGATAAGGCCATTGATGACATTCAACGGCTTAAAATCATGTTGGATCATACGCCGCTTACCCTAAGTGCCTGGCATGATCACCAACTCATCGGCTTTGCCCGCTGCTTAACTGATTATGAATATAGTTGTTATCTAAGTGATATCGTCATTGACCCGAATTATCAGCACCTTGGTTTAGGTCAAAAGTTAATTTCGGAGCTGCAACGTTTTCTGGGCTCACGTGTCACGATTGCTTTAAGAGCTGAACCTAGTGCCACTGGTTTTTATCAAAAATGTGGCTTCCAATCTGTCAATAATATGTTTCGCATTCATCGGGAGGCGTAGTACGGTTACAATTAAAGCTAATGCAGCAATCACTGCGGCACAGTTAAGTCGTGTTTTCGAAAATTCCGGCATTCATCGGCCAGTAGATGACGTTGCACGTATTGATCGCATGATTCACAATGCTAATATTTTATATACGGCATGGGCTGATGATGAGCTCATTGGTGTCGCTCGAGGTTTTAGCGATCAATCTTACTGCTGTTATCTTTCTGATTTGGCTGTCATCAAACAATATCAGCGGCAAGGTATCGGTCGTCAGCTTATCGCAACAATTCATCAAGATTTAGGCCCGAATATTTCCCTTGTTTTGCTGGCAGCCCCCTCTGCCATGACTTATTATCCAAAACTGGGTTTTCAAAGTGTGCCAACGGCTTTTAAACAGCAAAGGGACTACTAAAAGTTCAGTCTAAAGTCCGATTAGCCTATAAATCCTTGCCATATCAACGTTAGCGGGTCGAAAATATATTTAGCCACGATTTGTTGACAGTTTCATGGCACTATCTTCACAATTATTTCACATTTAGTAGATACTATATAAATATCAAATAAATACTTCCTCCCAAAAATTTATTTATTTGATTAACAATAGAAAATTTATTCTTCATTTTCCTTCCTCCCTTAAAGGACACGCATCCCCCAAGTGCGTGTCTTTTTTTATGTGCAAACTGCTTACTTTTACCACATCGGTTTAAAGGATATGGTTCTCAAAATACTTATGACTTTTAATTTCACACTTGGTGTTAAATCGTTTACATAGTTGCTAAAGCAGTGCTATTCTGACCTTGATGTAAATAACTATTGGTACAAATATCCCTCAGCCACGAATGATCAAGAAAGCGAGGCGGACAAAAATTATGGCGACTCCCTCACGGTCTGGTATCAAACAACGTGCCTTGAATAAATTTGGCTTTAATTCCAATAACCAATTATGGGGATTCTTGTCTGTTGTGATGGCCGGCCAAATTATTTATTCTGCATTTGAAGCTTTTAAAGGGACATTTTACGATCTTTTATTAAAAGTCCTTGGCGTCTCTAACGCACAACTTGGGGTTATTTTCAGTCTAATTGGCATTTCGGTATTCTTTTACATTCCTGGTGGTTGGATTAACAATCGCTTCTCCGTGAAATCAATTTTGATCACCGGTTTACTGATTCGTATGTTGACTGTCTTTATTATTGTTTTCTTGCAGCCATCGTTTACTTTATTACGTATCATAGCCATTATTTGGGGCCTTACAGACGCCTTCTTCTGGCCGGCCGTCCTAAACGGTGTCTCATTATTATCCGACAAAAACCATTCTGGATTAGCATTTGGTTTGTTGGAATCTATTCGGCGAGCCGCTGAAATGTTAATGAACTTATTACTTGTAGGGGCAATGGCTCTATTTGGTGGCATCAGTATTTTTAAAACCGGTATGTTGGTTTATAACCTACTGATCATCCCGCTCGTTATTGCTATTATTAAGTTTGTGCCGAGCAATGGAATTGCAGCTGAAACTGGTGCCTCACAAACAAAGAAGGCCAGCGAAGCTTTAAAGGGTCTGTTAAAGGTTTTGCTCATGCCTAAGGTTTGGCTAGCCTCTATCACAGCCCTAACAATTTATTGGTCTTACATCAATCTGATTTACACGGTGCCGTATTTACAGGCTGTTTATCATATTAGTCAAACGCAAGCCTCGATTTTTGGTATCATTAATACTGGCGCTATGGGTGTGGTAGCTGGTATCATTTCCGGCAGTTTATCAGATTATGTCTTTAAGTCTTCATCACGAATGATGTTTGTTGCGTTGATCTTAACATTTATCGCGTTAATTGCGGTCTTATTATTACCTAAAAATCAACAGACACTTTGGCCAAGTATTATCTTACTGATGTTGTTCTCCTTTGCCATTTTTCTAGCAAAAAGTATTATTTTAGCACCGATAGCCGAATCTGGTATTCCCGAAAAATATTCTGGCTCTTCTATGAGTGTGGGGTCATTTGCCGCCTATGCCCCCGTTTTCTGGGCTTACAGTACGAATGGCCATATCATCGACACACATAAAGATGCCATTGCTGCTTACCAACAAATCTTTCTAATCAGTGTTGTTGTTGCTGGTATTGGCGTCATAACAGCATTCTTTTTAACATTAAGCAATCGTAAACAGAAAACAGCATAACTTATTAACAAAAACAGTTTATTTTCATAACGAAACAGTCATTATTTATTCACATTCTCTCGATACTATATAAATATCAAATAAATACTTCCTCCCAAAAATTTATTTATTTGATTAACAATAGAAAATTCATTCTTCATTTTCCTTCCTCCCTTAAAGGACACGCATCCCCCAAGTGCGTGTCCTTTTTTATTGCGAAAATACCTTGCAATGGTCTAACAAAAGTTTTAGGGTAAAACCTGTATTTATCTTACATATACCAATTATTTATTATTTGGAGGAAATTTATGCATTCGAAAAAAATCATCGCGCATCGCGGTGTTCCGACTCTGGCACCTGAGAATACCATGGCCGCTTTTGAGAAACTAACAGATTTCAATATCAACTGGTTAGAAACTGATTTGGGTATTACGAAAGATCGCCGCGTTGTTGTTTTACACGATGATGACCTTGACCGTACCACTTCATTGAGTGGTGCTTTAACTGAAACGACCTATCCGAATTTGGCAAAAGCTTCCGCTGGCGCTTGGTTTGGTTCTGAATACGCCCAAGAGACGGTGCCAACACTTGAACAATTAATTACATTTCTAAATCGGACTAAAATTAATGTAAATATTGAACTTAAAGCCGTAACAGGTGACCACGCCAATGAACTAGCTGATAGTTTGGTAGCTCAGTTTGTGGCTGCACTGGACCAGATCGACCCAAGTATCCGCGTCATCGTGTCTTCATTTAGCCCAGTTATGCTATATAAGTTAAAAAGTCGTAAAGCTGATGTAGAAACAGCTGTTTTATTTGAACAACACACATTCTATGATGACTGGCTGTTGATCATGCAAGCGCTCGATGCTAAAATTATCCACCCCGAAGATCACGGCCTCACCAAGGCTAAAGTCACTATGATGAAAGATCATGGCTATGAAATCAATGTTTGGACTGTAGATAAGATCGATAAAGCTAATCAATTGTTTAACTGGGGCGTTGATGGCATTTTTACCAATATTGCCGATGCCTTTCCTGGGATGCAAAAGCAAAGTGGAAAGGTTGGGCGAAATTATGGACACTTCCTCACAACATGGTATTAAAGCCAAGGCGCATAAGCGGTTGCGGACTAACAATCAGCTGTGGGGATTTCTAGCTGTTGTCTTATCTGGCCAATTAATTTATTCATCTTTTGAAGCCTTTAAGGGTACTTTTTATAATCTACTATTAAAAGTACTCGGCGTTTCTAATGCCCAATTGGGTATCATCTTTAGCCTGATCGGTATTTCAATGTTCTTTTATATTCCTGGTGGTTGGCTTAATAACCGCTTTTCAGTGAAGTCATTGATAATCACCGGCCTACTGATTCGTATGTTAACAGTCTTTATCATCGTTTTCTTTCAACCAACTTTTACTATTCTGCGTTTGATCGCTATCATTTGGGGCTTAACAGATGCTTTCTTCTGGCCAGCTGTCCTCAACGGAGTAGCCATGCTATCCAGCAAGAAACACAGTGGCTTAGCATTTGGTATGTTAGAATCGATCCGCCGTACAGTTGAAATGAGCATGAACCTGCTATTAGTCGGAGCAATGGCTCTTTTTGGTGGTATCAGTATCTTCAAAACTGGAATGTTAGTCTACAACCTACTAATTATCCCTTTAGTGTTTGCTATCATTAAATTGGTACCTAAAAACGGTATTGCGAAAGAGCATGAGGTTTCACAAACTCAAAAGGCTGGTAAAGCATTTAAAGGACTAATTAAAGTTATTTTGATGCCAAAAGTTTGGTTAGCTTCAATCACGGCCCTAACAATTTACTGGTCTTACATCAATTTAATTTATACGGTTCCTTATTTACAGGCGGTTTACCATATCTCGCAAACTCAAGCTTCTATTTTCGGTATTATCAACACTGGCGGTATGGGTGTTGTTGCTGGCATCATCTCGGGCTCACTTTCAGATTATGTCTTCAAATCTTCCGCAAAAACTATGTTTGGTGCTTTGATTTTGACGCTGGTTGCCTTAACCGCAGTTTTACTATTACCTAAAAATAGTCATACGTTGGGCTGGAGCATTGGTCTATTGATGGTTTTTTCATTTGCTATTTTCCTCGCTAAAAGCATCATGTTAGCACCGATTACAGAAGCTAATGTGCCTAAAAACTATGTGGGTTCTTCCATGAGTGTTGGTTCTTTTGTCGCTTATGCACCAATTTTTTGGACTTACGGTTTAAATGGCCATATTATTGATGCCCACAAAAATCCAATTGCCGCTTATCAAACTATTTTCTTGATTGGCACCATCGTTGTAGCCGTTGGCGTTGCGACTTCATTATTGCTTACAATTATCAACCATAAACAAGTTGGTACAGCCAGTTAAAATATGAAGTATATTATTTTCACAATGATTTCATCATGATTTCTTCACATTTTCTGGATATGATATAAACATCAAGTAAATACTTCCTCCCAAAATTTATTTACCTGATTTATAATGAAGAATATACTTCATTTTCTTCCTCCCAAAAAAGAAGACTAAGTCAAAACCAACAATGTTTTGCACTTTAGTCTTCTTTTAATTTTGGAAATAATTTGTACGATGTCCTTCAAATAATATCTACGTTGCTTGTTACTGATGCCCTCGCTCCAACGACAGCAGTGTCCGCTTCATTTGGACACCGCCACGATAATTACCGATTGCGCCAGATTGACGAATGACCCGATGACATGGGTTAAAAATCATCAACGGATTTTTAGCCACGGCTGTTGCCACGGCGCGAATAGCCTTAGGTTTACCAACACGTGCTGCCAGATCGCTATAACTAATGGTTTCACCATAGGGAATCGTGTTCAACTCATGCCAAACTTGTTTTTGCAAAGCGGTCCCTGTAATTATTTCCCGGGAAATATCAAAAGTTCTGCGCTCACCTTGAAAATATTCAGTGAGCTGCTGGATCGGGCTGACCAAACAACTAGAACTGGGCGAAATATCACAATGCTTTAGCTGGATTTTAACCTCTTCAGGCGAAGCTCCTGGTGTACCAACAAATACAACCCCGCTCTGATTGCCAAAAACATACATCTTTTGTCCCCGATAATCAGCCGCCGCATAATAAAGTTGCATTAAAATCATCTCTTTTTATACTTATCTTGCCTGTCTAAACACCTGCTGTGCTAATTCAGGATCATTTGCCAAAGTTTCCGGTAGAACACTAAAAGCTAATTCCGTATACTGATCGTTTTCTTTGGTCAAAACACTAACACTGGCATTCTTCAACAAGTGACGTTGCCGCCCAACACTAATGTCATTACCTAGCAATGCATTTGCCATGAAAGTCAACAAAATACCATGACTCACGATCAAAATATTGCCCGTCGTCATGCCTGCTGTCATTTCCGCCATTGCTTGAGTTGAACGCTTGACAATATCATAATAACTCTCCCCGTGAATAGCTTTGCCATCAAATTTATCGGGGTGATGGGCGTAATTATCCATCTGAGTGGCATCCGTCAACGCATCGATCGCTACGCCATCCCAATCACCCAAATTCATTTCATTCAAGCGCGGGTCGGTGACAATATCATTGGCTGAATTAAAGTGACTCTCAGCTAGCGCAAGTTTGGCAGTCGTGATTGCTCTGGGCATTGCTGACGTGACAACTTTAGCAAAATTAATATTAGCTAGCATGCGGCCCATCGCTTGCGCATCGGCCACGCCCTTAGCCGTTAACGGTGTATCAACACTGCCACCGTTAAAAAGATGTTTTAAATTATTTTCTGTTTGACCATGTCGGCCCAAATATATTCTTAACATAACTTACCTCAACTTAATTGATAACCTTATCATACCAAAATTTCACAGCCTTAGCTTTAAAGGTTGACATATATTAGGTACCTAACTATAATACAATTGTTAGGTACCTAATGTTATTGATATAATTGTTTTTTGAAAGGAGTTTCATTATATGACTCAAGAAACCGATGCTTTATTCCATGACTTCCGCAAATTTATGCAATTTGTGCGCCGTTACAGTTGGCAAGAAGCGACGCGACCACATTTCCAAGGTCAATCACGTATTTTAAAAGCTTTAGTTAATGAAGATAATTTACCGCAATCACGTATCGTAGAGCTGCTAGATATCCGACCTTCATCTGTTTCTGAGATGCTTGGGAAGTTAGAACATAAACAATTAATTGAACGTCATCCAGACGAAGCCGATGGTCGTGTGACTCGTGTTTCTATTACCAAAGCCGGACGTAAACAGTTAGCTGCTGACGAAGATGCTACCGAGGGTTTAACCGATCAAATTTTTGCCAGTTTGACTGATGAAGAGCGCACTCAGTTACGGCAGATTTTGGCTAAACTCACAGAAGATCTAAAAAGCCAGCTTTCCGACACCGAATTTATGGATCAGCCTGATTTTCATGGTCACGGCCCAAGACACAGCCATGGTCCCTTTGGTGGTTTTGGCAACGACCGCGGCGGTTATGATCATCGCGGCCACCACCCAGATCATCCAATGTTCATGGGCTGGTAACAGGTTACACGAATTGCACCAAAGAGTGGTTTTATTACGTTCAATTTCCTGAAGCACCCGGTAATATTTTTGATTCGTATCAATAGGTCTAATCTTTTTAAGTAAATCGACGGCATTAGCTCACCCACTTCTAAAAACTTATTTTCGATACTGTACATTATATCCATTTTGATTGACAACGCTATCTTTTTCAAATATTATGTAGTCATAACGAACAAAGAAGGTGTCCTATCGATGTTATGTGTTAAATTGGTACAAATGAATAACTGTATGTGCTGCTGTCCTTCATCGATAGCGGCGCTTTCGTGTATCATCTTTTAACGTTCGTTTAACTTAAAACGCTAATTAGATGCCCGCTATCTATTTCTTTGATAAATAGTTAGCGGGCTTTTTGTATCTAATTATAGGAGGTGCCGCGGCAAGTTTACGCGTACATAGTCTACTGTAAAAACATTAATCTTAGGAGGAAAATCATGAAGCAACAGCGCCGATTCACTTTATTATTAGCTACTTTATTAGTTGGTTTCATTATAGGCCCCATTCTTTTTCACGGAACAAGTCAAGCAGCAGCCAAACAAGTCCTACACTTAAGTGCTACCGCCCCACTAGATACAATCGATATCTCAAAAGCCACCGGTTACGGGCAAACTGGTAATGTTTATGAAAGCTTTTATCGGTTAGGTAAACATGGGAGTATCACCCCCGGCCTAGCAAAAGACACCAAAGTTTCAGCAGATGGTTTAACTTGGACCTTCACTTTGCGTGACGCCAAATGGAGCAACGGTGACCCCATCACAGCCCAGGATTTCGTTTACTCTTGGCAACGGACAGTCAACCCTAAAACTAAGTCTCAATATAGTTACTTATTTGAAGGCATCAAAAATGCACAAGCCATTAGTGCTGGTAAACTAAAACCCGAGCAACTCGGTATTAAAGCGCAAGATGACAAAACGGTTGTGGTTACTTTAGAAAAACCGATTGCCTATTTCAAAATTTTGATGGCTTATCCTTTATTTGCGCCCCAAAACGAAAAAGTAGCCCAAAAATATGGCAAGAAATATGCCACAAAATCACAAAATACGGTTTACTCTGGCCCGTTTAAAATTGAGAATTGGAATGGTACAAGCAATAAATGGCGTTTTGTCAAAAATGATCAATACTGGGATAAATCAGCCGTAAAACTACAACAGATCAATTATGAAGTGGTGCCTTCGACTTCAACTAGCTTAGATCTATTCCAAGATGGCAAACTTGACCTTACCCCTTTAGCACCTGAACAAGTGCGTGAATTAAAACATGACAAAGACTTTAAAAATTATCCTTACGCTATGATCTACTATCTAAAATATAATTTCCACAATACTAATAAGCAGAAGCAAAAAGCACTTAACAATCAAAATATTCGCTTAGCCATCTCATTGGCTATCAACCGAAACCAGTTGACCCAAAAGGCACTGGGTGATGGCTCTTTGATTCCAAATGGTTTTGTACCTAAAGGATTAGCTAAAGATCCCCAAAATAAAAAAGACTTTGCGGCCGAACAAGGCGTGCCTGATACTGTAACTTATAATAAAACCAAAGCTAAAGCTCTTTGGCAACAAGGCTTACAAGAAACTGGACTTAAGAAGCTAAGTTTGACACTAATTGCTTCCAACGATGACGCCTCTAGTAAAACAGTCACCGAGTACCTCAAAGATCAGTTGGAGAAAAAGCTACCTGGCTTGACACTTAATATCCGCCAGATGCCTTCTACTGCTGCGAATCAATTCCAGCAAAAGGGTCAATTTGACATCAGTTTGTCCGCTTGGGGCGCTGACTTTAACGATCCAATCACGTTCTTGCAAATTCCTGAGTCTGATACTTCCTATAACATGGGTAAATATAGTAATAAAGATTATGACGCTTTAATCCACAAAGCACAAAACGAAGATGCCAATGATCCAAATGCTAGATGGCAAGATCTTATCCAAGCCAGTCAATTATTCAGCAAAGATCAAGGTATGACACCACTTTATCAAAATAATGCTTCCTATTTGCAAAATGCAAAAGTCAAAGGCATTATTCATAATACCGCTGGCGCTCAATGGAGTTATAAATATGCTTCAATCAAGTAAATTGACCAATTTTTGCTTTGTAAACCCCTAAATTTAAATTTTTTATACTTTTTTAGCCAAAAAGTTTAAATATTTTTGAGCTCTTTTGTAATATTTCAAAAAGGCCAATTACTTTTTAATCTAATAGGCTTTGGACCATTTTCAAAAACAAAAAAATTAATCTTTATGACAAAAATACTATTACTGTCTTGAAACATTAAAGCTCCTGAAATACTAGTGCAACATTTAAAGGTTATTCTATTGCACGTGCTCAAGTGAGGCACATAGATGTCGAAATAGTCACTAGGTTTTAATGTTAAAGGAGTTTTTTATATAATGAAGAAAATTGCATTGTTTGGTTTATTGGTTGCTGGTTTTGTCGCAACTATTACAACATTCGGTCCTAACAAAGCCCAAGCTGCTACTGATAACGGAAATGGTACTGTCACAGTTCAATCTGGCGATAGCTTCATGAGCATCGCTGCAAAATATAATATGGACGTTGCTAGTTTAGAACAATTAAACAACCGTGAAGTTGGTGGATTTGATATCATCTATCCTGGCGACCTTGTTAAAGTGAACGGTACAGCAACACAACAAACAACGCAGACAAATGCTGTTGCTCAGGCACCTCAAGGGACAGCACAAACAGCTCAAACTACAAATACAACGGCAACAACTGGCCAAAATGCTGGTACTTATAAGATTTCTTTCTATGACCCAGCTGTTTTAGGTTCTAATATGGGTTACAACGGTGTTGCTGCAAACCTTTCTGTCTTCCCTAAAGGCACACATTTACGAATTACTTTATCCGACGGAACTGTCTTAGACCGTGTCGTTAACGATACTGGTACATTTGCTTATAGTAACCCACAACAATTAGATGTTGCTATGCCTAACAGCTCTATTCCAAGCTATGGTGTCACAACAGCTTCTGTTCAAGTAATTGGTTAATTATAGCTATAAATTAATATGATATGTATTGTAAAAGCTCGGGACAAGACGAATGTTTTGTTGCCGAGCTTTTTTGCGCACAATTTGATTTTGAACATGTACCAAGGACAATTTTTACCTTTGAAAGACTTCAATATTTTGAATATAAGTAATTTCATC
This sequence comes from Agrilactobacillus fermenti, assembly GCF_021030645.1. Taxonomy (GTDB): domain Bacteria; phylum Bacillota; class Bacilli; order Lactobacillales; family Lactobacillaceae; genus Agrilactobacillus; species Agrilactobacillus fermenti. The sequence goes on along the minus strand of NZ_JACGCJ010000005.1, from coordinate 50,372 downwards.
AAAGGAGATGCGCTGTTGCAGCCTTTCAGCTAATTCGGATGGGATCTGCCCACTCATCACTGCATCTTGAATCAATGTGTACTCTGCATGAAAAGCACGCATAAACATCTGGTAAACAATATCAGCATCCACACGGCCCATATGAACGCGCCGGTGACGTGTCCGATAGAAGCGCCGCACAATATTTACTTCAACTTCATGAGCTTTAGGCTGTGTTTTTAAGAAAGCCATCACTGCCTCAAAGCCTGCTTGTTCAATTGGTAAAAGATTCTCCCCATGGTTTTCAAACTGCCGCCGCCAATAAACCTCTTCCAAAGCTACCGGCGCAGTCAAAAAGGCTTCCTGTGCTTGGCGCAGATTACGATTCATCGTTCCAATGTGCAAAGAAAAGCGAATCCTTAAAAGCACATTTTTCCAAGCTTTATCGTCCGCAGAAAAATTATTTAACTGAATAAATTTATAGTAATAAGTCAACTCATCTGCTGTAATCTTTTTAGCATCATATAATTGCTTTACTGCTTTTTTTTCGACTTCTTGACTGGCCTTCATCAATTGACGTTGCAATCGTATTTTAGGTGTATTATCTAAAATCAGCTGCTGTTGAATCGTATCAATCACAATCTGTGCTTCCGCTGGATGATCAGACTCATCTGTCAAAGCACGAATACCAGCTTGTAACATACGCCTAACCCACTGGTAACGCGGCTGGGTTGATTTTTGTGCTGGTAGAATAATTGGAATAAAAATGGTCGGCATAATCATACTGATCAAAATAATTACAGCTGCCATAAAAATCAACGGCCCCCGGAAAGCAAACGGCTGCCCATTAATCGCATTGGGCATAGAGAAGGCCAAAGATAAAGTAATGGTCCCATGAGCCCCACTCAGTGCCATGACTAAACTATCCCGCCAGGAACGCGCCTGTTTATTTTGTAGGCGTACAAAATATTTGCTCCAAACCAATCGGACTAGCGTTTTAACAAAATAAATCAAAAGTGCCAACAACAATAACTTATATAGTGCAAAATCTGGATTGGTTGAATGGTGTCTTGTTTGAATGACAAGTGGCAGTGATAACCCTAATAAGACAAAAACACTCCCAGATAAAATGCCCGCAATAACTTCCCAAACATTGCTGGTCACGATTTGCATTCGCGCGGAGGTCAGCCGTAAGCGACTACGCTCAGATCCCTGTGCCAAACCAGCTGCTACTACAGCTAGAATTCCAGATAGAGCAAGCCTTTCAGCTAATAAGTAAACTAAAAATGGCGATAATAGTTGAATTGAGACCATGATCAGGGGTGTATCATCATGGTAACGAATGAGAAATAACCGAATACTGACAATCAAAATACCAATTACAGCCCCAAAAATTAAACCACCCAAGAATTCCCAAAGAAATTCACCAATCGCAATTTGCAGCGAAAATGTGCCCGAAATATAGGCTGTCAAAGCAACGTCAAAAATAACGATCCCGGCGGCATCGTTGAACAACGATTCGTTTTTTAAAATACCCATTTGTTCCCGGGCAATAGGATTAGCTTCAAAAATCGAGTTCACAGCTGAAGCATCCGTTGGCGTGACAATGGCTAATAATGCAAAACTTAAACTCAAAGGTAATATGGCAAAAAACCAGTGCAGACCTGTCCCTACAATCAAAACAGTCACCAGGACCAGGCCAACTGCTAAAGAGAGAATATTCAAAATCGATCGTCCGATCCATAATCGGGAACTATTCTGAGCTTCGTTATAAAGTAACGGTGCAATAATCGCAAAAGCAAACGTTGAGGGATCTAAACGAAAATTTCGATAAACGGGTAACGCAGATAAAATAACGCCAAAACCAATTAAAAAAAATGGTAGTGGCACGGCTGCAACATGTCGTGCCAAAATGTTAGCCCCAACGACAGCCGCTAAAATAATCGTAATTAAAAAAACTTGATCCATCCCGATTCACCCCTAACCGTCAGTCCTAAATTTGAAGTTTACGCCGCATTGTTTGATAAAACAAAAGCCCCACGCCAATCTCTAATACGCCGGTTACTACTAAAATCATAGCAATCGGCACATGATCTGCCAGTGGTCCAAAGAATAGCATTGCTACTGGGTAAATGCCTGTTGAAACAATCTGAAGTACCGAAAATACCCGCCCCATTGTGGCTTTAGCTACATTCTGTTGAATCAAAATATTGCTGACCCCTTGAATCAACGGCATGCAGATGCCAGATATCAGCATGAAAGCCAAGTAAACCCAAAATGGCTCTGGCAGTCCCATAACTGCAAAGGCCACGCCGGACACACTAATGGCACCAGCAATCAGAGCCACCGGCCGTTTAATTTTTTTATGCGTGGTCAAATAAAGGCCGCCCATCGTTGCCCCAATTGTCCATAACAGTTCATTTAACGTTAACCGCCAAACACCCGTACCAAAAGTGCGTTTGACATATAATGTAGACAGCTGCGATGAGGGGGCTACCAAGACAAAGGCCAAACAAGTCAGTAACATAAATGCGGTCAAAAAAGAACTTTGTCGAATATATTTCAGCCCGCTCATAATTTCCTGCCAAGTTTTGCGTTGCCCTTCTTTGATTTGATCAGATGTCTCAATCTGTGACTTTGGTATTTTAATTAAGCCAATTGCCGTAATGCCAAAGATTGCTGTGAACAAATCAACAACAAAAATGAATAAAATGCCCAAAGAGCCTAAAATATAACCGCTGACCAGCGGTGTGATCAATAATAATATGGCGGCAATCATTTGATTCAGCCCATTTAATCGGGTCAGTTCGTCAGGGTCGGCTAAGTCTGGTAACAATGCATTACCAGCAGGTGTTGAGATCCCACTGCCAATGGAACGAACGGCAGAAATGCAAAGTAATAACCATAAATCACGGTAGCCAAACAAAAAAATCACTGCGATGATCAATGTTAATCCAGTGACTAAACCGCTTGCCAACATGATCAATTTACGTCGATCAGATCGATCGGCCCAAACGCCGGCCCACAATGAGATCAGAATTTGTGGCAATGAGGTAGATAACGTTGCCAACATCATCCAAGTACCCGATGATGTTTTAAGCGCGATATACCAAAGAATGGCAAAGTAAACTGCTGAAGAACCAAAAACGAAAAAATTTTGCCCAGCTAAATAATAGACTTTATTCAGCTGATGTTGTCGTGCTGTAACCATCTCATGTCCCCCACTATAATATTGAACTTATGCCGCTATTCTTACATAACTAAGTCAGAATAGCAAAGCATTAACATTGTATTCAATGCACATTATCAGTATGCTAGAAATGCACTTATTAAATTATTGGGAGGCGCCTAGACTTCTTGGTCGACATATTATGACAGCTTATTTATATCCTATCAAAATGGCAATTTTAATTTTCCCGTTTCTGGCTCTATTAATTTCACTACCGATTTTTGCTTATGAATATCACCGTCGGGGTTCCTTTGTTCGTTTTCGGGCATTTGTGATCTATACGTTCATATTTTATTTACTGACAGCTTATTTCTTGATTATTCTGCCCCTACCAAGTCGCGCTTTGGTAGCCCAGCTAACCACACCGAAATACAATTTACAGCCGCTGATGTTTGTTCAGGAATTTATCAAGACAAATACCTTTGACCCATTAAATATTCATACTTACCGAACGGGCTTACTTGAACCAGCTATTATTCAGCCCCTATTTAATATTTTTCTAACCATTCCATTTGGGATTTATTTAAAATACTTTGGTTTTAATTGGCGTAAAATCCTTATTTTCAGTTTTGTGCTGTCGTTATTTTTTGAGTTGACACAATTGAGTGGCTTATATGGTATCTATGTGCGGCCTTACCGATTATTTGATGTCGATGATCTCTTATTAAATACTTCAGGCGGCATGTTAGGTTGGGCAATCGCGCCAATTGTTTTACATCTATTTCCCGATCATGAAGCAATTCAAGCTCAGGAAAAGCGTTTGGGTCAAACTGTTACTTTCCCCCGACGCTTCGTTGCCTTCTTGCTGGATTGGCTGATCTTTTTTGTTGCAATGCCTATTGTTTTAGTACTAGTAGACTTTTTCCCACATTTCGTATCGCCGCAAAATGACATCATTTTAGTGCCTGCACTACTATTAATAGTTTTATTCTTTATTGTACCCGTACTCATGCAAGGTGCCACTTTGGGTAAAAGAATCGTGCACTTACGTATCGTCCGCCAAGATGGGACCCCTGCCCATGCCGCAAATCTTTTTTGGCGTGCTTTTTGGCAATATTTCATTCCCATCCCCATTTTTACAACACTAGGCATTGCAATGCTAATGATTTTAGAGCATGGGACTATTTCTCAAAGCGACTTAGATCGGTTACTACTTCTGTTTGGTTTAGGTGCCTTATTCGCTGTGATTCTACTGATTCATTTTCTCGTCAACTTAATCCGCAAAAATCCAGACTTTTATTACGATAATATCGCCCATACCACTTTAATCAGTACCTTTAAGTCAGCTAAATAGTCTTATCTTTTTAGCCGATAGCCAGCTAAGTAACTAGCCGCAAAAGATTGGTTGCGTCGTAAAAATTGCTTACCAAATTCATCAATATAGCCATGAAAAGCCTGCCATTGCCGTAAAGTGAGCGTTAAGTGTTTTGCTTCAACAAATGATTTTAACGTGTCATATTTCTGAGCTTCCGTAACACCTAAAGCTAGAAACAATCGGCGGGCATAACTATCAGCAATAAATTGCGGTTTGTCTAAAACATACAGCAATATCACGTCCGCTGTTTCCGCACCAATACCATGTAAATCTAATAATTCCTGTCGTAATTGCGTACTCGTTCTTAGCTTAGCTTTAGTTAAATCAAAGTCATACTTTTGATACCAAGTTAATAGATTGACAATAGCCAAACTTTTATTTTTAAAAAAGCCACTCGGTCGAATTAGCGTCATCAAAGTGGCTCGATCCAAATCAAGTAGTTTCTGAGGTTTCAAGTTGGTTACTTGCTTTAAGTTGGCAATGGCCGGCGGTACGTTTTGCCAGGCTGTATTTTGAACTAAAATAGCCCCCAATGCAATTTCAAAGGGCGTTTCTGCTGGCCAATGTTGTTCGGGAATCTGTTGTGCTAGTTTGGTATAGAGTTCAACTAATGTTAGTGTCTGCAAAGCATTCACCTACTTCAATGATATTTAAAGACAAAATAATTGTTTTTTTAAGATATTCAATTACAATAAATTTGAACTTAAAATGGTGATTAGGGAGGTCCTAGAAATGCGTGTTGATTTTGATGAAAATGTTGTTGCAAAAATCAAAGCAAACTGGCAAGATGGCGATCGGTTACTTTTAACATTTGAAGATGGTGTTGGGCCTTATTCACAACATGCCATGATTCACATGCAGGTCCAATTTTCGATTAACATTATTGGTTCCGATATGTCCTTAGACACTTATGATCAAACCATTGATTCCAATTTAGGCCCCGTATATATTAAAGGTTATTCGGCAGATAGTCTAGACGAACATATGACGGTCAAGTACAAAAAAACTTATGACACCATGCAGTTGTCCGGTGATGTTGGTGTCATCGATGATAACGTTGGCTTTATTGATTTTACAGACCCCGCTTCAATCAAAAAGAATCCTGCACGTTGAACTAAAAAAGCTTAGTAAATAAACAGAGCTTGAACCAAAACATTAGTTTTGTTCTAAGCTCTGTTTTTATATTACTATCGATTCCGTTTGATTATATTTTCAACCTATAACATCAGTTAAGAACTAGCACCGAAACAGCAATCATTCAATCTACTATTTTTTATTAAATAAAAATTGATTGACCACTTTAGCCACATCCGGATTTTCTCGAAGCTGGCTGTGTTGAGCTTTAGTTTTCTGGACTTCAACTTCTTCATAGTGCTGAGCTCGCGAACTGACCAAATACTTGAGTGAGCGCGCAGAGGCCACAGTTACTCGACCATCTGAATTCGAGCCGTCCTCTAAATTACCAAAAACATTCAAAAATTGAATCTGATTCGGCATTTGCTTTCGCCGTTGCCATAATTGCTTGTATCCCGGCGTCATCACTGCTGGCCGGCCGTTTTCAGCAACTTGATTGGTATTAGGTTTTGTTCCTTTGGCACCACTACCGATCCAGCCATTAACGGTAACTGCCAACGTTGCTACTTTTTGCAAGTGCGGCTGTGTCGACTCATGGGCATAATTAATGGCATAATCGATCCAAGCTCCAGCACCCGCGGAGTGACCCACAGCGTCAAATTGTTGAATGCCATATGTCTGCTTGAGCTTACGCAAAAAGCGACTCATGATTCTGGCAGTTTTGTCAGAAGGATAGCGGCTAGAGGCTAATTGGACTCGAATCAGCGGATACTGGACACCCTTAATAATATTTTGCGACAATTGAAAATCCCCATTATCTTGAACTGTGGCGATGATGTCACTCGTATTATTATTTGCTAGCCGTGCTTGATCTACCAAGTAAGCCATTGCCTTAGGTGAACTGCCAAAACCATGTAAATAAATCACTGGTGTCACATTAGGGCCTACTTTTTGATATTTGATTTTAGTGGTTTTGGACTTACTGGAACGACTGCTCGCCTGAGGATCAGTATGCTTACTGCAAGCAGTCACGCTAATCAATAGGATCACTAAGAGTAAGCCAACACGCCATAAACGCTGCCAATATTTCATTTTTCGGAAACCCCTTGTTAAGAAGAGAAAGCCAACCGACCAGTCAGACTTATAGTAGGTGCTGTTCTACCAGATTTTGACCCGTTTGTCTGGATCCAAATACATGCCATCACCCGGCTGAACATCAAAGGTCGCATAAAAATCATCTAAATTCTTAGGCTGAACGTTTGCCCGTAAGACATTCGGTGCATGAACATCAGTTGCTAAACGTAATTGCTTGTACTGTTCCGTTGCTTTCATTCGCCAAATACGCGCCCAATTAATGAAAAAAGCCCGCAAATCAGCATCAGCTTCAGCTTTAGTCGCTTCTAAAGCGCAACTTAGCCCACCGGCATCTGCTACATTTTCAGAAACGACCAACTTACCATTAACTTTACCGCCAGCAAATTCAATCCCATCAAATTCATCAATCATTGCTTGAGTCAATTGTTTAAAGATTTGATAGTCCTCATCAGTCCACCAGTTATTCATATTGCCGAATTCATCAAATTTAGCACCGTTGTTATCAAACGCATGGGAGATTTCATGGGCAATAACCGCACCAATCCCGCCATAGTTTTGACTATCCGATTGTGCCAAGCTGTAAAATGGCGCCTGCAAAATCGCCGCTGGAAAAGTGATGTCATTGCGTGAAGGATCATACATCGCATTAACCATCTGCGCTGGCATGCCCCATTCGGTACGGTCAACTGGGCGATGATATTTGTCTAAGTTATCCTGTAAGACAACCGCATTCAAAGCTTTTACGATCTCATACAGAGATTTAGTATCATCCACATGCATCTTTTCATAGATCGGTTTAATTTGATCTGGGTAGCCTACTTTGATCACAATTTTATTTAATTTCAAAATAGCTTTTTCTTTAGTCGCCTGACTTAACCAATTATTAGCATGCAGCCGTTTTTTGTAGACGTCGATCATTTTTTCGACCATCTGCTTCACATCTTGTCGGGCAGCATCCCCAAAATAAGTTTTACCATAATAATCGCCGACCACTTGGCTGAAACGGTTGCTAGCTAAATAATAAGCACTCTTGATTTGTGACATGGCTTCCTTACTGCCAGATAGTGCCCGATTGTATGTGCCACCTACTTGACGGAAATCTTCAGACAAGACATTGGCGCTGCTTAATAGTTTATTCAAATACAGCCAAGCTTTAAGATCTGCAAAAGCCGCTGGATTCACAATTTTATCAAAATTTTCGAAGAAACGTAGCTCAGCAACGATCACACGTTCCGGCGTATCTGCAACCAAGTCCTGAACTAACTGACCCAGCGCTAAATTACTAGAATAGTGGCTAAAAGTCGTGAAAGTTTCAGGATTATACATGCTTGTATAGTCAGCCCATTCCTCAGCACTCTTCACATAAGGCACTAAACTACGATCAAAAGCTAAGGCATGGTCTAAAATTGTTTTAGCTTCGGCTTCAGTTTTCCCCACCATGGTTAATAACTTCAGACTCATATCTTTGAAAATTGTTAATAGCTGCTTACCATTTTCATTATCGGCATCATAGTAAGGTTTGTCAGGTAGAAATAAACTTGGTGCAAAGGCATAAACAACGTTAACAGCCGTATCTTTCATATCGGCATCTACCTGAATGCCAAATGGTGTTGGAAATTCGCGATACCAAGCAGTCAATTGGGCCTGCAAATCACTCAGCTGCGTCAATTGTTCTATCTTAGCTAAGTCTGGCAAAACTGGTTTTGCTCCTAACTGGTCACGTTTATCAAAGTCTTGGGCAACTCGATATAGTTTCATGACTTCACTCATTAACGGATTTTCAAACTTTTTCTTGCCTGCTTGGGCATCCGCGAAATCTTGCATCAGTTGTTTTTCAACACCATCTGCTAGATCCGCAAAGCCGCCTGTTGTTGGTTTATCACTGGGAATAACGGCTGTTTTCTCCCACGCACCATTTACAGCTTGATATAGATCTTGACGATAAGCATTATTATCCATTGCTACCTGCCTCCGATACTACAAATTAGTTTCTAACGACGATTACAGAACATGGCGCATAACGAACCATGTATGACGCTTGGGAGCCGATCGCGTTGGCATTGGCTTTTCTTTCAGAACCAACGACCAATAGATCTGGTTTGAATTCTGGAATCACTTGATCGACAACCGTGCGGCCTGGCTTTCCTTCACTGACATAAGGGGTCACGTCTAAAACCCCAAATTCCCGAGCTTTATCCGCATAAGTATCTACCAAATTAGCCACGTCTGCCCGCTGCTGACTCAAAACATCCGGTGATAAGGTCTGAAAGATATTCAAATCACCTGTTTCTAAAATTGAAACGATACCTAGTGGAATCTGATACATCTTTGCCGTCGTACAAGCATATTCAAAAGCTGGTTTAGACGAAATAAAATCATCACTATCAATGGTGACCAAAATCCGATTATAACGATGAATCTGTACTGTAAAATCATCTAAAGTTGTCAATTAAGCCCATCTCCTCTTATTGTTCGTCAGCTTGGCCCTTATTCTCAGCAAAGTATTGCTTATAACGGGGCACATAATTATGGAACATATACTTTAATAAGACCCAACGCTTAAGAGACATGTCATTTTTATAAAACACTGTCGTTCCATAACGACCGGCATGAATCAAATTCAGTGCCTCGCGTTTGGCCGCATTATCGGCCGCATAGCGCTTAAATACCTTCGTAGGCACCCCAAGCCAAAGTACATGTTTTGCTTTATTCTGATTCCCATAAACAGTTGGCTGATTAGCTAAATCGCCAGTTACATAATCATTGACAAGGTAACTAGCCAAATTGTAACCCGTTAACGTCACAAAATAGCTACTACGCCCTTGCCGCAAATTGATTTCAAAAATCTTATATGTATTATCCCGGCGGTCATATTTCATATCAAAATTTGCAAAACCAGTATATTTGATATCTTCCAAGAACTTTTGCACTGTTTCATAAATTTCTTGGTTATATTCCGGCAAGATCGCCACATAATTACCGATGGCAGCTGGCGTGGGATCTTCCAATAATGGATGCCCTAAACACATCATTTTCACTTGATGATTTTGATCCACATAAGCATTCAAGACCCGCATATTAGAATCATCACCAGGCACAAAATCTTGTAAGATCAAATCAGATGTATAGCCATTATCATATATTTTAGCGACAACATCGGTGTACTCAGCCTCTGAATGAATGATAAAAGCCTTTTTACGACCTTCGAAATGAATATCCAGCCACTCAACACTGTTTGCCGGTTTCAAGGCTACGGGGTATTCAAACGGCACATCCAAATCCGTTTGATTTTTATACATCGCTTTTGTGATAATTTTGGTTTTTGGATATGGTAAATTATAAGTCTCACAGATCTTGTAAAAGTTTTCTTTATTATTTAATTTTTTGAGTAAGTCATAGTCAATATAGGGGCAAACAAATGTCTGCTGCAAAAAGTCTTTATGTTTCGCAATTAGTTCCGCGTAACCATCGCCCATGGCAATCAAGATCACTGGTTCTTTGTGGTCGGCGTAGCGCTGCGCCACTTCGGTCATCACATTGATGAATACTGGATCTTCTTCAAAGCCATCATGCAGTTCAACATCAATAATTTTAGAGTATCGCGTTGGGGCCAATGGCAAAGCAGCAAAAGCTTTTACTTTAATGCCGTAAATTTCATTGAATGAACGTGCAAAACCATAAGCATTAATGTCACTACCTAATATAATCGGTGTAAATTTCGGTATTTGTTTCATAACTCTCCACTATTCTTAAAAAATATATTTTGTTAATTTCACGATACAAATTATAACATACCCGAGGTAAGGCGTTTAGTTATGAGGATGTGCCAAAAATATTCGTAATCAAAACACACCTAACGCCATAACCGAAAATAGATTTCAAAAGACAGGCTGGGACAAGATCGGCCAATGCTGGTAAGTCCAATCAGTAGCATCAAACGTTAAACCTTGTTGAACAAAATCTTTCGCCTTGAGAACAAGTGGTGAGGCATTATCTAAGGACAATTCAGTTAACGGCAAAAAGCCAGCACCTAAAGAATCTTGTCCTGTGAAATTAGCAACCCGTGCCGCCACTTGCCCTTGGTATTTTAAAATCTGATAAAAAACACAGATATGCTGATTGTAGTGCCAGCGCTGATAATGCCAAGGATAGCGGAAGCTAGTTGTGCCCAGCTGTTGGGCAAGAGTGAGACAAAAGGCGTTTAGCGACTGAGCATTAACGAGAATCACGACAAATGGTGGACTTACCATTTGAGTGATTCGTCGTTAAGTGAGGTCGTTGCCTTTTGGAACACGTTTAGACCGAGGATATTTCCGATTGAAAAGAGGATGTAAGGCCCAGCATTTTTCTTGATAACTAGTAGTTGCTCTTTTTTAGAAACGATGCCGTAGACACCAAAAGCACGATGAAACTTTTGACACATCCAAGCCACCTCCGATTACTAAATGAATAGCCTTAATATACGCGCATTAACCCTAAAAACCAATAATCCAGCTGGAAATACTTGGTAAGTAAATAAACGACACAGCTAGCCTGGTCTCATGATATAATTTAGCTGAATATATCAGTCCTTACAATATCGGGAGGTCATGTTATGCGGCATCATAAAAGTAAAGAAAAAACCAGTAAGATTATGATTGTAGCCTTAGTTTTATCAGTATTTAATTTAATTATGACTGTCATCAATGCCTTTTGGCGGCCATAGCAATGAATAGCAAAATCGACAATAATTCAATATATCTCTTGGGGGGAAAATTAACTTATGATATTATACAAATCAAAAAAGGGACATGTGACGATTAGTGTTCGTAAATCAACACGTCGAGAGACCATAACTTCTATTGCGGCGACAATTGTTATTTTGGGATTGATCTGGTGGTTTAAATGGCGTTGAATGGGCATCAAAATAGCCCCATATTAAAATAATTGAATAACTAGTAAGAGCCGAAACAAGATGACTATTTTGTTTCGGCTCTCTGTTCTGTTACGAATAATTTAATTTTAAATGTGTGCCAGAAGAAAAGGGCCTCGCCTAACGATGAATCGCTCAAACGGGAAAACAGTCTTTTGTCTCACATCCCACCTGATTAATCCACCCAATCTCCTGTCACAACGACCTTCCCAGTCATGTGTCCAGACTCAACAGCTTTTGTCGCTTGCCGTAAGTTTTTAGCAGACAAGCCAGTATAAGTTTTCGTGACCGTTGACTTTAATTTACCTGTATCTAACAACGCTGCCGCATGATCTAATATCGCCCCTTGGGTAGCCATATTATCGGTTTGAAACCAGGATTTACTAAACATCCATTCCCAAGCAAAAGTTGCCCGCTTCTTAGTTAAAGCTTGTAAGTCGATCAATTTGCGATTTTCAGTAATCGATGCAATTTGTCCATCTGGTTTGATCAAAGTCGCGATTTCTTGCCAATGGGCTTCTAGTTTAGCAAGGCCCAAAATATAATCTACATATTGGATACCTAGCTTGTGAACTTGAGCGACAAGATCTGCATGGTGGTCAATGACGCGATCTGCACCCAAAGTTTTGACCCATTTAATCGCTTCTGGCCGTGAAGCTGTCGCAATTACTTTTAAACCAGCCAGCTTTGCTAATTGGATCGCCACAGAGCCAACCCCACCGCTGCCATTGATAATCAAAATGATATGTTGCTGATTTTCAGTTTTAGCCTTTAAATCAATATTTAACTTTTCAAACAAAGCCTCCCAAGCCGTCAAACTTGTTAGCGGCATGGTCACTGCTTCTGCAGCCGTCAATTGTTTAGGGGCATGCCCAACCAATCTTGAATCAACAGCTTGATACTGGGCATCGCTGCCTTGGCGCTTAAAACTCCCCGCATAATAAACGGTATCACCCACCTGAAAATTTTGTACAGCGCTACCTAAAGCCTTGACTGTCCCAATAGCATCCCAGCCAATAATTTTCGGCTGCTTCAAAGTGCCGTGACCGCCACGGCGAACACCCACATCCACTGGATTCACAGAGACACCTTTGACCGCCACCAATAAATCGTGGGGCAGTATCTTTGGCGTTGCCACTTCAAAACTTTGTAAACTTTTTGGATCTTCAATCGGTAAGTGTTCGATAAACCCAATTGCTTTCATCGTTCAAAACTCCCTTCACTGTTAATCTAAAACAAATACGGCTAGAATAATAGTGAAGTAAAAGTTACCAACTTAATCATTTGGAGATGGCATGATGAAACGACATATTTATGATTGCCAAGCAGGCTGTCCTGTGGAGAGTACCTTACAGATCATTGCAGGCAAGTGGAAAAGTGTGATCTTATATCATCTTTTCGTTGATCACAATTGTCACTTTAGCGATTTAGAACGAAAGATTAAAGATTGTTCCCATCGTATGTTAGCGATTCAACTTGCAGAATTAGAACACGATCAGGTTATTGCTAAGATCCCCACGAATACAGCCAATCGGCCAATTTACGTTCTAACTGAATTTGGTAAAACGTTAAAGCCAGTGATTACGGCCATGGCAACTTGGGGGGATTACTATAATGCACATATGACAAAAGAAGCTCAACAGCTAGACACTAACGAGGATAAAAAGTCTAAGCTTGATATGCCTTTACCAAAGCCCAATTTGCTTTAATCAGGTCTCGCGAATAAACTTTGGGTTGTTCCGATTGTTTCACGACTTGCCAAAGAATAGCAGCTACCTTTAGTTTCGGGTGAAATTTTTGATTGGCCTGATCTGCACAAAATGCTTTAACAAAGTTATTCCATTGGCAAATGCGATGATCATAATGATCATTCGTGGTTTTGCCTTGGTAAATGTCAAGCATATTCTGCAAGGTAAAAGTTCGATCTTTTTGCTGTTTGACCCGCCGCCAAGCCGTTGCCATATCAGCTGTGAAGTGAAAATTTTCTTGTTGCGTTTGTTGCGCAAAGAAGTTCCTAAAACGCTGATTAAAAGCAAATCCACAAGCCAGTAATGGCAGTGCCAAGCTTAATGTTTGCGGGTGTTCTAGTTGTGTTGCTGCTTTAGGGTGATGTTTTATGATATTGCCACTAAAATACTGCTGAACATAATGATTCAATTCAGCTTTGGTGCCTTGATACTCAATCCCTAATTTTTTACAAATCGTGACTAACTCTTGGCGATACCAATAGTATTTTTGAAATTCTTGATAATTTTTCAGTGTTTCGAATTTTGGTCGTTGCATAGGATTCATCTCGTTTCATAAAAAATAACCGCTACTAGACTAAAATGCTAGGCGGTTATTTTTTTGTATTTACCTAATTAGCAGCTACAACTTTATCTTCATCAGGGATGAATTCAGGCTTCTCAGTATCTAAGAAATAGACTTTATACCATACTAAGAATGTATAAATTGTCCAGATCTTGCGCCGATCATCATTGGCCCCTTGATCATTATAGTAATCATCAAGCATCTTCAAGATGGCGGTTTGATCAAAGAATTCAGCCGCAAAGTCAGCCGCAAACATGTCGCGTACTTCATTATAGATGGTTTCATCATGTAACCAAGCACTAACTGGCACAGGGAAACCAAGTTTTTCACGGCGTGCCCAAGCTTCTGGTAAATGACGGTTAGCAGCCATGCGCAATGCATACTTACTATCCTTAGAATTTAATAAATACTTCGTTGGAATACCTTCTGCAACTTGCGCAACTTCTTTATCTAAGAACGGAACCCGTAATTCCATTGAGTTAGCCATACTCAACTTATCAGCCTTAAGTAAAATATCTTTTGGCATAAATTGATGAATATCAAGATACTGCATCTTTTTAACTTCATCGTCATAATGCCGTACTTTTTTATAGCTCTTAGCCACGATCTCTTCAACAGTAGCACTTTGCTTGTAATCTTGTTTTAAGATCTGAGCTGCTTCACCTTCATGGAAAATACGTGCTTCCCCAATAAAGAATTCTTCAGCCGGTGCCGTAGCTTCATATAGATGTAAGCGGCCATGGAAGTTCGGCATTTTGCGTAAGCCATGCGAAATCTTAGCCCGAGCCCCTCTTGGTAATTTTTTCAAACCTTGGGCAAAGACACGGATCGCTTTAGAATGAGAGTGCCAGCCGTAGTTTGCATAGCCAGCAAACAATTCATCGGCGCCTTCACCAGACAAAATAACAGTCACATCTTTACTAGCCAATTTCGTTAAGAAATAAAGTGGGACACAAGATGGATTACTATCAGGTTCATCCAAATGATACTGGATCAATGGGAAGTTCTTGAAGGCTTCTTTAGCCGTAACCACATCACTCTTATTTTCTAAGCCTAAATGATCTGCTAATTCTTTAGCAGCAACTCCTTCATGGTATTTCTTATCATCAAAACCAATGGAGAAGGTGTGCTCTGGCCGTAAAACGGAAGTGACATAACTAGAATCCACCCCACTAGATAGGAGTGAACCGACTTCTACATCACTGATGCGATGGGCATTCACAGAATCTTTGATAGAGGCATCGATGGCATTGATCGTATCTTCTAACGATAGATGGTTGGCTTTGAAATCAATATCCCAATATTTTTTGATCGTCAACTTGTCATCTTTCAACGTGAAATAATGACCTTCAGGTACCCGATAGACATTCTTAAAGAAAGTCTCGTCTAAAGCCGAATATTGGAAAGTTAAATAAGGCCGCAATGCCTCTTTATTTAATTCTTTTTTGAATTTAGGGTTTTTAAGGAAAGACTTGATCTCAGAACCTACCATAAAAGTACCATCTTGATGGTAATAATACATGGGTTTGATCCCAAAGAAATCACGAGCCCCGACTAATTCCTTTTTCGTATCATCCCAGATCAAAAAGGCAAACATCCCTCGAATCTTCTTAAGCAGACCTTCGATGCCATATTCCTCGTAGCCATGGAGTAAAACTTCAGTATCGGCATGAGTTGTGAATACGTGGCCCGCCTTGATTAATTCTTCGCGGATCGGTTGGAAATTATAAATTTCGCCATTAAAAATGATGGCTTTGGTTTTATCTTCATTTAAGATAGGTTGACTGCCGCCCTTAAGATCAATAATACTTAGGCGTCGAAAACCCAATGCAACATCGTCATTCACATATTCACCAGAACTATTGGGACCCCGGTGTTTGATCATATCCATCATGTCATTGATGACCGGTTTCTTATCGAGCATTGTCTTATCAACGAATCCGACAATTCCACACATATCAAGTAAATCCCCTATCTATACTTGAGGTCGGGACAAAATGAACGTTTTGTGGCCGACCTCTGCTTATTCACAAACAACTTAATTTCATACAAATTTTATACTTTTACAGTCACTCCTGTATTATATAAGACTGGCGCAACATGTCAATCAACCACGCTTGTTTTCATAACGATTTACAAGACTTTAAACCTTAAATTTTTGCAAAGGCGAAGCAGCACCATAACCAAACACCCGTAATTGGCGCTGATCCCCGTCAATATTCAAGACGTACCCCGCAAATTCAGTGATTTTTCCTTGTTTGCGGTGCCAATGCTGATTGTACTTCGTTGTGAGACCATGATATCGACCCATTAGTGCCGAGCAATTCAATAGGATATATTGAATGCCATCATAATTATAAGTTGCTTCTTTATGCCGATGACCACAGATGTAAGCGCTGATGTGACTGTCGTTATTGGTAAAATCAAAAGCCGCATTTACTTGAAAATCAGTTTTTTTATGCCGGGTATGAATCTTGCCTTTTTGATGAGCATTGAATGCCCGAAAAAGCTCGTGCAATGTCTTACCATTATAAGCTAGTCCATTGCGACCTTTAGGATCCAACAGATCCGCATGGCCCATGAAAATAATTGTTTTGTGTTGACTGTGTGCTAGAATAGCGATGATATCTTGAAATTGTTGCTGCCGAATCGCTTTGGTTAACTTAAAATCATAAACTTTAGTCCCGTCGGCTTTCAACTGATAAGGCACATCACTTGTATTGATCATAATTACCCGTATAGGCCCCTTGTCAATATAATAAACATCGGCCTTTTCATTTGGCCGGTGTACTTGTGGCTGGGCAAATAAGCGGCGGTTCACGATATTAGCAAACGTGTCTGCCTCAAAACTGGCCCGGTGATGGTCGGTGTGCTCATCGTATTTATCGTTAGCGTCATGATTACCTTCTGCTACTAAGAACGGCGTTGGTCCTTGCGCTAAGGCGGTAGTGATCAAGACTAATCGTTGTTGCGCAATTGCCGGCGCGTCACTACCATCGATCATATCGCCCAAATGCGCTTTATAATCCAGCAAACCTAGATCAGCTAAAATATTCAGCTCTTGAACGTGGCGTAACCCATTTGTGCCGTAATAAGTTTTATTTTGGTCGGCTTTATCATGGGTATCCGTGACTACCCCAATATTTAATTGATCCGGCGTGCATTGCGCCAGCCAGGACAAGCCTAACTTGGTCAGATACTGCTTGACCCAAGCGCGCTGTTGATCGCTAAGATCAATAAAACTATTATAGCGTTTAAATTGGTGGCTGTAGCTGCGAAAATAACGCGTCCCTGTCAGATCATCAGCTAGTTGAATCGGGTATAATAATTGTATGGGCCCAGGTTTAACTTCCAATAGATATGGTCCGGGCGTCACACCTAAATTCGTTTGTGCGATTTTAACTTGATAAGTCCCAACTTGTTTGATTCGATCAAGTTGGGTCACATCGATTTGCGTTTTATGGAACAATTTCGTGAATAACCCCATTGCAGACACTCCTTTATGACTTCTTACCTATAATAACGTTAGGCAGGTGATCCTATGCGCCGTTCGCAACATTTCTTACGCGGCATCCTACTTTTAATTGGTGCGGCGTTGAGTGCTTTCGTGATTTTTCTCGAGTTTAGCCATGGTATTTTTGGTATTGGACCAGTCCGGGTGGCTAAATTAGGTATCCTAGTTTTTATTTTAGCAGCTCTCGGACTTCGAGACTTATTTTTCAGTTGAATATTGTGCTTATCAAAGTAAAAACAATCGGCGAATCAAATTACTTTTCTTTAAACTTATAAGTACCTACTAAAAGGCCAGCGATATTAGTCGCTGGCCTTTTAGTTTGGCCTGATTTTATTGATATTTAAAATATTCATATTACTTACTACCCTTAAACGTAAGTTTGATTTATTAACGGTCTACTATAGCAACAAGCTAGTTATTTCATCTACAATTTGCTTTATACCAAGAAATTCTGATGCTTTTCTAATTTCAATCAATGAATTTCTGCCCACTGCTGCATCACCATTTAAAAACTCGATTTTAGCACGATAATACTTTGAAAGAAGTCTGTAGCCAGCCATTGGAATGCCGACCGTTAATTCTTGTAACATCTTAAGTGTTGCTTTTGCTTTATCAAAATCTTCTGCGCTAATCATTCGATCAACACAATTCACCAAAACTGCCGCAAATATTGCCTCGCTATTCTCAAAAAAACGATACCATTGTTGAACTTTAAGAACTTCTCCCAATAGCGTTACCATCAACGGGTAAGGCAGCACATAGCCATTATTTGCAAAAAACTTAACATCACTTAATGTCCAAGATGATAAATTGGTAAAATAATTCACAACAAGTTCCAGTTCAGATTGATCTAACGGAATATTTTGCTCATGGTTTTTCAATAAGCAATAACTTGCTAACTGAATTCTTTGGATCTTCACATCAGATAGTTCTAAGTTAGCCACCTGCGTTTCAAAAATACGCTTTTTATCAGCGTTCCACGATTGACGAATTAGATAGTGTTGATACGCCTCATTTTTAGGCTTATAACCATTTGCTATCCATAAGAACTCTGCCATACTGATGAATAAATTTTTTAATACTTGGGTAAACTTATCCGCTGCTAGGACACGATCACCATTTTCAAATTTAATTGCATTCGTCTTTGAACAAACGTTTGTATAAACTGCTTTAAGCGGTAAATCCTTGTCCTGTCGAATCTGCTTGATTATTGGCCCATACATGAATACCACTCCTATAAATTAGGTAAACAAAAGTTTGCTATAGCATTTATTGTTCTTATTATATAGCAAACTTAGCCTAAAAGGAGTGGTTTTCTGTATGCAAAAGTTCTTGATTAAGCGCTCAAAATTCGGCTTCATCAAAAGAAACAAGCAATTTACTCAGCTAACGAGTATTAATCTTTTTTCTAAAATTGGTGATCGTTTATTCTACACAACAATGTTGACACTAGCAGCTGCGTTACCTCAAGCAAATATTGCTGTAATGATCATTTCAATTTCTGAAACAGTGCCAATTCTTATGGGTATCATTCTAGGTAATTTAGCTGATAAACAGCCTCGCAAATTTCGCGGGATGATTCAAAGTTCACTGACTAGGGCACTCTTGTACCTAAGCATTGGCTTACTTTTAAACTATCGCTCGACTTTATCACTTATAGTCATTATTGCCACGCTTAACTTTATTTCCGACTTATTTGGCAACTATAGTTCAGCCTTATCAGCGCCCTTCACCAAAATACTTGTTTCAGCTGATGATATGACTCAAGCTCAAGGCCTAGTTAGCATAACTTCACAATTAGTTAACGTTTTAGCTACTTTAGGCGGCTCGTTACTTTTAACTATTTTCCTTGCTAAAACCATTGCAGTAATCAATGCCGGTGTTTTTTTATTAGTTAGTGTTTTCTTTGGCTTACTAAGTACCCACTTTGCGACGACAGAAAACAAAATAATTGACCATACTTCCAAAAGACCCGTCTGGCGGCTCGTTGTCGAAAACTTACAAACATTGGTTACAAATAAGAAAGCTTTGAACGATCTTTGTCAGCTTGCTTTAATCAATGGTTTCTTTGGTGGAATAACACCCATTTTTGTCTTATTCTTGCAAAAGACAAAAGTAATTATTTTCTCAAGAGCCATTACGATTTCTTTATTATCTAGTCTGATCACACTAGGCCTGATTATCAGCAGTGCCCTTAGTTTAAAAATCTGGCGTAATATTACCACTCATGTCCTTTGTCATTATGCAAATTTACTCATTGTCGTCACAAGTTTAGGGTTCATCTTGAATCAGCTTTATATTATTCTATTAGGTTCAAGCTTAACCGCTTTGTTACTCGGTATTGTTTCCCCTCGATTTTCCACAATGATCATCAATCACTATCCCGCTGAACGTCTAGGGGGTATTGTGACAACCGTCAACTCACTATTAGTCTTAACCCCACCACTGACAAGTTTTATTTTTCCAGTACTAGCAAACTTCGGTCTGACGTTTTCATACTACTGTTTGGGCGTTTATGGGCTAATGTTACTATCGCTGAGCTATTTGATTTTACATAGACAAACGAACTCGACTACACTGAACTAGTTATGAACTATCAAACCTTTTTAATTTAAATACGGATTGCCATATTTTGCAGTATAAGCATAAAATCCCAGCTGATGCAGTTCTACACTTTGTTTAATTGTCTCGGGTGAGAAATGTAATTGTTCTAAGACCAGTTTTGTAAACGCCAAAGCTGCGGTCCCATTGGCAGTCACAAGGTTCTTATCACTAATTGCTTGAACTTCACGAAAGTCATTCGCATTCGTATAGTTAGAAAAGTCTTGCCATAGATATTGGGCATTCCCCGTATGCCTATACCCAGTTAGCAAACCGTTTTGGGCTAAGAAATCTACTGCCCCGCAAATCGCTGCGACCGGTGTTTGTGATATTAATTGTTGTTTAATCAATTGTACCAATTCTGGACTTTTTACCTGCCACGAATTGCCGCCAATCAAAACCAATAAACTCAAATTCTGAGGGACTTCTGGGATTAAATAATCTACTTTAGTTTTAAATCCACCAATTGATGTCACGGTACTTTTCAGAGAAGCCGTGGCAACTTGCCAATCACTCAGTTGATTCAAAGTACTAGCAAGATAGGCACCTTCCCAATCAGCATATTCGTCTAACATAATAAACAACGCATTTTTCAAAATAACTTTCTCCTCAATTAATCGTTTGTTTTTAATTATACACGCTTCACCAAGCCAAAATAAAAAGCAGCCACATATCAAAAGGCTGCTTTTTAAATATAGAAATTCGATTAATGATCATTACTGTTTCACGTGAAACAATTAAGCTTTTCCACGTAACAAACCGATCACACTTTGACCCAATGGCATATCTTCATCAGCTAAGATATCAACCCGACCGCCAAAGGCTAAAACGATTACGGCAATATCATTGAGCAAATTATGCTCAGTCGCTTGACTGCTAATCGTATCAACTTGCATGTCTAAATTGATGATTCCTGGTTCAAAAGTGTCATCACGAATCAATAACTGATAAATTCGGCCTTCAATTGCAGCCTGAATCACATTATCAGTTCCAGATACTTCACGACCACCAGAGCGCGCATCATCTAGGGCTTGTAAAACACGATCATTCGTCTGCTGATTAAATTGTGAGCCAATCTCCGCTTTGAGCTTCATCAATGAAGCCTGATCTAGCTTTGGTGGCACTTTGGTAATGTGAATATGTTTTTCCAACATCCCATTTTTTGAGATCGTCCGGAACACATGTTGGACTTCTTCGTTACCCAGCAAAACTAATGGTACATGTTCACGCAGGGTATAATTCTGACGTACATATTGATCTACGATTTTGTAGTAACGTGCCAAGTTATCGTCCACGGTCGCATCTAAGCCACCGCGGCCACGATTAGTTTCTTCCCATTGATCTTCAGTGGAGTGCTCTGGATGTATCTGAGCATTATCTCCAACTAACAGTGGGTCTTTAATAGCTTCTTTGAAATCTGCCGGTGCCGTTTCTGGCAACTCAACTGTCGTCAGCAGACCATCACGTACTTGATATAGACCAAAGCCTTCACGATCAATGTGTAACAAGTCATAGTCCAAGCTAAAGTGGGTATCCTTAATAATTGGTAAAATATATAAATTATCGGAAACAAAACTGGAATTGCCTGGTTCAAAAGTCAAAAAGTAACGAAAGACATGGTCTTTGCTGGCAATTACCGCCATCCCCTCGTACCCATTACGGCCTAATGTTCGTTCAGAACTAATCAAATCAAATTCTTCTTGATAAACAGCCCAGTCTTTTTTAGGATACTGCTCAGTAAATTTCTTTTCAGCCTCAGCTACTAAGTTCTTAAACTGAGATTTATCTTTTTGAATGTTCGTATCATTGGGGTGGATCGCCATAAAAATGGAAACGTATGGACTTTCCTCAGAGCGCGTTGCATCTTGAACCAAACGTTTCAGATCATCATTTAATGCCATAAACTTTACCTCCAATTATTTATTTCCTAATATAATTCTATCATTCTCAACCCACTTTCGAAATGAAAAGGCTTTAAGAATTGATCGTATCTAAAATCAAAGGTTCTGCTGTCACTGGTGCAGCCGTTATCTGAAAAGCATTTTGAATCTCTATTAATAAATCATCATCTATACCCTCACAATGAACGGTGGCTAATAAATCGCCTTTTTGTATAGTGGTACTTACTTTCTTGGCTAAAACAATACCGACTTGATGTTTGATTGGGGTTCCTTTTATTAAGCGGCCACCACCCATTTTAACTACAGCCATCCCCAGCTGATAACTGTCGATCGCCGCTAAATAGCCTGGCTTAGCTGCAGTAATCGTCACTTGCTGCTGACTTACTGGGAAAAGTTCCGGCCGGTCTACATAACGCGTATCACCGCCTTGTACTGTTACCATTTGTCGGAAAGCAGCAAAGGCTGAGCCGTCATTTAAAGTTTGCCCTGCTCGCTGGTAGGCTTGCTTAAAAGTTTTCGCTTTGTTTCCTAGCACTAACATGTGCGCTGCTAAAGCCAGTGTCAACTGCCGAATATCTTTAGGCCCTTGTCCGTGTAAAACAGCTAATGCCTCTTTAACTTCCAGACTATTCCCGATTGCTAAACCTAACGGCGCATCCATATTTGTAATAACAGCTGTCATTTTGACGCCGGCATTTTGACCAATGCGTACCAATGTTCGAGCCAATTCTTGGGCAGCAGGCAACTGTTTCATAAAGGCACCTTGTCCACACTTCACGTCCATTACTAAGCCATTGATTCCAGCCGCAAGTTTCTTACTCATGATCGAACTTGCAATTAATGGGATAGATGCAACCGTCCCAGTCACGTCACGCAATGCATACAGCTTTTTGTCTGCGGGTGCTAAACTGCCAGTTGCACCGTTGATTACTATTTTTGATTTAAGTAGGGCCGCATGTAACTCTGTAGCAGTCAGATCCACCCGAAAACCAGGAATGCTTTCCAGCTTGTCCAATGTACCGCCAGTATGGCCCAAACCACGCCCCGCGATCATTGGATCAGTCAAGCCGCAAGCTGCCACTACTGGCGCCAAAATTAAACTGATCTTATCGCCCACACCCCCAGTCGAATGTTTATCAATCAAGGGACCCAATTCAGCAGGCCAATTTAAGCGCTCACCTGAATCACGCATAGCCATGGCTAAATGGCTCGCCTCGTTAAAGTTCATCCCATTCAAATAAATACTCATTAATAAGGCACTAGCCTGATAATCTGGAATCCGTCCACTAGTATAGCCCTCAATAAAGTCATTGATTTCATCTGCTGTAAGCTCGCCGTGATCTCGTTTCTTAGCGATAATTTCTAACATTGATACTGACATAAGTCGCACATCCTTCAGTTTTTATCGGAATGGTTGGTTTTGAACAATCGTTGTAACTTAAATGATATAGTTGAATTAATTGTAAGGTTATTTTATATTTTATGCTAACGGAGGCGAATACATGTCCTTATCTATCGAAACACTCAAACAACTGCCAAAAATCGAACTTCATTGTCACTTAGACGGTTCCCTATCTTTGCACACGATTCGAACGTTAGCCCAAATGGCTGGTATTACGGTCCCCGCCGATGATCAAGCGCTAACCAAACTGACGCAAGTTGATGACCAAATCACGAGTCTCGTAGAATATTTAGAAAAATTCGATTTTGTTGCGCCGTTACTACAAACAGCACCGGCCTTGGAGCTAGCAGCCTACGATGTCATGCGCCAAGCAGCTGCGGAAAATGTCCGTTACATAGAAATTCGCTTTGCGCCTGCTTTTTCAATCGAAAAAGACTTGACCTTGAGTACCGCTATTCAAGCCGTCCTCACTGGGATCGCTAAAGCCGAGTCATCGCTGCCTATCAAGGGTCGATTATTAATTTGTGGGATGCGGCAACTAACAAATCAAGCAAATATTGATGCCTTTCAAGCCGCTTTGCCCTTTCAAAGCAGTCACCACTTAGCTGGGATCGACTTTGCCGGCAATGAAGCTGACTTTCCCCCAGATGTTTTAAAACCAGCAATTGAGTTTGCGAACCAACACGGTTTGGCAATGACCCTTCACGCCGGAGAATGTCATTGCGCCCATAATATTTATGAAGCCATCAAACTTGGTGCTAAACGCATTGGTCACGGGACAGCCCTTTACCAAGAGCCTGAACTGGCCACATTTATTAAAGCCAATCACACTTGTCTGGAATTATGTTTGACTAGCAATTTACAGACAAAGGCAATCAATGCCATTTCTGAATTCCCTTATGATTTGATTATCAAGAACAAGTTAAGCGCTTGCATAAATACTGACAACCGCACTGTTTCTAACACGACTCTGACTAAAGAATACAGTCGCTTCCAAGACCATTTTGGCACGGATAAGGCACAATTTCTAGCGTTTAATTTGGCTGGTATTGCCGCTGCTTTCTGTGATTCAAAAGAAAAAACAGCATTAACCATGGCTTTTAAACAAGCTTACGCGTAAAATTAAATTGACAACAACTTTATTTGTGAAAGGGGCTATCTAGATGACATCAATTTATGACTTTGAAGAAACACGCATCGATGGTAAACAGGAAAAGCTCGCAGATTATCGTGGTAAAACACTATTGATTGTTAACACAGCTAGTAAATGTGGTTTCACGCCTCAATTCGAAGGTCTAGAAAAATTATATCAAAATCATCAAGCTCAAAATTTTGAGATCTTGGGCTTTCCTTGTAATCAATTTTTGCGCCAAGATCCCGGTTCAAATAATGAAATTTTAGAATTTTGTCAAATGAATTATGGCGTTTCTTTCCCAATGTTTGCTAAGATCAAAGTCCGTGGCAAAGAAAAAGACCCGCTTTATGATTATTTGATCAACAACTCAACTGGCAAGGCCATCAAATGGAATTTCACAAAATTCTTGATCGACCCTGAAGGTAACATCGTGCAGCGCTTTGAACCCAAAGAAACACCCGAAGCAATTGAACCGGTATTAACAAAGCTTTTAAATGAAACGGCCGCCAGATAGGCTACTCTATTTTCTGAAAACAATAACCTAATTTTTCTTCACAATCAGCCTTTAAATTCAACATAAAGACTGATTTTTATCTCATACTTTTCACGCTTTTAACCGAATTAAATAACATCTAAACTGTATTGTAGTAATCATAAGGAGCGATGCAATATGACATCAGACTTAAAAGGTATTATTACAACTCAGCTATTTGATATTAATTACCCAAATATATACGCACTAACTGAAACCGGACATGTTGTCCAAGTGAAACCCACCGCAAAACAAAAAAAGGATCCGCTCTTCTGGCGCATCCTTGAAAAAATCAAAAACGCCAAAATCTGGATCCCTGTATCTAAAACGAAACATCAATTACTTGAAGATGATTGGCTGTCAGTCGTTTAATTTTTTCGCTGCTGCCAACGGTCAATACTGTTAGCCGCAATACCAAGACTGACAACAGCATCTTTAGAAAGATTTTGTTTTAAGGTTGCCGGATCAACTAAGATTGCGGCTGCCCCCACAACTTCAAATCCATAAGTCAAAATATTTAAATCGGTTTTGACTTGATAGCCGCTTTTAAAGGCATCTTCGTGATTATAATTGAAGTTTAACTCACCTTCATCAGTCACACCATCCACATGATTAATGAGAATCCGGTCCTTCAATTCCGCTAGTATAGTGTCTCCAGTATCCAGCGTGAATTTGTGATCGGATTCTTTTTCGTCATACGCATCTTCTGTCATTGCTAAATAATCGGTCACCGGCTGATTTAATACAGCCAAGCTATCGATCACCGCAAAAACTTCCGTAACATCTAATTTTGTACTACGATCGGCAATCCCGTCTTTATGAGCTTCTAGCCAGTCCGCTAATTGAGCGATATTTTCTTGTTGCATGATTGTCCTCCGCCTATTATTCAATATATTCATCATACCATTATTGCTTTTCTAGCAAAAGTTGAGCCTCATGTCATTTTAGAAAAGAATCTTTTAGACAAAATCATGGCTATCTTCTTTTGAAAAACTTATACTTAACTTAATGAAACATTTACCATTAATTGTTTGAAAGGACGTGAGAAAATGCTAACCACCAACTATAAAAATTTACCAATCTATGATTACCGTGGTAAACCACTAAAACTAACCTATGAAATCACTTATAAAATGACCTTAAAAGATGGCTACATTTTAGCTTTGCGCCCTGGACAACACATTACCAATGTCCCTAACCTCTTAAAATTACAACGACGCAGAGCGTGAGTGAAGCTGTTTAGCTTTGGAGCACTAACCGAATTATGCCGATGAAGCGCCAGCTTCAGCAAATAATTAAGGTTAGGTGAAGTCGTTACCCTTGGAACGCGTTTAGAGCGTGAGAATCATCGGTTAGTTTTCGAGCACCAATCTAACATGGCGTATTATTTTCAAGTCTTAACCGTCCTATTGACCATCTTTTGCGGCACCTACGACTAAGTGATTATCAACTAGACCCGCTGCCTGTATGAATGAATAAATGATCGTCGGCCCAACAAATTTGAAGCCGGCTTTTTTCATGTGCTTGGCGACCAGCACTGACAAATGATTGGTTGGTGTCACATCTGCCACCACGCGAGGCTTGGTGCGTACTGGTTCATGACCCACAAAATTCCAAAGATAGGCATCTAAGCTGCTCCCTTGTTTTTGTATGCGTTGGATGACTTTCGCATTATCAATTGTCGCCATAATTTTACGCCGATTCTTGATCATTTTAGGCCAAGTCATTAATTCGGTTACATCAGCCACTGTCATTTTTCCAACTTTTTTAACATCAAAGTGATGAAAGGCCGCATTTAAAATAGACCGTTTTTCTAAAATTAACTGCCAGCGTAACCCTGCTTGAAAGATCTCTAAGGTCAATAGTTCAAATAATTTCTGATCTCCATGCAGGGGCTGCCCCCACTCGTCTCGAGAATATGCCAAAATTTCTGGCGTGTCCAAGGGCCATGGAATCGTTCGCGGATCAAACTTTGAATTCATTTAAAATCCCTCCAAAAAAATAAGATCCGATGCAGAAAAACACTCTGTGATCGAACCTTATTTTTTATAACCATTACCTATTTCTTTGGCGTTTTGTTATCAATGTCCGTCTTAACAATCAAAACGTCACATAACGCATGCTGGTTGACATATTCTGTTACAGAACCTACGAGGACTCGCTCAACAGCATTTAAGCCAGTCGCTCCGATCATAATTAAATCATTCTTATGATCTCTAGGGAAATCAACAGAAATAACCGTTTTAGGATTGCCGAAACGAACGTGGATCGATAAATCATCTTCGGATAAATCGTTCTTACTTCTGATCTCGTCAGCCAGATTACTCAAGTAGTCTTGAGCATCCTCAGAAATCTGGTAAATGGCATCTCCAGAAAGCATACCACCATAACCGCCAATAAATTGTTTGGTATCTAGTACATTTAAGATATCTACATGTGCTTTATTTAATTTAGCTACTTGGACAGCCTTTTGAAGGGCTAATTCCGCTTCTTTAGAGCCATCGACGGGAACCAAAATATTGTTGTATTCTTGCAACATCGTGATCATCTCGCTTTCTTCCTACAATATAAGAATAAGCTACTGCCCGTTGCAATTCAAGCAAAGACCCTATGAAGTTTACCGAAGTGTGAAAATTTTTAATACTTCCTTAGCAGTTGTTTGTAATCCTTTCGTCGCATTTTCGGTTGTTAAAGCACTTTGTAAAGGAAGCGGTCCTAATTGAATGGTCAAAATACCATCAAACTGTTTCTCTAATTCGCCTAAATCAGCTTGCCGCTGTCCCACAAGCGCAATGATCGGCTTTTGATATTTATGAGCTAATTCAGCCATCCCTGCTGGCACCTTGCCTAACTGTGTCTGTTGATCTAAGCGGCCTTCACCAGTAATAACCAGATCACTTTGTTGGATGGCCGCCCCAACGCCTGTTAATTCGGCTAATGTCATAAAGCCACTTTGCTTATAGATTGCCCCCAAAGCATATAGCCCCGTTCCAATACCACCAGCCGCGCCAGCACCTGGTAGTGCCGCGGCATCCTGACCGGAATCTTGTTTCAATTGGTTGGCAAATAAAATCGATTTTTGATTCAAAAAACGAACTTGTTGTTCATTTAAGCCCTTCTGTTTGCCAAACAATAAGGCGGCCCCCTGCTTGCCAGTCAACGGAGCCGAAACATCTGGTGCAATCTCTAGATCAATCTCACTAACAAGTTCTTGTGCCTTGGTAAGATCGATGTGCCCAAAATCAATTAACGGGTTGACACCATTTGGAATGATATGATCTTGATCGTCATAAATCACAGCGCCTAATGCTTGTAACATGCCTAACCCAGCATCCGTAGTCCCACTACCGCCTAGAGTGACAATAACCCGGCGATTGCCATTAACGATCGCATCCAAGATCAACTGGCCTAAGCCAAAACTTGTTGCCTCATAGCGTGCCTGATTATTCATATGCTCTGAAAAAGCTAAGGCAACGGCTTGAGCCGATTCAATAACCGCTGTCGCAACGCCATCAATTTCAGTTTCCAGATATTGTGCTGTCCGATTACGATTAAAGTCGTCAACAATTGGTTTGACATGAACAGTTCCACCAATGTTCTCCTGAATCGTCGCTAAAGTACCTTCCCCGCCATCGGCCATCGTAAAGACTGAGGTCACGATTTCCGGGTTGAATGCATGTATCCCTTGAGCAACAGCTTCACCGGCGGCTTCTGAAGGCAAACAATTTTTAAAACTATCCATTGCAATGACGATATTCATAAGTACCTCTTAAATTTAAGATCCACCTTATAGTATTGAGCTTAGTCCCTTTACAAAAAGATGGAAATTATTTTTATATTTTATAAAAATCGGTTATTCTATAATATGGTAACATGTGCGTCAAACTCATATTATGCCAATTAAAATTTCTAGTGAGAGGATTGATTTCATGTTAAACAACCAGCGCGTTTTGCCTTTAGAATCTGGCATTAATTTTCGCGAGCTTGGTGGCTATACGACCAAGGATGGCCGGCATGTAAAATACCATAAAATCTTACGTTCCGCAAAGCTAAATGAACTAGATAACAATGACCTCGCCTATCTACATGATTATGGCTTGATCACTGATGTTGATTTCCGTTCTAATGATGAAAAAGTAAAAGAACCTGACAAATTACCAACAGGAGCAACTTATAAACACATCCCTGTTTTTGCCGTTGATGAAACTGAAAATTCCAAAACACCGCAAGAATTAGAAGATGAGCTGCGCTATGAGCCGAATACCGGCTACAAGCGGATGATACGTGTCTACCAAAACATGGTGCGCCAAGCCGGATCACAAGCTGCTTATCGTCAATTCTTTGCAGAATTACTGGCTAACGACCAAGAAAATCATGCGCTGCTTTTTCATTGTACTGCTGGTAAAGATCGTACAGGTATGGGCGCCTTTTATTTATTAAGTGCCTTGGGTGTCGATCAAAAGACGATCGAACAAGACTATTTATTGACCAATCAAACCTATAAGAAGCAAATTGATGCTGTTCTGGCAGAGCTTAGAGCGAACCATGCCACACCAGAAATGATCGAAAGTGTCCATAATTTAGTTTCCGTAAATATCGATTTTATTCATGCTGCCGAAACGCAAATTGAACAAATTGCTGGAACACCTATAAATTATCTCAAAGAAGTTTTAGGTTTAAATGATTCAGACTTGCAAGATTTGCAGAAAATTTATTTAGATTAAAGCGGGTTCCAAAACGTGTCGCCAATTGGAACATGTTTAACCTAAAATATATGATTTAGGGGGGAAAAGTCGATGAAATTATATCAGGCATTAACCCAAGTTACGATCAATGGCGCCCTAATTGACGCTTATACAGATTTCAAAGTACAAGCTCTATTAAAGCAACCATTAAATTACACACCAAAGCAACTATTTACTTACATCAATTCTGTTTTAGCACCAGGGTCTTTTCACATGGAAAATAATTTGAGGTTTGTAACGGATCCTTCTTTTATTAGCAGTAATTATGACTTTCAGTCTAATGCTTTAACAGCGGATATAACCACTTTTGAAGATAAGGTTGCCTTTAGTCAAAAAGTTGTTGCCGATTTAAATCGACATCTGAGCGTTAATATTGATTTTTCCTCAAAAACATGTCAACTTCAATTTACCGATTAACTTAACACATCTTTAAAACAAAATAGCGGATGGAAATAAAACTTTTGTTTTGTCTCTATCTGCTATTTTATTTACGATTTTTTAGTTTAAGCGTTATACATTTAAAGTTAGTCTTGAGCTACAAAAGCATCAAAAAATGCTAAAGTCGGTGCCAGTGCTTGCGCCATATAGCCTTTAGCATGTTGCGAACCTAATACAAATTGCGTCCAAACAGGTACTTGGTATTTTAATAAAGCTGCTTGCATTTTCAAAACGCCACTCACAGGAATCAATTCATTCAAGGCATTGATCAAAAGCATGGGTGCTGTGCTTGAAGTCACGCGCCTAATTAGCGAAGCGTCTTTAATTTTTTGCGGGTCTTGAGTCGTATAGTTTAAAATAAACCATTTATAAAAGGCATCATTAGCCCCACCCTGATCGATTTTAGCACTTGCTTGATTAAAATCTTGCGTTGTATCCATTGCTGGCACAACCTCAGTATGTGCTTTTAACCAATCTTCAATATCAAAGACACCTGACCAAGATACGGCTGGTAGGTGCGTTCGTATCGCCATTTCAGCAGCTAAATTTCCGCCTGCTGATGACCCAAAAACACCAACTTTTTGATGACTAAACTCATAATCAGAAGCTTCCAGCCAGTTTAAGACACTTTCAATATCGTCTACGGCAGCAGGATATAAGTCTTTCGGTGCCAGACGGTAATTAGGCACAAGTACGAGATACCCTGCTGCAGCAAATTGACGAGCAATGTCTGCGTCTTTAGATTTATCACCTCGAAACCAGCCACCGCCATGGATGTCAATAATAGCCCCCTTAGGATCGCTGGTTGGATCTTGATAAACATCTAATTTCAAGTTTAGGGCAGCAACGTAACTAATATCTTTTGAAACTTCAATTTTATCCATGTCTCATCGTCTCCCCATATTGATATCTGCATTCTAGCAGAAACGAACTAAATAGGTGCTAAAAATGCTCACTTCTTTTAAAATTACTTTGACACACACAGTAATATGTTTTACACTACTATTTGTGAAACAGTAATATGGACAGTAAAGCAGGTGGCAAAATGGCTAAAGATATTTCTAAAGAAATGATTCGCGGTGCTACTGATGGCATCGTACTCAATATTTTATCTCAGGGCGATTCTTATGGTTATCAGATGGTCCAGCAAGTTCAGCAGTTATCCCATGGGGCATATGATGTGAATGAAGCAACTTTGTATACTGTCTTTCGACGGCTGGTTAAAAATAACTTAATTGAAAGCTATTATGGAAGCGAGACTCAAGGCGGCCGACGGAAGTATTATCGCATCACACCATCAGGCGTAGCGGAACTTGACCGCTTTCGTCAAGAATGGGATTTTGCTAAAAAAATCATTACGGAATTAGTGACGGGGGCGCTTAAAAATGATCAATGGAATAATTATTGATGATGCATTACAAACAATCTTCTCGGGTTATCCACGTACGCCCGAAGTTTTGGATTTTTACATCGAGGTTAAAGCTGATGTGCGGGAACGAGCGGAAGATTTACTGACCAGCCAACAAATAAAAGATCCCAAGTTAGCTGTAACTCAAGCGGTCAAAGAATTGGGTGATTTGACCGAAGTGCTCCAGATGATTGCAGGTCAATCACAGTCAACTTCAAATTCAGTTGCCGCTGATGCCATGACCACTGATCAAACGGTCAATGAAACTTTCACCACAGCGGCGATTGATCGGATCACATTAACTGCTAAATTCGGCAATGCGCTTCTAGAAACGAGCCCCGATGCGGCGATTCACATCCAGCATTTTCAAACCCCAAAATTAAAATCCTATCAATTACAGATAGCACAAACTGATAAAACATTGGCATTACAAGTACCAACACCAAATTGGTTAAAAATCATTACTTCTTTTCGCTACCCCCATTCTAAAGTTGTTATTCAACTTCCCAAAACATTCGCTGGTACGCTGCAATTAGACCTAAGTTCAGGCCTGTTATATCTTGACCAATTGCAAACACCAGACACGGCCATCAAAACTCAGGTCAAGTCAGGCCGGCTGCAAATCGATCAAACGCAATTAAGTGGACTTAACGCTCAGGCTGCTTCTGGTAGTGTGGCGATCACTCAGGCTGCTATCGGGGAACTTGTTCTCAATGCCAAATCTGGTAGTGTTCAATTAAAAGCGGTCAAAAGCCATTTCTACATTGGCGCTCATTCGGGGAGTATCCGAGGCAGTCAATTGACTGGTTCAGGTGATTTTGCCGCGCACTCTGGCTCAATCAGATTAGATTGGGCGGCGCTTATGGGTAACATCAACCTGTCGGCCCACTCTGGGTCAATTAAAATGCAGACGCCAATAACTGATGCCTTTAACTTTAATTTGCAAACTGCAGCCGGCACGGTTAAAGTTTCACGTCCTGCTCAATACCAAGTTGAAGCTCAAGGCGTTGCTATCGGCAGAACTAATCAGGCAACTGAAACGAGCCCGACCATAACGGCTAAGGCAAAATCTGGTTCTGTCCGTGTGAATTAAAATTTTTAAATAAAAAAACGTTTAGCTGCCTTAGATCCACCAAGGTTGGCTAAACGTTTTTGATTGCCGTATTATTGCACAACGCCTTTCTTCAAAATCAAGTTACCATATAGCGCTGTTTCACCAGTTTGAACAATTGCAAAACAATCATGTGAATACTGATAAAATGCTTGTCGTTCAATCAGCTTCAGTTTGTAATCTGGAAAGGCCGCCTTAATAGCGCTCTCATAATTATCCCAAATTGGCGGGCGCCCATTAGGTACTGCCTGATCACCTGGAACAACGGCCATCAAACAAGCTTGATAATCAGAATAAGTGTCTAACGGCAATAACTCTAGAATATCTTTTAATAGTTCAGGCATTAAGATACCATCTGTACGCAACACACGCTTATTATTGGTCGCAGCTGGATAGTTGGCATCTGCCAAAAGAATCTCATCGCCATGTCCCATTTCCATTAATGTTTTCACTAATTCAGGTGACAGACGCTTAGGTATCTTTTTTAACATTTAAGTTTGCCCCCTCTTTACGCGTTCTTTGTTTCCCAATAATGCTCAATTTCTTCCAAACTCTTACCTTTTGTTTCCAAGACATACTTATGAATGTACCAAACTGCAAATGCGGATAGCGCTGCAAAGAAATAAAATACATTGATACCAACTGCTTCAAGTAAAATTGGGAAGATCAATGAAAAGACGGCGTTAAGTAGATATTGCGTGAAAGTGATCACGCCCATGCCTAAAGCTCTAGCTTTTAAAGGTAAAATCTCAGGAACATATGACCAAAATACAGGTCCCAGCCCAAAGCCAAACATGAATACATACACGAAGATCGAAGCAACCGCAATCACAGCATTATTAGACCAAATACATAACGTGATTGCTGGAATGACTTGTCCGCCAAGGCTGATTTCTAATAGTTTTTTCCGACCTAGACGATCGATAAACGGAAGCGAGATAAAAGTCGAAATGACTAAAGCCGAGCCAACCCCAAAGTCAGCAATGATCGACGCATGTGCCAGTCCTAAATTGTGAAAGATCTCTGGTGCATAATAAACCGCCGCGTTGATACCCGTAAATACTTGAAAAATCGTCAAAATAATCAGCATCAATAAGACTGGTCGAAATCTTGTAAATAATTCATGCAGTCCGGCTTCTTGTGTACTTAAACTATGTTCAATATCAGAAACTTCACGGTCAATCTCTACTTGAGTACTTCTCACCCGGTTCAGCACTTTCCGTGCCTTTTCCGATTTACCATCGCGAATCAACCAACGGGGGCTTTGTGGACTTAAAAACATACCGATCGTAAAAATTGCTGCTGGAACCACGCCGATTCCCAAAGTCCAGCGCCACATACCCGGTGCTTGGTTAGCCGCCCCAATAGCATAAGCCACCAAAATACCAATATTGACACTCAACTGATAAAGAGATGACATCAGACCTCTGATTTTCGCTGGTGCTAATTCTGAAAGATAGATTAGCCCAAACATGTTGGCAATGCCAGCAGCGATGCCTAAGATGAATCTAGCAGCCATCATATAATACATGCCGGTGGCGACCGCACTTAAAATACTACCAACAATGAAGATAATACCACCGATGATCAACGTATTACGACGCTCTAATTTTTTCTCTAGTGCGGTAAATACAACTATTGATGGTAAGGCTCCAAATAGCAGGAAACTAACGACTAACCCCTTTTGTGCGGCATTCAGTCCAAATGAGCTGGTAACTCCGGGTAGTGCTAACGATATTGCACCAGAATCATAGCCATACAAAAGTCCGGCTAGACCGCCCAATATTGCGAACAGGTACACAATTGGTTTAACTTTATAATCATGGTTTGGTTCTACGGGCACATTCTGATTTGGCATTTCTGATTGATTCGCATTTATAGCCATCTCATTACCTCCTAACACTGTCTAGAAATCAACCTTATGTTGTAGTCGAACACTCTGAAACTTTTTGAATTTAGCATTTAAATCAGGCACATGGGTTGGTTCAATACGATCAACAGTGTATGAGTGTACCATCACATCCTTGGTATCAGCAGTCGATAGTAAATTTTGCACCTGCAATTGTGACACAATATTGCCCATAACGCTGGCTTCAACGGGACCAGTAATGACTTCTTTTTCAGTAAAATCAGCAGTTAACTGAACTAATAAACTGTTTTGAATGCCGCCCCCAAACATATAGATAACCGGAACATCTTTCCCCGTTACTCTAGCAAGATCCTCAATAATTCGTTTGTACGAAAATGCCAAACTTTCCAACACCAATAAAATCAATTGACCGCGGTTTTCTGGCAACTTCTGTTGTGTCGCCTTTAAATATGCCATGATCTTTTCTTCCATTTGATTTGGAGCTGCAAAAATTTCATTATTTGGATCGATATAGCTACCAATGGCCGTTTCATTTAAGGCTTCCTCAACCATTTGTCCAAATTCAACTAATTCGCCTTTATATGACCATTCGCGTTGCAATTCTTGAATGATCCAGAGACCTGTCAAATTGGCTAACAAACGGTTACTGCCATCAAAACAACCCTCATTGGTTAACCCAGCATCGAACGCTGCCTTAGTTACGATTGGCTCAGCCGTTTGTTGCCCAATGATCGACCAAGTGCCACTGCTAATAAAAGCAATATCTTCGCGATCTTCAGGTGCAACTGGTAAAGCCAATAGTGCCGAAGCCGTATCGTGGCCAACACCGGTAATAACTTGGACTAGATCTGTTAAATTAATTTCTGTACTAACTTGTGGTAATAATTGGCCTAAAACTTTACCACCTTTATTTAAGTCAGCGAACCATTCTTGCTTAAATCCCAATCTTTCAAATACTTCTGAAGAAAGCTTTCGACTCACTGCGTCCAATAAACCACTGGTACTACTGATCGTAAATTCATTGATAGCTTTGCCGCTTAAAAAGTAGCCAATGAGATTGGGCATAAACAAAATATGTTTGATTTCATTTGTTAGGAATGGATTCAGTTGTAGGTCCGCAAATAATTGTAGAACCGTATTGATTTTTGCCGGCTGATTACCCGTCAATTGAAATAGCTCGAACTTATTGATTTTGTCATATAGTAACGCTTCATAGTCATCGACTCGCGCATCGCGATAACTATGCGGCGCAAACAATAATTGCCCGTGCCGATTGATCAGCCCGTAATCAACGCCCCAAGTATCAATACTGATACTATCAATTGAAGGTAAATCACGTTTGGCCATGTTTAAGCCATATTTTATTTCTTGAAAAATTTTCATGTAGTCCCAATGTAAGTCATTGATGACCTGTACTGGCAAATTTGAAAACCGAAATTGCTCTTTCAAATCTATCTTGTTACCGTCATAGGTTCCAGAAATCAAACGGCCAGAACTGGCACCCAAGTCAACAGCAATCGCATTTGTTAGTTTCATGCTCTAACACCTTTTCTACCAAAACTATTTGTATAGTGGGCCAAAATTCTTACAAGCGTTAAAGTCAGCGGCCTCCAGATTTTCAGTCCCGATTGAAGCCCAAGCACGTGGCCGGAAAATCTTATCTTCTGGTACATTATGCATATTCACTGGGATTCGCAAGATTGATGCCAAAGTAATTAAATCAGCCCCAATATGTCCATAAGAAATCGCACCGTGATTAGCACCCCAATTGTTCATCACGTCATAGACGGATTTGAAAGCTCCGTGACCCGTTAAAATTGGCGTAAAGAATGTGGATGGCCAGCCTGGATCAGTTCGTTTATTGATGATATCAAACACATTATCAGGCAAATCGATTGCATAGCCTTCTGCGAGTTGCAGGACTGGCCCAACACCCTTTACCAAATTGATCCGTGTCATGGTAACTGGCATGCCCTTAGGTCCACCTTTGGTCAAATAATGACTTGAGAAACCACCACCACGGAAGTATTCAACATTTGCTGGAATCCAATCGGTTTGATCAAGATTAGCTTGTACTTCTGCATCCGTTAGCTCCCAGAAAGGCTTCATTGCTGGCTGCCCGTCAATTTTCTCCGCACCGGTTGCATCCAGTGTTTGGGCGCCAGAATTACTTAGATGTAAAAAGCCATTTTCAGCTAACCCAGTTAATTTTGTGCCAGTAACCCGTTCTACCGCTTCAGGGCTCCAATAAGTCCGAACATCGGCAAAAATTTGAGGGGTATTTGTTAATAAGTAATTAAACAACATGGAAACACCATTTAGACTATCATTTTCAGTTGCAAATATGTGGGGGGCACGTTTGCCATTCCAATCGAATTGTGAATTCAACATAGCTTCCATAACATCGCCATTAGGGAAATGGTCCGTCCACTGTCGCTGTCCTTGGAATCCGGCGGCAATTGCAAAGTGTCCCTCTGCTTCTTCTTTGAATCCAGCATCGGCTAATTTTTCGTTGCCTTCCATCAAATCGCGGGCAATCATGATCATTTTGATGCAGTCTTCAAATTGCGCTGCTTTAGCTGCATCATCAAATTGAATTGGTTTGCTATTGTTATAAATATCGGGACCGATCTTCATGTTCTCCTTAGCCCAAGCTAACGCTTTTTTGAATTCTTCTTTATCATAAATACCTTCATCCCAACGGCGCACAATTTCACTCATATCCACATATTCATTGCGCATGCCTAAGAAGTCTTGGAAGAAGTCAGGATCAACTGTTGAGCCTCCAATACCCATGGCCACACTACCGATAGAAAGATAAGCTTTATTGCGCATCAAACCAGTTGCCAAAGCGCCTTTCGCATAACGGATCAGCTTTTCTTTAACATCAGCAGGAATAGAAGTGTCATCAGCGTCTTGTACATCATGACCATAAATACCAAAAGCTGGAATACCTTTTTGTATATGCGCTGCCAAAACTGCTGCTAAGTAAACAGCTCCTGGGCGTTCAGTCCCATTAAATCCCCAAATGGCATGTGGCAAGTCCTTAGACATATCCATTGTTTCCGTGCCATAACACCAGCAAGGGGTAACTGTGATCGTGCCACAGATGCCTTCACGATCGAACTTCTCTTTAGCCATCGCTGCTTCATGAACGCCACCAATCGTTGTATCGGCAATGACTGTTTCAACTGGTGACCCATCAGGATATTTCAATGTTTTGTGGATCAATTCAGCAACTGATTTTGCCATATTCATTGTTTGTGCTTCTAGTGATTCCCGTACACCCTTACGCCGACCATCGATCGTTGGACGAATACCAATTTTAGGAAATTTGACATCTAACATGTTACATCCTCCTTAAAAACTAAAATATTTTCCGAGTAATTAGTAAGTAGTTATAGCAACTTAATAATTACTTCACGGATATTATATTAAGCGTTTTCACTTGAAAATAAATGGCTTCTCGCTTTTTTGAACAAAGCCCACTTTTTTTATGAACAATCGTTCATTTTTGAAAATTAGTAGACCAATTCTACGTCACTTTCTGCCAGCGACGTGATCAACGATTGGTCAGGTTTAGCATCAGTTACAAAAGCACTAATTGTTGAAAAATCATTTAATCTGAAATAATCAGTGCGTCCAATTTTACTGGCATCACACAATAAAATCGTTTGTTTGGATGATTCTTGCATGCGCCGTTTAACACTTGCCTGCTCTTCGTTAGACATATAAATACTCTGATTATCGACACTACTGCATGAGATAAAACACAAATCGGCGCGAAAGTTATTCAAATATTCCACCGCAACATTACCCAAAATTGAGCCCGATCCTGGTTCCAAGCGGCCACTCGTAACCATCGTCTTAATATTTGGCATATTATTAAGCTGAATGGCATCATAAATCCCATTTGTAATTACAATTAAGTGTTTATATTTCGCTAGAAATGGAATCATTTGGGTTACTGTTGTACTCGAATCCAAAAACAGCGCCATATTATCGCCGACAAAATCCACCGCTAAATCAGCAATCTGCTTTTTTGCCTGCTCATTTTCCTGTTTTCGAAATAGATAGGGGAACTCAATATTTTTAGATTTCACTAACTCAACCTGACCATATTTACGAATGATTTTATGATCATTTTCTAAAGTTATGATG
Organism: Agrilactobacillus fermenti; assembly: GCF_021030645.1. Taxonomy (GTDB): domain Bacteria; phylum Bacillota; class Bacilli; order Lactobacillales; family Lactobacillaceae; genus Agrilactobacillus; species Agrilactobacillus fermenti. The sequence continues at coordinate 11,640 of NZ_JACGCJ010000005.1, read as the reverse complement.
TCCCTACGCAAGGTTGACGTACTCGCATAAGTTATACTTTGGAGTTCTTTAACTGACATCTTTTTGCGGCGACCCAATACTTCTAAAATCAAATTTAACCGATCATTTTTATACATACTTTTTTACCCCCAACCGATACGGCTTGCTCACTTTATGAACTTTTATGAATAAACATGAACACCATTTACCATTTGAACTGGACTTAACCCAAAAGTAACTGATAATGTTAACCCTTACATTTTTAAGCTTTATACTGAAGCCATAAATTAAGTATATCTATAAAGTGAGGTTTTTCATATGGAAATGATGTTTTATGCAGAGCGCAAGGATTTAGCGCACACCGTCCAAAAGACGTTTGATCGACTAGACACCAATATTGCTGGTGGCAACATGTCCATTAAAGTGTTAGGGCAAGATGGCCGAACTTATATTTTGATCACGCCAACTTTTATGTCGGAAACTTATTACGCCGAATTAGATCCAGCTCAAATCTTAGTCGTAGATGCCCAAACACGCGAAAAAGTCGATGGTGTGGGTGATATCACTCGCGAAATCAATATGCACTTTGAAGCTTATAATACGCACCCAGGGATACGCTGTGTTTACCATTCCCATGCCAAAGAATCTATGTTTTGGGCAACCTCCGGGCTAGATATGCCCAACGTTACTGAAGCCACGCGTGAATTGGGTCAGATCCGTGTATTACCTTATGCACCAGCAACTTCTAAAGCATTGGCAGATATTGTTCGCGATAATCTAGAAAAAATCGGTGATAAAGCCATGGAGAACGTCTTCTTACTGAACAGCCACGGTATCTTAATCACCGCAACAAGTCTGCATATTGCTGCTCGTATCATGGAAACACTAGAGTGGAACGCGCGGATTGCTTATCAGCAAGCTATCTTTATTAAACTTGGTCTCCTAGATACTTTTAAATCTTGCGGTCAAGATGCTGATAAACCTCTACCGCCCCAAGATATTTTCCCAATTCCTCTACCAGAAGAACCCCTGAAGAGTCAAGCACAACCATTTCCTGAAAAGATCCAGCGTCCAGAGAAAGAAATGATTCCAGATATAACCTTGGGCAAATAAAATTTATTGCTAACAAAAAAAGAGTCACGCTAAACCATTGCGACTTATGGTCTAGTGTGACTCTTTTGAGATGATCAACTATGCGACTTTGAGATGATTTACTTGTTCAGTAATTATATTTTTAGTTCAATGGTTCCCATTTCCAGTCGTTAACTTCTGGTAAATCGGTACCTTCAGCACGAATGTAATCGTGATGTTTTTGTAAAATATCGTCCATTTGTGAGTTGAATTCAGCAGCTTTTGTGCCGAATACTTGAGTTGCGACCTCTTTAGACAAGTGGAAACGATCTAGTTCGTTCATCACACGGATATCAAATGGTGTTGTGATATCCCCATCTTCACGATAACCATGAACGAATAAGTTATGGTTATGACGACGGAAGAAGATACTTTGAACTAAATCTTCATAACCGTGGAATGCAAAGATGACTGGCTTGTCAGTTGTAAAGTAATTATCAAACTCTTCATCTGTTAAACCACGAGGGTCTTCAGAAGGATGACGTAACTTCAACAAATCAACAACGTTGATGAAACGAATCTTCAAATCAGGGAATTGTTTGTGCAAAATACTGATAGCAGCTAAACTTTCTAAGTTTGGTTCTGTACCAGCAGCAGCAATAACAACGTCAGGTTCTTCACCGTGTGTCGTGCTTGCCCAATCAATAACCTTCAAACCATTATCTACTAACTGTTCAGCTTCTTGAACTGTGTAGAATTGTGGCCGTGGATGTTTTGAAGTAACCGTTAAGTTCAAGGTTTGCTTCATATTCAATGCTTTATGCATAACAGCAAGTAAGGTATTTGCATCAGCTGGCAAGTATTCACGAATATACTTCGGTTTCTTTTCAGCTAAATGCGTTAGGACACCTGGATCTTGATGGGTATACCCATTATGATCTTGTTGGAAGGATGTAGAAGCAGAAATGACATTCAATGAAGGATACTTGTTACGCCATTCTAATTCGTCAGCCTTACGAATCCACTTGAAGTGTTGTGTCAACATAGAGTCAACGACGCGTAAGAAGGCTTCGTAACTTGCAAAGATACCATGACGACCAGTCAAAGTATAACCTTCAAGCCAACCTTCATCTTGATGTTCAGAAAGTTGTGAATCAATGACACGACCAGAAGCATCCATCCATTGATCATTGCCAGGACGAATTTGTTCCATCCATTGACGTTCTGTAACTTCAAAGACTTCTTGTAAACGGTTAGATACAGTTTCATCTGGGCCAAAAATACGGAAGTTGTCTGGATTGTTCTTGATCACATCACGATAGAATTTACCCAATTCAACCATATCTTGGGCTACGTTCTCACCATGCTTCGTGTTATCCAGAGCATAATCGCGCCAATCTGGTAAGTTCAATTGTTTTGGTTCGATCCCACCATTTGTGATTGGATTAGCAGCCATCCGTTGATCGCCGTCTGGTGCTGTAGCACGTAATTCTGGTAATAATTTACCATTTTCGTCAAACAATTTATCTGGACCGTATGACTTCAACCATTTTTCTAAGGAATCGGCATGTTCCATATCATTTTGGTCAACTGGAATTGGAATCTGATGGGCACGGAATGAATCTTCAATTGGTTCGCCGTCCCAACTCTTAGGACCAGTCCAGCCTTTAGGTGTCCGTAAGACAATCATTGGCCAAACTGGCATTGTAGCGTCGTCAGCAGACTTTTGACGAGCCTTAGCTTGAATTTCACGGATCTTTTCAACGGCTGTATCAACAGCTTTAGCCATTTCTGGGTGTAATTTCTTGGAATCGTCACCTTCAACAAAAATTGGTTCCCAGCCAAGGCCTTCATAATATTTACGTAAATCTTCGTCACTCTTACGAGATAAAATTGTTGGGTTAGCAATCTTGAAACCGTTGATATCAACGATTGGCAACACAGCCCCATCTGTTACTGGGTTGATAAATACATTTGAGAACCATGAACCAGCTAATGGCCCAGTTTCAGATTCACCATCACCAATAACAGGCACAGCGATAACATCAGGGTTATCAAAGATTGCGCCAACAGCGTGTGATAAGGAGTAACCTAATTCCCCACCTTCATGGATAGAGCCAGGTGTCTCAGCCGCAGCATGAGAAGCAACCCCACCAGGGAAAGAGAATTGTTTGAACAAGCGTTGCATACCTTGTTCGTCTTGAGTAATTCTTGGATAGATTTCGGAATAGCTACCGTCTAAGTACGAGTTGGAAACCATAACTTGGCCACCATGACCTGGGCCTTCAATATAAAACATGTTCAAATCGTATTTTTTAATGGCACGGTTTAAGTGAGTATAAATAAAGTTCTGACCAGAAATAGTACCCCAGTGACCAATTGGATGCACTTTAACATCTGTATCTTTTAAAGGTCTTCTGAGAAGTGGGTTATCTTTCAAATACAACTGACCAACTGAAATATAGTTAGCTGCACGCCAGTACTTGTCCATCAAGTCAAAGTACTCTTGGGAAGAATAATCAACTTTTGATTTTGTATCTACCATCTAGGTATCCTCCTAACAAATCACTTACAAATTTCAAACATAGTGTATCGAAAAAAAAAGAGAATGTCAACCATTTAATTTAAAGGTACGTACCTTTTCTAGTTAAGCACGGTAAAAGTGTTGTACCGCATGAATTTGTAGTGCAGTCGCATGTGTGAAAATTCAATTGGTGTGCCCCGATCCATGAAGAAAATGCCCTCCATCGTACCCACTGGTTCATTGGGTTTTAATTGCAAAAGTTTTTGATCTTGAGCCGTAGAAACATCCGCCGAAATTGTCAAAAATGAACGTGTCACTGCAATATTGCGTGATTCTTGCAAGTAATTGTACAGCGACCCTGAGACAATATCTTCCGTCAAGTCTGGGACGAGTTTCACTGGAACAAAACCATCTTCAATCATGAACGGCTGGGTGCCAAAAGACCGCAAACGCTTGATCTCGTAAACAAATTCGCCTGGTTCTAAAAATAGTGCCTGTTGTACTTCTTCAGTCGCTTTGACCACATTCAAATCCAACACTCGAATATCTGGGCGCTCGCCATCTTTTTGAAAAGTATCAGTCACACCGACGTTATCGCCAGAAAAATTAAACAATGGCCGATTCTTTAAGTATAGCGGATTCACAAATGTGCCCGATCCTTGTTTTTGAAAAACCACCCCACGTTGAATTAAAACGTTCATTGCCTTTTTGATACTACTTCGACTTACGTTGAATTCTTCTGCCAGAATACGTTCATTCGGTAATTTCAAATCAGCGTATTCATTAGCATCAATACTTTTCTGTAACTTATTGATCACACGTTGATAAACTAAGTCAGCCACAGTGCCCTCCTCTAAGCAAAGTCATAATATTATTAAACCACAAAACAAAAAATTATTTCTGCCTAATAATATTCAGTTTATTCGGGTACTGCAAGCTTTAAGCTAGCCATCACCATCTTTCTTGCACTATAACTTAGCGCTTTCACTAATGGTACCATGCCTTTTTCCTTTTTAATATAATTTCGACTTTTCTTCTAATTTGTTTTTATTTTTAAACATATTTGAAAATTTAAATATGAGAAAATTGATGCTCGGCACACCTTTTCAGCATAGCAAAGGCTGTCCCAGTCACTGAACACCAACAAGGCTGATGTATTAAAAAAAGCCCGGCAACAAATGGTACTACTTGCGCCGTGCTTTACTTAAGCTAGTTTAATATAAGTCTGGTCGTCTATCCGCAAATACTGGGATTTCGCCCCGAATACGAGTAATTTGGTTTAAATCAATCGTTACGGTCTTTAGAGCTTCAGTGTCATCAAGTTCAGAAAGTACATTACCTAATGGATCATAAATTACTGAATGCCCGGCAAAATGATTGTCGGGATCATCGCCGACACGATTCACACCAACGACAAAACTTTGGTTTTCGATGGCTCGGGCAGCCAACAACTGTAACCACTGCTGGGTGCGTTGTTCAGGCCACTCAGCTGGTACGAAAATCAATTTGCTGCCAGCTGCACTTAATTTGCGTAACCATTCAGGAAAACGAATATCATAACAAATCACATTGGTAGCCGGTACCGTCTTGACTGTAAAATGACTCATTTGGTTGCCCGCTTGTAAGTACTGGTCTTCGTGCATTAAACCAAATAAATGTACTTTTCGATAAGTACTTAACAGCTGCCCTTGGTCATCAAAAACATAGGTCGTGTTATAAAACCGACCATCATGGGCAACAGCTACCGATCCGCCAAGAATATAGATATGGTACTGTTGTGCTAACTGAGCCAACAATTGCTGTGCGGTTGTCCCTTCCAAATCAGCAATCTCATTAAAACGTATCAAATCATATCCTGTATCCCAGAGTTCTGGGAACACCACAATGTCTGCCTGCTGTTTTGCAGCTTGTGTCACAAACTTTTTGACTTTTGCCCGATTATACGCAGGCTGACCAAAAGCAATCGCCATTTGCGCAATTGCAATCGTTAATTTAGGCATTGGCATACCATCCTTCCAACATTGCGTCCGACTACCAAGCAGCAATAAATCTAAAAACGCGTTTGCCCACTAGTGACATTAGTATCTTCATCAACCTTAGGTAATACCGAAATATCCACATCATGTTGGGTATTTTTCTCGATATAAGCTTTAGCTTCATTTTGAGTTGTCAAAATACTATCTACAGGCGTTTGAACATTCATTAATTGATCCACGATCTCTGTGTGTTCTTCGTAGTTGGAAAGTACAGGTATAACTTCTACCGTTAAATTTTTCAAAGCCAATAAAGGCTGATACAGCGGTGAATCTACTGAAATCAGAATGGTGGTATTGCCATTGAATACTTTGTTCGTTAACCACCATAAAGTCAGCTCAAGTTCAGAATTAAATACTGAAACTAGAACATTCGAACGACTCAGCAGCTGAATATAAGGTTCATTATCTTGATAACTCTTGATCAAAACTAACGAGCCATCTGTTCGATAGAAGTTTTCACGAATGACGCGCTTGCTATTGACTTGATCAAAATATTGCGTTGCGGAAATGGCCCCATTAGCATCAAAAATATCCCGACTAATAACGGTATTATCACGAAAATGCTCGATCACATGAATCTGGTGGTCATTTTGATAATAAATGGCCATCAATAATTGTTGATCTTGATCGTAGACCTTATCTGCATTATTTTCTGGATCATGCACCGTACTCATATTTGCGGTCATTGGAACGTCCACTTTTGCCTGTTTTGCTAAATTTCGGTTAAATTCTTGCAGATCTTGATATTTGTTGATTACTTTGGTGCTGCGCGTCATTAATCCCTGGGTGTTCAATTGCTTGACGACACTGCTCAATTGGTCATTATAGTCGGTTGAGATATGCCCCAGTGGCATCTGCATATCATCGAATAATTTGCGCAATTGCATCAAAACGCCTTTTTGAATCGTATCCGTGTTTAAATTCAAACTATCATCTAGCAAGAAATAGGAACGCCGCTTATTAAAGAAGACATGGTTGGCAATTTTTTTGGTTCCAAACCATTTGATCAAGCCATCATTAACTTCATCGATCTGTGATTGAATCTTTTGTGCCGGGTCCCCTGTATTTGCTGGACTATTGATCACTGTTAAACCTTGTTGACGCAAGTCGTGCTTCAAGAAACTGCGTTGATCTAATAGCTCCTGTTTCAATTGGTCCTTTAAGCGGCTCTCCTGTCCTTGTAGATCAACCAAATTACGTTGTGTTTGTTTCCACGGTGAGCGCGCTTGACCGTCACTATAATTACCGATTGACTGTGTCTCAGCCGCTGTTTCAATTGGTGTGCGGTTATCGTTGGTTACTGTATTTGCGCTTGGTTTCACTGCTGCATCTGAATTTTGCGTTGCTGCTGGCATCGACCGCGACTGAGCCATATTTGGTGATTCATTCAAGTTAGATGCCGTAGTATCGTAAGCTTGGGCGTTATTATCCACGCGTGGTGTTTGCTGTGGTAAAGCTACCCTCGGCCTTTCTGAATCGGCATCTTCATAATAATTAGGGTAACGATTCATTTGCGTTGAATTAGCCGATGTCTGTGGCGCATTGGTCGTTGATGCATCAAACTGGCGACTGCCAAATAAACCACCAGATTTGGTTGCTGTATTTGTTGATTGTTGATTGGTTTGATTATAATTTTGTGTTGCCGGCTGATTTGGCTGTAGCGGTGCTACATTACGTTTATTCTGTGATCCACGACCATCTTGTTGCGGTTGATTGCTGTTTGTATTCCCGAAAAGTGCCATAGCTGTCGTCTCCCATGAATTCATTCTTAAGTTTGCGCTAGGTTAATTTTAACAAACTTTTAAGATATATGTTTTTCATTTTAGTAAGAAAAACTTTCTAATTTAGCAATCGTTGCCACCAATGCCGTTTTTTCTCGGCAGGTAATTGCATATCAGCTAAGGTTCGCGGCTGTTTTGGCTGCTGTTCGATCGCCTCATCTGCTTTTTCGGCTGCCTGCAATGGATCAGCCTGCCATTCACTGTTTCCGGCTGTCTGATTAGAAACAGATGTATTTGAATTGTCAATTTTCACTTTTTGTGGGTCGTGCTGCTTATAACTTGAAGCAAGTGGTGTCTCATAGTCATACGCATCTTGACCAACAGGCAGCTGTTTTAGAATTTCCGCATTTTGCGCTTGAATCGTTTCGAGCTGCTTTTGCAGTGCCTCGATCGACGCCTTTTGAGTCGTGATCGTCTCTTGCATGCTTTGCATCATATGTACAAACTGGGCAATTGGTGCTGCTTCTGTTTGCTCAGTCTTCTTGGTAATAACTGCCGCTTTTTCAGCAGCTTTACCGGGTTTATCAGTCGAAGAAATTGCATAAAGTTGATTGACTGCATCTTTTAAAGTTAAATCTGGATGTTTGCTTAATTTGATCAATTGTTTTAATTGTTTAATATCGGTCTCACGATATAAGCGCATATTTTGTTGGTTGCGTTCAAAATAAGTCGCCTTAGTTGCGTTTTCAATCAAAAGTGAATATTTGCGTAATGTTGGGACACTAACACCAATTATTTTTGCAGCCTGTCCGGGCGTCTTGTACTCCTCAAAATCTAAATCTTGAGACATCTGATTTCCTCCTAGGATTACCGTTATACTGCCATTATAATCGGCGTTATAACGTGCTTCAAGCGTGAACCTCAAATCTCATGGCTAAATAATAAATTTTATTGTATTATAAACAATAATTCTTTTTTCTATCAACTATTACCTGATTACCTACTTAAATAATACTTTTTATCACCAAACTTCGTTATAATTAAACTAGTTAATGCTTTTAAAAGGGAGTGCAGGAAAATGTCAGTACATAAACCTTATCTATATTCGATTGCGATTTTAAGCATGCTTGGAATAACTTTAAGTGCCACTGTACCAGTAAATGCGGCGACTGACAGTCCGGCTGATAGCACTACACAACCAGCTGAACCAGCTAGTAACTACACAACAGCGGAACAACAAAAAATCAATACACTACGGGAACAATATCAGCAACTTGATCAAACCCCATATAGTACGGAAACGATTTATGGTTCACCGACAAACTTATATAACTATCCTTTTCGAGTGGGGACGATCAAAAGTAATTATGTCCAATCATCAACCCAGTGGATCAATTATTATCGGGAACTCGTGGGTCTGCCAAAGGTCACAGCAACAAATGGGGACAACGCCTCTGCTCAATTAGGGGCAAGTGTTATGGCTGGTATCAGTGCCAACCCAATGCTATCCCAACACAGTTTAGCTAATTCACTCAAACCGGCTTTTATACCCACTAAGACTTGGCAAAAAGCGCAATATATTACAAACATCAGTAATCTATACTTCCGTGCTGGTGAGGAGACGGCTGGCGACGCGATCACGGGATTGATTGCGGATAACAACAACATTGATGGCAATGATACTGGTCACCGGGCTTGGGTCTTATCACCTTATTTACAAACTATTGGTATTGGTGCTGCTTATGGACAAAATGACTGGAAATATATGGATATGCTTGTGGCTGATCCTGGGCAACTAACGAATCGAGCTGAAAAAGATGTCGTGACTTATCCAAGTGCCGGTGTATTCCCAATTGAAGAACTACAAAGTGAGCAGGACACTGCCCATAGTAAGCAAATTCCTTGGTCGATCTATTTTGCCGATGCCCAACAGACCTCAGGGACCCCAACCATTACGATCCAAGATGATACCGCCAATAAGTCTGTGACAGCCTCTGATGTGATGGATGCTAGCTCAAGTCAATATGGAAATTATGCATCGATTTATACATTTACACCTAATGGGTTGGCACTAGTCAAGAATCATCAATATACCGTGAAGATTACTGGTTTAGCAAATTATCCTGAGGGTTACAGCTATACCGTCAAGCTATTCAGTATTCGTGATCAGACCCCTCAAAAAAGTACTAAAGCGCTCAAACAAATTGATGTTCCTGAAACGGGCGCCCTTACAATTAAGTCAGCACCGGATGGTCAAACCCAGTTATTAAGTGCACCGATTTACTATCGTGGCCTTAATAAATACGTCAAGAATGGCACAAGTTGGCGCTATTTTGGTAAAACATTCATTAACGGCCAATACTTTTATGACTTGGGTAATAATGAATGGGTCAATGGCCGCTTTACTGAAATCAGTAATAGCCCTAAGCAGGGTACGCTAGCCATTGATACAGCACCTAATAGTCAAGTCATTGGCTACAGCTCACCTTATTATGACCAACAACCGACTGGTCGGACCTTCGCGAATGCCTCTACTTGGAAATACACACAAGTTGTTAATGTTGGTGGCATCAACTGGTATAATTTAGGTGGCGGTCAGTGGCTTTCGGCTGCTGACGTAAACATCATCAATTAATAAACTTGGAAGTGAGACATACTGTGGACGATGGCCAGCTAATCAACAATATCATTATTATTCTAGTCACCTTTATCATCGCTGCTTTTTTCGTGGCAGCTGAGTTTGCACTGGTACAAACGCGTGTCAGTCAGCTTGAAGATCGTATCAAGAATAAAAATGGTAATGGTCGTAAATTAAAAAATGCATTACACATGGTGCGTAATCTAAATGAGTACTTATCAACCACTCAAGTTGGTACCAGTATGACGGGAATCATCCTTGGTTGGATCGGTGAAGATACCTTGCGTACACTACTCGTAGAGCTTTTCGGCTGGACGCATCTGCTCAGTGGCCGTAGCTTGAATTTTGTCGGTGCTATTTTGGGTGTCGCTTTATTGACTTATCTAGAAGTGGTCTTAACCGAAATCGTACCAAAAAATATTAGTATTGATATGCCAATTCGCGTGTTAATGCTTGTTGTAACACCACTTAGAATTTTCCATACGGTATTTTATCCCTTTGTTTGGTTATTGAATAAATCAGCCTTGAATATTGTTAAACTGATCGGCTTCAAGCCAGCAGACGAAGAAAATGAAGTTTTTTCCCAATCTGAGATTTTACGTTTAACGCAACTATCCGTTACCAGTGGTGAAATGGATCAAAATGATTATCTTTACATGCAGCGGGCCTTTGACTTGAACGATAAAGTTGCGAAAGATATCATGGTGGATCGAACGAGCTTGTACGTCGTGGACATTACCGATACGGTTGATGATGTGATTAAGGACTACCTGCAGCAGGGTTATAGCCGTTTTCCTGTTGTCGCTGATAACGATAAGGACCGCATCTTGGGTTATGTTTATGCCTATGATTTGGTACGCCAAGACCAAGTGGACGGTCACATTGGCATTAGTCGGTTATTACGTTCGATCATTACGGTACCTGAAAGTATGCCAATTCAAGACATTCTCAATCAAATGATCAAGCGACAAACGCCGATCGTTGTGGTTGTTGATGAATATGGCGGCACTAGTGGCATCGTCACAGATAAAGACATCTATGAAGAATTATTTGGCACTGTTAAAGATGAAATCGACGATGTCTCTGACGAATATATTGTCAAACAACACGACGGCGCCTTTAAAGTCAGTGGAAAAACCACTCTGTACGACTTTGAACGTTACTTCCACAGTCGCATCCCTGAATTTCAAACCTCAGACGTGACGACCGTTGCCGGCTATATTATTGATAATTATCAAAACTTAGACCAAAACAGCATTATTGACATTGGCCGCTTTCAATTCAAAGTTTTAGAATATGAACATGCCTACGTCAATTGGTTTCAAGTCAAAGTTGCCGATGAGCCCTTTCATGATGAAGGTGCCCTTCAACTTAAAGAAGATGACAGTGACCATCAAGGAGAGTGAGACAAAAGGCGCTCAGTACCTGAGCACTAACAAGAATTGCGAAAAATGGTGTGCTTTCCATTTGAGCCATTCATTGTTAGGTGAGGGTGCTGCCTTTTGGAACACGTTTAAGATAAAATTGTTCGCAAAACAGATAGGTGAGGCTGGGACATAAGTCTTTTTATACAGCCTAAAGTAAAAAATTCCTTGAGATCTGATCTCAAGGAATTTTTTGCTTTTATGTAGGCACGAAGTGCCTTCCAATGTTATTCTATAAGCGACAAAA
>NZ_JACGCJ010000004.1 GCF_021030645.1 Agrilactobacillus fermenti | reverse complement strand
GAGAAAAATCGAAGATGAACCATTCTTCGGAAATCTGAAGGCTAATTTGAAGTACCTACGAACCTCGGTTCGTGGGATTGAAAAGGTTACTACTGAAGCAGGAATTGCAATTATGGCAGCTAATCTGTTGAAATTGACCCTCAAGGTCAATGTTATTTTTAGAAAATCAATCGTTAAAAAAATAATCGTGGTTTTCAGATTCAATATCAGTCTGAAAACCACGATTATTTTATTTTGCGTGGCTTATGTCCCAGCCACTTGTTTACAGGCTAAATTCAAGTTTAGTTGACGATGTATTTAGGCTGCTTGTTCTGGGCAATAGCAATTGTATTATCGGCTACAATAGCAGCCATAGCATCTCGAGCCTCGATGGTGGCGTTGCCAATATGTGGTTCTAAAACTACATTTGGTAGGTGCTTTAATTCAGGTTCAACGTCAGGTTCATGCTCGTAAACATCAAGGGCGGCACCGGCAATTTCTTTAGCCTTAATCGCTTGGGCTAAGGCTTTTTCATCAACGATTGGCCCCCGAGCAGCGTTGATAAAAAAACTGCTGGATTTCATTTGTTTAAATGTTGCCGCATTAATCAGGTGTTTGGTAGCTGGAACTAGAGGGACGTGAATCGTGACATAATCTGCCGTTTGAATGAGATTATCAAAATCAGTATAAGTAGCGCCTAATTCTTTTTCTAACTCTGGCGCTAGAGGCTGCCGTTGGTAATATAAGATATGCATACCGAAACCACGCATCCTTTTAGCGACCCCTTGACCAATTTGCCCCATGCCGATAATCCCTAGAGTTTTACCACTGACTTGATAGCCCAAGAAAAATAACGGTGCCCAACCATCAAACCCTTGTGTCTGCATAAGCTGATCACCAGCTACGATTCGTCGTGAAACTGCTAGAATCAGCCCAACAGTCAGTTCAGCCGTCGAATCCGTAGAAACAAAAGGTGTGTTCGTCACAGCAATATTTTTTGTTCGAGCATAGGCGGCATCAATATTGTTAAAACCGGCACCATAGTTAGCGATGAGTTTTAATTTTGGTGCCGCATCGATGATTTCTTGGTCGACCTGAGTGGACAGTGCGGTGATCAAGACATCGATATCGGTAACGGCCGTTCTTAATGCGGCCTTTTGAATCAAACCAGAACCGGCATATACTTGGACATCGATTCCAGCATGCGTTAAAGTATTATAAGCCTTGTCGGGTATTTTAGCTGCAATAAATACTTTTGTCATAGTATTGCTCCTTCCAAATATATTGTTATAATACGATACTAAATCAAATTTAGACCAGAATAGACGATCCTGCAATCAAGGTGGCTCGAAATGTATCTTTTTTCTAAAAAATCTAATTTTTCTTATAAAAAACTAGAAGTTTCGTAAGATAGGGATGTGCTATGATAGAAGTTAATAAGTTCGAAGGAGAAATGGAGGCTTAGCAATGGGTTTTTGTCCTAACTGTGGGGCACCAATTGAACCAACACAAAACTTTTGCCAGAATTGTGGGTACCCACTAAGTGCTAAAGCAAGAAAAATGGTTATGGGTGTAACCCAAAAAATGTTATTAATGGCGCCCCAAACCGATAACAATGACGTACCAAACACAGATGAAAATGGCATTTTGAGTCGTCATTATGAACCAAACACCAATAGAAGTAATCGTCAAAATCAATCGCGGATCGACCCAGCCAATGATCCTTATTTACAAGGTAATGATGTTCAACAGCCCTTTGATCAGACCAGTTCAACGGTTGGCAGTCGGGTCAATGGCTATCAAGCTTCACCAGATTACAGTCAAGAAAATACACGTCCAGAGACTAATGGGCAACAACAGGCGGCTGCACCGGGCACATTAAATAATTATATGACGCGGTCGGCTTACGAGCAGGTGACTGGTGGGCAGCAAGATGCGCCTGCAGGACGCGGGTCGGCTGTGACACCGCCAGAAAATGACAACTATGGATCAGATAGTAATTATGGGGCTTATCAAACGCCGCAGTCTGCTTATAATAATGGCTTAGATAACAATAATCAAAATACCATGACAGCTGCTGATAGCTATGCCCAGACAGGTGATATGGGACGTTCCAGTTATAGTTATAATGATCCAGCTGGTGTAAGTACCAGTTATCAACCATATGATAGTTCTAACACCCAGTCTACTAGCGCAGCCTATGGTTCCGATCAGACCACAGCTTATCAAAATAATTACGACATGAATACGAATTCAGGGGCAGGTACAATGGCTGCAAATCCGAGTGATCAAGGCTATTATGGTACAAATAGTTATGCATCGAATTCAGCTGACACTAACGATATGAGTTACGGTCGTCGCGGTCAAAGCTCAGCTCAGGAAGCTGATGACTATGCTGACGATTACCAAGATGATTATGAGCAAGATGATGAAAATTTAACCTTTTTTCAAAAGATTAAAGTGACCGATTACATTACGGCAGTTTTATCGATTGTTTTGATCGTTACTAATTTTGTTGGTAGTTTCATTACCAGCACCCCCTTAGGTAAAGGGACGACTTTGATTGGTCAAATGAAACTTGGTGGTACTAGTTTTGCAACAATGATGTATCTGATGATTGCCTTACTTGTTATTGGACCGTTGCTGATGCTTGTCTTTAGTATTTGGAAAGTGGGCATTGCCCATATTCTTAAATTAGTTGCCGCAGTTGTTTCGATTTTGGCTTATATTGCTGTCTTTGGAATTATGATCACGCAAGGCTTAGTAGCGGCTAGTGGGTTGCAAAACTTCCAGTTTGGTATCTCAGCAATAATTGCTATTGTTATTCTAGTGACTAACTTTATCTTGGCAGTTGTAGACTTTGTCCGCTATTAGAGTTATTTAATTTAAGCTATGATGAAACTTAGATACTTAAGTCGTCGCCATGTATCAACGTAAATAAATAGTTACCTGGAGTCAGTCCCGTCTATTAGATAGGGGCTGGTTTTTTTATACTGTTATTTAATTAGAAATTGACAGCATAATCCTTTGTTTTTTGAGCCAATTGGGTTATCATTTAAATTGTAATAATTATCAAGTAATGGAGGTTTTCATAGATGAAAGTTATTGTTGTTGGTTCTTCTCATGGTGGTTATGAAGCAGTTCGCCAGTTATTGATGGATCATCCGGATGCAGAGATCCAATGGTATGAAAAGGGCGACTTCCTATCATTCCTTTCCTGTGGGATGCAGCTTTATCTTGAGGGTGTGGTCAAGGATGTCAATACGGTCCGTTACGCAACCCCTGAAGGTATGCGTGCTGAGGGTGTACACGTCTTTGTACAACAAGAAATTACTAAGATCGATGCTGCCAATCATAAAGTCACCGTTGAAAATCACGGAGATCACTCAACGCGCGAAGAGAGTTATGACAAGCTGATTTTAAGTGCTGGGGCGGTACCTGCTGCACTGCCAGTTCCAGGTAAGGACCTTGAAAACATCTATGCTATGCGCGGACGTGATTGGGCCATTAAATTAAAGGCCAAAACAGTTGACCCTAATGTGAAAAACGTGGTCGTTATTGGTTCTGGTTACATAGGTATTGAAGCTGCCGAGATTTTTGCCAAAGCTGGTATGAAAGTTACGATCATTGATTTATTACCACGTTTGTTAAGTGTTTATCTCGATGAAGAATTTACCGATATCTTAACGAAAGAAATGGCTGATCATGGGATCTACGCTGCTACAGGTCAAACCGTTCAATCCTTTGAGGGTGAAGCTGGTAAGGTTACTAAAGTGGTGACTGATCAAGGGGAATACCCGGCAGATCTTGTGGTCGAAGCAGCAGGTATTAAACCAAATACAGCTTGGCTTAAAGACTTACTTGATTTGGACGAAACCGGCCGTATTAAAGTTGATGACTATATGCAAACAAGTCAAAAAGATATCTTTGCTGTTGGTGATGCAGTTATGGCTAAGTTCTCAGCAACGGGTAAAGAAGCACCAATTGCTTTGGCAACTGTTGCGCGGCGGCAAGGTCGGTTTGCAGCAATGAATATCGACAAGCCAACGCACAAATTCCCAGGCGTTACTGGTTCTTCCGCTTTAACGGTTTTTGATTACAAATTTGCTTCAACTGGTGTTAAGCAAGGGACATCGCAAAAATTTGGGGTTGACGTTAAGTCTGTCTTTGTCACAGATTCGAAACGTCCAGCCTTTGTACCAGAAAAGCTGAACCCAACGGTTTACTTCAAATTGACCTATGATCCAAAGACACGTCGGGTAATGGGGGCTCAGATTATGTCTAAGGGTGATGTCACGGCTAATATCAATGCTATTTCGTTGGCAATTCAAACTAAATTAACCATTGATGATTTAGCCTATGCAGACTTCTTCTTCCAACCCGGTTTTGATCGGCCTTGGAATATTATGAATGTTGCTGCTCAAAAAGCTGTTCGTAACGAAAAATAATAATTTAAGTTAAAAGAAATGTGGTAATTGCAGTTGCTATTTTGAACTGTAATTGCTACATTTTTTTCATTTATGAGCCATTTCTTAGGCAATGGTCTAAGAAAAGTTACAATATGACATAATAATTATAAATAAACTAGTTAAAGACACGAGTTAATTGTATAATGAATTTATCTATTCTATTTTGCTAATGTTCGTTAAGGAGAGTCACTATGGGGATTTTTAAACGCAATAGTCATAAAGCACCCACGATCGCCAGTGCGATGGTTAATGGCGTCGAAAGTCAAACCGCATCTGTCGCTGCATCACATACAGATACAGATGAAAATGAGGTGGAGAAAATCAAAGTCAAGAAACAGGCATCAAAGAAGATCATACCTGAAGGCAAACTAGCTTCTGAAGTTAAGTCGATTCAGATTGAGAAGCCTGAAAATATTGCCCCTTACGATTCGGTGAGTGTGGCTGAAAAGACAGCTTTAGATATTGCTAATTTAAAAACAAAAATGCATGATCTATCCACTGAATATGATCAATTACGGGATAACTTAAAGGTCAAAATGTTTCAACAAAAAGGTCTTTTTGCTGACGAATTGGCCAAAGCTAAACATTCGTTACAACATTTAGAAAGTCAATTGGATCAATTAAACGCACAAGCTGCTGAGTTGCAAGCCAAAGATGATAGTGACTTATTACGACAACAAGCTGATGTTAATAAGGCAATTCCTGAGATCAAAAAGGGGATCAATCAGGTTGAACGTCAATTGAGTCAGGCTAATCAACAATTAACAGCAAATCAAAAAAATCAAACCACGATTCAACAACAATTAGACGAAAGCAAAGCAGCAGCACAAAAGCTATCTGACACCATTAAAAATGAATCTGATTTGGTTAAGATGATGGCGCTAGTTGAAGAAAACAAAAAACAAGCCTTAACATTAGTGGCAGAGCAAAAAGAATATACTAAAAAACAGGCAACTTTAGATAAAGAATCGCAAACAATCAAGGCACAACTTGAACAGCTGCAAACACAGCTTAATGACGACCAAACCGAATTAACTGCGAAACAGCGGGCTGTTAAAGAGATTGAATCTCAGATTGAAAATGCACGCCGTCAGCGGGCTCAGAAACAGGCCGCTTTAGCAACTCAACAAAATAACTTGAAGCAGCAAATGGATGTCGTTTCAATGAAGATTTCGGGCTATCAGTCTAATCTAGAGGGTATGCAAAAGCAGATCAAGGCAGCTTTCGGGACGTCTTATTTTATCCAAGACGTCCAATTTGATCAGAGTGCGGACTTTTTTGTCATGTTGAGTCAACCTTTAGCTGAAGCTAGTCAAACCGATGTCAATTTACTAAGTTATTTACAAAATCAAGTGGAAAAGCCTCTAACTTTAGTTTCATTAACTTATGATCCTCAATTGAAAGATCATTTGATGAGTTGGGCTAAACAAAAACAACTTACGGTACCCAAAGTAATCAATATTTTTACTGAAATTCAAGCCAGCGCAGAAAATACAGCACCAGTCATTACGATTCATGAGAGTGATAATTTGCAGGGCGAATGGTCTAAAGATCGTCGCTTTAAGGAATATCATGATATTGACGGTCAATTAAAAATGGTTGCGGCTTTTGGCAATGGGGAACAAATGCAGGCTATCCGTTATTATGAAAATGGTAAATTAAACAAAATGATCACCTTAAATGATCAAGGTCAGTTGTCGCGTAGTGAACAATATAATGATGATGGACAAGTCACTGTTGCGGAATATTATCGTGTCGATGGTACTCTAGCTCTGAAGTGCTGGCACCATGAAGCAAACGCTGTTACGGTGGAAGTTTATGATAATAATGAATTGAAAACACAGTCATTTGCTTCTGAGGCTGATTTTGATTACTGGTGGTTATCAAGTTACTTGGGCTTACAAAGTAATATTATTTTGGTTGGTATGGATAACGATATCACTTATCGTAAGTTGATCAGCGAACAGAGTATTCCGGCATTACCTTATTTGGTGAATGTTAAAAAAAATCTCAGTCAATTAAAGGCCATGCTGCACGGAAAGCATCCTTGGCTGCAAATGTTGGTTAGTTCCAGAACGGAGCGTAGTTTGTTAGAGGGTATCATCGATCGGGATATTAACATTTCTTGTGTTAGTACCCAGCAAGACTACGCCTTACCAAAAAGTTTGGGTGCTGAACAAGTAGGAACGGATGCTTAATGTTAATATTCATAAAAATCACTGCAATCATTTCACTGATCGTAGTGATTTCTTGTCTGCTGGTTCCATTGATTTTATTATGTTTACGTGTTTCTAAACCTAAGCCAGCGGCAACTAAGCTGGCTGCTTATCAATTATATCTATTAGTACCGATGCACAATGAAGCCCCGATTGCTGGGCAAACCTTAGCTCGATTTTTGAAGCAGAATCCAGCCGATGCCCAATATCAATATGCGATTCATTGGGTCATTATTGAGGATGGTAGTGAAGATACGACACCAGACCAGTTATTGTCCTATGATAAACACCATCCTAATGTCACTGTGATTTATCGCCATTTAGATGCTGGCAATGGCAAAGGCAGTGCTTTGAATGCAGGTTTAGAATATGTATACAAGAAAGTAGCACCAGTTGATTTGGAACAGACAGTTATTGGTGTGCTGGATGCAGATGCTTACATCGCACAGGCAGATTTAAATCAAATCATTAATATTTTCGCAGCTGATGCAACACTTAGTATGTTGCAAACTGGCATTGGTATTTATAATTTAAATCATTGGCTGTCTTTGCTGCAAGATTTTGAATTTCAAATTGGGAATACATTATTGCAAAATATGCGTGGTCACTTAGGCAATGTTGCCGGTTCAGGTAATGGTCAATTTTTCCGTTTGTCTGCTTTACCACGGCATTTTGTTTGGGGTGCAACCCTGTTAGAAGATTTCGAAATTAGTACAAAGCTATTGCTTCGGGGCTTAAAAACAGCCTATGCCTATGATATCAAAGTATATCAAGAAGCCACGATTACCTGGCAAACTTTTTTACGACAACGGGCACGTTGGGCTCAAGGCGGACTTCAATGTCTGCAAAAGTTTTATCAGGCTATTAAAACGAATTCGCACTTGAGTGTGTTGGCAAAAGTTGAAATGCTTTTATTTATGTTGACCCCAATAATTTGTATTGTTGCGGCGGTGCTAGGGGTAATTGTTTTTGGAACCCAGTTATATTATTGGATCGGTCTACATGGCTCATTCTCGTGGTTCTTATTGCTGCTATTACTGTTGATGTTTGGTGAGAATTTATTACTGAGTTCGTTTTATCAACGGCTTACGCATCATTCTTGGTGGCATATCTTGTGGTTGACGTTTACGCTGCCGATTTATGGCCTGTTTGCACCGATTATCAGTGTGGTGGCTTTATATCGCTTTTTACAACATAAAAATAAGTGGGATAAAACGACGCATGGCTTGTTCTAAATGTATTGTCCAAATATATTAGACGCTAATTGTCTTTAGGGCTTATGGTTAAACAATAAGTAGGTGGGGCCAGAACAAAGTTAATATTTTGTTCTGGCTCCTGTTTATTTTGCGAACGATTGTATCTTAAACGTGTTCTAAAACGCAAAAATTTTTTCTCATAATAAAAATGAAAACGATTACTTGAAAAAGTTGCTTTAATAGTCTTTGTATCTAAATAAGAAGCAATAGGCTAAGAAAATTGGTCCAATAATGAGAAATAATTGTCATTAGGAATAATTTTTTATCAAAACTTAATGCAAAAAGTTTATCAGTGTGATAATATTTAATCGTTGAGAAATTATTATTAGTCACTCAAGTGATTATCATCACAATTATTGCCGGCATCAATTGTGATAGAAATTGGAGGTAACAAGAAATGCAAATTGTCATTGGGGTTTTAGTTCTATTCGCTGTGATTGCAGTGATGACGTTGTTTACATTCAAAGCACCAAATGGTAAAAAAGCAATTAGCGCTCTATCAGGTGCTGCTTGTGCAACTTTTCTACCACAAGCTTTTCTAAGTTATGCCGTGGGTGATGTTTTCCATATTCAATTCATTAAGCAGATCGGTGACATTATGGGATCATTGGGCGGCTTGGCAGCTGGGACTTTAGTGCCGCTAGCTTTTGGGATCAGCCCAGTTTTTGCAGTTCTCGTTGGTGTCTCTTTGCTCAAAGTTAAACTTTTACCTGCTTTCTTAGCAGCATATGTGGTATCCTTTGTTTTGAAGCAGATTGAAAAGCGTGTTCCCGAAGGCTTAGATCTGATTGCCGTTGTTTTGATCGGACCGGCACTGGTAAATGGTGTTGCCGCTTTGATCTCACCAGCAGTTTTACAAATTCTACATATTATCGGTAATGCAATCATTAGTGCAGAACAGGCTAATCCAATGTTAATGGCAGCAGTTTTAGGTGCAATTATTCCATTGGTTGGTATGACGCCATTGTCTTCAATGGTATTGACCAGCTTGATTGGTTTGACTGGTGTACCAATGGCTATTGGGGCATTGGGATGTACCGGTAATTCCTTCTTAAACTTTAGTTTATTCCGACGTTTAAAATTTGGTGGTCGATCAACTACCGTTGCAGTAACGATTGAACCATTAACGCAGATTGATATTATTTCTGCAAATCCAGTCCCAATCTTCGCTACGAATGCTGTTGCTGGTGCAATTAATGGTATGATAATAGCAGCATTTGGCTTAGTGATCAATGTAACCGGGATGGCAACACCTTGGGCTGGATTGATCGTTGCCTTTGGTTTTAACCCAGCATTGAAAGTGGCTATGGCTGTCGTATTGATTTTAGTCAATAGTACAATTTGGGCTTATGTTGGCGGCTTTGTCTTTAGAAACTTTAAAATTCACACAGTTAAAGAAATTCGTGGCACAACAACTGAAGCGGAACCTGTTGCGGCACAAGCAAACGCCTAATAGATTATTAATATAAAATGGGGTGAAAATAATGTCAGGAAATTACAAGAGTGTTTTTGATATCATTGGTCCGGTTATGATTGGGCCTTCTAGTTCACATACAGCCGGTGCCGTAGCTATTGGTCGCGCCGCCAATCGGATCTTTGGTGATGTGCCAACTAAAATTGTTGTTCATTATTATGAGTCCTTTGCCCAAACACATAAGGGTCATGGCACCGATTATGCGATCATCAGCGGCATCATGGGGTTTGAACCAGATGATGCGCGTGTACCTAATGCGTTGCAGATTGCTAAAGATAGTGGGATTGAGGTGCAGTTTATTGAAGAAGCAGGGGACAGTCCCATTGGTCATCCCAATACGGCAATTGTCGAATTAAGTAAAGCTGATCGTGAAATTACCGTAGCTGGTTGTTCCATCGGCGGTGGCACAATCGAGATCAGAGATATCAAAATGGATGGTTTCCACATTAAACCCAAAGGCCCCTTGCCGATATTATTGGTTCAAAGTGATGCTTCTAACAAAAATTTGATTCAAGAAAAATTAGCTAAAATCAATACGATTAATTACCATGCAGAGTACGATGCACCGGGTAAAGGCATGTTATATGAATATGATCTTGAGAATCGGTTGAAAGAACAAGATCTGAGTACATTGTCACAGAAGCACACTAAGATGGTCTACTTATAGGAGGCAAACGTCATGTATGAAAGTATTAAGGCACTCGTTGATGCTTCAATGTCCACAGACACATCAATTTCTGAATTAATGATCCAACAAGAAATGACTAAAAATAATGTCAGCCGTGAAGAAGTTTGGCAACAGATGGCCCATAATTTAGAAGTTATGGAGGCTGCTGTCAAACGTGGCGTTGAGGGTGACGGGGTCTTTTCAAAGACAGGCTTAACTGGCGGCGAAGCGGTGTTACTGAAAAAGTATCGTGAAAAAGGCCATACGTTATCAGGTGATACGATGGTTGAAGCCGTACAAAATGCCATTGCCACTAATGAGGTCAATGCAGCGATGGGCGTTGTTTGTGCCACACCAACAGCAGGGTCAACGGGAACGTTACCAGGCGTGTTGTTCGTTATTCGTGACCGATTAAATCTGTCCCGTGAACAAATGATCAACTTTTTATTTACTGCGGGTGCTTTTGGTATGATTATTGCTAATAATGCGATGATTGCTGGCGCCACGGGTGGTTGTCAGGCTGAAGTTGGGAGTGCTTCAGCGATGGCTGCTGCTGCTGCAGTAGAAGCTGCCGGTGGTAATGCAGAGCAAAGTGCGGAAGCTTTAGCTATGGCGATGAGTAATTTATTAGGTTTGGTTTGTGATCCAGTTGCCGGTTTGGTGGAATTACCTTGTGTGAAACGTAATGCTATTGGTGCAGGAAATGCGTTAATTGCTGCAGATATGGCGCTTGCCGGATGTACGAATAAGATTCCAGCAGATGAAGTTGTTTCCGCAATGAAAGAAGTAGGGCAAGGCTTACCAAAAGCACTTCGGGAAACTGGTATCGGTGGTTTAGCCGGCACACGAACTGGCGTTAAGATGAAAGTTTCAATCTTTGGTAAATCCGTTCCAATAAGCTGATTTGTTTCGGTATATTTAAAATGATAAAATTCTATTAAAAAGGAGGGGACCCAATGGACGTCAAAACATTTATTAGAAGTTATATTCCTATGGTTGATTTCATTGCCGAAATCCTAGGAAAAAATAGTGAAGTCGTCTTAAATGATCTGACGAATTTAGATCATTCCATTATTGCTATTCGCAACAACCATATCTCTCACCGCCAAGTTGGTGATCCTGCATCTGATTTGGCGCTCAGAACGGTTAAAGCCGGTCGTAAAGAACAACGGGATTTTATCGCCAATTACCGTGGCGTGTCTGATAATCAGGTGACATTGCGGTCCTCCACCTATTTTCTTCGCTTTGAAGGTAAAATTGTGGCGATGATCTGTATCAATACAGATGACTCTTGTTTCGATCAGTTACAGTCAAGTTTGGATCGCGTATTGAACGCTTATCGACCTAGTGAGGCAGAATTGCGTGATCTGGATACGACACCAGAAACAATTCAAAAGACGGCCACAAGCCATAATTACGAATATGAGCATTTAACCACGTCCTCTGAAAACTATGCGAAGCAGATTGTTGACGCCTACCTTCAGGAGAAAGGGTTGCAACTGGCTTATATGAAACGAACGGATAAAATTGAATGTGTTCGGCGCTTATACGAACAAGGTTTCTTCCAATTAAAAGATAGCGTGGTAGATACGGCTAAGGCCTTGAGTGCTTCAGAACCAAGTGTGTATCGGTATTTACAAACTGTAAAAACGGATCATGAGGATATTAGTGCACCAGATTTAACGGAACATCGGAAAAATGCGTAATAAAAAAAGTTGGGTATAGGCCCAACTTTTTTTATTATATAGATTTGAATGAAATTATAATTTATCAGTTACAGGATGCGATAAGTCACCAATTTTTGCTAAACTTTTATTCCGGCCAAATTCATAAACAAAGTAAAAGAAATAGCCAACGATCCATTGAGATAATACAAACAGCCACTGCGTCTCATGCCAAGGCCGATGAGCCAGTGTCAAAATAGTTACCAGGCTGACATATAATATTGGCACAATGGCAGCAGTTCCTTTAGAGGCTTGTTTATACCCCAAAATATATTGCAATGTCAAAATAATTGGAATGCCAACTAAAACTGCAGCGGTCAACATCAACTGTCCTAAGTTTGCCATTTTGCCACCTCCATAATTATATGAGAACTTTATGAACTTGATTTAATCTTATCTAGGTTTGTTAGTTTTGTCAATCTGTTGGTACTAAAGGATTTGTTGAAAAAATTTTATCATATAGATATTAAATTATTAGACTGATTAAAATTTATCTAATTTGAGTATTGCCTCGTTAGTATTCAGGTGCTGAACGCCTTTTGTCGCACTTTCCACAAAAAAATACGGTCAAATGTTTGGATAACATTTGACCGTATCATGAGTCAGAGGACTGTGAGTCTGAAGACATTTCCATCACTCCAATAATTAAATTAAGCACCAATCGCTAAGAGTTGATTCAATTTATTTTGATCCATCCCGAGCTCATTCATAACAAGTAACGTGCGTTTCAAATCTTGATATTGCGCTTCGGTATATAAGCGATCATCCATTTCGACATCATAGTGGTCGCAAATTGTGTATAACTCTTGTTTAAGGCGATGCTGCAATTCATCTTTGGTCATGGTGTGGTCACCTCCTTAATCTTTGTATTCTTAGTGTAACACAAAAGATTAGAAGACTCACATAATTATTGCTGATTAATATGAAATATCTTCCAAAACCGGATTTGTACTGCCAGCTGGTTCAACGACGCGATCGTTAAAGAGAAAGTTATTGATGATATAGAGTACTTTCGGGTCATCGTGCATGACAGAATGTTCACCCGAAGTACCATGAACTTCAATTTCATGGTATATAGAAGCAGTATCTCGTAATAAGTAATTAATAGAGCGCGCCGAATTCACAGTAATGTACTTATCGGTATTAAACCCAGTGTCCGTGTTACCATAAATATTTAATACTTTAGCATCCCTAGGAAATTCATTTTTGTGAAAGAACCAGTACAAGTAATGCATATTCATTAGCATTGGCCGACCGCTGAGCGTCAACTGGTTAATATTGGGAATATCGCCCAATGCAATGACGCCATTGAATGGGCCAGCAACTAAAATGACCTTATTAAGTGTTGGAAACATAGGATCATCATGATTTTCCAATAGGCAGTTTAATAAAGCAGTCGCCCCAACCGAATGACCAACGGCATTAAATTTCTTGAAGCCATAACGCTTTTTTAATGTTGGTAAAACTAGCTCTAGCCAGCGTGAATGCATGCGCATACTAGCAATATTTTCTTCAAAGATAATTTGAATGATCGGATTTTCATTAGTTGTCCAAGTACCTTGATAACGAATTCGACCACGCCAATCAACGATAACGCGAAGAAAATCTTGTTGATTGGTATAGTCGATCGCAGCTTCGACCATTTTTTCAGTCGTATTTAAGCCGCCACGGAAGCCGTGAACAAAGATCGTCGGAATTTGTATCGGATGATTCAGTGGTATTTTAGGTTCAACCTGGGATAAATCAAGATGTTGCGCAATTCTTTTGGGCAAAAAGCTAAAAATCAAGGCACCAATAATTGCAAAAAATGCGGTAATCCGCCCCCAAAAACCGTTCATTTGCGTTGTTTGGCGAATAGATTGTTCTGCCGATTTCAAACTTTCACCACTTCCTTCCATAACGATACTCCATAATACTATAGCATAGTTTCGAGTTAAAAAGAATTGCACAGTGATGCGAGATTGATCAGAGGTTGCCATTTTCTGAAAGACGATTAAAATGGACTTGTGATTAATAATAATAATTTTAAATAGTGGCTTATTTGGGGGCTTTTTAGTGCAAACACAAGATACGGTGGAAACAGTCCAAGGTCGTCAGCGCGTTGGGTTCATGATTACATTATTAATGGGCACTTTTGGCATGTCTATCAGTCAGTCAGCTATGTCCACTGCTTATCCAACCTTAATGCGAACGTTTCAAGTTGGGGCTGACACGGT
Organism: Agrilactobacillus fermenti; assembly: GCF_021030645.1. Lineage (GTDB taxonomy): Bacteria > Bacillota > Bacilli > Lactobacillales > Lactobacillaceae > Agrilactobacillus > Agrilactobacillus fermenti. Next base: position 96,457 of record NZ_JACGCJ010000004.1, on the reverse strand, counting down.
TCAATGGCTGACGACAGGATTTATGCTGGTTATGAGTATTTTGATCCCAGTCAGTCCTTGGCTGCTAAATAATTTACGGTTCAAAACATTATTCCGTGGGGTATTGCTTGTCTTTTCTCTGGGAACCTTATTATGTATTAGTGCGCCTAGCTTCTGGGTGTTGCTAGCTGGTCGCCTATTAGAAGCGGTGGCAGTTGGTATTATTTTCCCCAGTTACCAGACTGTTTTATTAACGATTACACCGGAAGCCAATCGTGGTTTTACAATGGGTATTGCTGGTTTAGTGATGGGGTCGGCTCTAGCAGTGGGGCCTATCATTTCTGGCATTATTTTGCAGTATATTTCTTGGCAAGCCATTTTCGGGCTATTTTTAGTTCTCATGTTAGTGGCTTTCATCGCTTCGTATGCCTTTATCAAAAACGTCATGCCACGCCATCGTCAGCCAATTGATCTCTTTTCGGTGGTCTATGCACTTGGATTTCCAGGGGTCATGTGGGCGTTAAACGAATTGACCCATGGGCTGCAGTTTGGCTGGTTGATATTACTGGTTGCTAGTATTGTTGCCATTTGGGCTTTCATTCGGCGTCAAAATCGGCAGAAAGTACCGTTTTTACAATTACGTGTTTTTCGTGCCAAAGCTTTTCGGTACGGCGTCTATTTAACTGGTATCTCTTACATTGCTTTGATCGTGACGACGATCATCATGCCACTTTATTTTCAACAAGTGTTACATATTTCTCCGTTAGCTTCTGGCTTGTCACTAGTACCTGCTGCCGTGGTTTTAAGTTTGCTAAATCCAATTGCAGGGAAGTTATTTGATCATTGGTCGGGTACAAAAGTTATTGCCTTAGGGATGAGCTTGATTGTGGTCGGTATGGGGTTAATGACACTCTTCGCCAGTCGCCGGCAGCTTTGGATCGCCATTATAATGGCCATTATCACAGAGAGTGGTAATGCTTTTGTGATGATGCCAGCTGTTACAATGGGTTCGAATGCCTTACCGGAAGATTTGCTCGCCCATGGCACGGCCGTCATTACTACCGCGCGTCAAATTCTAGGTTCATTAGGTGTGATGGTTGCGACGCAAGTTTTGACGTTAGTGACACAACACAGTCAATATTTGGGGCAATTGCCGGCACAAATCCGGGGCTTTCAAATGACTTTTGGCTTGTTTACGGTGATTGGTATTTTGGGGTTGATTTTAACATTTCAGATTCAACGCCAAGCTTTAGCGGTTCGCCATGAGCGTGCGACAAAGGGTGTTCAGTGACCAAACACTAACAAGAACCCTGATAAATGGCAGTCCGTTAGAAAACCAAATATTTTAAAATAAAAAGCGTGACACCCACTTCATTGACTAACTGATTGCTAGCCTATGATGAAGGGTGAACGCTTTTTTAAGATGCTTTGACACGATAAATGATTGGTCTCAGTTTGAGCGCCAATAGTGAAGCCACGGCGGCTTTGAGAAGCTCGGGTACGATAAAAGGGACAAAAGCAGCTAAGAAAGCACTAGACCAGGTCCCATGGGTGAAAAATTTCAGCCAAATCGTACCCAACAATAAAATTAGTAGACTGCTTAATAAGTGCGCGCCAATATTAAGCTTATCAGGTCGCCCAAATTTTTGGATCCAAAGACTTAATAGTGCTGCGCCAGGGACAAAAGCTAATAAGAAGCCCGTTAGCGGATTGATGAACTGGGTAACGCCGCCGACACCGCCCGCAAAGACGGGTAAGCCAATGAGCCCCAATAAGAGGTATAAAAGGACACTGAATATACTCTGTTTTGGTTTCAAAGTACTACCTAACAGCATGACGCCAAAAGTTTGGAGTGTAAAAGGCACTGGACCAAAAGGAATCGTGATTTGTGAAAGAATTGCCAGAATAATTGCAAATTCAGCGATGAGCACCATGTCTCTAGCGTGTGTTTTACCCATAGATGTCTCCTTAAATTTGATGGCCTAAGTATAGCATAAATCGCTATAAATGAATTTATAATCGATTATTTTTCACACTTAAATGATTGCGATATACTTAAGTTATCACATATAAAAATATAACTTGCTTCAAGTTTGAAATGAGGTATGCACATGACGCAAATACCAACTGAAAGTTTAATGATTGGTTTTAAATCAGGATTTGAGTTAAATTCAGGCCATTTTGAAACGCAGACTTTGCCATTAGCACCTCTAAAACCCAAAGATGTTTTAGTTGAAATTCAGGCAGTGTCGGTTAATCCAGTAGATACCAAACGGCGACAAACTTTACCAGCTACGGATCAATTTCAGGTTTTAGGTTATGATGCAGCTGGCCGTATTTTGGCTGTGGGTGACGCAGTAACTGATTTTAAAGTGGGCGATGCTGTTTTTTATGCAGGAACGACACGCCGACGTGGTGCTGACAGCCAGTACCAGGTTGTAGATAGTCGCTTGATTGCTTTAGCGCCAAAACAATTAACGTCGGCACAACAGGCAGCTCTACCATTGACGGCATTGACGGCCTATGAATTGTTGTTTGAAAAGATGAATTTTGTGCCACAAGCCAATGCAAATAATGGGCAACGCATTTTGGTAATCAATGGGGCTGGCGGCGTCGGCTCGATTCTAACACAATTAGCAAAGTGGAGTGGCTTGCGGGTTTATGCCACATCAAGTCCACGAAACTTTGATTGGCTGATGCGTAATCGAACAGATGTGACCTTGGATTACCATCAAGATTTGATTGAAGCTCTAAAAGATGTTGACATTACCGATATGGATGGTATCGCAATTTTGTATGATCCCAAAGCTTATTTTGAAGTGGCAGCGCAATTGGTTCGACCTTTTGGCCATATTGGGACAATTGTTGCAGCAGCTGATTTGCCAGTAGGTCTTATAAAGAATAAAGCCGCAAGTTTAGATTGGGCATATATGTTTGCTAAAGCTGATTACGGGTATAAAATTGCCAGTCAAGGACAAATTCTGGCGCAGATCAGTCGATTAATAGACCAAGGTATTTTAAAAACGACTTTAACTGAGACATTCCATGATATTACTCCAGATACGCTCTATCAGGCTCATCAACTGATAGAAAGTGGCCGTGTGCGTGGAAAACTCGTGCTCTCAGGACCAGTTCATAAATAAAAATAGTGTATGCGCTAACAAAAACTGTTAAAATAGGAATATTGAATTTTTTGTTTAGGGAGAGATTGACATGACGAAAGTAATGGCTGTTAATGCGGGGAGTTCCACGTTAAAGTGGCAGTTATTTGATATGCCTTCTGAAACGCGAATTGCCGGAGGAATGATCGATCGGTTGGGTCAAGAAAACGCTCGGTTTATCGCGGAATATGGGGATGGCCAAAGGTTTGAACAACAAGAACCAATCACGACCCATGAATTAGCAGCTGCTAAGATCTTAACGCGGTTGAAAGATCTAGGCATCGTTGCGCACTTGGAAGAAATTGAGGGCGTTGGGCATCGTGTTGTCGCCGGTGGAGAAATTTTTAAATCGTCAACACGGGTCACACCACAGGTTACAGATGAGATCAAAGCATTAGAAGAATATGCACCTTTGCATAATCCAATTGAAGCCTATTATATCGGTGTGTTTGAAGAATTGCTGCCTCATGCCACTCAAGTTGCTGTATTTGATACTTCTTTCTTTTCAACTTTGGCACCAGAAGATTATCTGTATAGTGTTGATTTGAATTATTATCACGACTATAAAGCCCGTAAATATGGCGCGCATGGGACGAGTCATCGCTATGTTGCACAACGGGCAACTGAATTGATGGGGCAACCCAAAGATTTGAAGTTGATTACATTACATTTAGGCAGCGGCGCTTCTATTTCAGCCATTGAAAACGGACAAGCGGTAGATACCTCGATGGGCTTCACACCGTTAGCGGGAATCACCATGAGTACCCGTTCTGGGGATATTGATCCTTCATTGATTCCGTTCTTGATGTCCCATCTAGGTTTGACCGATGTCCAAGATTTGATCGATATTTTAAATAAAAAATCCGGTTTACTTGGTTTATCTGGTCTATCTGCGGATATGCGGGATCTGGAAGCAGTCGAAACTACGAATGCACGTGCCAAGTTAGCCTTAGATGTTTTTGTGAATCGCGTGGTCAAATACGTCGGGGCTTATGTCGCCCGATTAAACGGCGTAGATGGCTTAGTATTTACAGCCGGTGTGGGCGAAAATGGTAAGGAACTGCGACAACATGTCTGTGAACGCTTGGCTGCTTTTGGCGTTAAGATCGATCCAGAACGTAATAATGTTCGCGGCAAAGAACGCTTGATCAGCACCGATGATTCCAAAGTCAAAGTTTATGTCATTCCGACCAATGAAGAATTAATGATTGCCAGAGACACCTTTGCACTGCATGAAAATGATGCAGAGAAGCAAGCGTAATTCAGAATGGTACCGACTATATTCGTATTGTGAAACTTAAAATGGGCTGAAGCAGAATTCATTTTTTGCTTTTCAGCTCTTTTTTCGTTTGATCTAACTTTAGAATTATGAATAATGAAATTAAACGTAGCTTGGCTTTTGTTGATCAAAAAATTATCAATTAACAAACCTGATACTTGCGTTTAAATTTTTTTTGGCGTATTATCTTCCAATTGAACCTATCACTGCTTAAAGGAGGCTCATCGTGGCTGGAATTAAAGAGAATACCTTGTCCCGCTATCAGCAGATAGCCATTGATATCGCCAATCGGATCGTTAATCAAGAATATCCCATTGGGGCAAAAATCCATGCGCGTTCAACGGTCGCCAATACGTATCAGGTTTCTGCGGAAACGGCACGTAAAGCTATCAAGTTATTGGCTGATTTGCATATTGTCGAGGCTAAACAGGGTAGTGGCTTTTATGTTTCTTCCTTGAATAATGCTGTCAATTTCGTTGATCAATTTAAAAATGTAAAGACACTTAAAGATTTAAAGCATGATATCCATCAAACGATGAAACATCAGCTGCAAGAATACAAACATTTGTCAGAAATGATGAACCAGTTTTTGGATCAAACCCAACGTTTTAATACGGTTGATCCCTTAATGCCCTTTCAATTAGAATTGGCGGCTGGCTGCAAGCATTTGGGAAAATCGATTGGTGAATTGAAATTATGGCAGAATACAACGGCCACGATCGTAGCCGTGCGTCATAATGGTCAAATGCATATTTCTCCTGGGCCTTACGCTGTGCTTGAAGCGGGTGACATTATTTACTATGTTGGGAATGAGACATCACCACGACGCGTACGTAATTATTTTGCGATGGCATCCGAGTGAGTCGTTTTATTTGACTGGTGCCATGCTATGGCGTATAGTCCAGGCAAATAGGACACAAGCTGCTAAATATTTTCATGTAAGCTCCGGTAGATCAAAGTTTGCCGGAGTCACTTATTTGACAAAGTGACAATATGGAGTTAGCATAGTATGGTCACTTTCCGATAATAACTATCGAAAAAGGGGGAATTGAATTGCCAATCGTTAAGGTGGAACATTTAACCAAAATATTTGGGAAACGTGTCAAACCAGCACTTGAAATGATCAAGCAAAAGAAATCTAAAACCGATATCTTAAAGAAGACTGGGGCGACTGTTGGTGTCTACGATGCCAATTTTGAAGTTGAAAAGGGTGAGATCTTTGTGGTCATGGGTTTATCTGGTAGTGGGAAGTCCACGATGATCCGCATGATCAATCGTTTGATCAATCCAACAGCCGGCTCTATTTATATTGACGGTGATGATATTGCGACAATGGATAAGGAAGCATTGCGCGAAACGCGCCGTAAAAAAATGAGTATGGTGTTTCAAGGATTTGCACTTTTTCCAAACCGAACAATTTTAGAAAATACGGCTTATGGGCTTGAATTAAAGGGTGTAAGCAAAGAAGAACGCGAAGCAAAAGCAATGGCGACACTTAAAGATATGAGTTTGGCAGATTTTGCGGAACAATATCCAAGTCAATTATCTGGTGGGATGCAGCAGCGTGTCGGCTTAGCCCGAGCATTGACCAATGATCCTGAAGTTCTATTAATGGACGAAGCATTCTCAGCGTTGGATCCTCTGATTCGGCATGAGATGCAAGATGAATTGCTAGACCTTCAAGCTAAAATGAAAAAAACAATTATTTTCATCACCCATGATTTGAACGAAGCATTGCGTCTGGGTGATCGAATCCTGATTATGAAAGACGGTCAAGTGATGCAAATTGGGACTGGTGAAGAAATTTTGACTCACCCAGCCAATGATTATGTGCGCACCTTTACACGAGATGTGGATTACTCAAAGGTTTTGACTGCTCAAAATATCATGATTCCAGCGCTGACTATTAATTTGGATAAAGAAGGGCCAAACATGGCTTTACGGCGCATGCGCCATGAAGAAGTCAGTATGCTTGTGGCTATTGACAGTGAGCGGCACCTTAAAGGCGTGATCAACGCTGAAGATGCGCGTACTGCCAGACAAGAAGGTAAACCACTGGCGGATTTCATTAGTTCTAAAATTCCGACAATCAGTAAAGATACGCACGTCAACGATATCTTCAATGTGATTAACGATTCACCAACGCCGGTAGTCGTCACTGAAAATAATCGGGTCGTAGGCGTTGTCATCCGTGGTAGTGTGATCGATGCTTTAGCTGAGGATACAGATACGCCAGAGACTGATGCGACATCAGCAAACGACCAGAGCCAAGCACAAACCACAACAGGGGAGGAGAATGCTAATGCTTAATTTACTTGCAATTGCCAAACTACCTGTGGCGTCTTGGATCGAAAAGATTACCGATTGGTTCACAACCAATTGGGCCGGATTTTTTAACGTCTTACAAAACTTTGGTAAAACGCTGATGAATGGGATCACTGATGGCTTGATTGCGATCAATCCAGTGATCGTAATTGTTTTACTGACTTTAGCGGCGTTCGTAATTTCGAAACGTAAATGGGGTTTGACAGCATTTACGTTAATTGGATTAGTCTATATTTATAATCAGGGTTTATGGCATGATTTAATGAACACCGTGACCTTAGTGCTCTTATCCAGTGTACTGTCAATTGTAATCGGGGTACCTTTAGGTATCTGGATGGCTAAGAGTGATAAAGCTAAAGCGGTGATCACGCCAATTCTTGACTTTATGCAGACAATGCCAGCCTTTGTTTATCTAATTCCAGCCGTTGCCTTCTTTGGTATCGGGATTGTACCGGGGCTGTTTGCTTCAATTATCTTCGCTTTACCGCCAACTGTTCGGATGACGAACTTAGGTATTCGCAGTGTCCCTGACGATTTGGTCGAGGCAGCAGATTCATTTGGGAGTACCAGTTGGCAAAAACTAGTCAAAGTCGAACTGCCAATTGCTAAAAATACGATTATGGCCGGGATCAATCAAACGACCATGCTCGCTTTATCAATGGTAGTCACAGCATCAATGATCGGGGCGCCTGGACTTGGACGTGGCGTTTTACAAGCGTTACAACGGGCAGAAGTCGGAACGGGCTTCGTAAATGGCTTAGCTTTAGTTGTCTTAGCAATTATTGTGGATCGGTTCACGCAGTATTTGAACCAACCTAAAGCGCATCAACAGAATTTGACGGCCAAACAAAAGAAAAAGAAGCGTTATACGACAATTGGTGTGATTGCGGCAATTATTGCTTTGCTAGGTGGTAATATTGCTTACAGCAAGTTAAATAACCAAACGAGTAATAAAGGGGACGTCAATCTTGCTTATGTAGAGTGGGATACTGAAGTTGCTTCTAGTAATGTTGTTGGTGAAGTTTTACGCGAAATGGGTTACAATGTCAAACTCACACCATTAGATAATGCCATTATGTGGGAATCGGTTGCTAAAGGTCAGGCAGATGCCTCTGTCAGTGCCTGGTTGCCAAATACGCATAAGGTACAATATCAAAAGTATAAGCACCAAATTGACTTATTAGGGCCAAATTTAGAAGGTGCTAAATTAGGCTTAGTCGTGCCGCAATATATGACCAACGTCAATTCTATTAGTGATTTGACCAATCAAGCCAATCAAACGATTACCGGAATCGAACCAGGTGCCGGTGTGGTAGCCGCTGCGCAAAAGACGCAAAAAGCTTATCCTAATCTAAGCGGCTGGAATATTTCCACCTCTTCTTCAGGTGCGATGACGGTGGCTTTAGGCAAAGCAATTAAGAACAAGCAGCCAATCGTGATCACGGGTTGGTCACCCCATTGGATGTTCAGCAAGTACAAGTTGAAGTATCTAACGGATCCAAAGGGCACAATGGGCAAAGCCGAAAGTATCAATACGATGACGCGTAAAGGTTTTAAGTCAGATAATCCAGAAGCTTATAAAGTCTTGAAGAACTTCCACTGGAGTCAAAAAGATATTCAATCTGTTATGTTGAAAATTAATCAGGGAACTGAACCACAACAAGCTGCTAAGGATTGGATCAAAGCACATCCTAAGCAAGTTGCTGCGTGGAAAAAATAAATAACGTTGACGATATGTGTGGTAAGTTTGCTTGCACAAATGTGTTTGAAATTGAATCATTCATTGAATAGTAAGAAGAATCTGATGCAAAACGATGGTTTTGTGCTCAGATTCTTTTTTTCGTTTAAGATCAAATCATGCGTAAAATAATGGGCGCTGTAGAAAAGAAACTAGATTTTAAGTGTCTTAAAATAACATGAGGGGAATCCCTACATTTTGGACCTGCCGGAAAGAGAATATCAGTCAAAACGCCTTTTTATAAACACATTAAGCGCTTTCTGAAAATGAAACGATTGTTTTTCAAAATTGTATGAATGCGCTACAATAAATATATCAATAAGTGATTAGATCGGCGTTTGAATTATTCGCTTTAGACATATAGGAGGCAGAGGAATGAAAGTAGCAATTTTTTCAACGTGTGTTGTTGACTTAATGTTTCCTGAAGTAGGGAAAGCTATGGTAGAAGTACTAGAACGTTTTGGCTGTGATTGTTACCTACCAGGTGATCAAATTTGTTGTGGGCAGCCAACTTATAATAGTGGGTATAGTAAAGCAACTCAAAAAGTCTTTCATAACGAGATCGATGCTCTATTGAGTATTGATGCCGACTATATCGTAGGCCCCGCTGGTTCTTGTGTGGCGATGTTGCGGGAATATCCAGAACTCTTAAAGGACGATCCTGAATATGCCGACAAGGCCCGTGAAGTTGCGGCAAAATCTTACGAATTCTCACAATTTCTTTGGCGGATCCTTGGCGTGGAAAATGCCGGGGCTGAGCTGAATGCCAAAGCAACTTACCACCGTTCTTGCCATATGACACGGTTATTAGGCGAATCTGAAGCGCCTTATGCCTTATTGGATCATGTCAAAGGGCTAGAAATGATTCCGCTGGAAAATGCGCATGATTGCTGTGGCTTTGGCGGTACTTTCTCTGCCAAAGAACCGGAAATGTCTCAATTAATGGTTACTGAAAAGGTTCGGCATATCGTCGATACCGGTGCAGAAGTATTGGTCAGTTGTGATATGGGCTGCTTGATGAATATTGGCGGTCGTTTCAACCGTGAAGGCAAGAAAATCAAGATCATGCATTTAGCCGAAGTTCTAAATTCCAATGTGGATGAAAGTCGGATAACTTACTTGAAACATGCACCAGTTAAATAGCAGGGGAGTGTAAAATAATGGGCATTAAAACAAGTGATAAACCAATGATCGAACGGGTCAAAGAATCTGAACAAGATAAATTTATGCAAGCCTCCGTTGCTAAAGCTCAAGATGCACAACACATTAAACGTGAAGATTCACGTGCCTTGCTAGGCAACTGGGAACAATGGCGTGAATTAGGCGAACAAATCCGGCAACGAGCATTGACCTACTTACCTGATTATTTGGAGCAGTTTAGTGATAACGTTGAAAAAAATGGTGGCGACGTTTTCTTTGCCAGCACAGAAGAAGACGCCGTTGACTATATTGAAAAAGTCGTTAAAGAAACAGGCGCCAAGCGTATCGTTAAGTCTAAATCAATGGTGACAACGGAAATTGATTTGGATAAGCGTTTATTGGCCTTAAATCAAGGACTTCAATTAATGGAAACCGACTTAGCCGAGTTCATTCTACAAGAAGATGATTGGGATGAACCAACGCATATCGTTTTTCCAACTTTGCATAAAAATCGGGATCAGGTACGTAAAGTTTTCATGAAACTTGGTTATGAAGGCGATAATGATCCGATGCACCTTGCCCGCTTTGCGCGGAAGTATTTACGTGAATACTTTTTACAAGCGGATCTAGGGATTACCGGGTGTAATTTTGCAGTTGCAGATAATGGGATGATCAATCTAGTTACCAATGAAGGTAACGCTGATCTGACGATGGCGATTCCAAAGACACAAATCGTTGTGATGGGTATGGAACGGATCGTACCGACCATGCAAGAAGCCGAAATTTTAGATAATATGTTATGTCGCAGTGCCGTTGGTCAGAAATTGACAAGTTATGTTACTTTTGCTGGACAACAGGTCGCCGGTGAAACAGATGGTCCTGAAAACTTCCATGTGGTTATTGTGGATAATAATCGTTCCCAAGCATTAGGCACAGAATTTCAGTCTATTCTGCAATGTATCCGCTGTGGTGCTTGTATGAATGTTTGTCCAGTTTACCGCCATATCGGTGGACATGGGTATGGTTCTATTTACCCTGGACCTTTGGGCGCTGTTTTATCCCCAATTCTTGGTGGTTATGAAGCCTTTTCTGATCTACCATTTGCTTCTAGTTTGTGTGGGGCTTGTACTGAAGTTTGTCCAGTAAAGATTCCGCTGCATGAATTATTGATCAAGCATCGGCGTATCATTACTGATCAACGCCATATGCAACATGGTTTAAATAATTTGGTCATGCAAGTGATCGGGATTGGGACCGGGTTCCCGTGGATCTTTAGATCAGCTGTTAAGTTTGCCCATACGGCTTTGAAACCAATGGCTAAAAAAGAACGTCGGACAGCAGATAACTTCATTCCAGATGATGGTTATTTGGATAAAGGACCATCACTGATGGGTGGTTGGACTGATGTTCGTGACTTACCTGTCCCACCGAAAGGCAAAGATCAGTTCCGGGTCTGGTTTAAAGACCATCGCCAAGAAAAAGCGCAACAAGCAGATCGAAAGGAGCAATAAGCATGACCATTTATAATCGAGAAGCCTTTTTAGATCATGTGGCCGAACGCCTCGGGACGCCAAGACATGAAGTGCATAAGCATCCTTTTATTCATCGCAATCAATTACCTGAAGAAACTTTGAGTGATTTGAACAGTGATGAGCTGTTAGATTTAGCTAAGACGACCAGTGAAGCATTACATGTGACGGTCAATATCACAAAGCAGGCTGATCTTGGTGCTGTACTAGATGAATATCTCAAACGTTTAGGTGATGGGCAGTTGATTTTGCCAACAAATTCAGCAGCTTTTTCCGATTATGCTCTGGATTCTTGGGTTGAAGCGGTAAGTGGTCAACGCACCGTAAAATATTGGGATCCTCAGGCTGATCGGGAAACAAATTTGGCAACGGCACAAGATTCATTAGTCGCCATTGGCTTTGCCGACTATCTATTAGCAGAGTCGGGTACGATCACTGTACCAACGACACCAGGTCAAGGCCGTGCCTTTAACTTTTTGCCAACCCATTATTTAAGTATTGTAAAGCGTAGCCACATTTTACCGCGCTCCACGCAAGCCACGAAACTCTATGATCAACGCTTAAAATCAGGTGAATTAAAAACTTCTAATATTAACTATATCTCTGGACCGTCTAATTCCGGGGATATTGAAATGGTTCTTATTGTTGGTGTTCACGGACCGTTAGATATGACTTATGTCATTGTAGATGACCGTTAAATTTAATGAAGCTAGCAAAATAATGGTTGCCGACTAAAGCTAACAGTTATTATGAAAATGATAAAAAGGATAGTGAGACAAAAGGCACCCAGCGCCTGAGCACCAACGAGAATTACGAAAAATGGTGGACTTTCCATTTGAATCATTCGTCGTTGCGTGAGGGCGTTGCCTTTTAGGACACGTTTAAGATACAATCGTTCGTGAAATAATCGGGGCCGTAGACAAGACATTAGTTTTGTCCCGGTCCCTTTTTGTTCGAGAAAAATTTAGTTCATGCTCAGTCACTGATCACTCTTTGTCACACTCTGATATTTTGCGTTTTTAGTTCAGAAAGTTTAGAATGTTAAAAATTAGATTTTGATTAAATTATGATATTGAATACAGGAGGTTGGGACATTGGATTATGAATTATGGCAAGAACTTGGGTTGACTTTTGCAGATTTATGGCAAGCCACAGGAATCGAAGTTGAGGAACATCGGGTACAAAAATCAGGCTGTTTAAGTCGTCATGAGTATCCTAATATTTTTGGGAGTCGTAATTTTCATCCAATGTTACAATCCGATTTTGGTGAATCACAGATGGAATTAGTTACGCTGCCGCAACCTAATTTGACGGCAGCCATGTCATTTTTAGATGTTTTACAGGCTGTGGTTCAGCGGCAATTGAACGCAGATGAAGTGATTTGGCCATTGAGCTTGCCCCCACATTTATCCGATGACGATAAACAATTTGTGACCACACATTTTGGCCGCCCTAAATACCAGCAGTATCGGGATTATTTACTGAAAAATTATGGGATAGAACAAGAACTTATTACCGGAATTCATGTGAATATTAGTTTGAATGAAGTTTTGCTGGAAAAACTTTTTAAGCAGGCTAAGTTGCCGAATAGCCATTTCGTATCTTATAAAAATCATACTTATTTCCACGTGGCACAATTCTTATCGTTGCATCGTTACTTGCTAACTTATTTCTTCGGGGCTTCACCAATATCTGAAAACCAATATTGGCGTATTCCAGAGCACATTCATTATCCAGTACGTAGTTTGCGATCCAGTACCTATGGCTTTGAAAACACGGCTGATAAGCGGATCGGATATATCTCCTTGCACGACCAGATCAATGCGATCGAACATCAAATCGCTAAGCGCCGTTACTTTTCCGAGCATGAATTTTATGGGCCAGTACGGGTTAAAAGTAAAGGTGACTTCCGGGCTGTATTTAAAAATGGCATCGATTACTTGGAATTGCGTATGTTTGATCTAAATCCTTTCGAGCCCAATCATTTGAGCTTAGATGCCCTGAATTTTGTACGTTTATTGATCGCACAAAGTTTGTTTACAGCGGCACCTAAAGACATGAACCAGGCTTACGCGGCGGCAATGGCTTTAAACGAAAAAGTGGCTTTGACTGATCCAAGTAAAAAAATACCGCAATTTATCGCTTGGGCGCAGCGAGATTTCAAGTTGCTTTATCAGACTTGTGAACGTTTGGGATTACCTGATTATTTTAAACATTTACTGGATCGTTTAAGCAAACAGCTAGATGATCCACAAGACACATTGGGCTACCAAGTTGCTGCCCAAATTCAAAATAATAGTTTGGAAAATTTTGGGCTGACACAAGGTCAAAAGTTTAAAATGTACTATGCTGGCGCGAACGCGAAAACATGGCCATTTTTATTTTTGAAAGACACGTTGAATTTATCGCAGCAGTTGGTATTACAACAGGCCATCATTCATGGTTTTAAAGTCAATTGGCAGGTACACCGGGTTATGGTTCAATTCGGTAAGGAGTTTCATTTGTATGATGGCGATTGGATCCGAACACCGCAAGCTGCTGATCAGTGGTTACAAACTAAATTCCGCACGCTAAGGCCTGATCCCGATCAAGCGCGTACTTTTGGAGGCATAAAATGAAACCTAGAATTGCGATCGTGGTTAGTCAATATGAATATTCTGAAACGGTTTTTCATCACCATTCAGCTAGTTTTGTCCCCCAATTTTATTTGAATGCCATCGCGGCTGTAGGTGGCTTGCCTGTTTTATTGCCCTTGACTAATTTAGCAGACGTTCGAGATTACGTATCACTATTCGACGGTTTTTTGTTAGTTGGTGGTCAAGATGTGTCGCCCAATTTGTATGGTGAAGAGCCATTACCCAAGATTTCACAAACAGATTTGAATCGGGATAAGTTCGAGATGTCTCTGGTACAAATGGTGCGTCATACCAATAAACCCTTGCTTGGCGTTTGTCGTGGGTTACAAGTGTTGAATGTGGCTTTTGGTGGTACCTTATATCAAGATTTAAGCTACCGCAAGCACGTTACCTATAAGCACGTGCAAGAGCCGACAGATGATCGTTTACCGACGCATTATGTGTATCAAACTAAGGCGTCATTTTTGAGCCAGATTTTTGGCGAGAAGGTATTTGTAAACTCGCTGCATCATCAAGCTATTAAAGCTTTAGGCGATGATCTGGTCACATTGAGTCGCAGTTCAGATGATTTGATCGAAGGTATTCAAAGCAGAAATCATCAATTTTTTGCGGTGCAGTGGCATCCTGAAATGTTGATCGATTATGATCGGCGTAATTTGGCCATCTTTGGTCGCTTAATTGAACGTGCGAATCAACTTAAATAAGAAAATCGGTACATCTAGCATTTCTTCGCAATTCTGGTTAGTGCCCAGGTGCTGAGGGTCTTTTGTCTCACGCTCATACGCGTTAATTTTGATGCTGATTTGTTTGATTTTAGGTGACTTGATTTTTGTAATCGAATTCATTTTTATTCCGCTGTATTTTCGGTATAATAATAGGTATCAATCCTCGGAGGAGGGGTATTTTGAAAAAATCTGGGGTCATTCTGGTCAATCTGGGGACACCAGAATCAACAACAGTAGCCGATGTGCGGTTATTTCTGCGTCAATTTTTGAGTGACCCACGCGTTATTGATTTACCACGATTGCTTTGGTGGCCGGTTTTACACGGTGTGATTTTACCGTTTCGAGCTAAGAAATCAGCACAGATGTATGCCCAAATTTGGGATGAAGCTCGGTTTGGTGGGTCACCATTGCTGTATTATACTAAGCAGCAAACAGAAAATTTAGGTCAACGCCTACCTGATACATTGGTCCGTTATGCGATGAGCTATTCCCAACCTACGATTGAAACAGTGTTACAAGAAATGATTGCTGCACAGGTGACCGAGTTGACACTTATTCCCATGTATCCTCAGTTTTCGGGTACAACTGTGGGCTCGGTAATGGATACGGTTATGGCATTCTTTCGAGGTAAGGCGCATTTACCTAACTTGCACCTAATATCTGATTTTTATGATGACCCGGGCTATATTCAAGTCTTAGCTGATTCAATTCAAACGGTCCTTGATGCACATCCTGACATTCAGCAGGTCTTGTTCTCTTATCATGGCGTGCCCAAGCGCTATATTGATCAATTGCAAGATCCTTATTATGACCAATGTCATGTGACCACAGAGTTGACAATGGAACGCTTAGACCATGCGGTACCTTATCAGATGACGTTTCAATCTAAATTTGGCTCTGGTCAATGGCTCACACCAGCGACGATTGATACCATTCAAGCATTGCCTCAAGCTGGTATCACGAATGTAGCCGTCGTGACCCCAAGTTTTACAGCTGATTGTTTAGAGACACTTTATGAAATTGGCCATGAGAATCAGCGCGTATTTAAAGCAAATGGCGGCACCAACTTTACGTTGATCCCACCACTTAATGATCAAGATGCTTTTATAGATTTTTTAGCTGAACTCGTTCGTAAAAATTCAACGGCCTAGAGGTAAAATTAAGCCGATTGCAAAAGTAACTACTAATGCCAAAGTTGAAATAAATAAATTTTTAACCGCAAAAATAAAGGTCTCTTTTTTAACTTGTTTGGCTAATAGTTTTTTAGTGTTTTTAATAATGATTGGTAAGGTTAACAAGGTCAGCAGGGTCATTAAAGGTAAAATATTCAGAATCACTGCTAGGATCAAAGTCGCATAGCCGACGACAATCAAAGCGACATAGAATTGTAGACTATGGGGCACACCAATATAATAAACAATCGTTTTGCGCCCTAATTGAATATCTTCTTCAGCATCACAGAAATTATTGGCTAGCAGTAAACTTGCAATCATACAGATGGCTAATCCTGAAGCTAACAAGACCGGCCAGATAAACGCCCAATTAAACGTGATCCGGTCATAAACATTGATATAGACCGCAATTAAAGTGATCATGAAACCCATGGTAAAGCCGGAAAAGAATTCACCAAAGGGTGTTGAAGAAATGGGCCGTGGTCCAGCGGCGTAAAACCAGCCCACCGCAAAACACCACATGCCAAGCCACAATAAAGGCAAGCCAACTTTAGCTACAATCAGTAGACCGATAATACCAGCAATACCCATCATGCTTAAAGTCAAATATTTAATTTTATTAGGATCAAGATGATTGACACCAATAATATTTGTCTTTTTACGGTATTCACGGGCTTTTGTCGCATGAACATAATCCTGATAATTATCATGCGCATCCACCGCCATATTAAAAAGAAACATGGCAATGAAGAATAACACTAATAATACCGGATGAAGGCTATGGTAATGATACCAGGCAAAAAAAGTACCTAATAAAAATGGAAAAACACTCGCAGTTTTTGCTTTGATTTCTACAAGCTCTAAAAAAACACTTAACGACACAAAAACATTTCCTTTCTGGTTAATTTTTAGTTAATATTAAAGTACCATAAATTCGTCGAAAAAACAGATTTCATAAAGAGGTAAGTTCGTGATTTCAATTAATCCCATGTGGACTACTTTTCCAGCGCTGCATGATGAACTCGTGCAAGTGGAAAAGGTGATCCAAGATAATATACAGTTGCGTAACAAGCAAATAGAAGCTGCCTTAGTTGAGCTCACGTCAGGTGGCGGTAAACTGGTTCGACCGGCTTTTTTGTTACTATTTTCAGTTTTTGGTTCTAAACGTGATGTCACGCAATTGACCAAAAGTGCGGCGGCCATGGAAATTTTACATTTGGCGACATTGATCCACGACGATGTAATCGATGATTCGCCGTTACGTCGGGGTGTGCCGACGATCCACACCCATTATGGCCAGCGTAATGCGATTTATGCCGGTGATTACCTGTTTACAATTTACTTTGAGTTGATCAATGAAACGGCGCGTAACCGTGAGGATGTTCATTTGAATGCCTTATTAATGCGGCGCATTTTGTTAGGTGAGTTAGATCAGATGCGTTTTGATTTTAAAACGGGCATGACGCTTAAAGATTATTTACGGGAGATCGATGGTAAAACGGCCGCTTTGTTCCAATTGAGCTGTGAGTTTGGTGCACGTTTGACAGATGCACCGCAACAAATTCAAAAGACCGCTCGTCGGATCGGTCATAATATCGGCATGGCTTTCCAAATTTTAGATGATATTTTAGATTATACTAAGTCTGCTGATGAAATTTTAAAACCGGCGGGTGAAGATCTACGTTCAGAAACTTATTCCGTGCCATTATTATTTGCAGCCCGCAATTATCCTGAGCTACCGCAATTATTGCAGGCACCAATGACTGAAGCGCATGTTAATGAATTAGTTCAGCTCGTCGCTGAATATGGGGTGCCTGATGCTAAGCAATTGGCTAATGATTATACGCAAAAAGCACTGCAACAAATTGAAACCTTGCCAAATTCCGGGAATAAGGCCATTTTGAAAGACTTAACAGAAGCATTACTGGCACGGTCATTTTGAAAGTATTCCGGACTTAAGAACTTACAAGTCATTTTATTTGTGCTATGATGTTGCCTGATTAAGGAGGCGTCATTATGGATCGCTTTGATTATCGGACCGTTGAAAAACAAGAATATACGCATGCAACGCGGCCAGCAGTGGTTATTTTGAATGAACGTAATTATATTACCTTTCGTGGTGCTGGTAAATTTAGTGTTACCGATACTCAATTTATGCGTCAGGTTAATGTCATGTATGATTTAGCAACCGAGATTCGTCAGGCTGCCCAGATGAGTAAACAACTTGATTGGTTTCGGGACTATGTGCCCTATCCACTGAACAGCTTTTGGGATGGGTTTGGTGGTTATTTGCTGATGATCAAACAACCCAATTTTACCGTACCAGAACTTTTAACAACGGCTAAGGCAAACTTAGCGGCTAAGTATCCGTCAGAATTATTACAACAGGTGAATTTTGAACGTTTGGCGGAAGGCACAAAAGTCCAATCATTTAATGCTGGCCCAGTAGTACCTGGTAATGATACGTTTCAGCGCTTAGATACTTTTATAAAACAACACAAGGCTAGACGACTGAATCAAGGCCATCGAGAAGTCTACTTGCGCCAATTGACCTTAGGGATGCCGCCAACTGAACTCGAGGTGCTTGTGCGGTATCAAATTGCCATTTCCAACAAAATATTAGCAAGTGATCGGTTTTTAGTCACGACAAATTAAGCCAAAAGAGCCCTATATTGTTAGACAAATAGTCTAGCAACATAGGGCTTTTAATATACAGACATTTATGCCGTCTAGAAAATATTAACCTCTATCCATTTCAAATAATTGCTTAAAGTGGGCGTTGTGCTGATAAAGATCGTTAGGCTTGCCTTGCATTTCAATATCACCTTCAGTTAGGAAGACGACTTGGTCGACAAGTTCAATACCTTGGAGATGGTGGGTGATCCACACGATGGTTTTATCATGCAGCAGCTTGAAGAATGTTTCTAGTAGTTCCTGTTCGGTAATTGGATCTAAGCCCACCGTAGGTTCATCTAGCAAAACAATCGGCGCGTCCTGAAGCAAGATTCGGGCTAGTGCGATACGTTCCCGTTCCCCACCAGAAAAACGATTGCCTGCTTCTTCAACAACGGTATCGTATTTATCTGGTAATGATTCAATCAGATCTTTGAGCTGGACTTTTTCTAGCACCGCCTTGACCTCAGCGTCACTAGCCTGTTCATTGCCCATGCGGACATTATTCATGATACTCGTGTTGAATAAAAATGGACTCTGATTCAGTACTGAGAATAGTTGGGCCCGTTCGTTTTGTAAAGCTAGCACATTTGTATCATTCACTAGAATTTCGCCGGATTGAGGGGTGAGATCGCCTAAGATGAGCTGTAGTAAGGTGGTTTTACCAGTACCACTTGGGCCCAATACCGCCATTTTTTCACCACGTTTTAAAGTTTGATTAAAGTCTTTGATCAAAACGGGAGAGTCCGCATCATACTCAAATTGAAGCTGTTTCAAAGTGAGTTGCTGAAAGTCTTTAGGATCAAGTGTTTGTTGTGCTGGTAAGGTACGTGGCTTCGGGGCTAAGTCATTCAAGCGTTGAATTGAATCTGCATATAGTGGTAATTCGTCAAAACCGGTACTGATAGGGATAAAAGCATCAGACAGTGGAAAGATTGCGAGCACAAAGGCGCTGACGAAGTTCGCCTGAGCTTGTGAACCGGTTAAATGTAAATTGGTAAAGATGATCAAGGCAATCGCCATGCCTAAGAAAACGATTTGTAAGATGAAATCCCGCGTCCAGCCAAAGTGTTTGCTTTTAAGTTGAGATTGGCGTAACTGTTTTAAGGCAGGTTTGGGCCGCTGAATAAAATCTTGATGACGACCAGAGATAACCCAATCAGACGCACCCATGACGTTATCGGTTAGATCAACGTATAGTGCATTATTAATCGCTTTTTGGTGATAACGGCGAGCGCCTTCCACGTTTACAGAAATAAGAGGAATTAAGAAGATTTCTACGAAAAATAGCAGTAACATCAATAGCCCGAAGCGCCAGTCAAAACTACCTAAGAGAATAATGACTAGTAAACCAATTAAATAACCGACGATCGTGGGAAAAACCGTCCGTAAATAAAGATTTTGTAAATGACCTAAATCATCTGCTAAGATGCCAAGAATATCACCAGTCCGATGATGCTCTTCAAAAAAGGCCGCATCTTTTTCTAAAACATGGTAGAGGCGTCGTCTGAGATCTGAGGTCACTTTGAGCACCCAATTGTGACTACGTAGACGTTCTAAGTATTTGAATACTGGCCGTCCGATCCCAAAAGCACGTGTCAGAACCACGGCCGCATAGATCATCAAGATATTGTACGGATGTGTAGCGGATCGATCGATGATATAACCAGATGTGAACATTAACGCAGCGGCACAAATAGCAGTCAGAACGCCAAAAAATAGCGATAAAAATAATAACTTTTTGTATCGTTTCAAGTAAGGCTTGACCCAGGTATCATGCGCCATCAAATTTTTGAAATGTTTCATAAAGTCACCCGCTTTCGCATATGTTCTGTTAATGCTTTAAATTCACCGTTGGGCTGCTGGGCTAATTCTGCCACGGGGCCTTGTTGGACAATTTGACCATCTTTCATAACGATGACGTAATCCATTTCTTTTAACCAGTGTAAACGGTGAGTTGCGAATAAAACGAGATGATCTTTAAATAAAGGCTTCATCGTTTCCTTTAAGGCATATTCCGTTTCGATATCTAAATGCGCAGTTGGTTCATCAAACATTAGAATGCGGCGGTCTTGGTCTAGAAAAGCACGGGCTAAAGCAATCCGTTGGGCTTGACCACCACTGATGCCACGGCCGCCTTCACCGACTTTAGTAGCTAGACCATCTTTGAGGGAGGCCACAAAATCGGCAAGACCCGCTTTGACCACGGCTGCTTGGACCTCAGCTTCAGTAGCTTCAGGGCGATAGAATTTAATGTTTGCAGCAATGGTATCGGCAAATAAATAAGGAAATTGCGGAATAAAACTAAATTGTTTTTGCCAGTTGGCTTGGCTTAAATGGGGCAGTGCTTGGCCGTTTAAGGTAAAGTTATCTGTTTGAGATTGCGTTTTGAGCATTGGGGTTAAGAAGCCACCTAGTGTATTTAAGAGGGTCGACTTACCGGATCCACTCATCCCAATAATTGCTACTTTTTGATAACCGTGCAATGTAAAACTAATGTCCTTTAAATCAATTTGATAGGCATTATCGGGATTGTATTGCAGATTAAAGTGATTTGCAGTTAAAGTGCTATTGGCATCCCAATGAAAACTATCAGAAACTAGTTCCCGATTTTGAATCGTTGGTTGATCTAAAATATCTAAAATATCACCTAAGGCATTCTTGCCATCTAAAGTAGCATGATAGTCATTGCCAAAGTCGCGAATCGGTAAGAAAAATTCAGGGGCCAAAATCAAAGAAACCAATGCCGGAAAGAGCGGCATCGAACCATTGATCAGTGCCAATCCTAAAAACAAGGCCAATAGCGCAATGGATAAAGTTGTGAACCAGTCCAATGCAAAGGTCGATAAAATAGCAATTCTCAAGGTATCCATGGTACTGCGGCGATAATCTTCACTAACTTCATAAACGTTGGTTTCATAACGTTTGGATAGGCCTAGAAATTTTAAAGTGGCTAAGCCACGCAAAGAATCAACGAAATGATTAGACAGTTTGATAAAACCAGCATACTGGCGATCGGCTTTATCTTGAGCCGCAAACCCTAAAATAATCATAAATAAAATCACGACGGGAAAGACGATTGTTAAGATAATACCTGAGCGGACACTTTGCCAGTAGATATAAATAATGACTAAAAAAGGAATGATCATCATATCAAAAATTTTAGCAAAAATAAGGTTGAAATAATTATAAACATTATTGATGCCATCTAAAGCCACAGTTACCAACTTACCGGTCCCAGTCTGGGCGATTTGATTGGCACCCGTGACATAAACTTGATCTAACAAGCGGTCACGTAATAGATTGCTTGTGTGATCCGCATAGTGATCTAAAATGATATTTTTAAGCCATACACAGACATGACGCAGCAAAAATGCGCCACCGAATAGTATGATTGCTGTGGTTAAGGTAGCTAATGGTTTCATCTGCCATGAATTGACTAAAGCCCGTGTTAAAAAATGAGCTTGGCAAATGATTGCAATACCTTGAATACCGGTCAAGATCGTGACCCATATCAGCGTTAAGGTCAGACCGGGTAATTTAAATAAACGCTTATCGATCATATATTCCACCAGTTTCTCTGTATATTATGGTTTAGAAGCGGCAGGCGTAAAACTGAATTAAACGGCCACTTGTTACGTACTTACACCATACGTTTTTTATTATAGAAGACTTTATGCCTTTGGTTAATCCCGTGCGAATAATTTTAGTTTAAACGTGTGCCAAAGGGCAATGGCCTCCCCTAAAGCTCCTATATTTATTTCACGCTCTTAAATTTAAATCATTTAGATATAGAAAGAGACTGGGCACAAGACGTTAGTTTTGTCCCAGTCTCACACTAAAATTGATAACCGATTTTAGTTTTGATGACTATTAGATGTACGCATCTTAATCAGCTGTTTTAACACGCCGTTTGAATAAGAAGAATGTCCAAATGAAGTAGATCAACATGATTGGTAATAAAATGCAAGCAACAATCGTCATGATCGTCAAAGTATAAGGTGAAGCAGCAGCATCTTTGATCAATAGACTGTGTGCTGGATTATTTGCAATTAAGACGCGTGGGAATAATCCGTTGAACAATAGGATCACAATACTGCCTAAAGTTAAACCGGAAGTAATGAAACTTAAACCTTCTTTATTGCTATATGCACCCCACATAGATAAAGCAGAGAACAAGACAATTAAGATCAAGATGGCCCAAGTTGACATTGGCCGTAATTTCATAAAGTCTGTGTAAATGGCTAATAAAATGACGAAAACAATTTCACCAGCAAATAAAACGAAATACAACTTTTCAGCTAAACTTCTAGCCCGGTCGCGCATGTTACCATCGATCTTTAACCGTGTATAATTTAAGCCATGAATGAGGCAGAGCAAGGTCACTGCTACACCACCAACGATTGATAATAAGTTGACATTATCCGTAAAGCCAGCATAAATATCGCCATGACTGTCCATCGGAAGGCCTTGAATCAAGCTTGTAAACATCATACCTAGTAAGAACGGTGCAATGGTACTGCCAATGAATAAAGCCCAATACCAGAAATGGCGTGCACTGATTGAGTCAGCATTAGCTGAAAATTCAAAAGAAACTCCACGGAAAATCAAAGCTGCTAAAACGAGGAATAGCAGAATGTAATAACCAGAAAAGAGACTGGCGTACCAAAGTGGGAAAGAAGCAAACATAGCCCCACCAGCAGTGATCAACCAAACTTCATTACCATCCCAATGGGGACCAATCGTTGCCATTAATGCTTCACGTTCAGCATCGTTTCTAGCTAATAGGCGCGTTGACATGCCTACCCCAAAGTCAAAGCCTTCAAGGAAGAAGAAGCCAATGAACAAGACACAAATCAAAATAAACCATAATAGTTGCAATCCAGTCATGATTGAAACGCCTCCTTGCTAAATGGGTCAGTCTTCTTTGATGCGTCACCATTATCATAACCCGCTGATTCTAGATCGTCTGGACCTTTGATCATTAGTTTTCTAGAGTAGAAGACCATAATTGAACCCATCAAGGAGAACATTAAGAAGTACACGATATTCGTGAACCATAATTGCCCAGCGGTTGTGGTTGGTGAAACCCCATCGGCAATCGTTTGTAACCCATAAACTAACCAAGGGTAACGACCAAATTCAGTTACAAACCAACCAGTCGAATTGACAACAAATGGGCAGTAAGTTGCGATACCTAATAACCATAACAACCAGCGTTTGTTTTCAATACTATCTTTACCAGGCCGAGTATAAGCAAGTCCAAGAATAGATAGGATCAATGTGACCACTGCGCCAGCAGCCATGATTCTGAAGCTCCAAAAGACAGTTTTAACTGGTACATAATAATTCATATCAGCACCAAACTTTTTGTCATACTTAGCATGTAATTCTTGGTTAAGCGTATTCATACCCTTAACGCCACCAGATAACTTATGATACGTTAAAATACTAAGTACTCTAGGAATTTCAATGGAATGAGTTACTTTATGGTTCTTAGTATCGATCAAAGCAACCGCTGTCCAGGGTGCTGGATCTTTAGTATCCTCGTAAATACCCTCAGTTGCAGCAAATTTCATTGGCTGATCTTTAACGACTTGTTGTGTTTGCAAGTCACCTGTAATAATTGCACCGAAAGAGGCAATCAAAACGACCCAAAGACCGACGCGCATTGATTGCTTATAGAAATCGGCATTTTTCTTGCGTAAAACGCCAAATGCTGCAATACCAACAGTAGCTACGGAAGCAGTCAAAATTGCACCTACAATAACGTGTGGAAATACACGCCAAAGTTGGGGATTAGCAACAATCGCACCAAAATCAGTCATCCGAACACGACCTGTTGCTTGATTGATTTCGAAGCCAGTTGGATGCTGCATGAAACTATTAGCGGCTAAGATCCAAATTGCTGATAGCATTGAACCTAGCATCGTTAACCAAATGAAAATGACGTGAATACCTGGTTTGAAACGATTCCAGGTAAACATCCAAACACCGATGAACACGGATTCCATGAAGAATGCCAGCAGTGCTTCGATAGCCAGTGGTGCGCCAAAGATGTCGCCCATAAAGCGAGAATAATTAGACCAATTCATCCCGAATTGGAATTCTTGAATAATACCAGTTACGACACCGACAGCGAAACTTAGTAAGAAAATGTTACCCCAAAACTTGGCCATTTTCTTATAAACTGGCTTTTTTGTGTGGACGTAAGCGGTTTCCATAATTGCGACGACAAGCGCCATGCCAATGGAAAACGGCACAAAAAAGAAATGGAACACTGTGGTCATAGCGAATTGCCAACGTGCAAGCGACAAAACGCCAATACTCATTAGTGCCATAAAAAAACCTCCCCTAGTGAAGAAAATAATAAAGTTATATTCAATAACCACTTTTATTGTAGACAGAAACCGTTTTAATAGCAACTAGTAATTGCTATAAACAGCGTAAAAATTTTATCTACTATTTATTATAAGTTTTGCGTACTGATTTTTCGTTATTTTTGGTGGTCTATACGCACTATCGATGGGTTATGCTAAGATATTAAGCAGAGGTGATTTTTTGACTCAGGCAAATGAGCTGTTGACCCTAGATGAACAGCATTTTTTTAAAATGACTTATCGTAAAAATAAGCGTAGTGGCTGGGGCACTTTTTGGCTTTGGCTGCTGCTTGGTTGGTTTGGCGGCCATCATTATTATCTTCGCCAGTATAAAGTTGGGTTCGCTATGTCGGCTGTTGCAATCATCGCTATTGCCGTTGGCTGGTTTACTTGGTATCTTCTATTACTGATTAATCTTATTTGGTGGCTTTATGATGGGTGCCATTTAAAAGCGTGGGTAGCACAAACAAATGCGGCAACGCGTCAACAATGTATACATACGATCCAAGAACGCAGACGGCAATTTCAATATAATGAGGTGTAATAATGAATCAGATTCCTAGTGTACTTTTAGCAAATGGCAAATCAATGCCACAATTAGGCTTAGGTGTTTTTAAGGTCAATCAGGCCAGTGACGTGAAACAAGCCGTTAAATGGGCTTTAGAAGCAGGCTATCGTTCGATCGATACTGCCATGATCTATCATAATGAGCAGTGGGTGGGGGAAGCCATTGCCGAAAGTGGCATCCCTCGAGAGGAGTTATTTATTACTTCAAAATTGTGGAATGCTGATCGAGGTTATGATCAGACTAAACGAGCTTTTCAAGAAACTCTAAATCGGCTGCAGTTAGACTATTTGGATCTTTATTTGATTCACTGGCCTGCACCAGGCTATGTGGAAAGCTGGCAGGCGATGGAAGAGCTTTATGGCTTAGATAAGATCAAAGCCATTGGTGTTTCTAACTTTGAAATTAGTCATTTAAAAAACTTGATGGCACAAACAGCCATCAAGCCCATGGTTGATCAGGTAGAAACGCACCCTTATTTTCAGCAAAAAGCACTTCATCAGTTTTTAAAAGAAAATGATATTTTTCATGAAGCTTGGGGGCCTCTAGGTCAAGGCCAAGCAAATTTACTACAAGATGCCGTCTTGAATGAATTGGCCGAAAAACATCAAAAAACAGTGGCCCAGATCATCATTCGTTGGCATATTCAACGTGATGAAATCGTCATTCCTAAATCCATTCACCAAAATCGTATCATTGAGAATGCAAATGTCTTTGATTTTAAGCTGACGGCCGAAGAAATGAACCAAATCGCAGTTATTGATAAAAATCAACGGCATAGTCATGATCCTAATGATATAGATTGGTTAAAAGGAACCATGACGACACACTGATCAATTATGATGAGCGTGAGATAAAATTAAATTTTAAACGCGTTCAAAAAGGCAACACTCTTTATCTCACTCTCAATTATTATGAGATTCTTGTTTGATGTCATTGATCATTTTCACGAGACGTGTCACGTTTTCAGCTTGCGTGTGGCCATGTGTGTAAAAAATATGGTCAGTGATCTGTAGATCTGAATACGTACTTAAAAAGTTCTCGGTCAACTCATTATAGATACCTTGTTTTAATAAGGTATTTTTAGAGATTTCAAGGTCTTTTGAAGGTAACATCAAAATCAAAACGGTTTGATTTGCGGCAACGACTTTTTGCAATTGCTCAATTTCGGCTGGTGTTGGGGAAACAATAAAACTAGCACCAAGATCAAATAAGTGATTATCTTTTGCTGGCAAGATTTCTTCGATTGTCTTGATCGCGAATGGTTTCCAGTATTTAAAAAGGGCAACCATATCATTTTGACGACTATACTGTTCAGCTTGACGAGGGTCATAGCCATATTTTGTAAAGTATTGGCTGCGAGCAGCATCTAAAGAATAGTAACGTAAATTTGTTTGTTTGGCAGCTGCTTTGCCTAAAACGGTTTTACCAACGCCGTGTGGTCCGATCAATGCGATATTCATCTCGCACCTCCATCATTCATTTACTATCTATATGGTACCGATAATTTAGAGTCATGACAAACAAAAAAGCTGTGCGGTAATTAGCCGCACAGCTTTTTCATAAGGTTTAGAAAAGGTAGGTTACTACCTAACTTCAATTCACTTTTGGGAGGAAGTAAATGAAATGTTTTATTTTCTAAAATTAAGCTATCAGGTCGGGTATCCTTCAAGCTATGAGTTAATCATAAAATTAAAATGTGAACAAAGTATGAATAAATCATGGTTATTTTCAAAAATTTAAATACTCCGATCAGTGGATTCATCACTGATTTTACCTAATTCAACTTGAATCGTGGTATGGCTGAGATCAAATTGTGAGGTTAGTTGCGAATCAAGGGCTTTAATGAAGGTATTGTTATCTTCCAATGTGGTACGACAAATGTGCGCAGTCAAGGCATTCTCAGTAGTACTCAATGCCCATATATGCAGGTCGTGCACATTTGAAACGGTATCTTTAGCTTGAATAATTTGTTTGACCTGCTCGAGGTCAATATCTTTCGGGACCGCATCTAGAGAAAGGTTAACAGCATCGCGTAACAAGCCCCAAGTCCCTAGTAAAACGATCAGAGCAATCAGTAAACTGACAACCGGATCTAGCCAAAACCAATTTGTCATTTTCATGACGATAGCGGCTAAAACAACGCCAACTGAGACACCAGCATCTGCAGCCATGTGCAAAAAGGCACCTTTAACATTTAAATCGGATTTTTGATCATGACGGAATAATAAGGCCGTAAAGCCATTGATAAATATCCCAATCGTTGCCACAATGATCACATCAAGTTCGGCGACTGGTTGTGGATTCTGCAGCCGTTGAATGGCCTCAACCACAATACCGCCAATAGCGACCAGTAAAAAAACGGCGTTGAATAAAGCGGCTAAGATGGAACTACGCTTATAGCCGTAAGTCATTTGATCAGTTCGTGCACGCCGGCTTAAAATGATAGCAACCCAGGAAACTAGCAACCCTAAAACGTCACTCAAATTATGGCCTGCATCGGCAATCAAGGCCAAAGCATTGGCTGCAAAACCAAAGCCACCCTCAATGATGACAAACGCAATATTTAGAATAATACCGACTTTAAAAGCTCGATTAATAGTTGAAACATTGGTACTATGATGATGTTCGTGCATAATACATG
This sequence comes from Agrilactobacillus fermenti, assembly GCF_021030645.1. GTDB lineage: Bacteria > Bacillota > Bacilli > Lactobacillales > Lactobacillaceae > Agrilactobacillus > Agrilactobacillus fermenti. The sequence goes on along the minus strand of NZ_JACGCJ010000004.1, from coordinate 68,511 downwards.
CCTCCCATTTCATATGAATAACCGCTCATATGTTTCCTATATTCTAACATGAACAGGATAGATTAACAACAGGAAGTGCTTACAAAATGACAAATTATTATGCAGACGCGATACATGCGTGGACAACCGATGGTACTCAGCCCCCACTTTGGTTGGCAACCCAAAATGCGGGAGTGTTTTGGCGGAACCAAGCCCCTAGTTCGGTCAAGAAACAGGTTATTACTCAGTTAACGTCCCTTGAAGTACAAGCTTTATTACAAGACTCACGTAAGGATTGGTATGAAACTTTAGTGCAATATGCGTTAAATCAAAAAACGATTTTTGATTTTTGGCAGACAAAAACGCATGATCACGGACGTGAACATGCGCAGAGGGTACTAAAACTAAGTGTTCTGCTAAGTATTATGCAGCAGGTTTCATTAAAGGATAGTTTGATACTCTATCTCAGTGCGATTTTTCATGATATTGGGCGCATAAATGATCAAATTGATCCAAAACATGGTGCGCTGGGGACGGCACGTTTATTAAATCACTACAAAATCACCCCGCCGCTAACAGCAACAAAATTAAAGCGATTCACTAAAGCTTTTGCTTTACAGTCCATGGTTCTCTTGAATTCTCAAGCAGTTTTACCCATGCCTGAATTAAATACCAACGACAGCCATGTGCTATTGGATTTGATCACCTATCATTCACTGCCAGCAGCGGCAGCCGAACAAGCTTTTGCGCATTATAACGATCGCGCGCAGCAGCGCCGATTTAAACTATTGGCGTTACTTGAAGATGCTGATGCTTTAGAACGTGTTCGATTTAAGGGCGATCTTGATATTGACTATTTGCGTACACCGGCAGCACTACGCTTGATTGATCAAGCATCAATACCTTATCGATGAATAAGTACAATTAACAAATTCATATTAATATATATTAATATAACAGTAGAATTGGGCGATCGTTAAGTGCTTGGATTTGACGATTGTTTTCCGGAAATAATTGTTTGAAAGTAGCTAATTGTTTCGGCGCAATCGTTAGTGGCGTGGCGGCCACGTACCATTCGATACCCTCAATAACCGGTGGTGTTGTCAGCGAACCGATATAGTGATAATAACTGGCAGCGTCAAACCAGTCCGTTAGTTGGATCGGTGTTGGTAATTTAAGCTGTTTATCAGGTTGAGGTAGGTTTAGTAAGATATTATCTAAAGTGGCATCAGCAGCGCCCACATTGAAAAGTAACGCAATAACAGCTTTTTGACCATTAATAAATTCATGAACAAGGTGAAGTTCTAAGTCAAATTGGTGACCGTCTAGCAGGTGTTCACTAGGATGATGAAAATGACCTTCTATGAAGCGGGCTTCGCGCTTTTGTAAAGTTGCAGTACCATCGCCTTTAAGGGAAAGTTTACCGTCTGGCCGCCGAATCATCTTAATTTGATAATGCACAAAGTCGGGCAAATCTTCTACTGGCTGAGCTAAGTGATGTTCAATATCGATCGGAGATTGCATTTGTCCACTGACGATGGGCCAGTCGTTTTGAGTTTCATAGTTAAACATAATATTCGCCTCATTTTTGTTAGTCATAGATATGGTTATTTTTTATTTTACCGCAACTAAAGGTTAGAAAGCTTTATAAAAATAAAATTATAGATTGTACGCTATTATATTGTATTCGGTTGCAATCCCACAAAGCTTTAATAATCTGCTAATATTAGGACTAAGATAAATTGAGAAAGATTCTCAATTAGAAGGTGATGCCATGACATTTTTTGCTGGACAAAATTTAACGATCAATTACGGAACGCACACGATTATTAAGCAGATGAACGTCACTTTCCCTAAAGGCGAGGTCATTGGATTGATCGGACCAAATGGTAGTGGTAAATCAACTTTGCTAGGTGCGCTTTCCGGTTTTCATAAATTAAAAACAGGGCGCGTCATTCTGGAAGATCATGAGTTACATCAGTTTAGCGCGAAAAAGCGAGCCCAGCTTTTAGCCTGTTTGCCGCAAAACCCTCAAGCTCCTGGAGATATTACGGTTCGTGACTTGGTAGGTTATGGGCGTTATGCCTATCAACATCGCTGGACAACTGATCACGAAGCTGATCACAAAGCTGTTCAACGGGCGATGGTGAATGCGAATATTCAAGAATTTGCGGATACGCCCATTGCAGATCTATCAGGTGGCCAGCGGCAGCGTGCTTTTATTGCGATGACTTTAGCTCAAGACAGCGAGATTTTGTTGTTAGATGAACCGACAACTTTTCTGGATCTACCACATCAACTAGAAATATTGAAGTTGGTCCGCGTTTTGAACCGCGAATTGCACAAAACAATCATTATTGTCCTGCATGATTTAAATCAAGCAGCCCGATTTTGTGATAATTTGGTTTGTCTCAAACAAGGGACGATTGCTTATCAAGGCCGACCTCAAGATGTTTTTACGGCGCAGATGTTGGCGGACGTTTTCCATGTCCGTGCCAAAGTGACCATGGATCCTAAAGCACACTGTCCGTTATTATTGACTTACGACACAATTTGAGGCTTGTCAATGCGCAAAAATCGAAATTATTTCTTAATCAGTCTTTGTATTTTAGGATTGTTACTTTTTATGAATAGCTTATTGCTTGGGGTTCACAATTACGCCCTAAGTGATTTTTTTGCAAGTCAGTCACAAAATTTTGCTATTATTTGGCAGTTGCGCTTGCCGCGGGTATTAGCGGCAGCCATTGTGGGCGCATTATTAGCACTCGCAGGGAAGCTTTTGCAAACCGTTTCAAATAATCCAATTGCCGATCCTTCGCTGTTGGGTATCAATAGCGGGGCTAATTTAGCTTTGATTTGTGGGACGATTTTAGGAGTGCCTTTTACACTTTTCTGGCGCGTTAGTTTGGCTTTTCTGGGTGCTTTTTTGACTTTTTTGATCGTTTTCTTACTGTCAATGACGCGCCGAGGTTTAAGTCCCACCCGTTTAATTTTAAGTGGGACAATTTTTTCAGGATTTTTAAATGGCATCGCTTACGGTATTAGTATTTTAACTAAATCCAGTCAACGATTCCGTAATTTTTTGGTGGGCGGTTTTTCTGGAGTGGACTGTAAACAAATGTGGCTCTTATTGATTTTATTGCTCATCATTTTGGGATTAACCATTTACTTTGCCCGGGACATTACAATTATTGGTCTAAATGATCAGTTAAGTCAGGGCCTAGGCAGCCGCATCGTGCTCATCCGCAGTGTTGCAGTTATAATTGTTGTTTTAGCAACTTCTGGCAGTGTCGCTGTTGGTGGCAATATTGCTTTTATTGGTCTGGGTATACCACATTTGGTACATTATTTTGATAAACGCGATTTTAAACATGTATATCTTGAAATTATGTGTTTTGGCTCAGTTTTCTTGATGTTTTGTGATTTATTGGCGCGTTTGTTGGCCCGGCCATTTGAATTACCCTTGGGCGGCTTATCAGCGATTTTAGGTGGCGGCTTTTTAATTTGGTATGTGTATCGTCAAAGTGAGGCGGTGGTAGCGTAATGATCACAGCTAAAAAACATCGCTTTATTTTCTGGATCTTTATTCTAAGTGTCTTTTTTTTGGGTGTCAGTCTTCTGAGTGTTGCTACTGGAGAGGTAAGTCTCACGCCACTGCAGTTAGGGCGGGCTCTTTTAAACCAAAGTTCGGCCCAAAATGAATTGATCCTATGGCAATTTCGGGCGCCGCATATTGTGATGAGTATTATTGTTGGCGGCAGTTTAGCCATGAGTGGGGCTGTGTTTCAGCGCTTGACGAACAATGATTTGGCTGATTCGAGTATACTAGGCATTAATGCTGGGGCTAGTTTAGGAGCAGTTTTGTTTTTAGGCTTGACACAGCTTGGGGTATCTTTAAGTCAAAATATTTGGTTACCAGTTTGCGCTCTAATTGGCGCATTGTTGACTGCTGGATTAGTTTTTAAAATTAGCCAAGACCAGTCGCCATTGCGGTTATTATTGAGTGGTGTGGCTGTGGGCACGCTGCTTAATGGGTTGATTTTGTTGATTCAGTTGCAAGTTTCTCAAGATGATTTTGACAAAGTGCTGGTGTGGCTATCAGGGAGTTTCTGGAATTTAGATTGGCCTTACATGCTGATATTAGGGCTTATTGGCTGTTTATTGTTGCCCTTTGGTCTATTAGCCTTACATAATTCTGATCTAATTTTACTAGGCCGGCGAAATGCGATGAGTTTAGGGCTAGATTATGATCATAAACGCCGGCAATTATTGATTTTTGCCATTGCCTTAGCCGGGATCGGTGTGGCTGGTGGTGGTGCGATCAGTTTTGTAGGATTAATGGCGCCCCATATTGCACGGTTATTGATCGGCAATAAAGCAAAATACAATTTGCCATTGACTATTTTAGTCGGCATCAATGTATTACTTCTGGCCGATTTTGTCGCCAGTCATTTATTTGCGCCGAGTGAGTTGCCAGTTGGGTTAGTCGTTGCTATGATCACAGTACCGTATTTTATTGTTTTGATGTTAAAAACAACACGTTAGGAGTTTAATATAGATGAAACAACAACTGAAGTATATTTTTGGTGGGTTTGTAATTGGAGTAGTCGTTTTGTTTAGTTTGATTAGTTTTGGGGGCGGAAAGGTGCAGGCTGCTAGCAGCGGCACACACACATTCAAGGCTGCTAATGGCAGTATTAAAGTCCCTGATCACCCCAAACGGATCGTTGTACGGACGTACATGGGGCAAGTGCTTGCACTTAAAGGTAACGTTGTTGGTGCGACTAAGTGGGATTTGGGTAATCCTTTTATTAGTTCGGCAGTGCGTCATAAGATCAAAGACGTTGGTACACCGATGAATGCTGAGGCGGTTTTAAAGCTAAAACCGGATCTAATTATTACGGATACAGAAGCCGATGTTAAAAGCATGTCTAAAATTGCGCCAACTGTTTTGCTGCCATATACAAAAATGCGCAATATCAATGCGGTAACCACTCGATTTGGCCAATTATTAAATAAACAAAAAGAAGCGAAAGCTTGGCAAAAGAAGTTTAAACAACAGGCAGCTAAAGACCGCCAACGTTTGGATAAGGCGGGTATTGCTAAGGACAAGACTGTCGGCATTTATGAATTACAAGACGGGAAAATGTACGTATTTGGGACTAATTTTGGCCGCGGGGGTCAGGCATTGACAACTGGACTAAATTTTACCTTACCGAAAAAAGTGGCAGAGGTAGATAAAGGCGCTGGATTCAAGCAAGTCTCAATCGAAGCATTGCCGCAATATGATGCAGATTATATGTTTTTTACGAACTATAGCAGTAAGGGCAGCGGCAGCCAGGAATTAAAAGATTTAAAAGCTAATCCCGTTTGGAAAAAACTACCCGCGGTGAAACAAGGACACGTGATCCAGCTGCCGTTCCAGAAAATGTATTATTATGATCCCTATGCGACCATGGGACAATTGAAACTTGTGACGGATGCTTTACTTAAAGCTGGCAAATAGCTGGGATGTTCAGCTGCTAAAAGTCTTTCGGTTCATTTTGAAAGGTGAACCATAAGCATTATTAAAAAAAGACAACAAAAAAAGCAACCTAGCTAGGCTGCTTTTTTTGTTAGGCCTTATTTAGTTTCAGTGAAGACCACGTGTTTACGCAATTTTGGAGAATATTTACGTAAAGATAAACGATCTGGTGTATTACGCTTATTCTTAGAAGTTAAGTAAATACGTTCACCAGATTCTTTGTGTTCCAAAATGATATTGTTACGCATCAGAATCGCTCCTTTATAATTGTCCTCTTAATAATTTACAGGATTGAATTTAAAAGTCAATGTGATTATTATACTCAAAAATAAAAAATAAATCAAAACACGAACATTAAAATCGTTTACACTAAATTTGTTCCTAAAAATGTTGATTTTTCAAAAAATAATCGTTATAATAAGCTCATTGATTTTGAAAAGAGGAATTATTTTTATGGAGAACTTTTTTGATCTTAAAGCTAATGGGACCAAAGTAAGTACTGAAATTATTGCCGGTATCACGACTTTCTTCGCGATGTCATATATCCTTTTTGTTAACCCATCCGTATTATCGCTGACAGGTATGCCTTCGCAAGCTGTCTTTCTTGCAACGATTGTTGCTTCAGCTGTGGGTACTTTATTTATGGGGCTTTTCGCCAATGTACCATATGCGTTGGGACCAGGTATGGGCTTGAATGCGTTCTTTACTTATACAGTTGTTTTTGCCTTAGGTTTTTCTTGGCAGGAAGCTTTAGCACTTGTGTTCATTTGTGGCATGATCAACATTTTTATCACGGTCACTAAGATTCGTAAGATGATCATCACCGCTATTCCAGAAGTATTACAACAAGCCATGGGCGGTGGAATCGGTGTCTTCATCGCGTACATTGGTGTTAAGAATGCTGGCTTTTTGCAATTTACATCAGAGGCGTCCAGCATTGCTTCCGTTAATGGCAAACCGTTTGACCCTACGCAAACGCACTTTAAGGGCGGTTTAACAGATATTGTTTCTAATGGGGGCATTGTGCCAGCTTTAGTTAATTTTTCTCAATCAGGCGCACTATTAGCCTTGATCGGTCTGATCGTTGTTGTTATTTTATTGGTCAAAAATGTACCTGGTGCTGTTCTGATCAGTATCATTATTGCAACTTTGATTGGTATTCCGATGGGCGTTACTAATTTGCATATTTCAAATGCCAATTCCTTGGCTAATTCAGTGCAACAATTGGGAACTACGTTTGGCGCAGCGTTTGGCGCAAAAGGCATGGGGGCGCTCTTCAGCTCGGCCGATAAGTTACCATTAGTTATTATGACGGTCTTTGCATTTAGCTTTTCGGATACATTTGATACGTTAGGGACATTTATTGGGACTGGGCGGCGCACGGGAATCTTCTCAGCTCAAGATGAAGTTGCCTTGGAGAGTGGCTCTGGTTTCTCTTCCAAGATGGATAAAGCTTTGTTTGCCGATTCTATTGCGACATCTGTCGGCGCTATTTTTGGAACCAGCAATACGACGACTTATGTGGAAAGTACAGCTGGCATTGGTGCGGGTGGTCGTACTGGTTTAACGAGCGTCGTCGTAGCCGTTTTATTCTTATTAAGTAGTTTATTCGCACCATTCATTTCGATTATTCCTACGCAAGCTATTGCACCGGCTTTGATTGCTGTCGGCGTCATGATGATGGGATCTTTCAAAAACATTGACTGGGATGACTTGGGCGAGGCAATTCCAGCATTCATGGCTTCAATTTTTATGGGCCTGTGCTACAATATTTCTTATGGGATTGCTGCAGGATTTATCATGTACTGCTTGATCAAAACAATTACGGGTAAAGCTAAGCAGATTCATCCGATTTTATGGGTCGTTACGATTTTGTTTATTGTGAACTTTGTTGTCTTAGCAATTATTTAAGTATTCTTTCTAAAAGCAGGTATAATAAAAAGGCCAAGTGTTTGCGAACACGTGTGGCCTTTTTATTATACCTAAATTTAAATATTTGATGGAGGCAATTATGTTTCAAACAAAAATTAATGACCATCTCAGTTTGCGTAGACTTACCATTCAGGATGCGCAGCCCTTATTTGGGCTCGTTCAGCGAAATATCAGTATTCTTCAGGATTATATGCCTTGGGCAACACCAAATATGACAGTAGAAGACGAAGCAAATTGGATTCAGAACATGTTGAAAAAATCAATTGATGGCACCGTTTATGCGTTTGTATTGCTGTTCGATGATCAAGTAATTGGTGCGCTAGATCTACACCATATTGATCCAATCAATCAACACGCTGAAATTGGTTATTGGTTAGATCAGAGCCATCAGGGGCAAGGACTAATGACTAAGGCGGTTCAAAAACTGGAAGAAATCGCTTTTTATGAATTAGATTTGCAACGTATCGAGATTCAAGCTGTCACCCAAAACACTGCTAGCCGAGGCATCCCGGAACGGCTTAATTACCATTTAGATGGTGTCCTACGTCAGTATTTAAACTATAACGACCAATTTTGGGATGTGGTTGTTTATAGTCACTTAAAGACAGATTGATCACCTATCTGCTTTTTAAATCGATGTTTTTGTCAGTTGTTTGGTTATGCGCTCTTGATGATTCTTGACAATTAATTTGGAAATAGCAGTCGCCATATTTTGGTTTTTTAAAATAGGGCCATGCGCGTAACTCCCAATGGTGTTTTTATAATGTAAGCCTTCAACGCCGTCCTCAGGATTGTTGCCGTAACCTTGAATGACTTTTCCTAGTGGCTTTAATTTATCAGGATCATCAAAATAGGTCCGGCCACTGTGGTTTTCGAAGGCCCGGACTTTACCAAAAGCCGTATCAAATTCTGTATCACCGATCATGCGGCTATCGGCTTTAAAGACGGTGTGTAAAGGCAAGATACCTAAGCCTTTAATGACCGTTCCCTCAGCGGTTTTATAGTAATCACCGAGTAATTGGTAGCCGCCGCAGATGGCCAGCATAGGCTTACCAGTTTCAATGTAATGAGCTAAGGTGGCTTTATGCCGCAGTAAGTCTTTAGCAACAACGGTTTGCTCGAAGTCTTGGCCGCCACCAAAGAAAAGAAAGTCATAAGTTTCAGCGTCAAAATCATCTGTGAGGCTGATATTGGTCACAGTTACCTGGTAACCTTGTTTTTCAAGCAGATAACGTAAGATCTTAACATCGCCGCTATCCCCATAAGTATTCATGAGATCTTCGTATAGATAAGCAATTTTTATGGGTGCAGCTTTTACTGGATCAGTCATTGATAACATGCCTTCTCTCATAGAAATAATACAAGTGTGAAATAATACAAGTGTCTAAAATATAGAGTTATTTTACCCTTGTTTGCCCACTAGTGTCCAATACCAAGAATTTGTTGGATCAATTGTTCAGTTAATAACGGTGTCTGATGAACGATCCATTGAGCAACGGAGGATTGCTGTAACACTTGATGCATGGTTGTTAATGGTAGTAGCGTAAGGGTCCACAGCACTATGAAGAGGCCAAAGTAACCCAATACTAATGCAAGCAAACCACCAGCTAAGCCATTCGTTTGATGCACAACAGGCAGCCAAGTGATTGCTTTTGAAGCTCGAGCTAGCCAAATGATCAAGAAGTTACCCACTGCCAGAATGAAATAAAAACTGATGATATGGGTCACATAGGTCACAATAAAATTAGGATTAAATATTTGAAAGAAATTGGCAATACCTTGACTAAAGTCCGTATTATAACGATAGGCAATCAAAAAGACGAGTAACCCGCCAAGTGTATAGATCAATTGTTTGATAAAACCACGGTGGTAGCCGTGAAAAAAAGCACCGATCAATAATAGAATTAAAAAAATAGACAGAATCATCATGCTAGTCCTTTCGCATGTTTCTGTCTAAATTTTAACAATATAATTGGTGCGGCGCATCAACCCAAAGATGTAGCTTAGTTAAACTTTGCGGCCCATTTTTTAGCTGAGGTAACGGCTTGAGCTTCTAATTTTGCCCAGTCATCATATTGAGAGAGTTCAATGACTTCTTCATCGTCACTATCATTAAACGTACTTTTGTTGTTCACAATAATGGTATATTCGTCAAAGTGGAAACGATCATCGCGGTGACGTACTTGAAGTGTAAAGAAAGCAGCTTCATAATTGGCTGTATTATCTGCTTCTTGGTAGAGAACTTGTAGTTCACGTTGACCATCGTCAAATTCGACAACTTTTAATGCTTGCCATAAATGTTGGTAATTTGTGTGTAATTCTTGTAATTGAGCATCAGATAATTCTTCATCATAAGTTACTTTTTTCCCTGCGAGTTCCATCCAAAGACTTCCTTAATCAATATATAAAACACTAATCTAATCATAGAATGAACTCATATAAAGTCAAGGTACAATAAATAATTCTTAACACCTTGCATGAATTATTAAGATAGTTTAAAGTTATTGAGGACGTGAAACATCGATGTTTCACAAGTAAAGTTTGGAGGCCCATGATGTCCCCGGAAACATTTAGAACAATTTTAGCACAGCAATTTCAAATTGAAGTCTCAGACACGCAATTACAGCAGTTTGAGACATATTTTAATTTTTTAACAACTCAAAACAAAGTTGTTAATTTAACGGCAATCACGGAAAAAGAAGCCGTTTATTTGAAACACTTTTTTGATTCAGTGACACCGCTGCTCTATCTTCCTGAACTTTTTACGAGTGATAGTCGTATTTGTGATATCGGTGCTGGTGCGGGTTTTCCATCCTTACCTTTAAAAATCCTGCGGCCGGACTTAAAAATCACGATCATTGATTCGCTAAATAAGCGTATCAATTTTCTCGGTGAATTGGTGGCTCAGCTTAACTTGAGTCAAGTGACACTAAAACACGGCCGTGCCGAAGACTTTGCGCGTAAGGGACAACCGTTGCGGGAAAGCTTTGACCTAGTGTTAAGCCGTGCAGTGGCCCAATTACCAATCTTAAGTGAATTTTGCTTACCCTATGTTCAACCAGAAGGCTATTTTTTGGCATTAAAGGGTCGTCAAGGTGCTGATGAATTGACTAAAAGCCGTTTTGCTATCGCCACGCTAGGTGGTAAGTACATTAAGACAAAGTCATTTACATTACCTGACTCTGATGAAGCTCGGGATATCATTGTGATTCAAAAACGAAAGCAAACACCAAATCGATACCCTCGTAAAGCAGGTATGCCAGCTAAACAGCCATTGATTCAATAAGCGTCATATATCGGGAGGTGCATTATGGCATTTGCGTCATTTTTTGGTAAGAATCGTAAAAATAAATCAGATAATGAACTGAAACAAGTTCAAGAATTACCCGTGGCAGCAATTGTACCCAATCGGTATCAGCCACGTAAAGTATTTAAGGCTGACAGTATCAACGAATTAGCTGAGACAATTGAAAGCCATGGCTTGTTGCAGCCAATTATCGTGCGTGAATATGAACCGGATAAATATGAGATTATTGCCGGTGAACGGCGTTTTCGAGCCGTTGGTAAACTTGGCTGGGAAAAGATTCCAGCAATTGTAGATAAAATGAGTGACGCTGAAACAGCGGCGATGGCATTGATTGAAAATTTACAACGTGAAGAACTGACACCGGTAGAAGAAGCTCAAGCTTATCAAGAGCTATTAACTCAGGGACAGATGAAACAAGGCCAGCTGGCTGAAGCGTTAGGCAAGAGTCAGTCGTTTATCGCCAATAAATTGCGATTATTAAGGTTATCTCAGCCAGTAAAAGAAGCAATTATCAATGGCGAACTCAGTGAACGACATGGCCGAGCACTTTTGCGTTTGAACGAGACAGATCAGCAGATCGCACTTCACAAAATATTAAGTGAAGCGTTGAATGTCAAAGAAACAGAAAATTTAGTAGAACAAACGATAAATCCTCAAACAACGCTACAGCCACTATCAGAAAGTGAACTAGCAGCTATGCAAGTTTCAAATCAAGCTGAATCACCGACAAGTCAACCGGCCAATTTAGATACGCTCAACACAACGCATCGTGTATCTGATGAAGAGGCGCAAGGATTCACACCGCAAACAACGACTAAGACCGCACATAAACCCAAAATTTCTGGCAAGTCTAAAGATCCGAAAGTAGCCATCAATACCTTGCGTCATTCGTTAAAATTGATCCAAGATGCTGGGTTGCCGGTCGAAATAGATGAAGATGATGGTGCAGATAGTTATACGCTTAAAATTAAGATCAGTAAGCGAGGCGGGGCAAAATGACACGTGTGATTGCGATTGCAAACCAAAAAGGCGGCGTGGGTAAGACCACCACGACGATTAATTTAGGGGCTAGTTTGGCTAGTGATGGTCAAAGAGTACTTATCGTTGATACCGATCCTCAAGGTAATGCGACCAATGGCTTAGGTATCGATAAAGGTAAAATCGAACATGATATTTATCATATTTTGATTGATGAATATCCGCTTGAAAAGACAATTCAAACAACACAACATGAAAATCTGGATGTTGTACCAGCAACAATTCAATTAGCTGGGGCCGAGATCGAGCTCGTTTCACAGATGGCTCGCGAGACACGTTTGAAATTAGGTTTAAAAAAAGTTAAAGCACAGTATGATTTTGTTTTGATTGATTGTCCGCCATCATTGGGGCAACTCGCGATTAATGCTTTTACTGCCAGCGATTCAATTTTGATTCCCGTACAAAGTGAATACTATGCTTTAGAAGGCTTGACCCAACTATTGAATACGATCAAGTTGGTTCAAAAGCATTTTAATCCAGATCTAGCGATTGAGGGTGTGGTCATGACGATGTACGACGCTCGAACAAATCTGGGAACACAAGTTATTGCTGAAGTGCGGCAGTTCTTTGGTGACAAGGTATATGATGTGGTAATCCCACGAGTGACTAAATTGGCGGAAGCACCAAGTTATGGTTTGCCGATTATTGATTATGATCCTAAATCCAAGGGCAGTCTGGTTTATAACGAGCTTGCAAAGGAGGTGCTGAAGAATCATGGCTGAAAGGAAAAAAGCTCTAGGTCGAGGAATAGATGCTTTATTTCAAGATTTTAATGGGGAAACGACACACGATCAGGAGACGGTTGAGACATTAGCGTTAAGTGAATTACGGCCTAATCCCTATCAACCAAGACGAGATTTTGATGAAACGGCGCTTCAAGAATTAACCGCTTCAATCAAAAAGAGCGGTGTTTTTCAACCGATCATTGTACGGAAGAGCATCCAAGGCTATGAAATTATTGCCGGTGAGCGGCGCTTTCGAGCAAGCAAGTTAGCGGGTAAAACAACAATTCCAGCTATTATTCGCGACGTCAGTGAAGATGAAATGATGGAAATCGCTGTACTGGAAAATTTACAGCGTGAAGATCTCACGCCAATCGAAGAAGCTTTGGCCTATGAAACTTTGATCAAAAAATTAAATTTGACGCAAACGGAAGTATCTAATCGTCTGGGCAAGAGTCGACCCTATATTGCCAACTATTTGCGCTTGTTGACCTTACCAGAAGCCACTAAGCGGCTTTTACAAGCCAAACAGCTATCCATGGGTCAAGCACGTACACTGCTTGGCCTGAAGAATAAGGCCCAAATTGATGCATTAGCGCGGCGAACCATCAAGGAATCTTTGACTGTACGCCAACTTGAAAAAATCGTGAATGCACTGAATGAAGAAAAGGCATCTAAGCAAGTCATCAAGAAACCAGTCAAATCAACCTTTATTCGCGCAACAGAGCAGCATTTAGCCGATAAGTTTAATACAAAAGTAACCTTAGCAGAACAAAAAGATGGTAAAGGTAAAATTGAGATCGGTTATTTATCTACTGAAGATTTAAATCGAATTTTGGATATTTTAAACGTTTCTTTAGATTAATAGTAGTCAATCATGGACTTTTGCTTTATGCTAGATTTTGACACTTTAAGGAGGACTCGAATGTTTGCATTAGGTGATATCGTAATGATGAAGAAACAACATGCATGCGGGACCAATCGGTTTGAGATTATTCGGATGGGCATGGATATCCGTATCAAATGTCTTGGCTGTGGCCATCTAGTTATGATGCCAAGAAAAGAGTTTCAAAAGAAGATGAAATCAATATTAGTCAAGGCTGATGCGGTGACGGCGGACGAAGTGAACTATCAAGATGTCTTACATCGGCCACGTCCAGATGAATTATTATAAAATAATGTATTAGAAAGTGAGTTTTTAAACATGGCATTAACTGCAGGTATTGTCGGATTACCCAATGTCGGAAAATCGACGTTGTTTAACGCAATCACAAAAGCTGGCGCTGAAATGGCTAACTATCCTTTTGCAACAATTGATCCTAATGTGGGGATGGTTGAAGTACCCGATGAACGTTTGGCTAGAATTGATGAATTGATCCCAGCTAAGAAAATCATTCCTACGACCTTTGAATTTACCGATATTGCGGGTATTGTTAAAGGTGCCAGCAAGGGTGAAGGTTTAGGAAATAAATTTTTAGAGAATATTCGCCAAGTTGACGCGATCGTTCATGTGGTTCGAGCATTTGATGACGATAATATTACGACGGTTTCGGGTAAAGTTGATCCGTTAGAAGATATTGAAACAATTAATTTAGAGTTAAGCTTAGCTGATTTAGAAAGTGTCAATAAACGCTACGCAAAAGTAGAGAAAGTTGCGCGTACTAAAGATAAAGATGCCATGGCTGAATTTGCTGTCTTACAAAAGATCAAGCCAGTACTAGAAGATGGTGGCAGTGTCCGTAGTATTACGTTTGATGAAGACGAGCAAAAAATTGTAAAGGGGCTATTTTTATTAACAGCTAAGCCGGTAATTTATGTCGGAAATATTGCTGAAGCTGACATGGCCGACCCAGATGCCTCCCCTTATTATCAACAGATCAAAGACTTTGCAGCGCAAGAAAATGCGGAAGCCTTGGCAATCTCAGCTAAAACTGAAGAAGAAATTGCAGAACTGGATGATGCAGATAAAAAAGATTTTCTAGAAGCAGAGGGCGTTAGTGAGTCTGGTTTAGATCGCTTGATCAAAGCTTCCTATCATTTACTTGGTCTAGCAACTTTCTTTACCGCTGGCGGCAAAGAAACACGTGCTTGGACTTTTAAACGTGGTATGAAAGCACCACAAGTGGCAGGTATTATCCATTCTGATTTTGAACGTGGCTTCATTCGGGCGGAAGTGATGTCTTATACTGATTTAGATCAATTAGGTAGTGCCCAAGCAGTCAAAGAGGCTGGCAAACTAAGACTTGAAGGTAAAGAATACTTGGTACAAGATGGCGACATTATTGAATTTAGATTTAACGTGTAAAAATAAGGATGACAAGTGAGGTGGCTTCAGTGGATAACCGTGAAAGAAACCAAAAGGCGGCAGAAAAACAGCAACATGTTAAAGCGGTAGAAGAAAAGGTAACATCGACAGTTGCGGAAGTGAGCCAAGCACCGTTACAACAACAAATAGATGCCTTAACAAAACGCAATCGAGAATATGTTTACCGGTTGCGTAAGGCTTTAACAGCAGGCGGCATGTCAGAAACGGAACAAAATACCAAATTACAAGCACTATTGCCAGAAATCTTAATGGCACAACAAAAAGGTCAACCGGCAAATCAATTGTTTGGGCCGCCAGTTGCTAAGGCGGACAGTATTATTAATGCGCCTAAGCCACCTAAAGTTGTTAAGCTATGGATGAAAATGGTGGACTCAACGTTGTTATTTGGTGTTTTTATGTTTGCTTTAGCGGCTATTTCGCTCTTTACTAATAAAAACGTCAATCCAAATCAATTGCGTTCGTTTGGCATCGTCAATTTAATCATTATTGCCCTCATTGCTGGGGTTGGGTTTACTTGGTTACAGGAGAAAATATCTGCGCCTAAAGCCAAACGATTGCCAATGTGGCAGTTGATTATTTTATCTGCTTTAGTTGTGATCGGGATGTTTGTTTTGGTAAGTGTAAGTGCCATGTTACCACCTGTAATCAATCCGGTTCTACCAGCAGTCGCTGATGTAATTATCCTAGCAGTTCTGTTTGGCGTACGGTATCTTTTTCGGAGAAAATATGGTGTTACTGGTGGTATGTTCAGCACACCACGGCCAACGACCGACAATCGGTCTAAATCGTAAACTGAGAAAATTGCCATAAATTACGAACGTCAATTTGACAATATGTGATTTTAATGAGTTTTTTGATATAAAAAAGGACATTTATACTTTAATTTTGATGAATGTTTGTATTTTTAGCGTAGAGGTATTGACTACCTCTATTTTTTTTGTTATTTTATTCAACAACACAAATCTGGAGGTCTTGCCACATGTCAAATTGGGATACAAAGTTTCAAAAAGAAGGATTAACTTTCGATGATGTCTTATTGGTTCCGGCCGAAAGTCATGTTTTGCCGCATGATGTTGATTTATCCGTTCAATTAACGGATAATATCCAGCTCAATGTTCCAATTTTAAGTGCCAGCATGGACACGGTAACTGAAGCACCAATGGCGATTGCGATGGCACGGCAAGGTGGTCTTGGCGTCGTTCACAAAAATATGAGCATTGAAGCACAAGCTGACCAAGTCCTCCAAGTTAAGCGGTCAGAAAGTGGTGTCATTAGTGATCCGTTTTTCTTGACAGCGGACCGTCCCGTTAAAGATGCCGAAGCCTTGATGGCTAAATATCATATCAGCGGTGTCCCAATTGTTAATGATCCTGAAACACGAAAATTAGTTGGTATCGTGACTAACCGAGATTTAAGATTTGTTTCTGATTATAATCAACCGATTCAAGGGGTAATGTCTAAAGATAAATTAGTTACGGCACCAATTGGAACTTCATTAGATGAAGCTGAGATTATTTTGCAGCGGCATCGGATTGAAAAATTACCTTTAGTGGATGACAGCGGTCGTTTAAGTGGTTTGATCACAATCAAAGATATTGAAAATGTCAAGCAATATCCTAATGCTGCCAAGGATGTGCATGGCCGTTTGTTAGTTGCCGCAGCAGTTGGAGTTACTAGTGATACATTTGAACGCGCAGAAGCTTTATTAAATGCTGGTGCTGATGCAATCATTATCGATACCGCTCATGGGCATTCGGCAGGTGTTTTACGCAAAATTACTGAAATTCGCGCCGCTTTCCCGGTAGCAACATTGATTGCTGGTAATGTTGCCACTGCTGAAGGCACAGCGGCCTTATTCGATGCAGGAGTGGATGTCGTTAAAGTGGGTATTGGCCCTGGCTCTATTTGCACCACGCGGATCGTCGCTGGTGTTGGTGTACCACAAATAACTGCTGTTTACGATGCAGCGAGTGTTGCCCGAAAACGGGGTAAAGCAATTATCGCCGATGGTGGGATCAAATACTCTGGTGATATCGTTAAAGCTTTAGCTGCTGGCGGGACTGCAGTTATGCTAGGCAGCATGCTGGCTGGTACGGATGAAGCACCAGGTGAATTTGAAATTTATCAAGGCCGACGCTTTAAGACTTATCGTGGTATGGGCAGTCTTGCTGCGATGTCCCACGGTTCTTCAGATCGCTACTTCCAAAGTGGTGTGAATGAAGCCAATAAACTTGTCCCTGAAGGTATTGAAGGCCGCGTTGCCTATAAGGGTTACTTATCTGATGTGATTTATCAAATGGAAGGCGGTCTACGTTCCGGGATGGGTTATGTTGGCGCTAAGACCGTTTATGATTTACAAGATAATGCTCAATTTGTCCGCATTACTGGCGCCGGTTTGCGTGAATCACATCCGCATGATGTACAAATTACCAAAGAAGCACCTAATTATAGTCGCCAATAATCTTTAAGTTAGTATTAGAGAGCGTGAGACAAAAGGCGCTCAGCACCTGAGCACTAACAAGAATTGCGAAAAATATTGGGCTTGCTATTTGAGCCATTCGTGGTTAGGTGAGGGTGCTGCCTTTTGGAACACGTCTAAAATTTAATTGTTTGCAAACAACATAGAGAGCTAGAAATAAAACGTTGGTTTTGTTTTTGGCTCTCTATTTTTGTGTTTAGCACGGACTTTTCAAATACTATCTATCCAAAATAAGCTTTAGTAACTAAATTGTAATACTATTTTTTACGCCATGTAATATTTATAGTGTATTGTAGTCTATGGAATATAAAGTACATATTTCCATTAAGTAAAAAATCATCTAGTTGTGATTAAAATCAAGGGCAGGAGGTAGTTATGACACAACAGACTTCAAATCATAAATCTAAATCTTGGGTGACTAAAATCGGTATTGCATTGATGGCAATGGGTTCAGTTGCACTTTTGAGTGCTTGCCAGAGCAATGCAACTAAGAGCAGTCAGAGTTCTGAAAAGTCTTCCAAAGTTAGTTCGAGTGAAAAAAGCAGTTCTGTAAAAAAGAATCGTGCTAAATCTGAAACAACAACGACAACATCAAGTTCTGAAGTTTCAAGTACAACCAGCTCAGATACAAATTCTAGTCAAACATCAGCTTCGACACAATCGACGACTTCACAAGCAAGTCAGGCGAGTGCCGCAAGCAGTGGTCAAAGTGTCCAAATTACAAGTGGTGATCAAGCGGCGGAATACTTGAAGAGCCAAGTTGATAGCCAGTATCAAAATGTTGCTGGTGGTCAGACACTCTATGGATTTACCAATGAAACCACCTACCAAGGCCAGAGAGCTTATCGCGTTGAAGTTGGTAAGAATAATGGTCGTTCAACAATTGCTGTTTATGATGTTTTAACAAACGGCCAAGTTGTAAAAGTCAATAACTAATAACGAGGAAAGAAAATGAAATTTAAGAAATTTAAGATTGCAACACTATTTACACTGGCGCTCTCCTTAGTCGGCGGCGCAATTGCTGGTGCAGCACAAGTTCAAGCCAGTGATTTTCCAAAGTTCGCGGACGTGGCGAGTTACCAAAGTTCTGATGAATATTACTTCAAAAACTTAGCTACGGGTAATGTGTCCGGTGTTGTTGTTAAATTAACACAAGGTAGTACTGATGGTGATAACTATATCAATCCTAAAGCTGGGGCACAGATCAAGAGTGCTAAAGCAGCTGGTATGAAAGTTAGTTTGTATCATTATGCAAAATATAATGGCAGTGCCGATGCTAAAGCAGAAGCTGATTTCTTTGCAAATGCGGCCACACGTTATGGCTTAGATAAGAATACGGTCATGGTTGCCGATGTAGAAGATTCGAGTTTAACAAATCCCTATGCAGATACGGTTGCTTTCCAAAATGAACTAGCTGCGCGTGGTTTTAATAACCAAGTTGTTTATTCAATGGCTTCATGGTTCTGGGCTAATAAGTTACCACGTAATTATCCAATTTGGGTAGCGAACTACGGTGTGAGTCAACCTGGCGTTGATAACGCAGCAGCATGGCAATATACGTCTAATTACAACGGAATGAGCTTGGATATGAGTTATGACTTCACTGGCTTATTCACGAATAATAGTGTTTCACAAGCACCAGCTGGTAACAAGAGCGTGGTAACAGCGTTAAGTCGTTGGAATGGTGTGAATGCTGTTCATAAAGATGGTTCATTTGCCCAATGGTTATACCCTGATTCTCAATGGGTCAACTGTGGTGAAACAACGATCAATGGTCAAACAGCTTACCAAATCGGTAATGATGTTTATATTTATGCCGGCGACACACATTAATCACATTAATTGAATGAATTTAGTTAGAGCGATTGTATGGTACCTCTGTTGGTATCTACAGTCGTTTTTTTAATTGCCAATCTTAGTGAATCTTAACAATTTTGTGCCAAAGTTTGGTAAGATTAAAGGTAAAGTATCAACAATCTGCCATGAATTTCAAGGAGTAAGCTATGAAAATATTGATTGTAGATGACGATAAAGAAATCGTTGAATTGTTAAGTATCTATGTTAAAAATGAAGGCTATGAACCAATCACAGCCTATTCGGGTAAAGAGGCGCTTTCTCGACTAGCCACTAATCCAGATATTAAATTAATGATTCTAGATATTATGATGCCAAGTATGAATGGGATTGATGTGATCAAAGAAGTCCGTAAAGATTCGCAAATACCAATCATCATTGTTTCTGCTAAAACTGCCGATATGGATAAAATTCAAGGGCTGATCACAGGTGCGGATGATTATGTTTCTAAACCTTTCAATCCACTAGAAGTCATGGCCCGAGTCAAATCACTGCTACGGCGTAGTGAGCAGCAAGTGCCAACTCAAGTACCGGATACATTAGAAGTTGGGCCATTGACCATCAAGAAAGATTCTCATGAAGTCATTACTTTGACCGGAAAAAATATTCAATTGACAGCTTTAGAATTTGGCATTTTGTATTTATTAGCCAGTCATCCCAATCGAGTTTTTTCTGCGGATGAAATTTTTGAACGTGTATGGCAACAAGAAAGCGTTGTTTCTGCTAAAACGGTTATGGTGCACGTGAGCCATTTACGGGATAAAATTGAAGAGGCGACTGGCGGTGAAAAGGTGATTGAAACGGTTTGGGGCGTGGGCTATAAAGTTGCGGGATAAAACAAATCGTAAAACAACGACCAAAATTAGATTAACTGGCGCTGAGGTTAGTGAACTCATCTTTGAAGGTATCGTTACTTTTTTGATTTTACTTGCCTTAGAGATTGCGTTAATTCTCTTGTTAAATCAAGGTTTTATTATTAATCGAAATTTAGATTCCAGCGTGTCTTTTTTAAGAGATCTTATTAGTATACATAATGCCAATGTTCAGTTCTGGGGCTGGAATCAGATCTTTTTATTGATTTTAGTTGTCATTGATGTTTTGGTTGTTTATTGGCGGATCATGCGGCGGTTTCACCAAATTGAAATGCGACACGTGATCTCGGAGTTGCATTATATTGCTGATAATCATTTTGACCATCGTATCACGTTTAAAGTAAATCCAGAGTTGGAAAAAGTGGTCTCTAGTATTAATGCGTTGGTAGATAGTACCAATCGGAGCATTGGAGAAGAGCGGCGGATCGAGAAATCTAAAGATGAATTGATCACCAATGTCAGTCATGATATTCGCACGCCACTAACGTCTATTATTGGTTATTTAGGATTAATTGAAGATAAACAGTTTAAGAATCAAGCAGAACTGCTGAAGTATACGCACACAGCTTTTGAGAAATCAAAGCAAATGAAAGTTTTAGTTGATGATTTATTTGAATTTACGAAAATCCAGCAAACCGCAACGACATTAAATTATATGTCTACTAATATGACCAATATGCTGGCGCAGTTAGCAGCAAGTTATGAATTAGAAGCCCAAAAACAAAAGATCCATATTTTGACGCAGACACGACCAGATCCTTTGATTATGGATGCTGACCCAGAAAAGCTAAGTCGCGTATTTAATAATCTGATCATCAATGCATTCAAGTATGGTCAAGATGCTACTAAATTACTGCTACGTGCGCGCCAGGTCGGCACAGAAGTTATTATCCAAGTGACAAATAACGGTCAGCCTATTCCGGAAGCATCATTAGCACATCTTTTTGATCGCTTTTATCGCGTTGAAAGCTCACGGTCCCATGAGACTGGGGGGAGCGGCTTGGGTCTTGCGATTGCTCAAAGTATTGTTGCCCTGCATGGCGGTTTTATTTATGCGGTATCTGATAAAACTCGAACTTCTTTTGTGATCCATTTACCACTGAAACGTGGGGCGCGATTACGGCCGAGTACTAATGTTAAAACAACGGATCAAGCTTATTTATCAAATTTGAATTGAGGGTGCGAACACCATATATGAAACAAAAACGAATTTTAGAGCTAATTATTGCCAGCTGCTTCCTGATTGTGACATTGATTGGTTCCAGCCAACAAGTTTTTGCCGATACACCTAATGATTTCAATATTGGTAATTACCAAGCGGATGCAAAGGCAGCTGTGGTGTTAGATGCTCAAAGCGGGCAAGTCCTATACGCAAAACAAGCCCATGAGGTATTGCCAGTTGCTTCAATGTCGAAAATGTTGAGCCTGTATCTGGTACTTCAGGCCATTCATCAAGGACGGCTGCAATGGTCAGATACGGTGACACCCAATGAAGCTCAGGCAAATTTGAGTAAGCAGACAGAGTTATCTAATGTCCCGTTGACGGCAAATACGGCTTATACTGTGGCTGACCTTTACCAAGCATCATGGATTTATTCAGCCAATGTGGCCGTTATGCTGCTGGCCCAAAAAGTTGCTGGGTCTCAGGAAGCGTTTGTACAGCAGATGAATGCACAGTTGCAAAGATGGGGCGTCAAAGATGCCCAAATCGTTAATGTGAGTGGTTTAAATAATGATTTATTAGGTGATTTGCAGACAAATGGTACAGCACCACATGCAGAAAATGAGTTGTCAGCTTATGAAGTAGCTTTGATTGCACAGCACTTGCTACAGGATTATCCGGAAGTATTACAAACAACTAAGCTAGCAAGTGCAACTTTTGCTAAGGGCCAAGCCGACCAGACCGACATGAAAAATTGGAATTTATTATTACCTGGAAACGCATTAGCTGATGACAATTTACCAGTTGATGGTTTGAAAACAGGGACAAGTGATGCAGCTGGTGAATGTTTTACGGCAACCTTACCAGTTGGTAAACGGCGCTTGATCAGTGTGGTCATGAATGCCCATGGTGCATCTGCTGACAAGAGTAAACGCTTTGTAGCAACTAAAAATCTATTGACTCAGGTCTTAGATCATTGGCAATATCAAATTTTAACGACTAAAAATCAAGCATTGCCGGGACAGCCGCGGCTTCAGATTAAAAATGGGGTGCAGCAACATGTTACCTTAGTTGCTAAGCAGAATTTTTCTTTGTGGCAGCCTAAAGCTGAGCCAGCTCAGGGCCATGTTCAGCTAAACAAACGTGTTGTTGAGGCGCCGGTCGCTAAAACAAAAATTGTGGGTTATTTTCAATTAGGCAATCAAGCACACTTTGTATCAAATCCGGCCTCAATCCAAATCGGAACTAGAACAAAAGTTCAGCGCTTACCTTGGTATCAAATATTTTGGCGGCAACTGCAAAGTATTTTTTAAAATTGAATCGTTAAATAAGAAAAACTGCTATACCTCAATCATGAAGAGGATATAGCAGTTTTTTTGTATGTAAGGCAAATGATACAAATTTAATGAGATAGAATCAAAGCTATGTTTTGGTTACCATTATATAGTAATTATGATTGAAAGCGATTTTAAAAACAACTGTTGCTGTATCGAGAGTGATAGGATATATATTTCCACGGCATATGACTATTACAATTTCACTGAGAAGACTATAATAGAATTATATTCAAATAAAGTTGGGTCGTTGCAGGCTTAATTATTAAAATTTTAATAGTGAAACGTTGATTTACATGTCTGTTACATAAGTGTTGTATAATTATCTTGTAATGTTACCGCTATCAGCATTAGGGGGAGTTTAATGGCTAAAGAGACCTTTGAAAAGCGTGCTTATTTATTTAATACTGGGGCATATTTTGAAAGTTATGAATTTTTAGGGTGTCATCAAGTTGATCAAGGCTTTCAGTTTAATGTTTGGGCTCCACATGCCAAGCAAGTTTATTTAGTTGGGGATTTTAATCATTGGTCCCAAGAGCTGCCAATGAAATTAGTAGCTGGGACTGGTATTTGGACGGTAACTTCCGAGTTGCCGAGAGTTAATGATTTATATAAATTTGGAATTCAAGCACAAGATGGCAGTTATCAATTAAAAGTCGATCCTTACGCTTTTGGTTTTGAGCACAAACCTGGGAATGGTGCCGTCGTTTTGCCTAGACCACATAAGATTTGGCATGATGCGGATTGGCTTAAACAGCGGCAATTGCATAAACCTTATCAGGCGCCAGTCAATATTTATGAAGTTCACCTGGGCTCTTGGCAGCGTCACGATGATGGTAGTTATTTGACCTATCGCGAGATCACTGAGCAGTTGATCCCATATGTTAAAAAAATGCACTATTCCCATGTGGAGTTCATGCCATTGATGGAACATTTGCTGGATGCGTCTTGGGGTTATCAGCTCATGGGGTATTTTGCTCCAACCAGTAGATTTGGTAGCTTAGTTGATTTTTTAGACATGATTGATGCTTTTCATGCCGCGGGAATCGGTGTCATTATGGATTGGGTGCCTGGACATTTCATTCGTAATACTGACGCACTAGCCCAATTCGATGGGACGCCCACTTTTGAATACGCTGATTTTAATCGGGCAAATAACGTCCGCTGGGGCAGCTGGAACTTTGATTTGGGTAAAACCCAAGTTCAAAGCTTCTTGATCTCTAGTGCGATGTACTGGCTGGATTATTGTCATTTAGATGGGCTGCGCGTGGATGCTGTATCAAACATGCTTTACCTAGATTATGACGCTGGTAAAGAAGGCACTGTCAATCAGTACGGGGATAATGGCAATCTTGAAGGTCAAGCGTTCATTAAAAAGTTAAATACCACCGTTTTTAGATACCATCCTGATATTTTGATGATTGCTGAAGAGTCCTCGGCTTTTCCCAAAGTGACAGCACCCGTTGATGAAGGTGGGCTGGGATTCAACTATAAGTGGAATATGGGTTGGATGCATGATACTTTAAAATTCTTTGAAATGGATCCACTGTTTAGACACGATCATTTCAATTTATTAACCTTTTCATTTTTGTATATGTATGATGAGCAGTTTATCTTGCCGTTTTCTCATGATGAGGTCGTTCATGGCAAGCAGTCACTAATGCACAAAATGCCAGGTGATCGGTATAACCAATTTGCCAATTTACGGACAATGTTGGTATATATGATGGCTCACCCAGGTAAAAAGCTGTTATTTATGGGCAGTGAATGGGGTCAGTTCTTGGAATGGCGCTATTGGAGTGCGCTCGAGTGGGTGGACTTAAATGATGAAATGAATCATAAAATGCAGCAGTTCACACGCAAATTGAACGCCATTTATCATCAAGAAAAAGCTTTTTGGCAGCTTGACCACGATCCTAAAGGTATCAATATTACCAATGCAGATGATCCAAATTCGTCAACTTTAGGTTTTATCCGACTAGGAAAAGCCACAACAGACTTTTTAGTTTTTGCTTTTAATTTAGTGCCGGTGGAAAAACAGCATTTTCGGATTCCGGTGCCTTATGCTGGAACTTATACAGAGTTATTGAACACAGAGATGCAGGATTTTGGCGGTACTTGGACTAAGGGACAGGGCACTTTTGAAACAACCGGACAAGGCTATAGAAGTGAACCAGAGTCTATTGAAGTTATTTTACCGGCCATGAGTGCATTGATCATTAAACCTAAAGCTTTAATTTTGTAATGATCAGGATAGGTTTTGTACAAAGGAGGAAAGGGTTCATCCCGCAATTATGAGTACAGAAATGTTAGCAATGATTTTAGCTGGTGGGCAAGGCTCACGTTTGGGAAAATTAACTAAGTCGACGGCCAAACCCGCCGTACCATTTGGTGGCCGTTATCGGATCATTGATTTTGCGTTAAGCAATTGTTTCAATTCAGGTGTGAATACCGTTGGGGTAGTCACTCAATACCAGCCCTTAGAATTAAATGCCCATATTCAAAATGGGGCTAGTTGGGGTCTCGATGAAAAAAATGCCGGTGTCACTGTTCTACAGCCATTTGCATCCCGGGAAGGTGAAAAATGGTTTGAAGGGACCGCACATGCCATTTATCAGAATATGGACTATATCGACTTATATTCACCTAAATATGTGTTGATTCTATCTGGGGACCATATTTACAAAATGGATTATGAAGCGATGTTTAATTATCACAAAGCTAAAAAGGCTTCTTTGACAGTTGGTGTTTTACCGGTTTCCATGGCTGAAGCACCCCGATTTGGCATTATGAATACTGACGAAACCGAGCGGATCATTGAATTTGAAGAAAAGCCAAAACAGCCTAAGAGCAATTTAGCTTCAATGGGGATTTACATTTTTAATTGGCCAACATTGAAAAAATATTTGATTGACAGTTATGCGACGGATATGAAGATGGAAGACTTTGGGAAAGATGTGATTCCAGCATACTTAGCACACAATGAACCAACCTACGCATATGCTTTTCATGGTTATTGGAAAGATGTTGGCACGATTCAAAGTTTGTGGCAAGCTAATATGGAGTTCCTTGAACCTAATAATGAATTGAATATTGGTGATAAAGAGTGGCGGGTATATTCGCGTAATGATGCTTTACCACCAATGTACATTACTAAATCAGCACGCGTAAACAATGCAATGGTTGTGGATGGCTGCTATGTAGCTGGTGATATTGAACATTCAATTTTATCTCAGAATGTCAAGGTGGGGGCTGGCTCTGTGATTCGCGATTCCATGATCATGCCCAATGCGGTAATTGGTAAGAACGTCACGATTGATCATGCCATTGTTGGCGAACGTGCAATTATCGGCGACGGTGCGAATGTAGTTGGCACTGAAGATGATATAGCAGTCGTCGGTTATCAAGAAGTGCTAGGAAAGGCGGTCGACAAAGGATGAGACAAAATATTATTAGTGCCATTGTTGATTTGAATGAACCAGATGAGGCTTTAAGACCATTGACCAGTAATCGTCCGGTTGGCACATTGCCATTTGCTGGCCGTTATCGTTTGATTGATTTTCCACTATCAGCCATATCAAATGCTGGTATTCGGGATGTAGCCATGTTCTTACCTAAAAGTGGCCGTTCTGTTCAAGATCATATCCGCAGTGGCAATTCTTGGAACCTAGATACGATTACAGGCGGCATCTTTACCTTCCCATACGTGGCTGAAAAAGATTATTCTGACCCAGTTAATCGCAAACGTTACTATGATGACTACTTAACTTTTTTACGCAAATCAGATTCACGCTACACAATTGTCATTGGTGCGGGGAATGTTGAAAATATTAACATAGAAGAAGTTTTACAGTTTCACGTTGATGGTAATAACCCCATCACGGTTTTGTATAAGCGGCAAGATCCTAAGACAATTACGCCAGATGAAGCGGCTTTAAACATATCTGAAGCTGGTGATGTGACCGCAATTTTAAAGGCTAAAGAAGTGACACCAGATGCCGTTAATCATATGCTGCCAATGAATATGGGTGTTTACCTCATGCGGACAAGTTTGTTTATCGAGCTGATGCAAAATGCCAGCGAGCAAGATACTTATGCGAGTTTACAGCAGATTTTGAGTGAAGCTGTCGAAGTCTATAATGCCAACGCTTACGAATATACCGGATTTTATTCTAAGATCGACACGGTCAAGCGTTATTTTGATGCTAATATGGCGATGTTGGATGAAGCTAATTATCAAGCTTTGTTATTTAGTCAGCGGCAAATATTTACAAAGAACAAGAATGAGATTCCAACCTTTTTTGCTAAAAGTTCAATTGTAAATACAACGCTTTTAGGTACGGGCAGCCACATTGAGGGTCGTGTAGATAATTCAGTGATTTTCAGAAGTGTCAAGATTGACCGTGGGGCTGAAGTGGCGAATTCGGTCATTATGCAAAACTGTAAAATTGGGCCCGGGTCACACGTTAAGTACGCCATTTTGGATAAAGGCGTTGTGATTGGTGCGGGACTAAAAATTGAAGGCACCCCAGAACAACCTATCATTTTTGCAAAAGGGGCTTCGGTCTTGCATGAAGCAGATATTGATAAGGGGGTGCAACGATAATGAAAAAAATTTTATTTGCGGCCGCAGAAAGTGCACCATTTTATAAAACGGGCGGGCTTGGAGATGTTATGTTTGCATTGCCAAAAGCCTTAGTTAATCAAGCATATGACGTACGTGTTGTCTTACCTTACTATCCTAGAAAAATGCCGGAAGCTTTTGTAAACGAGTTGCAAGATGTCACGCATTTCACAGTCCGTGTCGGTTGGAAGAATGAGTATGCGGGCGTCAAAATGCTGCATCGTAATGGTGTAACCTATTATTTTATTGATAATCTAACTTACTTTGATCGAGATGGTTTATACGGTTACCCCGATGATGGCGAACGCTTTGGCTTTTTCCAGATGGCGGTCATTGAAATGCTGGAGAAGATTCGGTTTATACCTGATATTTTACATTTGAATGATTGGCATACGGCGTTTATTCCCGTACTGTTAAAGGACAAATATGCTTGGATTGATGCTTTACGTCATATTAAGACAGTTTTGACGATTCATAATCTTAAATTTCAAGGCATCTATGACCCCGTTATTTTAGATAGTATCTTTGGAATTGGGCGCCAGTATTTCAATGAATCTGGGTTTAAGTATTATGACACGGTGAATTTCATGAAAGGCGGTATTGAATTTGCTGATAAAGTGATCACCGTTTCACCATCATACGCTCAAGAAATTCAAACGCCTGAATATGGTGAAGGCTTAGATGGGGTTTTACGTGCCAACAGTTATAAATTAACTGGCTTCTTAAATGGCATCGATACGCAAGTTTATAATCCGGCAACGGATAGCAATGTTCGATACAACTATGACCTTGCTAATTTAGATAAGAAAAAATTAAATAAGCGCTACCTTCAAGAGTTAGTGCATCTGCCCCAAAGAGATGATCCGCTCTTTATTGTGATCTCACGTTTAACACGGCAAAAAGGCATGGATCTTTTGCTGCAAACGTTAGATAACTTTTTAGTACAGCAGAATGTCCAAATGGTTTTGTTGGGAACAGGAGACCAAGATCTCGAAGCTGATTTTAAATGGATGCAGGATCGTTACCCGGCACAGTTATCCACAAATATTCGATTTGATGAGAAGTTTGCGCAACAAATGTATGCTGGTGCCGATTTTATTTTGGTGCCATCTGCCTTTGAACCGTCGGGCTTATCACAAATGATGGGCATGCGTTATGGGACCGTTCCAATTGTCCATGAAACTGGCGGCTTAAAAGATTCAGTACAACCCTTTAATGAGTTTGAAGATACTGGGACTGGCTTTGGCTTCGTCAATTATGATGCCGCAACTTTAGGTAAAATAATGACCTATGCGCATCAAATTTATACACAGCAACCAGAGGCATTCCAAAGGATAATTAAACGAGATATGACTGCTGACTTTTCTTGGCGTAAATCAGCGCAATTGTATGTTGGTCTATATGATGAATTGTTACACGCATAGTTTTTTTGCGGGAAAGTACACGGTGTTTAATCTTGAAAATTACGGAAGAAAAGTTTATTAAAGATTACCAAGATCGTATGATGGCCATGTATTCTATGGCTATTCCAGAAGCAAGTAAAGGTCAACAATATCGCGTTTTGGCCAGTGTTGTTCGTGATTATTATGCCAAAAACTGGCAACAAACGCGCACAAAGTATGAGAAGCAGGATCGTAAGCAAATTTATTATTTCTCAATTGAATTTCTACCCGGCCGCTTTTTAACACAAAATATGTTGAATCTCGGCATCACCGATGTGGTTTTATCCGGTTTACAAAAATTAGGCCTTAAATATAGTGAAATTGCTGGACGTGAGCCGGATCCTGGCTTGGGCAACGGTGGTTTAGGTCGCTTAGGGTCAGCCTTTTTAGATAGTGCGGCTTCAGAGGGTGTAGCTTTGAATGGTAATAGCATCCGCTATCAATATGGTTTATTCAAACAAGATTTTGTGAATGGCTATCAAGTCGAATTGCCAGATGACTGGCTGCGCAATGGCAATGCCTGGGAAGTTCGAAAAGAAAACCGCGCTTGTGTCGTTCACTTTGGTGGCAATGTCTGGTTAAAGGAAGATAGTTTGGGCCATTTACGTGCTGTTTATGAACATACCAATGATGTTATCGCTGTGCCTTATGATATTGGCATTGTTGGTTATAAAAATAATGTGGTGAACACGATGCGTCTTTGGTCAGCTGAATTGCCTTTTAATGCTGATCAACGGTATACATTAGCTGAGAAACAACAAGTGAATGATATTACGGAAGTTTTGTATCCAGATGATTCCAATTATGAAGGCCGCTTATTGCGATTGAAGCAAGAATACTTTTTCGTGTCGGCGGGGATACAGAGTATTGTGCGCGCATATCGTAAAACTCACCGAAATTTCAATGAATTTAGTCAAAAGGTTGGGATTCACATCAATGATACCCATCCGGCTATGGCCGTTGCAGAATTGATGCGTATCTTAATGGATGAGGAATTTCTTGGCTGGGATCGTGCTTGGAATATTACCACGCAAGTCATGTCTTATACCAATCATACCTTATTGGCCGAAGCTCTAGAAACTTGGCCGGAAGATATGTTTGCCAAAACAGTGCCGCGGATCTATCAAATTATTCAAGAGATCGATCATCGTTTCCGGCAAAAGATGGTCCCAATTCACGGAGCTGAACTCGTTAGTTCAGTCGCACCTATCCAAGATGGACAAGTGCGGATGGCCTATTTAGCTGTTATTGGCAGTCATAGTGTCAATGGTGTGGCTAAATTGCATACTGAATTGCTGCAAAGTAGTGTTTTAAATGGGCTTTATCAAATTTACCCGGAAAAATTCAATAATAAAACCAATGGTGTGACTATGCGCCGGTGGTTATTGGTCGCTAATCCACGACTGAGTCACTTGCTAAATGAAGCTATTGGTACGGATTGGCAACGCCACCCAGATGCCTTACGTGCATTCAAAGTCCTCACTCAAGATAAAACCATTTTGCAAAAACTAGGTGATGTCAAACATAAAAATAAACGGGAATTAGCGACTCAAATTCAAGAACAGTTAGGAATCAAAGTCAATACGCACGCCTTATTTGATGTTCAAATCAAACGGCTGCATGCTTATAAGCGGCAGTTATTACATGCCTTATATATCATTGATGAATACTTGCAAATCAAAGATGGCAAAAAATTAACGGTTCCGCGAGTACACATTTTTGCGGCTAAAGCAGCGCCAAGCTATTATTATGCTAAAGAGATTATTAAATTGATCAATGCTTTAGCTGATTTAGTCAATCATGATCCAGAAGTTGGGAACCAATTAAAAATTGTATTTATTCCCAATTATGGTGTATCTATTGCCGAAAAAATTATTCCAGCTGCTGATGTGAGTGAACAGATCTCTTTGGCTGGTAAAGAAGCCTCAGGAACGAGCAACATGAAACTAATGGCGAACGGTGCGGTGACATTAGCGACTTTAGATGGCGCTAATATTGAAATTAAAGATGCTGTAGGCGCAGATAACATTGTCACTTTTGGCATGACAGTGGATGAAGTTGAAAAATTTAATTTTTATCAGTCTGCACAAATCTATAAAACTAATGCACGTATTCATCGGATATTGGACACTTTGGTCGATGGCACAATTCCAAATATAACTACTGAAGGCCGTGATATCTTCAATTCTTTGGTGCAGTATAATGATCAATATTTTGTATTAGCAGATTATGATAGCTATGCACAAGCTCAAGAAAAGATTAGTCAACTTTATCAAGATCGCTATGATTGGTATCAAATAAGTGCTCAAAATATTGCTGCCAGCGGTCGGTTTGCTTCCGACTATACGATTCAGAGATACGCTGAAGATATTTGGCACGTTAAAATTGAAGCGCCAGCTGAATAAAGATGGCTTGAGTGGGGTCGGGACAAAATTAATGTTTTGTCTACGGCCACTATGTGTTTACGAACAATTCAATTTTAAACGTGTTCCAAAAGGCAACACCTTCACCTAACCACGAATGGCTCAAATGGCAAGTTCACCATTTTTCGCCATTCTTGTTAGTGATCAGGTGCTGAGCGCCTTTTGTCTCACTCTCGATTATTTTTCACGAACGATTGTATCTTAAACGTGTTCCAAACGGCAACGCCCTCACTCTCATTTTCTTGTATTAAGCGCGTTGTCAAGGTATTGATTTTTGATCAAGAGAGGAAAATTTATATGACAGTTGCTCAATACCAAGTTGTTTTTCACGTATCTGAACCGGGCCAGTTTCAACATGCAATTGCAAATATTAAGAATTTATATGCTTACCAGCAAGCACATTCAGAAATGGCCTTTACGGTAGTGCTGTTAGTCAATGGGGCTGCTATTACAGTAATGACCCAGCCGGAAACCGCAACAACGATTGCAACATTGCCTCAAGTTCAATTTCATGCATGTCATAATTCTATGCGAGCGCACCAGATCACGGCTGCGCAACTGCCTGCTGGGGTAACTGTGGTACCAGTTGGGGTTTTAGATCTGATTGAATTGGAATCAAAAGGCTACGCTTATATTAAACCTTAAATTTTGGAGGCAGGCTTGTGATCGAATATAATTCTTTTTTAACGACTGATAAAGCGCCGTTTGGGGCAGTTGAACCTGATAAAACTGTCACCTTCCAGATTCATATTAGTGAGATTGAAAATATCAAACAGGTAGCATTAGTCGTTTACCAGGATGAGCATTGGTCAGGGCCTAAAGCGGTTATACCAATGACTCAGACAATAGAAAATATTTACAATGGCCAGTTTATACCCGAAACGGGCGGGTTATATTTTTATTTCTTTATGATTGAATTGTTGGATACAGATATTTACTACGGTTGTCAAGATGGTGGTTATGGCGGCCTAGGCGTCACTTACCATTCCCGAGAAGAAGTCCAGATGTATCAATTGACAGTGGTCAATACGGTTGATCAGGTACCTGATTGGTATCAAGACGCCACTTTTTATCATATCTTTGTGGATCGCTTTAAAAATGGCAATGTTGATCAACACGTGAATGCCCCAAAAGCCAACAGTTTTATTTATGGTCGGCAGACTGATCTGCCCATGTACATTAAGAACAAAGCTGGTGAGATCGTGCGCTGGGATTTTTATGGGGGTAATTTGAAGGGTATTGAATCACAACTCACTAATTTAAAGGCAATGGGTATTACAGCACTGTATTTAAGCCCGATTTTTCAAGCTCGAAGCAATCATCGCTACGACACCGGTGATTATTTTAAGATCGATGAGGTTCTAGGAACGTTAGCTGATTTTGAGCACTTTTTAAATGCAGTACACGCTTTGGATATGCATGTGATTTTGGACGGTGTTTTCAACCATGTTGGTGCCGATAGTCGCTACTTCAATCTTTACCATACGTATGAGACGATTGGTGCGGCAAATGCTCAGTCGAGTTCTTACTATGATTGGTTTACATTCAAACATTATCCAGATGACTATGAGAGTTGGTGGGGCGTCAAAGACCTACCGGCTATCAATAAGGATTCCCAGAGTTTTCAAAAATTTATTGCTGATGGGGATCAAAGTGTGATCGGTTATTGGACGAATAAAGGCGTTGACGGCTGGCGGTTAGATGTTGCTGATGAATTAAGTGATGACTTTATCCGGAAAATTCGGCAGCAGTTAGAACGGCATCAACCACAGCAGCATGTATTGATCGGTGAAGTTTGGGAAGATGCCAGCAATAAAGTCAGCTATGATCATCGGCGCCATTATATCGAAGGTGGGGCGTTACAGGCAGTGATGAACTATCCACTGCGAACTTTGTTGTTACAGTTAGTCAACCAACAACTTTCAGCAGCCGAATTTGTGACTCGCATCATGACGCTTAAAGAAAATTATCCCCGTACCGTCTTTTTTCATAACTTTAATAATATTGGGTCGCATGATACGCAACGCGTGCTGACCGCCGTTGGTGCTGATAAGGCTAAATTACATCAAGTTTTCCAATTGTTTTATACACTGCCTGGTGTGCCTTGTTTGTACTATGGCGATGAAGCGGGTCTGACTGGTGATGTTGATCCAGATAATCGTCGGTTTTATCCTTGGCAGCATGAAGATTTGGAAATTAAGACTTGGGTTCAAGATTTATTGCAGTTGCGGCACAATGATCCTTTATTTCATAATGATGCTGATTTTTACGCCTTTTCGTGTGGTTCAGCATTCGGTTTTTTCCGGACGAACTCAATTGATGGGCAATATCGACTTTGTGTGGTCAATCCAACGCCCAATCAGGGGGTTTTAAAACCGCAACTCCTAAATTCAGTCGGCTTACCCAAAAAGTTACAAACAATCGCTCAAGCAAAGTTAGCAGGGTTACAGTTACAAGCATATGATTTTCGAATTTTGGACTAGGAGTATGCTATAATGTAGTTTAATGATTTTGATTGAGAGGGTGCTATTGTGTCTTTATCACTTTATGCATGTATGTTGATTCTTAAAGAACACCATTTATTAAAAAGTAGCGCGATTCAAGGTGATCTAGATGCCAAAATGGTCGATATCACTTATGATTCACGCAAGGTCAAAAAAGATGCCCTTTTCTTTTGTAAGGGGGACAACTTTCGGCCAATTTATTTGACCATGGCAAAAGATAATGGTGCCATCACGTACGTTGCTGAACAGCCTTACCCTGAAGGTAAAGGCATGAATGCTTTTATTGTTACAAATATTCAAAAAGCGATGGCTTTATTATCGGCGGCCTATTTTGACTATCCTCAAGATGATCTATTTGTAATTGCCTATACGGGAACAAAGGGTAAAACGACTTCAGCTTATTTTACGAAGGGTATTTTGGATATTACAACCAATAAGCAAACGGCCTTGTTTTCAACGATTGATCGGATATTAGGCCCTAAGCCTGAGCAACGGTTTAAATCTGATTTGACGACACCTGAGTCTTTAGATCTTTTCCATGATATGCGTGCTGCTGTGGATAATGGTATGACTCATTTGATTATGGAAGTTTCTTCCCAAGCCTATTTACGCAATCGTGTCTTTGGGTTGACCTATGATGTTGGTTTCTTCTTGAATATCACACCAGATCATATTGGACCAAATGAACATCCAAATTTCGATAATTATCTACATTGTAAGTTGCAGTTATTAGTTAATTCACGTAAATGTGTCATCAATGCGGAAACAGATCACTTTGATGAAGTTTATGCAGCAGCTAAAACGACAACAAATCCGGACAGTATCTATTTATATGCTGGTGCTGATTTTCAAGCTCCTAAAGATATTGACATTGATTTCCGATTTGAAAGCAAAGAGGCTGACTTAGCAACGAGTCGATTCAATTTCACACCTGTGACACCAAAAGCTCAAGCGCTTGGTGTTAGTGGGGCTTACCAGCTAAGCTTGATTGGTGATTTCAATGAAAGCAACGCCACAGCAGCCATTATCGCTGCCGCTTTTGCTGGCGCTGATACTGAGGAAACACAAAAGGGTATTGCCAATGTTCGTATTCCCGGGCGGATGGAGTCATTGAAAGTACCAGGTCATGGTCAAGTCTATGTGGACTATGCCCACAATTATGCTAGTATGAAGGCTTTACTTAGTTTTCTTAAGAAAGAATATAATGATCCTAAACTAATTGTTGTTGTCGGGAGCCCGGGTGACAAGGGTGTTTCGAGGCGACCGGGTTTTGCCAAGGTTTTGACTGAATATGCCCAGCAAGCTTTCTTAACAACAGATGATCCTGGCTTTGAAAATCCACAGAGCATTGTGGCACAAATCGATCAGACGATCGATCATAATAAGGTTAACGTTAAAATTATTTTAGATCGTAAAGCCGCTATTAAAGCTGCAATCACAATGAGTCAACCAGGAGATATCGTTGTTTTGGCGGGTAAGGGTGCTGATCCATATCAAAAGGTTCGAGGCGTCGACACGCCTTACCCAACTGACCTGGTTGTGGCTAAGCAAGTTGTAGCTGAACTTTGATTTTTAGATAGTTGGAGTGAAAAAATGCAACAATTTTTTACTGTTTTAGGTGGTATGGGTACTGCTGCCACTGAAAGCTATATTCGTTTATTAAATAAGCGTACACCTGCGCATAAAGACCAAGATTATTTAAATTATATTTTGGTGAATCATGCGACTGTGCCTGACCGAACAACTTATATTTTGGATCACAGTCAACCAAGTTTTTATCCTGATCTTTTAGAAGATATCAAACAGCAAAGTCAATTAGGGCCTGAGTTTTTTGTAATGGCTTGTAATACCGCACATTACTTTTATGATGAATTACAAGCACAAACGAAGATTCCGATTTTGCATATGCCGCGTTTAGCTGTAGCTAAAATGGTCCAGCAATATCCCAATTTGCAGTCAGCAGGTTTGATTGCCACTGAAGGGACGATTGCCGATGGAATCTATCGCGATGAAATTCAAAAAGCTGGCCGTAGTGTGATGCTTGGCGGTGATGCCGTACAGGCAAAGGTCAATCATCTGATTTATGATGATATCAAAGGTCAAAATTATGTGGACGGTAAATTGTATCATGAAATTTTAGACGACATGGTCAATAAACTTGGCTGTGGTGTCGTGATTTTAGGGTGTACAGAACTTTCTTTAGCGCAAGAATTGGCGCCAGATCACGATTACCCTGTGATTGATCCTCAAAGTATTTTGGTGGATAAAAGTATTGAAATGGCGCTGCAAATGCGTCACAAATATAGTCAAGATTAACTAGTTCACGTTTAAACTAAAAATGAGGCTGGGACATAAGTCTTTTTATACAGCCTAAAGTAAAAAATTCCTTGAGATCTGATCTCAAGGAATTTTTTGCTTTTATGTAGGCACGAAGTGCCTTCCAATGTTATTCTATAAGCGACAAAACTCTAGAAAGAAAAGGAGGACACTGTCGTGTATCAAAATTATAACAATAATCAGTTGCGTTTATCAATCCCTTTGGAGATCAATATCCCATCAAACCACGTTGCCGTTGCCATTAGTCATTTTGTCGATTCGATCCCCGATAAATTAATTTACGAAAAGGCCATGACCTCTGGCCGCCCGGCTTATAATCCAGCAATGCTTTTAAAAGTCATCTTATTTGCCTATACCAGACAAAACTTTTCTGGCCGTAAGATAGAGGCTATGGCTCAAGAGAATATTCCGACTAAATGGTTGAATGGCAAGTCCACTATTTTTCGTAATTCTTGTTGGTGCTCAAGCGCTGGGCGCCTTTTGTCACACTCTCCCGATTATTTCGCGAACGATTAAATCTTAAACGTGTTTATCTTAAGACGTCTACTTTGCCTTCGCTAGTTTTTTATATTTCGTAATAAATTTAGTTTTACTTTGAGTATAAGCATCACGGTTAAATTGATAGTCATGCCATAGACGCAATTTTAATTGTTCATAAGCTTTGGCAATTTCTGGGTGTGCCAGCAGGTAATCTCTAAAATAGATTTCATCGTGATCACCTAAAACACGTAGATGAATATGAAATACACGAGGGGCAAAGCCTTGCGTGGTATAGCCCTTGTTTAGGTCGATGCGTTGATCATTTGCCGCCATACATAGATAGCCCTTAGCCACAAGCAATGCTTTGATTTGCTGTAATCCATCTGATTGGGGCATTTCAACTAAAATATCAATAATTGGCTTGGCCCAAATATTCGGAATGGCCGTACTGCCAATATGATTCAATTGGATTTGCAGGCTACTAGGTATGATTTGCTTTAACTGTGTGGCTTCGTCTTGGTACCACTGCTGCCAAACCGATTGATGTGCGACAAGTTGAATGGGAAACAGGTGCCACAATTCAGTTAAACCCATTTCTGATAATTTCTTGGTCATTGGGACATCTCCCTTATATGAACTAATATTGCCAACCTCGAGTTTCTAACTGCATCTCACGTTTGCGAATTTTAGAAACATAAGGATTGCCAGCAACAAAAAAACGTAGCGGTTTATCTACCCAAGCACCATTTTTACGAACGCCGATACGGGCGCTGTTTTCAATAGTCTTGGGTGTCTTGAAAGTTGTCAGATCGATTGTTAAGGGGGCATGATCCATCTGTAAATTATTCATATCAGTACTTTGAATCCCCAAAGCTTGCATTAACTTACCGGGGCCGTTAGTAATTTCATAAAAATTAGGACGCTGCCGGTTCTGCTGCATGATAGCCAAACCAATTGTAGGTTCAAGTCCCCGAATTAAAATACCTTGGGGAATATCTTTGGCTTGAGCGGCAATGTCAAAGCAGTATTGGCTATGACGTTGATAAATATAAATTGTACCCGGTGGGCCATAAAGTGGTTCATTGGCTTTAGAACGATGGCCTTGATAAGCATGAGCTGCCGTATCTTGTTGTCCCAAATAAGCCTCTGTTTCGACGATCAAGCCGCCAACCGTACCTTTGGGCCCGTGATATAGTAAAGTCTTACCGAGTAAATCTTGAGCGATTAACTCAGTGGGGCGATGGTCAAAAAAATCAATCAATTGTTGAACTGACATGCGCAAACTCCTTTAGAAAAAATCTCATTAATACTATCATAATAGATGAGGTGATGGAAATGGTATTAAAATTAGAAAGAATTTATACGAAACCTGCCGATTTAAACGGTTATCGTATTTTAGTAGATCGTTTGTGGCCCCGAGGTATTTCTAAGATCAACGCGCATTTAGATGAATGGTATAAAAATATTGGCCCGTCAACTGAATTGCGCAAGTGGTTCAATCATGATCCTGAGAAATTTGCGGAATTCAAGACAAAGTATTTGACAGAGTTGAACAGTAACCCCGATCTAGCTGACTTCTTAGAATTGGTCAAAACACATTTAGCTACTGAAAATGTGATTTTACTGTACGGCGCGAAAGATGAAACCCACAACCAAGCGGTTATTTTAGCGGAATTAATTAAAGAAAAACTTGGTTTATAAATATAATCATAAATGGTACGGACGATTATGTAAAATGGATTAGTCCACAGAAGCAAAAATCTAACATTTTTGTGGTGGAATGTGTTATAGTCTTTTTGCGTAATCGTTTTCTTTATGTGTAAAACGCTTTCGCCGAATCAAAAAATAGATTAGGAGTTTTTTATTATGGATTATGTAATTGGTGTAGATATTGGTACAACGAGTACCAAAGCTGTGATTTATGACTTGAAGGGGACAGTTAAAGGATATGCCAATGTCACTTATCCACTTTATCAAGAAACACCTGATATGGCTGAGGAAGATCCTAATGAGATTTTCGATGCTGTGATTCAAACGATTCAGCAAGTTGTGCGTAAAGCGGGTGTGAAAGCTGGAGAGTTGAAAGGTGTTAGTTTTTCAGCAGCCATGCACAGTGTGATCTTGATGGATAAGGATAATCAACCACTAACACGGGTCATTACCTGGGCTGATAACCGTGCTGAAAAATACAGTAAACAATTATTAGCCAGTGGTGTGGGTCAAGAGATTTATGCTAAGACAGGGACACCGATTCATCCGATGGCCCCGCTATCTAAATTGATTTGGTTGCGGACGGAACATAAGGATCTATTTGATAAGACCCAAAAATTTATCGGCATTAAGGATTATATTTTCTACCGGCTCTTTGGCGAATATGTGATGGATTATTCTTTGGCTTCGGCAACCGGTTTATTTAATATTTTCAAGATGGATTGGGACGAACAGGCGCTAGCTACAGCTGGCGTGACAAAAGCTCAATTACCACGTTTGGTTTCAACAACGGCACAAATGCGTGGTTTAAATAAGAGTTATGCCGAATATATGGGTATTGAAGCTGATGTGCCCTTTATTTTGGGCGCCAGTGATGGGACTTTGTCTAATTTAGGCGTCAATGCTATCGATCCCGGTGTATTAGCGGTGACCATCGGTACAAGTGGTGCTGTCCGGACTGTCGTCGATAAGCCAATGGTTGATGATCAGGGGCGCTTATTCTGTTATGCGTTAACTGAAGATAAATGGGTTTTAGGTGGTCCGGTAAATAATGGCGGTATCGTTTTCCGATGGGTTCGTGATCAATTATTTGGCCCTGAAAAAATCACTGCTGAACAGATGCAAGTTGATGCTTACGATATTTTAACGGATATTGCCGCTAAAATTCCTGCCGGCTCCGATGGGTTACTTTTCTTGCCTTATCTAGGTGGCGAACGGGCGCCAATTTGGGATGCAAATGCCCGAGGCACGTTCTTCGGGTTAACCCGACAACATACCCGGGCCCATATGGTGCGCTCTGCTTTAGAGGGTATCGTCTATAATTTGTATATGGTTATGCTGATGATCGAACGAATTGCTGGTGCACCAACTAAAATTCAAGCAACTGGCGGCTTCTCTCGCTCGGCATTATGGCGGCAAATGTTGGCTGATGTTTTTGAACAAGAAGTCAATATTCCGGAAAGTTTTGAGAGCTCTTGCTTAGGTGCGGCGGTAATGGCCATGTATAGTTTGGGTATTGTTGATGATCTTTCAGTTGTCAAAGATATGGTTGGTGTGACCAAGTCACATCAGCCTAATGAGGATAATTTCAAAAATTACCGTGAATTGATTCCAATTTGGATTCGTGTTGGTCAAGATTTAAAAGACAATTATGAAGCCATTGCTGGTTATCAGCGGACGCATGTGGATAAAAATAGTATCCATGGCAAGAGTCAAGATTGACGTTAATATAAGGAGGAAGGGCATATGAACCCCTTTGTTGTACTCATTGTTGGGATCCTGATCCTATTATTACTCATTGTTAAATTTAAAATGAACACCTTTGTATCTTTAGTAATCGTTGCTTTCTTAATTGGTATTGGCTTAGGGATGCCGTTGGATAAAATTGCGACTAGTGTTCAAAAC
Organism: Agrilactobacillus fermenti; assembly: GCF_021030645.1. Classification (GTDB taxonomy): domain Bacteria; phylum Bacillota; class Bacilli; order Lactobacillales; family Lactobacillaceae; genus Agrilactobacillus; species Agrilactobacillus fermenti. Next base: position 28,557 of record NZ_JACGCJ010000004.1, on the reverse strand, counting down.
GGGATCGGGGCACAATTAGGAGAGTTATCAATTGTCTTTGGTTTCGGCGCCATGCTGGGGCGCTTAGTTGCCAATGAAGGTGGTGCTTATCGGATTGCTCATACTTTGATTGAGAAATTTGGTAAGAAACGATTGCAAGTTGCCATCGTACTGGCTTCATTTATCATCGGGATCGCATTATTCTTTGAAGTTGGTTTGGTTCTATTGATTCCAATCGTCTTTGCGATTGCCTCTGAAGCTGGCGTGTCAGTTTTATATTTAGGGATTCCGATGGCTGCTGCCTTGTCAGTGACCCACGGATTCTTACCACCACATCCTGCGCCCACAGCCATTTCTGCAAGTTTGAATGCGAATACAGGTAAAGTGCTATTATTTGGGATTATTATCGCCATTCCGACGGTTTATATCGCTGGACCCCTGTATACCAAGCTTGCGCGTAAAATTGTGCCAGATGGGTTTGAGCGCCGAGGTAATTTAACAGCTTTAGGACCTCAAAAAGATTTCAAACTTGATGAAACGCCGAGCTTTGGCTTGTCTGTCTTAACGTCACTATTTCCAGTTGTCATTATGGCCTTGACAACAATTTATGAATTGACCGTTCATGGGGGGATCAAACCGAAAAATCCAAGTTTGTTAGATGGCATTATCAGCTTTGTTGGTAGTCCAGTGGTTGCCATGACGATTTCTCTGCTCTTTGCCATGTATACCATGGGCTGGGGCCGTCATCGACCATCTAAAGAAATTATGGGTGCCTTAGAAGATGCTGTGAAATCTATCGCCATGTTGCTGTTAGTTATTGGCGGTGGCGGTGCTTTGAAACAAGTTTTAATTGATGGCGGTGTCGGCGATAGTGTTAAAACCTTGTTTACCGGGACAGCGTTATCACCACTGCTACTCGGTTGGTTGATCGCCGTGGTTTTGCGAGTGGCACTAGGTTCAGCAACTGTGGCAGCATTGACGGCAGCTGGGTTAGTCCTACCATTGATGCAGCAATCAGGAGTTGATCCTGCTTTGATGGTCATTGCGATCGGGTCTGGTAGTTTAGCCCTATCTCACGTTAATGATGCTGGTTTTTGGATGTTTAGAGAATATTTTGATTTAACCATCAAACAAACCGTTTTGACTTGGACAGTGTTAGAAACATTGATTTCTATTTCTGGCTTGCTGGGTACGCTGATTTTAGATGCCATTTTCCACTAGACGGGGAAAAACAGTTCAGTAATTAATATATTGTGCTTTCTGAAAAAATATGATAGATTAAAGTTATTGTTTCAAAAAGCGCTAGATAAATGAATGCAAGGCTGAGGTGCTGTGGGTACCTCAGCCTTGTGTGCGTTTATTGGCTTTATTTGCAGAAACTTTCATATGAATCAAGCAGCAAGTAAGCTAAGACCAAAGAAATCGGGCAATCAGGACATCTACTTGCGGGTTTTCATGAATCATAAAATGACTGGCTGTGAGGAAATTTCCAGGAAATTCATGATAAATATAGCGGTCAATTTGGCCAGCAACGATCTTTCTAAGACCAGCAGCGGAGCGGGTGCTGACCTGGGTATCATTACCACGGTGTTTGACATTGCCTACCAAATTAAAAACTTGTAGGGTTCGCGGTAAATTTTTTCGTGATTTAAGCATGGCTTGATAGCGTGGGTTATTCGGCCCTTCATTGGCGTCAAATCCCATATAAGGCGTCGCCAGTGAGACAAATTTATGGACGGTAGGGGTATTTTTGGTGACATGTAAAAGATAAGTCAACATAATGCCACCACCCATGGAATGGCCGACAAAATTAACTTGTCGTACGTGGTTTTTAGTGTATAGGTGCTGCATGATTTTAGTTAGAGCTTTAGTACCCGCTTCGGCATCATATTTATTTTTTAGGATCACAATGATTTCTGGATTATTGCGCAATGGCCGATATTGTTGATAATGGATGGTTTGGTCGCGGTCTACAGTGATCTTCATGGCAACCGTAGCGATATGATAGGGATTGAATCGAAGGGCCATTGGACCAAGGGAAAGAATGGTACCACCCGCACCGTGAAGCAAAATGGTTGGGATGTTATTTTGGTGGACGTTGACTTGTCGTAAAGCCGTTGTTCGTAGGCCTTGAACAGCAGCCAATAAGACAATAACAATTAGACCGATCAAACCTAGACGCTGAAATAATTTTTTCATTTTTAGGCCCTCGATTTCACTGATGGTTTTTAATAAAGTTAAGCATTAACTTTATTATACTCAAATGATCGGTAACGTGGTGTCAAGCATACCTAGAGCTAGGAAACAATGAGAAATGCAGCAGAGTGACCAGTTATGTTGCTATTAGATTATTTGCGGTTGTGTAGATCATAATGATGTTTTGGATTTTGATTGAAAGAGGCACTAGAAAAATGACAGTAGAACCAATTTTGGATATTAAACAATTGACCGTTCGCTTTCCAGACAAGGTCGTTTTAGACCGTTTAGATTTTCAGCTGTATCCTGGTGAAATGATCAGCTTGATTGGGGCGAACGGGGCTGGCAAGACGACTTTGATTCGGGCAGTATTGCATCAGGTTAAACCAGTGCATGGCACTATTGAAACACACCCGTTGCATGAGACACGGCAACTAAAAATTGGCTATGTGCCGCAATTTCGTAATATCGATCATGATTTTCCCTTATCTATCGCGAGTTTTGTGGGATTAAATCGCTTGGGGCATCACTGGCCTTTTTATACAAAGCAGGAACATCAGAATTTAAAGCATGCACTGGCCTGTACCTATCTGACGGATTTAGCGCAAACAAGATTAGGTAGTGCTTCTGGTGGTGAGAAACAACGTGCTTATCTTGCTCAAGCTTTGGTAGATGATCCAGATTTATTGATTTTGGATGAATCAACCGCTTCGTTAGATGTACAGGCTAAAAATGAATTAATGGCGCTTGTACAGGAATTGAATCATAATGAACAATTGACTGTTGTTTTTATTACCCATGATTTAGAGCTGGCAGCGCGTTATACTACTAAATATTATTTGTTAGAAGACGGAAAATTGAGTTCGGGGGCAAGTGCTGACCTGAACCAAAGTCTCATTCGTGAAAAAGTCAGGGGAGCTATCTAATGTTTGCTTTAGTCTTTATGAGAAATGCTTATTTAGCCAGTACCTTTATTGCTTTAACTTGTGGTGTGATCGGTGTCTTTGTAGTGGCTCGTAATCTATCATTTTTATCCCATACCTTATCTGAAATTGGTTTTGCCGGGGCCGCCTTTGGTGTTTTTTCCGGTTTATCGGCTTTGAATGGGATGTTGATTTTTACCAGTTTAAGTTCTTTGATCGTTGGCGCGCTGGGTGTCGAGAAATCGCGTCGAGAAGCAACGATCAGTGCTGTCTCTAGTTTATTTATCGGCCTAGGTATTTTATTTTTATCGTTATCTAGCAAGAATGCCAGCTATGCAACGAATATTTTATTTGGAAGCATTGTGGGTATCAGTTTCGATGAAGTGAAGCAATTGATCATTTTATCTGCCTTGGTGATGTTGTTTGTTTTGATGATGTGGCGCTCATTAGTCTTTGATTCATTTGATAGCGTGGGGGCTGCTTCACAAAATATTCATCGCGATCTAATTTCAATTATTTTCTTAATTTTATTAGCATTTGCCGTTAGTATCGGGGCACAGATTGTTGGCTCACTGTTAGTCTTTATTTTATTAACCTTACCTGCTGCTAGTGCTCAATACCTCGGCCGTACTGTACCACAGTTATTGATGATAGCCATTGGTATTTCGTTAATTGGCGTTTGGCTGGGTTTATATCTCGGCTATGTGACTAACTGGCCTGTGACGTTTTTTATTGCTAGTATCGAAGTGCTTATCTATTTGTTAGCCATTTTATACAGTCGCTTAGTTCAAAGAAGTTGAAAATAAGCACACTGGACAGTTTCTTTAAAGCCCGTTGAATATAGTCAAATCGCCATTAAAAAGGCAGCTGAAAACAAAATATAGTGCCGCTTAGAATTAGGCGTTTTAGCTTAATTTCTAAGGGCACTATAACGGTAATATTTGTTTTCAACTGCTTTTTAGTTATATTCTCCAATAAAGCAACAATTAATGGGTATAAACTTTAATTAAAGTCTTGGTATTCGGCTACCTCGTGGGGGAGGCAAAGAATGTGGCGCTGGTCTTGGTTAACTAAGACCAGGTTTTCGGGTAGTTGTAGTTGATCGTTGATCAGTTTGATTTGCCATTTAAAGTGAACTTTAGGTGTTTGTTGATCTAGTTGAATGGTACATAAGTCGTGTTTTTGACAAATTGAAAAATACTGTATATCTGCCGGACGGACATTTTCAAGCTGCAAACTCTCGATATAGGTCCAGAGTAATTGAATAAAAAAGTGTGGTGTCGCGTACGCAACTGCATGACTTACGATATTTTCTGGTTCAGACATTTTTCTTCGATGATAAAGATGCATATTTGACCTCGCTTTAATAAATCAAAAGAGAACGAAATAAATGATTAATTAAAGCATACTAAGCAAATGACTAGAAAACAAGGTTATGCCTATGACTGTAATGGAATTGATAGTCAGATTGCGATAATGTTTTATTTTTAACAAGAAAATAACAAACTTATTATCTCTGTAATAAATGTTCCAATTCGTTTAAGCGTTGTTCAAAAGTTTGAAAGGCACCAATCAAGTAATCAGGTTTTGTCATATCGATCCCTGCAGCTTTCATGGTATCGATAGCGTAATGGGAACTGCCAGATTTGAGATAATCGATGTATTTCTCACGCGCCTGCGGTTTTTCCTGCATGATCTGATCACTCAAAAAGGCAGCAGCAGCGAACCCAGTCGCGTACTGATAAACATAATAGTTCATATAGAAGTGCGGAATACGGGACCATTCTAAGGCAATTTGTGGATCTGAGATGATACTTGGACCATAGTAACGTGCATTAAGTTTACCATAGTAGTCAGACATCATATCGGCGGTTAGCGGCTCACCATTACCGTCTGCTTGGTGAATAAAATGTTCAAATTCAGCAAATTGTGTTTGCCGGAAAATGGTGCCCTTAAAACCATCAAGGTAGTAGTTCAAAATATAAGCACGTACTGTTGGATCAGATTGGGTCTGCAGTAAATACTCGGTTAAGATATTTTCATTCGTTGTGGATGCAATTTCAGCTACGAAAATGGGATAGTCACCATAAACATAGGGTTGATTGTGACGGGTATACCAGCTGTGAACGCTATGGCCAGTTTCGTGGACAAGCGTATATAAATTATTCAAGTTATTTTGCCAATTTAACAGTTCATAAGGCGGCGTATCATAGGCACCACCTGAATAAGCACCAGAACGTTTACCTTGGTTCTCCACAACGTCGATATAACGGTTTTCAAAAATTTCCGAGACGTGACTGAGATAATCTGGACCCATGACAGCCAATGCCTTTTTAGCAGTAGCTTTGGCTTCCTCAAAGGTGTAGCTGAGCGGTGCTTCACCCGTTAATGGTGTATAGAGGTCGTACATGTGTAATTCATCGAGACCTAAAATCTTTTTGCGAAGGGCAACATAACGATGTAATAACGGCAAGTGTGCATTTACTTGCTCGATTAAAGTATCATAAACTGATTCAGGAATATGGTTGCTAGCCATTGCCCGAGCACGAGCGTTTTGATAATGATGTGCCTTAGCGATATAATTATGTGTCTTCACTTCACCGGAGAGCGTACTTGCGAGTGTATTTTTAAATTGATCATAGGTGTGGTATAAACCTTCAAAGGCGGCTTTACGAACATTACGATCTGTCGATTCAATGAGCCGAGAATAGACCCCATTGGATAATTGGATGGGGTCGCCCTGTTCATCTTTAACGACAGGAAATTTTAAATCCGAATTATTTAAAACGCCGAACGTATTGCTGGCGGTATTAAAGGCATCACCGGCTGCAGCAATGAGTGCTTCTGCTTGCGGCTCAAGGACATGGGCGCGATTGACGGTGATACTATCAATAAAGTGTTGATAGACTTTTAAATCTGGTTCATCATTTAAATATTTGGCTAATGTTTGTGGGTCAATAGCTAGAATTTCTGGATCTAAAAAGGAGACGTTGGCACTAACTTGCGCCGCCAAACTATCAACTTTTGCTTGGTAACCTTGGTATTTAGGGTCATCTGTATCTTGATCATTTTTCATACTTGCATAGACATAAACTTTCTCTAAAGCTCTAAACAAATCTAAGATCTGAGTCAGACCGTCTTTTAACGCACGCGCTGATTGGCCCAAAGTGCCCTGAACTTTTTGAATGGCCTGATTCTGGCGAGCAACATCTGCAAACGCTGTTTCGAAGGCAGCATCAGATGCAAACACCTTAGTCAGATCCCAAGTCAGTGCCTCAGGGACTTCATTTCGTCGTGGTAATTGTTTTACAGTTGTCATGATTTGCCTCCTAATTAAATTTTAGACTTATCATACCATATTTGTTATGCTTTTCTTTGTAAGCGAGTTCGCGAATAATGCAAAAAATGTGAACGAAATGTAATTTTATTCGTAAATTTTTATGTTAAAGGCTTTTTTTGTTTGTTTATAAAATAATTTATCGTTATAATACCTAAAGAATTTGAGAGATAGGAGCTACTTTTATATGCCGAATAATTCTCGTCGTGAGGAATTTTCCACGCACCGGAAACGTAAGAATCATCCTTTTTTTAAGGTCTTTTTGCTGATTGTGTTAACGATTGGTTTTGCAGGTGGGACTTATGCTTTTAGGTTGTATTCGCAAGCCAAAACAGCAGTTAACGCCACTTATCATCCGGTCGATGACAAGAAAGTATCTACAAATATTAAAAACGGCAAGCCATTATCCATTCTTTTACTAGGGGTAGATACCGGCGCAGAAGGCCGAATCGACAAGGGCAATTCTGATACCATGATTTTGACGACGATCAATAGTCAGAAAAAGAAAGTCAATATGGTCAGTATTCCCCGAGATACTATGGCACAAATGCAATATAGCAATTCTGATAAGTTTAATGTCCAAAAGGTAAATGCGGCTTATAATATTGGCGGCTCCAGCATGGCCATTAGCACGGTTGAGAAATTAGTAAATACACCCATAGATTATTATGTCACGATCAATATGGGCGCATTATCTAAAATCGTAGATGCTGTCGGTGGTGTCGACGTAGATGTGCCATTTGACTTTGATTATGATTGGCAGAATTTCCGGAAGGGCCATATGCACCTTAATGGGAAACAAGCCTTAGCCTATTCACGCATGCGTTATGATGATCCTGAAAATGATTATGGCCGTCAAAAACGGCAGCAACAAGTGATCAAAGGCATCGTCAATTCGGCAATGTCATTGAAAACACTTGGTAATTTTGAAAAAATCATGAATACACTATCTGATAGTATTGCCACCAATATGACGTTTGATGAGATGATGAGCGTTTATCAAAATTACGGCGATGCCGCAAAATCAATGAAGAGTGATCACATTCAAGGTGAAAATGCTTGGATCAATGGCGCCTCTTATCAAGTAGCCTCTACTAAGGAGCTTCAGCGTGTTTCAAACAAGTTACGTCAATCATTAGACCTCTCTCAAGAAACCCTCGACAATGAAGAAACCAAGCAAAATGCCAGAAATAAAACCTTTTTCAGTAATCCCAACGTTCAAGAATACACAGTCTACACACCAGCGAACGCAGATGTCTCTGATAATGCGGGTAATGTAGCTACAGATGATACTGGCACAGGTACAAATGACTATAACAGCGGTTATTAAAAATAAGTGATTTGTGAGTGAGACCACATATTTATTTAAATATGAACGTGATTGGCTTGTAAGTTTAGGCTGGTCACGTTTTTTATATGCTCAAGAAAAGTTATTGCCAAGTGATTTAGTGAATTTTTAAACACTATATATTGTGTTTAAAAGTCGGAATTTAATAAATTGGACACAATATATGGTTGAATTACTGGCCTCGGTTGTTTATGATTGAAACATACGTAATCGGAGGTTGAGCACATGTTAGAAACAAAAAAAGATACTGTTAATGAATTAACAAAGTTAAATGTATTGAAACGTGACGGGCGAATCACCGATTTTGATCGTGATAAAATTGTTCAAGCAATTACCAAATCTGCTAGAGCAGTTAATGATGAACTAAGTCCCATCGATTTTACGGTGATCGATGAAATTACTGATGCGATCGTTGGTGAAATTCAAACCCGCTTTGTAAAAGATGTGAAAATCTATGAAATTCAAAATGTTGTGGAACACAAATTGTTAGAGAATCACAAATATGACTGGGCAAAAAGTTATATTAATTATCGGACACAAAAAGATTTTGAGCGTAATCAAGCAACGGATATTAATTTTACCATTCAAAAATTGCTCCATAAAGATGCGACAGTAGTCAATGAGAATGCTAATAAGGATAGTGAAGTTTTTAATACACAGCGGGATTTAACAGCTGGAACAGTTGCCAAAGCAATTGGTTTGAAAATGTTACCACCTAAAGTTGCCAATGCCCATTTGAAGGGGGACATTCATTGGCATGATCTGGACTACCAACCATATAGTCCAATGACAAATTGTTGTTTGATTGATTTCAAAGAAATGTTGAATCATGGGTTTAAGATCGGTAATGCTGAGGTAGAACCGCCACATTCTATTCAAACTGCTACGGCACAGATGTCACAAATCATTGCAAATGTGGCTTCCAGTCAATACGGCGGCTGTTCGGCAGACCGAGTAGATGAATTGTTAGCACCCTTTGCGCAAAAGAATTATGACAAACATCTAAAGGATGCCCAAGATTGGATCGATGATCCTAAGAAACAACGTGAATTTGCGAAAAGTAAGACGAAAAAAGATATTTATGATGCCATGCAAGCTTTGGAATATGAGATCAACACGCTGTATTCCTCACAAGGACAAACGCCTTTTACAACGTTAGGATTCGGATTGGGTACGAATTGGATGGAGCGGGAAATTCAAAAATCGATTTTAAAAATTCGAATCGCTGGGTTAGGTAAAGAACATCGAACTGCTATTTTTCCAAAATTAGTCTTTACTTTAAAACGTGGTTTGAATTTGAATCTGACTGATCCTAATTATGATATTAAGGAATTGGCCGTAGAATGTGCGACTAAGCGGATGTATCCTGATGTTTTAATGTATGACAAAATCGTGGCGCTAACAGGTTCATTTAAAGCACCGATGGGGTGCCGCAGCTTCTTACAAGGTTGGAAGGATGCTCAGGGGCATGAAGTTAATGCTGGTCGGATGAATCTTGGTGTGGTGACGCTGAACCTACCTCGGGTCGCCATGGAGTCTAAAGGTGATCAGGATCGCTTTTGGGAAATCCTTGAAGCGCGGTTAGCAATATGCAAAGAAGCACTTGTCTTTAAAGTAAATCGTGCCAAACAAGCCAAACCGGAAAACGCTCCAATTTTATATCAGTACGGTGCTTTTGGCCGTCGACTAAAACGCGGTGAGTCGGTAGATGAATTGTTCAAAAATCGCCGAGCTACCGTTTCACTGGGGTATATTGGCCTATATGAAGTCGGTACAGTATTCTTTGGCCCTAAGTGGGAAAAGAACCCAAAGGCCAAAGCTTTTACCGTCCAAGTCGTCAAGGATCTTTATGAACACTGTAAAGACTGGGAAAAAGAATATGGGTATCATTTTAGTGTTTACGCAACACCATCTGAAAGTTTGACAGATACATTCTGCCGGTTAGATACTAAAAAATTTGGTAAGGTTAAGAATATTACGGATAAAGAATATTATACGAATAGTTTTCATTATGATGTTCGAAAGGCACCCACACCATTTGAAAAAATCGATTTTGAAAAAGATTATCCGAAATATAGTGCAGGTGGTTTTATCCATTATTGTGAATATCCAAATTTGAAGCAGAATCCTAAAGCCCTTGAAGCTGTCTGGGATTACGCTTATGATCGAATCGGCTATTTGGGTACGAATACACCGATTGATCAATGCTTCAAATGCGGTTACAAAGGTGAATTCAAACCAACTGAAAAAGGATTTGAATGCCCTGAGTGTGGGAACTATGACCCAGCAACTTGTGATGTTGTGAAACGGACTTGTGGTTATCTGGGCAACCCTAATCAGCGGCCGATGGTTCATGGCCGTCATGTAGAAATTGCCAGTCGAGTCAAACATATGACGCTAGGCAATGACCAAAATACGATTGCAAGACAATAAGGATGACACTGATGATTTCACAAACAAATAAAACAAAATTACCTAACGATCCTAAACCCAAGGAGTGGCTCGCGGCAGATCTGAGTCAAAATTATATTGCCAGCTATAAGCCCTTTAACTTTGTGGACGGAGAGGGCGTTCGCTGCAGTCTATATGTCAGCGGCTGTCGCTTTAACTGTCCAGGTTGTTATAATAAGGTTGCACAGAATTTTCATTATGGGCAACCTTATACTCAAGCGTTAGAAGATCAAATCATCACTGATTTGAGTCAAAGTTATGTGCAAGGCTTAACCTTATTAGGTGGCGAGCCGTTTTTGAATACGGATGTTTGTATTCAATTGTGCCACCGTGTGCGCGCCGAATTTGGGCATACTAAAGATATCTGGTCTTGGTCTGGGTATACCTATGATGAATTGTTAAAAGATAGTGCTGATAAATTAGCCCTATTGCAGTTGATCGATATTTTGGTTGATGGCCGGTTTTTGTTAGCCCAAAAGGACTTGACTTTACAATTTCGTGGCAGTGCCAATCAGCGGATTATTGATGTCCCTAGGTCATTAGCAAGCCAGCAAGTGGTTCTATGGGATAAGTTGATCAAATGAATTAAGCTTGCTTGCTGAAAGCTATTGTCCTTTGAAACATGTTTAATATAAAATTATTTCTAAAAAAAACGGAGAGTGAAAACAAGACGTTAGTTTTGTCTTCACTCTCTGTTTTTTTTTGCGAATAATTAAATTTTAAATGTGTTCTAAAAGGCAACACCCTCACCTAACCACGAATGGCTCAAATGGCAAGTCCACCATTTTTCGTCACTCTTGTTAGTGCTCAGCTGCTAAGTGCCTTTTGTCTCACTCTCTCACTCTTTCTCTGCTTTTATATTGCAAGTATTTAAAAACGGGTTGCTGATGTTGGCCGTAGGACGGGATTGGTTTGTTGGTCGTTGTAATAACTCAAGTTTGGAAATAAAATCGTAAAAATAGAGCCTTTGCCCACAGTGGCAGTTACGCTTAAATGATGACCCAATTTTTCAGCCATATTCTTAGCTAAGTATAGCCCCAGTCCAGTAGCGTGTTGGTCCGCTTTACGACCATTCTTACCGGTAAATCCCTTGTCAAAGATCCGGGGAAGATCCGCAGCATCGATGCCAATGCCTGTATCTTGAATACTTAGTTGACTGCCTGTAGGATCAGTTGTAATTTTGATGGTAATTTTGCCGCCATTTGGTGTATATTTGATGGCATTAGAAATGAGTTGGTTAAGGATAAAGGTGAGCCATTTTTCATCGGTCAGAACTTGGGCTGTTTCATCGGAAATGTGGAATTGTAGATGTTTTTCGAAGAAGTAGCTCATATTGGTTTTAACGACGCCAATGGCTAATTGCCGTAAGTCATAAGTTTGAATCACGTAATCATTGGCGAAACTCTCTAAACGTGAAAAGTAGAGTACTTGGTCCACATAATCGTTCACGCGATGCCATTGTTCTTCTAATTTTGTTCTAGCCTCAATTGGTAATTGCTCTTTTAGACTATCTAAGAGCAGCTGATTGGCGGCTAAAGGGACTTTGATGTCATGAACCCAGCCTTGAACGAAATCTTCTTGTTCTTGTTGTTGGGTAATCAACTGGTTAAATGTTTGCTGATGATAATCGATCAATTGATTGATATGATCTTGAATCAGTTGCTGACTGTGGTTTTGAGCACCCGTTAATGGCACATCAAGGCCTTGTTCCCGCAACAAAGCATGGTCGGCAATCTTTTGATACCAGCGGTTTCGATAAAAATAAACTGCAATCAAAAATAACAAATATAACACCGTTAAAATGGTATCAAAATAGAGCAAGTAATCTAATGGCACCGGATAATTGGGTAATAGCCAAAGACCAGCATCTAACAAGAGCAAACCTAATATCCAAAATAATGTGTGGGGCAGATGATCTAATAAATAGTCTTTAATACGCATAAGCACCTCATGGTATCATATAGCCTTGACCAATTTTCGTTTGAATATAATCTTTGATGCCAGCACCTTCAATTTTTTTGCGCAGCCGATTGATATTGACCGTTAGCGTATTGTCATCAACGAATCGTTCATCTTCCCATAAATCGCGGAGAAGTTCCTCGCGACTGACAATATTACCATGACGCCGCATAAGATATTGCAAGAGCCGGTATTCGTTTTTAGAGAGATCAATCGTGGTATCTTTGATCTTGGCACTGCCGCTTTGTAAATTTAATAAAACACCCTTATGTTCGATCACATTCTGGGTAGGCTCAGTGTAATTATAAGTGCGCCGCAATAGCGCGTTGATCTTTGCGACGAGCACCTCCATCGCAAATGGCTTATTAACGAAATCATCGGCACCCATATTCATAGCCATCACCATGTCCATGTTGGTGTTACGCGAGGAAATAAAGATCATTGGGACCTTTGAGATCTCACGAATTTTTTGATTCCAATAAAAACCATCATAGACTGGTAGATTAATATCCATTAAGACCAGGTGGGGTTTTTCTTGAATAAAGTTGTTTAAGACTTGATTGAAGTCTGAAATTTCTAACGGGATCAACTGCCATTTTTTTAATTCATTAGCAATTAAACCACTGATTGTTTTATCATCTTCAACGATCAGAATTTTAAACATGTTTTCACCTCTATCTTATCAATATTACCGATTCGATTTAAGGATTACAACCACATAAATTCCGACTCGAGACGGTATAGTCCGTTAGGGATATCTGGTAAGATAGAAAGCATATGGAGGACGACCATGGGTATTTTAAACGCACAACACTTGATAAAAGTATTTGGCCACCGTTTAAGTCTAACAAAGGCATTAAATGATTTTTCGTTAGAAGTACAGGCAGGTGAGTTTGTCGGTATCATGGGCCCTTCAGGTGCAGGGAAGAGCACCTTGCTGAATGTGATTTCTACGATTGATCGGCCTACTAGTGGCAGGGTGACATTACTAGGTCAGGATCTAAGAAAATTAAAAGGGAAACAGTTAGCCCAATTTCGGCGTGAAAAATTAGGCTTTATTTTCCAAGACTTCAATCTTGTGGACGCTTTGACGGTCAAAGAAAATATCGCCTTGCCGCTGTCATTAAATCATCAACCGCCTGCACAAATCAAGCAACATGTTCAAGCGGTTAGTCAAATTCTGGGTTTACAAGAATTATTGACGTATTATCCATTGGAATTATCAGTCGGTCAACGGCAACGTATTGCGGCGGCACGTGCTTTAGTCACCGAACCAGCTATTTTATTTGCTGATGAACCAACGGGTAGTTTGGATTCGCGGGCCGCCACTGACTTTTTACAACATTTACAACGCATTAACCAGGGACAGATATCCGATACGGCGCACATATCAACACCAACGACGATTATCATGGTCACGCATGATGCCTTTACAGCTAGTTTTTGTAAACGTATCTTGTTTATTAAGGATGGGTCACTGTTTGCAGAGCTGATTCGCAGTAGTGATCGCCAGACATTCTTTGATCAAATTATTGATATGCAAGCAACAATCGGGGGAGGAGGGCGCATGAATGCTCGGCAAGCTCGGAATTAAAAGTGTGCGTCAAAATCCTATGATCCATAGTATTTTCATCGTAATCACAGCCTTGAGTACGATGGCTTCGAGTGATTTTTTACTGATGGCAGCTGACCCCACTTTAACAGATCGCTTTAAACCCTATTTTTATTATCCTGATAGTGTATTTCGTGCTTTTTCAACAATTTCAGTATTACTGTTGATTGCTTTTTCGATCTACTGGAATCGGCTATTTATGCGACATAAATTACATACCTTGGGGTTATTAGAGCTCTTAGGTTTGCGACGGCTCAAAATATTAATTTTGATCAATGGTGAAATTTTAATTAGTCAATTGATTGCCACGAGTATTGGCATCTTAACTGGCCTACTTTTCTACAAATTATTGGCCATGATCTTGTTAAAAATTTGTGGTTTATCCACTCAAATTGGCTTTTACTTTGATTGGCAATCACTACTGATTACCATTGTATGGACAGTTCTGATCCAGTTATTGCTGGCATTTTTTAATGGGATAAAGATCAGGCGCTGGGATACGGTTAAATTAACCCAAGGCCTAGCCCAAAAAAATGACTTAAAATTACCTTTAATTTTGCGTTTATTTGTTGGCACGATAGATTTATTTTTACTTGGGATCGTGGCTTGGATCAGTAGTAATATTTATCAGCATCAAGGTTTTGTCGCTGAAATTTTGGGACGAAAAGTTGACTTGATGTTATTAGATCTTGGTTTATTGGTGTTTTGGATTATTAGCCTATGGTTATTGTTTGCAGTCACCTTGCCAACGTTGATTGATCTTGTTAGTCTACGACCGGGGTTATACTTTAAAGGACTGAAACCTTTTTGGCTGGCTGAGCTAAAACATTGGTTCATCAATAACCATAATGCTATGTTTGGTATCAGTATTTTCTTAGGCATCTCATTTTCGTTATTAACGACGGGGTCACTCTTTTCCCGGTATATTTATGCGGCTACAGATGATGAGGCAAATTTCAGTATTATTAGCACAGCGGAAAAAAGACCCGCAATCCAAAAGTTTCTGCAAAAAAATAACCTTACCTATGATGAAACGCCGCCGTTACCTACAAAATTGATCACAGCAAGTTACCAATTGGATAGCGTCGTCAATGGTGCTTCTGTCAGTGGCGCTGGACCGACAATGTTATTATCGACGCATACGTTTCATCAGATTCAGCGGGCCAATCAGCGGTTTGGTCGCCGGGGCTACAGCAAATTAAATTTAGCACCGGGACAAGTGCGTTTGATTATTCCTCAGACTGGATTATTAAAGCATTCCCAATTTCAGCAGACGCAACATCGGCCAAATGTTAAATTAGGCAGTCATCCCAGTTTTAAACGTGAAGTAAGTCAAGTTTCACGTCAATTCCCTTTAAATAATAGTTTGGCATTTCAAAGCGCAATTATTCTGACCAATCGAGATTATCAAGCAATCAAAACGCACAATGCAGAAACATATTATGGCTTTCACCTGCATCAAGCGTTGACTAATGAACAGCTACTCGAATTACGTCAGTTGAATCAAAAACAGCGGTATCGCACGGATGAGCGAACGGGCCAGATTTATGAGACCAAGTCGACTACGGCGCAAACTTTTTATCGCACACAAATATACTCACGACAAGAAACTTCAATGAGTAATCGAATCCTAGTTGGGGTTTATATTTTTGTCGGTGTCTTTGTTAGTTTAGTCTTTGTAGTTGCTATGGCACAAATCATCATGCTGAAACGTTTAATAGTTGCTGAAACTTTACGCACAGATTTTATGACTTTAGAGAAAATTGGTGTGCCCACTGCTGATTTGCGTCGTGGAGTGTACGTGACACATACAGTCATCTTTGGACTGTTGTATGGTTTTGCTATTGTAGAAGCTAGTTTTGTTACGAATTTTATAAAAACTTTTGTAAACAATCCTAATCAGTTATTGATGTATGGTATTTTGGCTCTGGTCACCTTGATTTATAGCGTGATTTATTTGATAACAAATTATCTATTTGTTCGAATGGTTTCAAATTAAGAATAGAAAGAGGTTTCGCATGCAATTTTCGATACGCAATATTAAGTTACAAGCTAGAAAAGCATTAAAGGGTCGCTGGTTTCAGCCTATCTGGCTACTAGTTACGAGCTTTTTGCTAGTTCAGTTACTGGGGTCTTTATTAAGTAGTGGACTAGGTCAAAATTCATTTATTGAAACGTTATTATTTATGCTTTTAAATTATTTTTTACTATTTTCATTTAAATATGGCCAATATTATTATCCCAACTCTGTTTTTGCAGAACAACCGTTTCGCTTCTCCATGTTATTCATTGGCCTATCGCCGTTATATTATAAACGTTTCGTTATTTTGAATTTTATTGAATCTGTTTTGTTAATGTTACGGACTTGGCTGATTTTTATACCATTTATCGGCTCTTTAAGCCTACTAGACATGTTGCAAATCAACTACGGAATGAGTTCTGTTAAATTGCTGACTCGGATTGAAACCATCATTGCGCATTTTGATGTTTGGCATTTAACTGGTTTGATCTTATTGCTAGTCCTTGCTGGAATTTTATGGTTATGGCTCAATGGTTTTTTCCAAATTGCTGCTTACCTTGTTTTTGAGAATGGACAAAATTCGAGAGCACGAATTTTGTCGGCAACTTTGTTGTTCATGCACCACCACTGGCTTGACTTACTAAAATTACAACTATCTTTTATCGGCTGGTACCTCTTCTTTCCAGTGACATTTCTATGGCTAATACCCTATCGCCAAATGGCTATTTTTATTTTTTATGTGTCGATCAAACACGAGTTTATGGCTAAGTTAGCTCAGGTACAAGCTGACCAAGCAGAGACTTTAGCTAGAATTCAGCGGCTGCAAAAAGATCACGATGAAGCAGCTGAAGATGATAATGACCAAGATCATTCTAAGGAATAGCTGATTTCATAAAAACTCCAATCATTGGCACTTTGGTCAGCTAAGTCCTTGATTTGATCAAATAGTGGACTTTGTTGAAAAAGCTGGTATTGTTGCGCATTTGGCCAACTTGTTAACAGGAGAAATTTTTTACGGATATCTTTTTGGATACCTAAAAGGGCAACCTGATCTTGTTGCGCGAGTTGAGTCACAACTTTGATTAAACGATTACGATAATGATCGTTTTCGTCATCATTAAAGGTGAAATAAAACAAATGTAAGAAATTGCGCAGTGATGCAAAGGCGTCACCGGCAATCAAATCGTATTGTGCTGGTTGTTTGAATACGGAAGATCGGCCGGTTACTTCTAAAAGTAGATTATCTTTTTCTCCCATACTATCAGGGTGATAGAGTTTAAGTGGACGTCTGGGATTATTTTTTTGAATCTCTTGTAACACAGATTTGGAACCAAGCGTAAGATAGAGTTGTGTCATAAATAAAACCTCCAAAAAATTTAATTAAGGGTGATTATAATGAAATTGACAGTTTTAGGTTATTACGGCGGCTATCCATATCAAGGCCATGGCACAAGCGGCTATTTGCTGCAGTCTGAAGATGGCTTTAACTTACTGCTGGAAGCAGGCAGTGGGGTTTTATTAGCACTACAAAAATACTTAGACCCATTGCAATTGAATGCCGTGCTATTATCTCACTATCACCACGATCATACAGCCGATGTGGGTGTACTGCAATATTATTGGCAGCTTGCACCAGGGGCACATCGAGAGAAAGTTTTACCAATTTACGGTCATACTAAAGAAACGCTAAGTTTTGCGGCGCTAACGATGCCAGGTTTCACACAGGGCGTAGCCTATGACCCTGAGCAGATTTTAGATCTAGGCCCTTTTAGCATTACTTTTACACCGACGAAACATCCTGTGCCAGCATTTGCGATGCGTATCGTAGAAAAACAAACGGGCAAGGTACTTACCTTTACATCGGATACGGCTTACATGGACACATTAGTCGATTTTGCCCGTGATAGTGATTTGTTGATGACGGATACTAATTTTTTTGCGAATAAAACTGGTAAAATATGGCATATGACTAGCACACAGTCAGGTACACTTGCTGAGCAGGCTGGTGTGGCTCAATTACTATTGACGCATTTACCTCAAGTGTCTAATTTGGAAGATTTGGTGTCAGAAGCAGAAAAAGTTGCCCCAAGTGTAAAGATTCATTTGGCCCATGAAGGCTTAACCATAAAATTGGTCTAATTTTAGCTGAATGCTTATAATATCAACTGTTATGCAAAACTAAATCATTTATTTTAATTGTGAATTGTTTTTCTTTTAAAGATATTTAACAGCGTATAAAAGTCAATTTAGTTTCTGAAAGGCTTTTCAGCATGTGATAGGTATCTATTATTATCTAAAAAATTTACAAAAACAGCTATTAGTGTCTATTAAAAATTTTAATTTTAATAAAGATTCTTCTCGGAATTTGGTGGTCAGACCAATTCCACTATATTATAATATTAATTGTAATCTATAGGGAGCAAATTGCATTTGTTCTTAAAGGGGAGATATTTTATGACAGTTACTTTGTATACTTCACCAAGTTGCACTTCTTGCCGGAAAGCGCGTGCTTGGCTAAAAGAACATGACATTCCATTTACAGAACGCAATATTTTCTCAGATCCCCTAAATAAGAATGAAATCAAACGTATCTTACGAATGACGGAAAACGGTACGGAAGAGATTATCTCTACCCGTTCAAAGATCTTTCAGGAATTAGGTATTTCTCTTGATGATTTATCCATGGATGAATTGTTTGATTTGGTTCAAAAAAACCCTGGGTTATTGAGAAGACCAATTATTATGGATGATAAACGCCTTCAAGTTGGGTACAATGAAGATGAAATTCGCCGTTTCTTACCTCGTAAAGTTAGAGCTTTAGAACTACAACAAGCACAGTTATCTGCTGGATTATAAAATTGAATATTGTTTCAAGCAGACTGATGGACGACCGAGCGTTTTGCCACCAGTCTTTTTATATTTTGAATGCATCGATATTGCTAGACACTGTATCAGACGGGGATTAGTTGCATTTATGTTAGATTAGTGTTAACTTATCTTGGTCAATGTCAAAAATGCTGTTGATGTTGTTCGCTTTTTTTAATATGATGGTGTAATATTACTCATGAGAAGAGATATCTCTAAGTATGCACATTTCTAGAAACGAGGTGCGGTTAAATGGAAATGGAACGAATTAATGAGAATACTATCCGTGTGATCCTCGGTAATCAAGATTTAGAAGATCGTGGTATTACTGTCCTCGATTTATTAGGGAACCATAAACAAATCGAAAGCTTTTTCTATAGTATTTTGGAAGAGGTAGATAAAGACCACACTTTTACATCCAATGACGCCGTTACATTCCAAGTGATGCCAAACAAAAAGGGCCTTGAACTGTTAATTAGCAAAGGGTCGCCTGAAGGGTCAGAGGATACTGACGATTTTGCAATGGAAGATGATCTATCTGACGATGAAGAAGTTTCAGATTACATTAAGAAACAACTACAACAAAGTGACAACACAAATGGTCCAAGAAGTACAGTCAGCCACTTTAACGATGTTAAAAGTAAAAATAAAAAGCCATTGAATGGTTTTACAGCAAAACCAGAACCTGAGTTTGAAGAGATTCTACTCGAATTTAGTGATTTTGAAGATGTTATTTCTGCGGCAGATGCTTTGCAGCTTGGTCATGCTAAAAGTAATTTATATTCTTATCAAAATAAATACTATCTAGATTTGATCGTTTACACGGCTGATTTAGAGGATATTAATTTGTCAGATGCTGTTGCAGTTGCCTTTGAATATGGCAACCGTACCAAGGTAACGCCTGAAGTCCTGTCAGAATATGGGCATTTATTAATGTCTGAAAATGCACTGTCACAAATCAATCATTATTTTGGCTAGTTTAACTAGGTACGTTGCTCATTAGAGTTAAATTTAAAGTCTGAGAACAAAATTTGCTTTTTGTTCTCAGACTTTTTTGCGTAATTTATGAATTAGAGGAGACGGTGTTATATGAATTATGCGTTAACTGAGCAGAATGAATTGGTGTATTTAATGGATCAAAGACAGTTTTTAGAGTTATCACGAATACAGCAGCGTTACTATTGTCCTGAATGTGGGGGTCAGCTGCGGCTGAAAAAAGCTACAAAACAAACACGGCCGCATTTTGTTCATATCAATCAAACAAGCCATCAACGCGGTGAAAGTGCCATCCATATTCAAGGCAAGCAAGTTTTGTCAACCGCTTTGGATTGTTTGCACATACCTAATATGTTAGAGGTCCGTACTGAAACCAAAACGCGGCGAGCAGATATTTATTTGACGTATCAGCAGCAACAAATTGCGTTAGAGTGGCAATGTGCACTGATTGGCCAGCAAGAAATATTAGCGCGCTCTCAATCTTATACCAATCAACAAATCAAAGTTCATTGGATCTTGGGGCCCAATTATCGGCTTAAAAATCGACTGCGGCAAATACATTTAGCCATGTTGCGTTATCGTCCGGATTGGGGATTTTATTTACTTTATTTGGAACCAAAAAATCAGGCATTACAGCTGATACATCATATCCGCCAATTTGATTTACGCCGTCAAATTATTTATGAGAAAACACAATGGCCCTTACAAATTGGCTTACTTTATCTACTAGGACGGCCACAAAAAAAATTATCGGCGTGTAAACAAACGACAATTCATGATCCCCTGAGCTTTGAGCAAAAAAGACGGTATATCCAACGGCAGCTTTACCAAGGCAATCAGGAAATACACCAGCTACAATTGCAAGCCTACCGTCAAGGACACCGAATAGATGCCATACCATTTGTTTGTTTTGAAGCACAGCCTTTACCGCCACTTACAACAAAGCGTTTAGCCTTGTTGAATTTTGAACTACTACTTTTATTAGAACAACAGCCACATCAAACACTTACTGCGCTGCAGGCGTTTATAAACAGCCGATTAGGAGACTATTGGATTAATCGCGAATTTAAAGCTTATTGGCCAAGAAAAGTATTAGCACAATTTTTGAGGCGCTTACAAGTCCAGGGTAATCTAAAAATTAAGCATGATCAAATCCAATTTTTTTCTTGGCCCATTGAAGTTAAAATATAGTCCCTTGAGATTGTTGCTTAATTAAGCCGTAATTAAATAAAATTCGGCGCAAAAAAATAGCGTGGCTCAAACAAAACTAATACCTTGCTTTCAGCCACCCATTAATTAAGGAATATTTGTTCTTTAAGCGTGTACTTGAAATAAGCTTGGAGCTTAATCAAGGCAACGTGTGGAAATTTAAAGTGTGTACGTTCTGTGTTTCAGGCTCAATGATACTTTGATCAGCATCTAAGTTAAGCATACGGTCGAAGACATGATGCAGTAAATCGTAAGAATCACAGTTCTCAATTAGAACGCCAGTATCTTGTTGCTCACTGCAGTAATTATAAATGACAGCAGTTGGCGCATCCACAACTTTCATTTCGCTAATGAAATGTTCATCTTCGCGGTATAGTTCTTGGATTAATGAATCTTGCCGATCTTCTCGAAAAAGTGCAATATCAAGGTCTGCTGATTTCAATGCGGTGGTAATCGTTTCTTTATTGTAAGATCGACCTTCATCATTGATCAAAGTTTGTAAGGCAATTAAGAAGTTTCGGCTTTTACGATTGCCTTGAAAGCTGGCTGCTTTATAATCCAAGGACGCCGAATAAGCCCAATTAGTCAGTTGATTACGTAATTGAAGATTAGTAGGATCGAAATGCTTTAGGGACATATATTTACCGATGACAGGTAGTGAAACCACCGGAATAAATTTATACTTAATTTCAGAGTCAAACTCTGAAACAAGTTTTAAAAGGATGTTCTCGGCATTTAAACATTGACAGCCTATTGGATTGACGAACAAAAAGAGTTCTAACACATTGTCTCCCCCATATCGTGACGTATTTACCAATGAAAGACGAATTATTATTAAAAAAATTTATATGTTATTTTCATAATAACTTTACCAAAAATATTTGTAATTTCAACTAATCTGCCTTGAAAACAAGTTTAAATTTACTTAACTTTTAAAATGTTGAACCGCACGGACGACTTTATTAGTTACCGCTCTATTAGGAATGTCATTTTGGGCTAATAAATTTAAGAAAAAGTGCTTATTTTGGTAGGCTTTGGCTACGTTCTGGATCTCTAGCTCACACTCGTAGTCTTGGGCGTGATCTGCATAGGTGGTACGATCTAAAGTCAATAAACCAGCCGGTAATGTTGCTAAATACCGTTCTGTTTTTGCTAAACCAATAATTTGTAAGTCACTAATTTTAACTTTTAATCTGGTTAATTGATTAGCAGTGGCACCATGCAAATAAATTTGATTTTGTTGGACTAATGCTTGAGCTTGGGTTAGCGTCAGTGGGTCTGTTATTTCAGTTAATTGATGCTCGGCCTTAGTGGTCGATAGCTTCAAAGTTTGTTCAGCAGTTGTCTGGAAAAGTCGAATCCGCAAGCCGATACTTTTTTGTTGCAGCAGCTTAGCTGAAGTGTCAAAATAATAATTCGTCTGCACAAAAGGTGCTGTAAATGAATATTGTTTTAATATCTCTTGAAACTCTTTTTCTGTTAATAGGTTTTTAAATTCTATCTCGATTGCTTGAGTCACATTATCACCAACAGCACTATAGCACAAAGCAATGGGAAATTACCACGATTTGCTTTGCAGTACAATAAATATAAATATGTTAAAATGGTAATCGTTATGATTTCTGTATACCATGGCAACATCGTAAGAATAGAAGGTTGAATAATGACAATGAACTGGGACACATTTTTATTACCTTATGAACAAGCTGTATCCGAGTTGAAAATCAAATTCCGCGGTATGCGCAAAGAGTTTCAACAACGAGGGGAGCATACACCAATTGAATTTGTGACCGGCCGAGTTAAACCGGTAGCTAGCATTCAAGAGAAAATGCAGCGTCGAGTGATCGAACCGGATTTGTTGGAAGCTGATATGCAAGATATTGCTGGTTTAAGAATTATGTGCCAATTTGTTGAGGATATTTATCAAGTTGTTGAAATCTTACGGCAACGTAAAGATATGGAAATCGTTGAGGAACGCGATTATATCACGAATAAAAAACCCAGTGGATATCGCTCTTACCATATTATTATTGAGTATCCCGTTCAATTGAGTGATGGGGAGAAAAAAATCTTGGCCGAGGTGCAAGTACGTACGTTAAGTATGAACTTTTGGGCAACCATTGAACATTCACTCAATTATAAATACCAAGGGGAATTCCCTAGTGAAATCCAGCAGCGTCTGCAAAAAGCTGCTGAAGCCGCTTTCCAATTAGATCAAGAAATGTCAGCCATTCGTGAGGAAATTCAAGAGGCCCAACGATTTTTCTCATATGGTAAAGTCCCCAACCAACCCATCAACCAAGATCAAGTACCCACACAAATTAGAGATAATATCGATCGAATCAAAAAAGAGGTAGAACAAAATGGGTCCGAAACTAAAGATAGCGATTCATAATAATCGCAAACCCAACACGTTGAAGGCAGTGAATTATTTACGTTCAGGCTTGCAGAAATCAGGTTTTCGCTTCGATAATCGTCATCCAGATATTGTGATCACGGTAGGTGGCGATGGTACTTTACTGTCAGCTTTTCACCGCTATGCGGCACAGCTAGATCATGTTCGCTTTGTTGGTGTCCATACAGGACACTTGGGCTTTTATACGGATTGGCGTGATTACGAATTAGACCATTTGATCGATGCTCTCAAAGTGGATTCTGGTCAAAGTGTCGCTTATCCATTGCTTGATGTGACCACCACATACAAAAATAGCCGGGAACAAGCACATTTCTTATGTTTAAATGAATCTACGATCAAACGGCTAGGCAGTACGCTTAGGGCTAATGTATATATTCAAGACAGCTTTTTTGAAAGTTTTCGCGGTGATGGGCTATGTGTTTCAACACCAACGGGGTCTACGGCTTATAGCAAGTCTTTAGGCGGCGCGGTCTTACATCCGCGTTTAGAAGCATTACAAATCACTGAGATTGCTTCGATTAATAACCGAGTTTATCGAACCTTGTCTGCACCAGTAGTTGTCGCTTCTGATGAGAATATCGTATTTAAGCCAAGTCCCGCTGATGATTATGTATTAACTGTAGACCAGTTGACCCTGAACCACCGGCCTATTGAAAAGTTAGAATATCGTATTGCTAAAGAACGCATCCACTTTGCCCGCTATCGGCATATGCACTTTTGGGATCGGGTAGAAGAGGCCTTTATTGGTGCCAATAGTCATGAGGAACTATCATGAATTTTTCTTGGTATGTTCCTGATGATTTTCCACGTAAGTCATTAGAAAAATTTTTAGAGCATCAAGGGCTATCTAAAAGCATTATCGCCAAAACAAAATTCAACGGTGGGGCGATTTATGTCAACCACCACCGGCGCAATACGGATTATCCGATCAAGCCTAAAGATCATATCACTGTCACGCTGCCTCCAGAAAAAGATGCGAAGCACTTAGTACCAGTCCATCGGCCGCTAGATATTATTTTTGAAGATCCGCATTTTTTAGTCGTCAATAAACCGGCTGGCTTGCCTTCGATTCCATCGCGGTCGTCTTTTTATGATTCTGTTGCCAATCGGGTCAAAGGTCATTTGGTACGGCGTGCCCATGAAAGTTTGGCGATCCACGTTGTTTCTCGACTAGATCAAGATACCAGCGGTTTGATGCTATTTGCTAAACATAGCTTTGCCCATTCAGTTATGGCTAAACAATTGCATCAACAAGCGATGCAGAAATACTATTTGGCATTAGTCGTAGGGCATTTAGCAAAACCCCAGGGCCTGATCGATCAGCCAATTAAGCGGACGGCACCTTATGCCATGAAGCGTAGTGTCGGTATTGACGGGCGGCCTGCACAGACCAAATATCGGGTATTGGCCGAGTTTCCAGATATGAGTTTGGTGCAGTTAAAATTGCTGACGGGACGAACCCATCAGATTCGAGTGCATATGCAGTGGTTAGGACATCCGCTTATTGGGGATCCGTTATATAATCCAGAAAATCAACAATTACATCGACAAGCATTGCATGCATGGAAGTTATGCTTTAAGCACCCCTTTACTTCAGAACTGTTAACTTTCCAAGCACCCTTGCCAGCGGATATACAACAATTATTGTACCAGCGGGGCTGGTCTAAAAATCAAATGGTTTAAGAAAGTAGGGGGCAATATGCATCAAGTCAAAAAACACCAGGTCTATTATTATCTTGGTGCTTTTTTAATACCATTTTTGCTTGTGGCTATCTTTTTCATGTGTCGTCAAATAACACCATTTGGGCAGCGTAATTTATTGATCAGTGATATGGGGACGCAATATGTGCCGTTCCTAACAGATTTACGACAACGACTATTGACCCATGACTGGTCTTTTTATGCTTTTAATTTATCGTTAGGGGACAATTATTTTCCCCTAATGGCCTATTACTTGATTAGTCCATTTAATTTGGTGATTCTGCTTTTTCCAGCGGCGGCACTACCTTTGGCGGTCTCTTGGATTATTATGCTTAAAATTGGGGCAATCGGTGTGGCAATGGCCTTTTATTTAAGTAAAACTTATCACAATCATTATATGACCAATCTCTTTTTCACCACGGCGTTTGCTTGCTGTGGCTTTGTGGCTAATTATTTCTACACAGTTATGTGGCTGGATGCTTTAATTCTGTTACCGCTGATTGCTTGCGGCATCCAACGATTGGTCCATCAAAATAAATCCGCATTATTTTATTGGACGATTTTAGCAACTATTTTAACAAATTTTTACCTGGGGTATATGTCCTGCCTATTTGCTGTTTTATTTTATCTATATTTGGTCTTAGAAGATAATCACCGTCAAACTAAATTAGTAACAACGTTGAAAACAAAATGGCGTTTAACTTTGAAGTTTTTTGAAACATTAATATTGAGTGGCCTAAGTAGTGCTATGCTATTATTGCCGACTTTGTTAGGGATGTTACAAACAGGTAAGTCTGATTTTTCAAAACAGACATTTTTACCGTTACCTAAGTTTGGGCTGGAAGCTTTTGTCCAAACAGGTGTTGTCGGCTCAAACTATCGGGGTCGGTTGGCACATACGCCAACGATTTATATTGGCTTGACCATTACATTTTTTGCGATACTTTTCTTTTTGAACAAGCAAATCGAGCGTCAACACCGCATCAGACTGGGCGGATTATTGCTGACATTAGCGTTAAGTATGTGGCTCCGCAGTTTAAATACAATTTGGCATATGATGCAAGAACCCAAAGGCTTTCCTTATCGAAATACTTATTTCTTTAGTTTTATATTGATTTTGTGTGCCTATGAAGCTTGGCAAAATCGATATCATAGTTGTCCTAAACTATATTATTGGGCTGCTGGGCTCATGGGTAGTTTTATTAGCCTCGGCTATTTAGCTGCTTGGTGGCGGCAACCACTTCTAAGCGCAAAAAAGACTTATCCTCAATTATATGTTGGGTGGCGTTATTGGCTGCTAGACTTGCTGATCATCAGTTTAATATTGTTGATTTTGATTAAATACCGTCAGATGTCACGTCGTTTTAATATGGCATTGATGTTGGTTTTATGTGGCGAGTTGCTTGTTAACTTTTATGGGAGTTTCACTGGTGCTAAAACCGGGAATGAGGGCATTTATCAGCAAAATTATCAAATTGAACACCAATGGTTTTATAAGGCACACCACCAGACCAGTGATTTTTACCGTGTTGCCAATAAAAATTCACTAATCAATGCCGCGTACCGCGAGCCTTATTATAACTACAACGATCTATTGCTCTTCAATAGTCGAGGCCTCGATTATTATAGTTCTACTATTAATGATCATACGCGAAGAATGTTAAAACGATTGGGCTATTATAGCAAGAACGCACGCCGTATTAATTCTTTTGGTGCGACGGAACTGACCAATAGTTTGTTTAGCGTGCGTTATCAATTAACGATGACAAAAGACGATTACAATTTATTTGAGCGCAACGATGTCTTGCCATTTGGTTTTGGTGCCACCGCGGCACTGCGACATTTTCATTTACGGTCACATCAGGCACTAGCCAATCAACAACGGCTGTTCCAGGCAATTTCCGGATCACCAGCTCAATTTTATCGGGCACCGACTTTAGTGTCTCAACAAGTTACAGCAATCGGGAAAAGGCGCCTATATCGGCTGGTACTCAAACCTAAAAAGACGGGTCAGCTTTATGCTGCCTTGCCAAATGTGAATATTCAAAAAGCAACGATTCAAGTGAATGGTAAGAAACATAAAACACGAATCAAAGTAGATAGTGCTGCGGTTATGTCACTTGGCTATTTCACGGCTAAAGCACCCGTTACGTTGTCGATCGAGACACGCACTAAATTAAAACAGCCACAGCGTTATATGGCGACATTGGATCAAGTTGCCTTTGATCAAGCAATTATGCAAATTAATCAAAGACCCTATCAGATCAAGCCTAATTGGCGCGGTGATTTTTTTACCGGAACGTTTACGACTGATGCACGCAAGCCTTATTTACTGTTAAGCCTACCTTTTGATCCTGGATGGCAAGCTAAAGTCGATGGTCAAAGCAAAAAAATAAAACGGGTCGTTGGTAATTTGAGTGCACTTAAGGTAACGCCGGGCCAGCACCACATTACTTTAAGATATGAAGTACCAGGTTTAAGATTGGGGGGCTGGCTAAGTTTTGTGAGTATGAGTATTTACCTTGGCGGTTTATGCTTTGAAAGCAAAAGCCGATTTAAGCATTTAAATCTTAGGAAGGGTGGCAAGCGGTCATAACTGCGTCAGCTTATGCAACTTATTATTTCACCAGCAAAGAAAATGGTTGTCAATCGAGATGACTTTGCAGTACAAGGTCAGCCGGTCTTCTTAAAAAAAACCGAGCAAATCTTGAAACATCTGCGCACGTTGTCTTATCAGGAACTACAAAGTTTATGGCGAACGAGCGATCGGCTAACCCAGTATAATGTGACCCAGTTGGCTCAATTAGACTTGAAACAAAGATTGACGCCAGCAATTTTAAGTTATGCCGGGATACAGTACCAATCTTTAGCCGCCGATCTTCTGTCTACTTCGGGTTTGACATACTTACAACAGCATTTATGGATTCTGTCAGCCTTTTATGGTCTTCTGCGCCCCTTTGATGGGATTGCGCCCTACCGGTTGGACATGCAGGCCAAAATGTCAGTTGCCGGTCATCCAAATTTGTATGATTTTTGGGGTGATCACGTTTATCGTGAATTAGTTAAGGGCAAGGAACCAATTGTCAATTTGGCGTCTCAAGAATATGCCAAACTGATTCTACCCTTTTCTCAAGGCCACCCACGGATTGTTACCATCACCTTTGGACAGTATATTGATGGCCAATTCAAAACGCGAGCTACATTTGCAAAGCGCGCTCGCGGTGAAATGGTCCGTTATTTAGCTGAACATCAAATAAATCAGATTGATACAATCAAAGCGATTGATTTACCGAATTATCGATTTTGTCCTGAACAATCCAATACGACAAATTTTGTGTTTGCTGGCACGAAAATTAAATGATGATTATAAGGCCGTTGTCCTTTATCAAGCTGAGGATAATAGCCTGTATAAAAAGTGGAGGCTGGGACATAAGTCTTTTTATACAGCCTAAAGTAAAAAATTCCTTGAGATCTGATCTCAAGGAATTTTTTGCTTTTATGTAGGCACGAAGTGCCTTCCAATGTTATTCTATAAGCGACAAAAC
>NZ_JACGCJ010000003.1 GCF_021030645.1 Agrilactobacillus fermenti | reverse complement strand
AACTGACCCTCAAAGTCAATGTTATTTTTAGAAAATCAATCGTTAAAAAAATAATCGTGGTTTTCAGATTCAATATCAGTCTGAAAACTACGATTATTTTATTTTGCGTGGCTTATGTCCCAGCCTCCTCATTGTATTTTATACCCTCATACTAACCTTTAACGTAAATGCCAGTGTATTTCACATTCAGTATTCACACGATCGGCCGTTTTGATCTGATGATAAGTCGTCACACTTTTATCCGATTCATCTGGCTCAACAATTACTGAACTAACGGGCGTTTCACCGTACTTAACCTCACGTTCATAGCGAATATCGATCGTATCGATCACATATTTTTTAATAAAAGCCAAATCCAGCGTATCAATCATCCAATCAAAATAATGAACATTATTAACATGTTGATTCGCATCAATATCAAAATAACGCACCCGATAAGGCTTCTGTTGAGCACCGGTATAATCTTTTTTAGGGATCCTAGGAAATTTTTTCACACTGCGAATTGGATCAGCAATCACATTTTTAACGATTTCTGGATCCACACGGACCATTTTTCGTGTTTTAAAACTCATCATAACCCAACTAGAATTAATATGTACTAATTCCTGCCCCATCGCGTCGGTCATTTGGTAGTCTCGATAAGAAAAAAACTGATTGTAGCTATCTGCCCATGAACTCAAAGTAACTGTCTCTTTTGACTTGGGAAAACGCTGAATATCAAAATGGTACTGGGTAATGACCCACCCCAACGCTTTTGCATGCATAACTTCGTCACCAGCGTTTAACTGATCTAATTGGTCATCTGCCACTGCCAACATAGCGTTAAGCATGGTTGAAACATGCCACTCTTGAAAAGTGTTGACTTCATAAAATGGGACGCGCTGGATTCGGCTCAAGATTTGTCGTGCCACGCCGACTGCCACCTACTTTACTTAAATTGATGGTGTGGCTGAAACAGAACTAAAGTTTTGTCTTCAACCACCTATTAATTGCGACCATCTTTGGTTTAAACGTGTGCCAAAAGGCAACACCTTTTGACTTACTCTCTGTTTATTTAAATTTGATGAAATAGGTTATAAATCACCTGTTTTTTGCGTCCAACTTGCTTAGCAATCGTTTTGATGGCCACGTTAGGCTGCACGCCACGGTCGATTTCCGCCTGAATGGTCGCAATGATTTGTGCGTCAGATAATTGTACTGGTGCCATTTCGCCATCGGCACCAGCAACAATAAGTACAAATTCACCCTTCAAAACGTGCTGGGTCAATCTCTCAGCAATTGACCCAAGATCACTACGAATAAATTCTTCAAATTTCTTGGTCAATTCCCTGGCAACCACTACTTGTCGCTTTGGTTCAAATACTTGAGCCATATTTTGTAATGTGTCTTCAATTCGAAAAGGACTTTCATAAAAAATCATGGTCGCTGTTTCATTTTTGAGGTTCTGAAGTGCCTGACGCTGTTCTGACTTTTTACGTGGTAAGAACCCATAAAATAAAAACGGCTGTGGTTCAATACCAGAGGCAATCAATGCTGTTAAACCAGCGTTAGGTCCGGGTAAAGGCACAACCGGAATGTCCGCTGAAATGCAGGCCGCCACTAATTCTTTTCCCGGATCACTGATTGAAGGCATCCCCGCATCAGACACTTGTGCGATAGATTGCCCACGCTGTAATTTTTCTAATAATTGAGGCAGCCGTTGTTGTGTATTGTGCTCATGAAAAGATATTTGCTTCGTATCGATCTCAAAATGATTCAGTAATTTTTGCGTATTACGCGTATCTTCTGCCGCAATTAGAGTCACGTTTTTTAACGTTTTTACGGCTCGAAATGTCATATCTTCTAAATTACCAATTGGTGTGGGCACCAAATACAATGTGCCTTTTGAACCATGCTGATCTATCTTTTGTGTTTCCAAACTAAAACCTCTACTTTAATCAAAGTTGATGCTGCCCATAAATCACGTCTAAGCAAAAAGCGCAGGGCTCGTTATTCTCTCGCCTAGAGCCATACATATAAGTGCAAACATGAAATCCTTGTTCATACAACTTTTCAAGGTTTTGCCGTGATTTAGATAGACGCTGGGTATCATCATCTTTGCCATTTGCACCCTCGAGTTCTTGCAGCCGAGCACGTAAATGCGTGTTTTCAATCTTTAACTCGCTATTCTCTTCCAACACTTTTGCTAGGTCGTCTTGCATGCCAATTAGCTGATGCAATTGCGTTTCTTGAGCTTTTTGTAGTGCTTGTAATTGATCATAAAGATCTTCTTTTTGCAAGTGCGCACCTTCTTGCCTTCTTTTAATCAAGTTCCTCATTATGAATTGATAACTTTAACTTCTGAACTAGTATAATCCATTGGCACACTATGATCCGTTAACTGTACTTTGACCAAGTCAGCTAAAAAATTTAAGCCAACCACACGACCAATACCTTGTTCAGTCATAACCTTTTGGCCGTAATCTGGCAACGTCTGCCTAGCCTTCTCATAAACGGCATCTTCATACTGCAAGCAACACATCAAGCGACCGCAAAGACCAGAAATTTTAGTCGGGTTTAACGATAAATTCTGATTTTTAGCCATTTTAATGGATACTGGCACAAATTCACCTAAAAAAGTACTGCAGCACAATTGCCGGCCACAGGGACCGATGCCACCTAAAATTTTAGCTTCATCGCGAACCCCAATTTGACGTAGTTCGATGCGCGTACGATAAATACTGGCCAAATCTCGGACAAGGTTCCGAAAATCAACGCGCTTGTCCGCCGTAAAGTAAAAAATTAATTTCTCTTTATCTAAAGAGTATTCGGCTTCGATCAACTTCATCTTCAAATGATGTTGCTGAGCCTTCTGCCGTGCAATAACCAATGCAGCCGCCGCTGCTTTTTGATTTTCTTGATTTAACTGTAACTCAGCTGCAGTAGCTGCATGTTCGATATTTAACGCATTAACTGGAACATCCGCGGCCATCATATTTTCAGCCATAACAGCAGTAACTTGGGCGATTATTTGCACACGGCCGTAACGGACAATGACAAATTCATTAACTGGATAATGAGCATCGGCAACACAAACTTTGTGAGTCGCATCACCGGAAAATTTGATTTCAAACAAATTCATTTGATCACCTTCTATTTTAACAACCTCAAGGTCAACGCTTCCAGAAAGTTTTCGAAACCAACATTCATTCGCAGCTGACGGGACATATCTAAGACTAAGTTTAACTGATCCGCCAATTCTTCAACCGTCTCATGCTGGGCGGCCTCAAATAATTGCTGTAGTGACGTATTCATGATTTCTTTCTTATCATACCTTACCTGCAATAAAAAATCATAAAAATTAATGATCATACTTAAGGCCAACTGCTGATCTTCGGTAGTCTTAGTCGCTGCCATAATCAAAGTTTGAACATAAATAAAAGCCTCATCATCGTGTTTGAATATTTTCAGCAGCCATTTCACAACCGCCGTCAAAAGCTGATTAAATGCCGCTGATTCTTGCCAAGCTTTTGCTTGTTGGTAATCTTGAGTTAATAAAGCCGCTAATTGTGCATTCTCCGGTGCTGAGCCCTGAGTTAAAAAGTTTTGATACACAGTTTGTTTCGATAATCCACGAAAATCAATAATCTGCATCCGCGATAAAATTGTTGGTAAAATTTGGCTTTTAGCTGTGGTGGTCAAAACAATCAAAGCATCACTGGCCGGCTCTTCCAGAAATTTAAGTAAACTATTACTAGCATTAACGGACATCTTTTCAGCATCTGTAACGATAAATACCCGTCGGTTACCTTCCATACCAGATTTATAAAGCTCGCTTTTAAGATAACGAATCGATTCAACTTTAATTGTCTGATTATCCGGTTTAATTTGAATCACATCAGGATGATTCCCTTGCTGAATTCGGCGACATTCTGAACATTGACCACAAGGGCGGCCTTGCTCAAGATGGTGACAGAACTGACTCATCGCTAGCCATTGAGCCAATTCATACTTACCAGACCCTGCTGGACCAGCAAAAAGGTAGCCTTGAGCCAAATGCTGCTTGGTAATGATCTGGGCAAACTGAGCTACTAGCTTAGGTTGAAGTTGTTCAATAATCAGAGCCATTAGAAACGATGAAATTGTTCCACAGGGACAACGAAAACAGTTGCACCGCCAACTTGAACCTCAATTGGATAAGACATGGATGAATCACCTGTAACATCAACATTTACGGGTGGGGCCATAAATTGATCTCTAGCATGTGAAGTTTCCCGAATAATCTTCAAAACATCTTCAACTCGCTCATCGTCAATACCAATAATAAACGTCGTATTACCTGATTTTAAGAAGCCACCTGTTGTTGAAAGTTTAGTTGCGCGCACATTAGCCTTTACAAATTCACTACTCAACGTATTTGCATCTTTATCTTGAACAATTGCCACAATTAGTTTCATTTGAATGCCTCCTTGAAAAGCTCTGGAAAGTGTTGGATCAATTGGCTCTGACAAGCCGAGACGACATCAGATAGCGTTTGGGTCGCGTCGATAACCACGATACGCTGAGGATACTTCGCCGCTAACCGTAAATATGAGGCGCGCACACGCTCATGGAAAGCTAAAGTTTCTTGATCCAAGCGATCATTTTGATTTTGCCGGTACTTTTGGATCCGTTGCAGCCCAACTTCAACTGGTCCATCTAACAATAAGGTTAAATCAGGTAGCAAGCCCTTAGTCGCAAATAAATTCAAATTATAAACCGCTTGTTCACCGACTTCATGACCAGCGCCTTGATAAGCGACTGAGCTATCCACAAATCGATCTGAGAAAACAATTTGATCAGCTGCCAATGCCGGTTCTACAACCTCTGCCATATGTTGGCGTCGTGCGGCTGCAAACAGCAATGCTTCTGTGCGATCATCCATTTGTGTGTTGTTAACGTCTAATAAAATGTGCCGAATCTCTTCGGCTATTTTACTGCCACCAGGCTCCCTTGTTTCCAATATAGGACGTTGACTGATATGTGTTAATTTAGGTAATAGTGCTTTTAACACTGATGTTTTACCCATGCCATCAGGGCCTTCAAGGGTGATAAATATTCCTGGCATCTAAATTCCTCAATTCATTAATTGAAATATACTTTCATTTTACTGGAAACATTAGTTGGCTTCAAGAAGTCTAAAAAGCCAATTTTCTTAATAAAAAACTTGAGTTCAAGACCAAAACTGTTTTTAATTAAAACCGTTTACGTCTGTACTCAAGTTTCTAAAGTTACTGGAACATATCTGGGGCGATCCGTTTACTGGAAACACGCCGGCGTCGGATTTCTTTGTAGATATAATCGTATTTTGCTTTCTGTAACAGTAACTGGGGATCTTGCCCACCCGCACCGTTAACCGCTAATGAGTCAACTTCTGTATAGGAGAGAATCTCTTCACGTAAAACAAAAGCGAGATCTAGTAATTCCTGGTCAGCTTGTTGGCGAATAGAAGTTTTTTTATTACGGAAAAATCCCATCATTACATCTCCTGTCTGCCTTCCACTGCTTTTAGTAAAGTCATTTCATCCGCATATTCAATATCACTGCCGACAGATAAACCATGAGCTAAGCGTGTCACTTTGATCCCAGCTGGTTTGATCAGCCGGGAAATATACATAGCTGTGGCTTCACCTTCTGGCGTGGCATTCGTCGCAATAATGACCTCTTTGATCGGTGTTTTTTGCAGACGTTTGATCAAAGACTTAATATTGATGTCTTCTGGGCCAGTCCCTTCCATAGGCGATAATACCCCATGTAAAACGTGATACAGGCCATGATAATCATTCATTTTTTCTAGGGCCATCACATCTTTAGGCTGCTCTACCACGATCACTACTGATTGATCACGGCTTTTATCACGGCAAATATCACAAGGATCAGATTCAGTAATGTTGCCGCAAATACTACAGTAATGTAGATCCTTTTTGGCGGCTATTAAGCTCTTAGCAAAAGCCTGCACATCATCAGTCTGCATATCGATCGTATAAAAAGCCAATCTTGTTGCCGTTTTACTGCCAATTCCTGGTAATTTCATGTAACTATCGATCAACTTGGCAATTGGTTCAGGATACTGCATAAGCCAGCTCCTTTCCGATTACATTGGCATGCCTTTAGTGAACTTACCTAATTTCTTTTCGGTTGCTTGATCAATTTGGTTCATCGCATCATTCACTGCGGCAATCACTAAATCTTGCAACATATCTGGGTCATCTGGATCTATTGCTTCAGGATTGATCTGCATATCTTTCATTTTCTTATCGCCCGTAAAAACAACTTTGACCATCTCATCAGGGGCTGAAGCAGTAAACTCTGTTGCGTGCAATTCTTCTTGCGCCTTACCCATTTCTTTTTGCATCTTTTGCATTTGTTTCATCATACCTTGCATATTTCCTGGCATACCACGCATTATGACCGACTCCTTTTATTTAATCTTCATGGACTTCAACAATATCTTTTCCAAACAATTCTAACGCTTTTTTCGTTCCTTTGGGCACTTTTTCAGCCTCATTTTCGGCTGCTGGTGCACCAGACTGGCCGTTTGCTGATTTTAACCGATCAGTTTGCAAATATTCCTTACGAATGACCGGCCAATCTTCATGCGGTACTAAAACAATCTCTGGTGGATCACCCAATAACTTATTTAAACCAGCTTTAAGTTCATCAAGTAAATCCTGATCATTCATGACCCGTTCAAAGAATAATTGATAATCAAACGCTACTATAACACCATGTTCATTAGCGGCAACCGGCCGAGAAACATTCATGACTGCTCGCTTAGTAATCGACAACATGTTCATCAAATCTGGCCAAACTTCTTTAAACCGGTTCAAGGCTTGTCTCGTTGCTGAATCAAGAATTGGATAGATTGCGGCTTTATTGACTTTGACCTTGTGCGGTGTACTTGTTGTTGCTCGGTTTTGACGCTTGGGTTTGCTAGACGTGCCTTTAGACAGCTGCTGAACTTGCTGGCTCAATGCCTTAACCTGATCCTCTAACTTAGATACCATCGCGTCGGGTGCCGCAGCTGCTGGCTCTGCTGCCGTCGTCGAATCCAAATGTACTTTAGATTCGGTCGAATTTTGTGCAGCACTTAATTTTATCATTAAGACTTCCAAATAGATATCTGGATGGTTTGTGAAACGCAGTTGCTGCTGCACATCATCTAAAATATCAATCATTCGGTAAAGCCGTGCTGCGGGAAAAGTCTGACTTAGCTTTTTGAAGCCATCTGAAACGTTCGTAAGTTCAGTTTCAGCAATGACTTGAGGTGCCTGCTGATAGACCAATAAATTACGGCAATAATCAATCAGATCCTCTAATAGTCGCTGTTCATCTTTCCCATCAGCCAAAATCTGATGTAGTTGGGTCAATGCCTGAGCTGTATCATTAGCCTGAATTGTCCCCATTAACGTATCTATCTGTGTCTGTGATAGATCCCCAGTGACATCTAAGACATTCGTCATTGTTAATTTGTTATCACTGAAAGAAAGTACTTGATCCAAGATACTTAACGCATCTCGCATCCCGCCTTCACTAGCTTTCGCCACCATCTTGAGGGCCTCTTGGTCAAAATCGATGCCTTTTTCTTTTAAGATATAAGCCATCCGCTGGTAACTATCTTGGGGTGTGATACGTTTAAAATCAAATCTTTGCGTTCGCGAAATAATCGTTGCCGGAATTTTATAAGGCTCTGTTGTTGCCAAAATAAAAACAACATTAGCCGGCGGTTCTTCTAAAGTCTTAAGTAAAGCATTAAAGGCGCCCGTAGACAACATATGCACTTCATCAATGATATAAATTTTATAAGTTGCTTCAGTCGGCGCGTATTTGGCTTTATCCCGAATATTACGGATTTCCTCAACACCATTGTTGGAAGCCGCATCAATTTCAATCACATCATTAAGTGTTCCTGCCGTAATTGCTTTACAGATTGCGCATTCATTGCAAGGTTCGCCATCTTTTTGATTTGGACAATTGATGGCCTTTGCAAAAATCTTTGCCGCCGAGGTCTTCCCAGTACCACGAGGCCCGGCGAATAAATAAGCATGACTGGTTTGTCCAGTGACGATTGCATTTTTTAACGTTCGTGTGATCATTTCTTGCCCAACGATATCTGCAAATCGTTGCGGTCGCCAAACCCGATATAACGCTTGATAACTCAAAGGGTCAACCTCCTTTTCAAGTTACCGATAACAATAAACATCATAGCATAAATTCTATAAATATTGTGACGAAAAAGTGGCCGAAAACAAAACGACTGTTTTGTCCCGGCCACCCAGCTTAATTTCTCATAAAACATAAGACACATGCCTCAGCAAACTTAGTGCTGCTTCCTTCCGGACCTGACACGGTTCATAAGTAAGACATTGTCTTATGGCCTTACGGCGTAAAATATTATATCGCAGTTTTAAAAAAAACACAATGCTAATCTTGAAACACATGTATCCTAAAACAACCACCACTTGGCACGAGGTATTGTACCACCTTGCTAAAATTAATGTGGCCGTTTACCAGCTTGCCGTTGTCGCCGAATCTTTCGAAAAAAATCGGTTAATAACTGCCCGCAGACATCACTTTCAATGCCGCCAATAACTTGCGGATGATGATTCAAGGGCCGTAAAGCAAAAACATCAGTCACACTAAAAGCAGCGCCAGCTTTAGGATCAAAGGCGCCATAATAAACACTATCCAAACGGCTATTGATAATTGCGCCTGCACACATTAAACAAGGTTCCAAAGTGACAAAAAGATCCATACCGCTCAACCGCCAGCTATGTTTAGCTTGACAAGCTGCATTAATAGCCAGTATTTCCGCATGGGCTAAAGCATTTTGTGATAATTCACGATGATTAAAACTGCGCGCCACGATTGTCCCATGGTCCACAACAATTGCCCCAATTGGCACTTCATCCACTGCCGCCGCTTTTTTAGCTTCCACAATTGCTTCATGCATATAATAATCAACCGCTTGCTGATCTTGAATGATCTCAATCACTCCAATAACTTAGAAATCTAGATACCTAATATCTAGGTACTGAGGTGTTATTTTGAATTGCCTGCTGAAATTCACTCCATTGACCAGATGCTTCCGCAACAATATGTTCCGATTGATCAATTGTTGTCGTTATATTTTTGATCAAGCGCTTTATCGCGACACTTGATAAATGATCCACCATATGCTCCAATTGGTGCTCATCGTTAATATATGTCTGCAGCCAATGTTTCAACTGTTGCTTTCGTTTCATATCCAGCACATGTTTGGTGATCCGCGTCGTTGTCAAATACATAATTGAACCACTGGCACCTAGAACAGCAGCAACCTTTAAAGCGTGCTTTTTGGTCTGATCCATCAGATCATCCTCCCTTATTGTAACAATACACTATAAGTATTAATTTTAAAATACTAAAAAAGGTTGATGAAAGCTTAAGTTATTTCTTAAAACTTTGTAAAATATAATATCCCTTATCGCGCTTGAGGACTTGGCAGTTGCCAAAAGCTGCAGTTAAGAGCCGTTTTGCGGAGGGCGCCCCTTGCTTTTTCTGGAGCACAGCTAATAACTGACCCCCAGGCAGTAAATGTGCTTCAGCCTCCTGTAAGATACGGTCAACAACTGCTTTACCAGCTCGAATCGGTGGATTTGTCAAAATGGCGGCATAAGTATCCTGAACTTGAGCATAGCCATCAGAAGTCTTGATTTGAACATTTTCGATTCGATTTGCAACGGCGTTTTCTTTCGCTAACTGCAGTGCACGCTGGTTCACATCAGTCAACGTGACTTGACGTTCAGGAAAATATTTAGCTAACGCTAAGCCAATTGGACCATAGCCACACCCGACATCTAATATCGGTCCTGATATAACCTTGACTTCAGGTATCACAGATAGTAAAACTCGGGATCCAAAATCCACTGTATGTCTCGAAAAAACACTGCTATCCGTGGTAAATGTCAGTAAATTACCTAAAAGATCAAAGTCAAACCTGGCCCGATCATGGGCAGCGGTAGGTTCATTACTATAATAGTGATCACTCATAGATGGTCTACTCCTAATTATTTAATTGTTCGTTGTTTTAGTAAAAAACTTTGGTCGTACTAGTCTTGAATTATAATCAGAAGCTGAAATACGTCGATTAACGACTAACAAGATTTGCAGCATCGTGAATACCAATGAGCTATGCCGCGGATAAACAATATACCGCGAAACCCACTTCGTAACATATTTGTTCTTGTAAGATTTTAAACCAGCAAAACTGAAAAAACGGTAACCATATTGATAAATTAAATGCGCCACACGCTCGCCTAAAAAGGCATGCTGGTAGATGCCAACGTTAGCCAGCGGTGCCATCCCCATATTGAAATAATGATAGCCTTCATCGCGGCTTTGGTAAAACAAATTAATGAAGACTTGATCCATAATCCCTGACGGTGCTTGTTGACTATGTCGCATTAAATCAATGCTTGTGACTTCATGATCTCCTGTTGGCATTAAATTGGCAAAAGCCACTAATTGTCCTTTTTGATCGCGCACCACGGCAATCGAGGTTTGTTCTAAATAATAACGATCGAAGAAACCTAACGAAAAGCCTTTTTCTGTCTTACCAGCGAGCCAGCTATCTGAGATTGATTTTAACTGGGCAAAATCTTGATCGGAAAAAGGTGGCTCCAGCATGCCAAAGGTGTACCCTTCGCGTTTGAACCGATTCATTAAAGCACGCTGTCCCTTATGTTTATTCCCATGAATGTTAAATTCTGGCAGCGAGACAAAGCCTTCTTCACCAAACTTAATAAAGTCATAACCAAATTCATGCATCAGCATCGTGAATGAATCGGATACTTCGTAAAAAACCACCAATAGATTCTGCTTATCTGCCGCAGCTATAAAATCTTGAATCGCCTCTGTCAGATAAACTTGATCACCCACAGGCTCCCCCATCACAATTAACTTATTCGTTTTCTTACGAAATAAAAAGAATATTTTATCTTCGCCATCAACTTGATAATAATATACTGCTTTATCACGTAAAAAAGCCAAATGGCTGACTTCGTTGCCGCCATATGTGTCAATA
Source organism: Agrilactobacillus fermenti (assembly GCF_021030645.1). Classification (GTDB taxonomy): domain Bacteria; phylum Bacillota; class Bacilli; order Lactobacillales; family Lactobacillaceae; genus Agrilactobacillus; species Agrilactobacillus fermenti. Next base: position 102,626 of record NZ_JACGCJ010000003.1, on the reverse strand, counting down.
ACGTGTTTGATTCGTTGCGCATCAAAACCTGCATCTAAGGATTGACCGCCATGACTCAAATAATTTTGTACTAATAACAGGACCAATGCAGCAATGATCACAATAATCAAACCCATGAACCATAAACGCTCTGAGGGAAATAGTAATGCCTCAGGAACTGGGTGCCGATGGTGAATTCGTGGTGAATTAAAGAAACCAACCAAAGCATATAAAACAAATGTCAAAGTATAAACTCCGCCATCCAACAATCGCCCACCCCAAGAGGGTTCTAAACGGTCACGAAAGAGTTCATTTTTAGTCAAGATCATAGCAATTAATACCAACACAAAAATTACTAGCAAAGTTACAGAAAAATCCCGCACCAAAGTGTTCGCAATGGCAATGAGTAACACGAACAAAGTAGGCCAAAAAGACCGCTGCACTCGATTCGCTACCCCTCGAGCTAAACCGATCAACAAGAAAGCCACAATAATATTTGAAGTACGATCTAAAAAGGCGAATAGATAAGGATATAGTTCAGAAATAAAATGTGCTGTTCTGATCCAATTAGGCACCGTTGCTGCTAGCAACATGATGATTGCTGAAGCATAGAGAAATACAACGACTAAGCCATGGGCAAATTTACTTAGCGCTTGCTTAGGAATATCATCTAAGTACTTATTAATACGCCCACCAGCATCTTGAACAAAGAACACCAAGCCGATGATGAATGGCACAATATAGTAAAAAATCCGATAGAATAATAGCCAAACAACAGCAACCCCCGGATCAATACCAACCGCCCGTAACCCAAGAATCATAAAGACATCGAACGTACCGACTGCGCCGGGTATCATCGAAACAACCCCAACCACATTTGCAATCATAAACAGTGGAAAGACAGCTGCTAAATTTTTCATACCCATGAAATAGCCGATAATTAGGAAAAAAACACCAGCAAAGCCCCATTCAAATAATGAACCAATTGCTAAGCGTAATTCTTTTTTTAAATTTAAATCACTGAAGAACTCAGATTCACGCATATGAGTCACTAATAATAAGCTAGGCGTATATAACGAACCACCTACTAGCCAGATCCAGTAGGTCGCAAAAACAGAGCCAATGTGAAAGACAAAAATCAATATCAAAGACACTAAACTAAGTAAAGATAATCCAGATAAAAGAAAGAGTGCAATTTTGGAAATGGCAAATAATATCTGTTTGCGAGAAGCATTCTTACCATAAAAATTAGCTCGCAGTGTTGCCCCCAGTACGCCACCAAAGCCAATCAGGTTATTGAACGTATTAACGGTCCAACCTGCTTTTAAAATATACTTAGTTGGTGCGCGCTCTGGCAAAAAGTCCTGGATTTCAAAATCATAGTTCAACATTGGTGTCACTGCCACCAACCCGAGCACCAACATCAATAAAATCGTTAATGGGCTCTGACTGCTTAAACTAGCCAGCAATTGTTGGCGATCGATGTCTCTGCCAATTCGACCGATTTCTAAAATCACAAAAATCAATACAGACAGAATAAAAATAGCTTTTAATAACGCTTTATGACTAATCACAAAACCCTTTAATTTTGCATACATGCGCTTCAAATCGAATTCCTCCAACTAATAATAGCCCTATTATACATGATTTTAAGTCGAACCACATGGAAGTGACAGGATTGTTAGGCAGTGATGTTTAAATATTCATAATTCATCTTAAGCATTTTGGACCCAATTAAGCGTAACAAAAAAAGCCAAGAACTCTGCTATCAGAATTCTTGACTTCATAATTAAAAGATGATTATTTCAAAGTAACCGTTGCGCCAACAGCTTCAAGTGTTTCCTTCATCTTTTCAGCGTCTTCTTTAGAAACGCCTTCTTTAAGAACTGAAGGTGCGTTATCAACTAAGCCCTTAGCATCTTTCAAGCCAAGTTCAGTAATTGTACGAACTTCCTTGATAACTTTAACTTTTTCTTGACCTGCTTCAGTCAATTCAACGTCAAATTCAGTCTTTTCAGCAGCGCCACCATCAGCACCTGCAGCACCTGCAGCTGCAACTGGAGCAGCTGCAGAAACACCGAATTCATCTTCAATTGCTTTTACTAAATCGCTCAATTCTAAAACAGAAGCGTCTTTTAATTGATCGACGATTGCATTTACATCTAATGCCATGTTTTGTATCCTCCAATTAATCTTGTTTTATTGTGTGATAATTAAGCAGCAGAGTCGTCGCCCTTGCTATCAGCAACTGCCTTAACAGCATATGCCACATTGCGAACTGGTGCTTGTAATACAGAAAGCAACATTGATAGTAGACCTTCGCGACTTGGAAGCTTGGATAATTGATCGATTTGTTCGAGTGTTGCAACTTTACCTTCGATCATACCACCTTTGATCTCAATAGCATCAACGCCTTGAGCAAACTTAGCAATGATCCGAGCTGGAGCAACAACATCGTCATAAGAAACAGCAACAGCAGTTGGACCAGAGAATGTTTCGTCTAAGCCTTCATAACCTACTTTGTCAGCTGCCCGACGTAAATAAGTATTCTTAACAACAGCGAATTCGATATTTTCTTCACGTAATTGTGCCCGTAAATTAGTAACTTCTTCAACTGTTAAGCCTAAATAGTCAACAACAACGATAGATTTAGCTTTTTGAAACTTCTCAACGATAGCTTCAACAGCTTCTGCTTTCTTTGCTACGATTTTTTCGTTAGCCAATTAGTTCACCTCCAAATAAAGTTTGGTTTGGAGTATAAAAAAACTCCATGCCCACCTAGACATAGAGGTATCTTAAATCAATACGTCTCCTCGGCAGGGTATTAAGACAAAATGTCACCTGAGTCTTAGGCAGTAAAACAACCGGTATTAAGAATAGCATAAATGGTTTCTAGCGTCAATAAAATATTTAAAAACTAGGTTGACTCTTCTCAGTATTGACAACTGTATTAATCAGTATACAATACTACATATTGTAGTTATCAAAACTAACGTTGCTAGGAGTCCTCCACCATGTCCGTAAAAATAGGCTTACTCGTTGATTCTGCCTCTGATATTCCTGCCGAAATTGCCAAGCAGGATAATGTTGAAATTGTGCCATTAATCGTAAACTACGATCATACTGAATATTTTGACCGCCAAACAATCCAACCCGAAGAAGTTTATCAGTTGCTTGACCAAGATAAAATCCCCAAAACGGCCAGTCCTACAATTGGTCTCGTCCAAAAGGGTATCGAGCATTTAGTGGCAAAGGGTTACCACCAAATTATTGCCGTAACTATTTCTAGTGGTCTATCTATCACGAATCAAGTCTTTATTGCAGCTGCACAGCAAAACGATGCATTGGAAATGTCGGTTGTTGATTCAAAAAGTGTTGGTATCGGCAGCGGGTTGATTGCGGCCTATGCACAAGATCTAATTAATGAACATCTTGATTTTAAGGTAATTGTCGATCGTATATCTAAATCAGTTCGTCTGAGTCGAGTCTACTTTTATATTCCCACTATGAAATATCTAATTGCTGGTGGCCGAATTGGCAAAGTTGCTGGTATTTTAGGTTCAGCTTTAGGGATCAAACCTGTTATTTCTTGTGATACAGAAGGGATTTATTATCCAATTATCAAATCACGCTCAGAAACAAAGGCACTCAATAAACTAGTCAACATTGCAGTTGGACAGGCACAAAAAGCAGCCCACTTCAAAATTGCAGTAGCTCAAGGCAACGATACCAGCCTGATGCACCGCTTAGTAGATAAAATCAGCGCCCAATTGCCGATGGAAAAGATATATACTGGAAGTGTGTCACCAGCATTAGCAGTTCATACTGGTCCTGGATTAGTGGGGATTGCTGTCCAAGCAAATTAGGAATTGAGGCGTGTTATTTTGACTGCAAATCATACGGTAATAGCCAAACTACCAATTTGGGATGACTTACCCAGCTTTGGTCTACAATTAAAACAACTGATCGAGGTAGCGAACTCATTCATTGTACCAATCACTGGTCAACAGATCACAAAAACAATGATTCAAAACTATTTCAAAGATGGCGTATTAGATACACCGGAGCATCAAACCTATGAACGTAAACAAGTTGCTGGCGCTATCGTTGTCGGCATGTTAAAAAATGTATTTTCCTTAAATGAAATTCGCAATGGCCTACATTGGATCCTAACTGAATCCGCCCCACAATCAGGTTATGACAATTTTGTAAATATATTCAATGAGCAAGCTGCTGAAAATCTATTGGAACCCAAATCACTGAAAAAAATCAAATTAAAATCGCCGTCTCAATCAACGATCATGCAATATGGGGCAGTACAGACCGTGCTTTTTTGGTTATTTACAAAAAACTCCTTACAGGATGGCAGTCGTTCAGGGTCCACAACCTAGACGAAAATTCGTCTTTGATGGCGTACGTACTTACTAAGTAGTTTGCTTGTTGCTTAAACAAAATAATAAGCACTTAGACAGTAATATACTCGCGAAAATTGTAACAACGAAACATGCCTAATCAGGCAAAGCCAGTATCTATAAACCACTTTTAAATCTAAATTGGGTATAAAAAAAGAACTCAGAAGCAAAACTAACGTCATGTTTCTGAGTTCTTTTTATTTAGCATTAATTAAAATGAAGCAACGTCAACTTTGATACCAGGGCCGAAAGTAGAAGTTACCGTCAAACTCTTGATAAAAGTACCCTTAGCTGATGCTGGACGTGCACGAACAATTGTGTCTTCCAAAGTACGGAAGTTTTCTAATAATTGTTCATTGGTAAATGAAACTTTACCAATTGGTGCATGGATAATACCTTGTTTGTCAACACGGTAAGTTACTTGACCAGCTTTAATATCATTAACAGCTTTAGTTACATCCATTGTAACCGTACCAGTCTTAGGATTTGGCATTAAGCCTTTAGGTCCTAATACACGACCTAAACGACCAACTTTAGCCATCATTGGTGGTGTGGCTACAGCGACGTCAAAATCTAACCAACCGTCAGAAATGCGTTCTACTAAGTCATCAGAACCAACGATATCAGCGCCAGCTTCTTCAGCTTGGCGTGCTTGTTCACCTTCAGCAAAAACGATGACTTTTTGAGTTTTACCAGTACCATTAGGTAAAACCAAAGCACCACGGATTTGTTGATCAGCTTGTTTTGGATCTACAGATAAATTGTAAGCAACTTCAACAGTTGCATCGAACTTAGCGTAGTTTGTCTTCTTAACTAAATCGACAGCTTCGTCAACAGCATAACTTTTGTTTGCTTCGACGAGCTTAGCTGCTTCGATGTATTTCTTGCCTCTTTTGGCCATGAATTTTTCCTCCTTGCAAATGTGGTCACAGGGTTTTGACCCTCCCACCTGATTTAACAGTTTTAACTGTCAATCCGACATACTAAAAGCTGGTTTTAGTCTTCGACAGTGAAGCCCATACTTCTAGCTGTACCTTCAACCATGCGCATTGCAGCTTCAACGTCTGCTGCGTTTAGGTCTTGCATTTTTGTTTCAGCGATTTGGCGAACTTGATCTTTAGTTACCTTAGCAACTTTTTTAGTGTTTGGTTCACCTGAACCGTGTTCAACACCGGCAGCTTTCTTCAATAGAACAGCAGCTGGTGGGGTCTTGGTAACGAAGTCAAATGAACGATCCTCGTAAACAGTGATCACAACAGGAATGATCATGCCTGCTTGATCAGCAGTGCGTGCATTAAAGTCCTTTGTGAAACCCATGATGTTGATACCAGCTTGACCTAAAGCTGGACCTACTGGAGGAGCTGGAGTTGCTTTACCAGCAGGAATTTGCAATTTAACAATGTTTGCTACTTTTTTTGCCACGAGACATTGCCTCCTTTAGTCCGTGTTGTGGTGTAATGGAGTTATAAAATTTCTCCTCCCACGGTGTATCTAAACATACTTGAAGAATATAACACGTTCTCCTGCGTTAATCAAGGTAAACTTTGTTAAAATAGACCTATAAAAGGAGGCGCTAATCAAATGTTATCTGCTTTAATGACCGCTCAATTGATCCGCCAAAATAAAATTAGCTTAACCGAACTGCTAGCTGATACAGAAGCTAAAATTAAGTCATTGAATCCCCAATTAAATGCGGTGACCTATACCCGGTTTGCAGCTGCTCGCCAAGAAGCCATGCACTTAAGTGATACGGGACAGCCTTTTTTCGGCGTACCCTTATTGCTCAAAGGCCTCGGTCAAAATCTCAAAGGTACACCGAACACAATGGGGTCTAAACTGTTAGCCCATCAAATTGCGGCTCAAACCGATCATTTTGTTCGTCGCTTGCAAGCACTGGGCTTCATTATCGTGGGCCAAACAAATACACCTGAATTTGGCTTTAAAAATATCACAGATCCGCGACTCTATGGTCCCAGTCATAATCCCTGGCAATTGGGGCATACACCAGGTGGCTCTTCTGGCGGTGCAGCTAGTGCCTTAGCTAGCGGCATGGTTCCCTTAGTGACTGGCAGTGATGGCGGCGGCTCCATCCGAATTCCAGCAGCATTTTCAGGCTTGATTGGGCTAAAACCCACCCGCGGCCGCGTTCCAGTTGGTCCAGGAGAATATCGCAGTTGGCAAGGGGCTGCCATTAACTTCGCTTTAACAACAAATATCGCTGATACAGCGGCTTTATTACAAGGCTTACAAACGTTGCAAGCCGCCGCACCCTTTCAAACCCCTTTGATTCCAACAGCGGCTTTTCAAAATCTAACGTCAACACACACCATCAAAACAATTGCGTATACCACCGAATCACCGGTGGGCACTCCCGTCAGCGCAGTTGCCCAGACTGCTGTTATGCAAGCCGTCACCTTTTTACGGCAGCAAGGTTTTCGTGTTGTTGAGGCTCAACCAGAGCTTGATGGTCAGGCTTTAATGCGCAGTTATTTCACCATGAATGCTGGCGAAACGGCCGCGATGATCGCCGCTCTTGAAAAGCAGCACCAGAGAGCTGTTATCGCTAACGATATTGAGCCAATTTCATGGGCCATTTATCAAGCTGGGCGACATACAACAGCCGCTGAATATAGTTCAGCCTTAAATCTTTGGGATCAAGCTAGCCAAGTTATGGCAGACTTTATGAGCAATTATGACTTATATCTGACGCCGACAACAGCTTGGCCAGCACCTGAAATTAAAACGCCACTGCAGTCACCTTTACTGCAAACACAAATCGCCCATGTTCAAGACTTAGCGCCACAAGAACAAAAAAATCTGATTTATGATCTATTTTATGAGAGTCTCGTCTATTCGCCATTTACCCAACTTGCGAATCTTACTGGACAACCAGCCATCAGTTTACCCACCGCTTTGGATGACAAAGCAAGCTTACCTTTGGGTATTCAATTTATGGCTCGTAAAGGCGCCGAAATTGAGCTCTTACAAATTGGCCGCTTATTCGAAAGTCAAAATCAATTTCACTTATTGCACCCGCTAAATATGTCCCTTTAATCTTGTCATTTGATCCGCGTAAAAAGCAGACAGTGAGATCAAAGGTGTTGCCTTTTGGCACACGTTTAAACTAAAATTATTCGCAAACAAATAGAGGGCGAAAACAAAATGTTAGTTTTGTCTTCACCCTCTATTTGTTTACCTAACCAGCATGGTTACGCTTCTTTTAATGGTGTCAGCCATAAAAAATCAATAATATTCAAATCTACCAAGCTATTTTCGTGCAGTAAGCTATGCGCTGCATTGGCGCCGCGAATCACTGCCTGTTTATAGAGATGCTGTGTCGGCGCCAAAATGAACCCCAATGCTAACCCACTATCAGCTGAAACACTGCCATCGTGCTGTACATGCGTGGTTGGCAAAATATTACCCACAATATTCAAAAAATGAATTGGCTCTTGTAACTTCTGTAAATGCGTCCTTAGATAAACATAAATTGGCGTGACCTTTTCTGGCCCTTTTTTAGTCAGTGGATAACTAAAGATCTTCTTAGTATCCTTACCGAGTTCAAAATCATTGAAAGGTCCGGCGATCGTTACAACGCGCTTAACCTTGGGTAAATCAGGCTGATCCGCATAACGGGCACAATAAACGGCCGCTGTGACGGCCCCCATAGAATGGCCAACTAAGTTAACAGAAGCAACCCCTTTTTTAAATAAATCATGCGTCAAATGCTGCAGCCAGTCACTCTGCTGCAGTACTGAAGCCGTTGCTTGCTGGAAAAGAACTTGAATACAAGGATTTTGTGCTTGTGCTATATCTCCTAACGAACCAACAACAGTGTATGACCCATCTTGATAGATTTTCACTCGTGCGACTGTTTCAGCAATATTTGCTTGCCACAAGCGGTGCAAAAGATGACCAAAAGAATATCGATTACCATGATACCCATGTATAAAAAGCGTGGGGCGATGCTGATATGAAAAATGTTCCCGTGCTGTTATAGGAACGCCAATAAACACGTTTAAGCGCCAACGATCCCATAAAAATATAAACACGGCAATCACAAGTAAAAGTAGCCCTACGATCAAAACCTCTCGCAATGACATCGCCTCATACGATTAATTAGATTTTATCGACTTGTTCATAGTCAAGTTCGGCACTAGTTTCACGGCCAAACATTTCAATATTAACTTTTAACTTAAATTTCTCTTTATCAACTTCCGTGATCTCGCCGACCATACCACTAAAAGCACCATCAGAAATTTTAACAGATTCACCAACTTCAAAGTCGACATCTGAATGACGCTTGCTCATCCCTAATTGATGCAAAATACTTTGAATTTCATCATCTAAAAGTGGTGCCGGTTTACTCCCAGCACCGTGACTGCCCACAAAGCCAGTCACGCCTGGCGTATTACGAACAACGAACCAAGATTGATCCGTCATGACCATTTCGACCAAGACGTAACCGGGAAAAGTCTTTTTCATAATTTCTTTATCTTTGCCATTTTTAATTTCGTGTTCTTCTTCTTCTGGAACCACAACCCGGAAAATATAGTCTTCCATACCCATCGTATGGGCCCGAGACTCCAAATTAGCTTTAACTTTATTTTCATATCCAGAATACGTGTGTAGGACGTACCATTGTTTCTCAGCTGATTCAACCATTTTATAAACTCCTTTTGAAATTTAACTGCAAAATAAAAAAACTCCACAACGGAAGTTTTTCTCAACAAAATTATACCAAAATTAATGACAAATACCTAATTATTTCAAAATAAACATCTGTAATAATTTTAATAGAACCCAATCAACCCCGGCAAAGAAAAGGGCAAATAATATGGAAGTCACCAAAACAGTCCCAGTATCATGCCGATTTTCCTTTGCAGTGGGCCAGGTGGTCAATTTCATTTCAGCGATAACGCTTTTGATAAATTTACTCATTTATAACTACCCCTGCTACTTAGCGCGTCTCCTTATGGAGCGTATATTTACCACAATGACGACAAAACTTCTTGACCTCTAGTCTTGCATTACGTTCAGGTTTCACGGTAATTGTATAGTTACGTGACCCACAAACGGTACAAGCTAAGGCAGCTTTTTTAACAGCCATCTAAGCCTCCAAATTAATAACGGAAGTTAAAACACACAAATAACCTTAGCACGCCAGATAGAAATAAGTCAACTCATAATTGTTCATTATGACCATATTCCTCTCGCAAATACTGACGAAACTTCTTACGCACCCGTTGCTGAGCATTCTTGACCGTTTCACGGCTAAAATGCAAAGATCTTTCAATATCTGTGAGTGTCTTGCGGCCCAAAATAACCAACAGTGCCTGTAGTTCAACCTGCGACAAGCGTTTAGCAAAGGTTCGATAATCCGTCAAAGGTATTTCCAAACGTACCGTAGATTCTTGCAAGCTGGCAATATAAGGAACATTTGGTTTTTCCATCAATACTTCAAAAGAACTTGCTTGATGGTCAGCTAAGCGTTTCTTAGCCAATTGCCGTCGGATCCGTGAGTGCACGGCATTTTCAAATCTCAACTTAAAGAAGCTGCCAAAACGCGAACCAGAGTTAGGATCAAACTTTAGGCAAGTCAGGTAACATTCTAAGCGTGCGTCTTGTAACCAATCATCTGTCTCATACAAATGTAGATGATATCGACCCATGACTGCAAAAATCAGTGGTTTATATTTTTCAAGTAAATTTTCTAAAGCCTCTGAAGCCCAAATACCATTTTCACGCACTTGATCAACTAACCTTAACTCTTCTTGATAATTTATTTCTGCCAAAATAAGCTCCTTGCTCTCAAACACAAGCTCTTTGGCAAAGTTAATATATCACGTTTAGCGCCGGCGTGAAAGCAAACGAGCGTTCAAATTATCATAAAATATATTTTAAAAATTGCTTTATTTTCCTAGCTGATCTCTGATTTTTTCTAATAAAAGTAGTTGATGCCGGGACCATGGCAGATTACGTTTATTGGCAGCATCATAATGTTTCGCATCTGACTGGATTTCTTGTCGGGTACGTTTCATTTGTCGATAAAGCTCATAGGCAGAAACACGCAACGCGCCCCGTGAAAATACCGTCCACTGTTCCGCCTGATCACTAGTAGCCACAGTAACTTGATTCAATGGCTGATTTAATTGTTCCGCCAAAGCTTCGATGTAGCTATCTGCCGTTTGATCTTCCTGAGTATAAACAACTTCAATATTAAATTGATTGAAATTTTCTTTGATACCAGGGACATACATCGCGTCAAAAACCAAAATAATACGCATATCCGGTTCATATTTTTTATATTCTGATAATTGATCCAAAAGGTTATCCCGAGCATCCTTTAGATGATTTTCTTTTTTCATCTTGGCTAACTCCGGCCAGTTCCCGATCATGTTATAGCCATCCACAATTAGGATCTCGTGTCTCATGATTTTACCTCGAGGGGATGGCGTGAATTATAGGCTTGATATAATAAAACTCCTGCAGCAACGCTGGCGTTCAAGCTTTGGACATGCCCTTGCATCGGGATACTGAGGGTTGCGTCCATTTGCTTTGCCACATTAGGTGAAATCCCCTTACCTTCATTACCGATCACTAAAGCTGTGGCACCCTTCGCATTCCAGGTCCGATAATCGGCGCCAGTCATCGCGGTGCCAAATATCCAAACACCCTGATCTTTTAACTTCTGAATCGTTTGTGCCAAATTAGTAACTCGCGCCACCGGCACATAATTGACAGCACCAGTTGAAGTTTTAGCAACGATGTCCGTCAAACTAGCCGAACGCCGCTTAGGAATGATCACGCCATGAACGCCCATCGCATCACAAGTTCGCAAGATTGAGCCTAAATTATGAGGATCTTCCAAATTATCCAAAATCACAAATAAAGGATCTTCTTGTTTTGCCGCTGCTCGGGCGAATAAATCTTCCAAGGTCGCATAAGGTATTGGTGCCATCGAAACAACAATACCTTGGTGATTTTCTTTGGTTAATTGTTCTAACTTAGCTTTGGGTACTTTCTGTAAAATCAATCGTTTATCTTTAGCAAGTGCCTGAATTTCATTGGCAAACTTAGGCTGAATCGTATCCAGCATGAAAATCTTGTTGACTCGCTGGACAGCCTCACTTTTCAAAACACTTAAGACCGCATGACGGCCATAAATAAATTCTATATCTGGCTGTGGCTCTACGGCGGGCTTTGCTGCTTGTTTATTTGGGTGTTTACTCACGTGTTTTCCCCGCTTCCACTTGATCAATACACCAGTGTGCGATTTCGGCAATTCGTTGCTGCTCTTGATTTAATTTTAAATAGCCAAAAACAGATTCAAATCCCGTTGAAATTCGATAAGTTGTCGTATCCGTATTTTTTGCTTTTGTATAGCTTTTGGCATTACGCCCACGTTTATACATGGCCGTCTCCGATTCAGTTAAGAAGTTGGCTGCTGTCATTAAATGAATTAAAGCAGCCTGCGCCTTAGCGGAGACGAATTCTTTGGAATGTCTTTGTAATAGTGCTGGTTTAGTAATACCTTTGTTCAGTAAATGCTCTCGAACAAAGACTTCATAAACGGCATCTCCTAAATAGGCTAGATCGATACCATTCAATAATTCTGGTTTCATGCGCGGCGCCACCTCGTTCCTTGTGGTGTATCTTCTAATAAAATACCTTCAGACTTCAATTGATCCCGAATGGCATCACTTTGAGCAAAATCTTTGTTAGCTCGAGCTTCATCACGCTGCTGAATTAAGGTCTCTACTTCAGAATCCAACAATTCATTGAGCTTAAACTTCAAACCAAAAATACCTGTCAAATCTAGGAAAACCCCTTGCAGCAGTTCTAAAGTATCCAAATAAACAGTTGTTTCATTAGCGTAGTTGTTCATGATCTTAGCCAATTCATAAATCTCAGTCATCCCATTTTGAGCATTGAAATCGTCGTCCATCGCTTCGATAAAGCCACCTTTAATGGTTGCGACTGCTTCATTAACTGCCTGATCTGCACCAGTTTCAGCATCTTTAAAGCGATAATTAAGATTTGTCAGCGCATTTTGCAATTTTTCCAAATTACTTTTAGCATCAGCCAAGCTCTTTTGCGAATAACGAATGGGCCGCCGATATTGTGTTGTCGCCATTAAGAAGCGAATCACTTGTGGATCCACTTCCTTGACCAAGTCATGGACGGTCACAAAATTACCTAGTGATTTAGACATTTTTTCGTCGTCGTCGCCAATCGTTACAAACCCATTATGGAGCCAATAATTCGCAAATTTCTTACCTGTTTTGGCTTCGCTTTGCGCAATTTCATTCTCATGATGGGGAAATTCAAGATCTTGACCGCCGCCATGAATATCCAAAGTATCCCCTAAATACTTAGTAGACATGACGGAACATTCAATGTGCCAGCCGGGACGACCTTCGCCCCAAGGAGACGGCCAACTGATCTCACCAGGTTTGGCACTTTTCCACAAAGCAAAATCGATGGGATCTTCTTTTTGGGCTAATTCTTCGGCAACAACGTGTTGGCTTGCGCCAGCCTCTAATTCATCAATATTTTGATCCGACAGTTCACCGTAATGCTTAAACTTACGAGCCCGATAATAGACATCACCATCAGATTCATAAGCATAGCCTTTAGTAATCAATACTTTAATAAATTCAATGATCTCGGTAATATTTTCGCTTGCCCGCGGATTTGCCGTGGCTGGTGCCACATTGAGCTGCGCCACATCTTGTTTAAACGCGGCAATGTAACGCTTGGCGATTTCAGGAACAGTGGTATGTTCCGCATTTGCTTCGTTGATCATTTTATCATCTACATCAGTAAAATTAGAGACATAATTGACTTGATATCCACGATATTCTAAGTAGCGTCGAATCGTATCAAATGCGATCACGCTGCGTGCATTGCCAATATGGATATAATTATAAACGGTTGGACCACAGACATACATATTTACCACATTCGGCTTAATCGTATGAAATGGTTCTTTTTCACGTGTCAATGTATTAAAAACACGAAGCATAAGCATCCTCCTAATGACTTTATTATCCTTATAGACTAATTCTACTTAATTCCAGAAAGGAGCGCAAAATATTCGTTTCTGTGCATAGAGCCAATATCTCAATTGCGATACGACTTAGCTTTTGAAAATAGGTCTTTTCATTAACGACGGGAGGCCGGAAACAAAACCTTAGTTTTGTCCCCGGCCTCACCGCATATCCCATGATAACCTGCAGTTACCTAGTTATAGATTACCATTTAGACATTTGTTCTAATGTTTGATTCAAGTGATGCATGACTTTGTCGATGCCTAATAATTCAATGGACTCAGCCAATTGTGGGCCATGCATCTCCCGAGTTGTGGCGATCCGAATCGGCATGTAAAGCTTACGGCCGCGAATGCCAGTTTCATGCTGAATATCATAAATGACATTTTGAATGCGATTCGCACTGAAAATGTCTAATGCTGCGATGCGTTGCTTAAATTCATTCAGAACTGTCGGTGCAGTATCGTTCTTTAATTCATCAATGGCATCTTGATCTAGCTCCGGTGGCTCAATGAAAAAGATATCCGACAATGGCACGATTTGTTGTGTATAACTCATTTGATCTGCAAATAAAGCGACTAATTGTCGAACCCATTCAATCATTTTGACGTCTGGCTTTTTATCAATACGCCCTGCTTCAATTAAATTATCCAAAGATAAATCAGTCAACAAGCTTGGATTAGCTTTCTTGACATATTGGTTATTGATCCATTCCAGTTTTTTCTGATCAAATGCTGCGGGTGATTTGCTTAGACGTTTAGGATCAAATTGTTTGATAAATTGTTTGCGGGTAAAAATTTCATCTTCCCCTACTGGTGACCAGCCTAATAAGGTAATGAAGTTAAACATCGCATCTGGTAAGTAGCCCAATTCCCGATATTGCTCAATAAATTGAAGCACACTCTCATCGCGTTTGCTTAATTTTTTACCGGTTGCTGAATTGATAATCAAAGTCATATGGCCAAACTTTGGTGGTTCCCAACCTAAAGCTTCATAAATCATTAACTGTTTTGGTGTATTGGCAATATGATCATCACCACGTAAAACGTGCGTGATTTTCATCATATGATCGTCCACGACAACCGCAAAATTATAAGTTGGCATGCCATCGCGCTTTTGAATGACAAAATCACCGCCAATGGTCTTACCCTCAATATTGATTTTACCTTTAACGATGTCGTTCCATTGGTAACTTTTATCTGTCGGTACCCTAAACCGAATGACCGGCGTCAAACCCTTAGCTTTAGCAGCTGCAATGGCTTGTGCTTTTTCAGTTTCACTCATATCCGCATATTCATAAACATAATGAGGCATTTCGCCACGAGCTTTTTGCGCTTCTCGTTCTTTTTCCAGCTCATCTTCAGTCTTATAAGACTCATAGGCATAGCCGGCATCAATTAATTTTTGAATGATCGGTAAATAAATATCTTTACGTTCAGACTGACGATAAGGTCCATAATCACCGCCAACATCTGGTCCTTCATCCCAATCAATCCCCAACCAGTGCAGCATATCGATCTGGCTTTTTTCACCACCAGCAATATTACGTTTCGTGTCTGTATCTTCGATTCGAAGAATCAGTTTACCTTTGTTGTGCCGTGCAAATAAATAATTAAATAATGCGGTCCGAGCATTACCAATGTGTAAATGCCCAGTTGGACTTGGTGCGTAACGAACGCGAATCGTATCGTCAGTCAAAATCAAAACCTCTTTCATTATCAAAAATATCCATGCACTAGTTTAACCGCTGCATGAGAAAAAAACAAATCAACTTATTAGCAAATAGGCGAGACTAATTCTTTTTGGAATTATCTTTTTTGTGGCTCTTAGCCTTATCGGTAATCCCCCGTTGTTGATGCGCTGGTCGCGCAAAAATCATTCGACCAGCCGAAGTTTGTAACGCACTGGTGACTACGACTTCAATCAGCTGATTTAAATAATATTGGCCATCTTCAACCACAACCATCGTGCCATCTTCTTGATACGCGACGCCTTGTTGTCTTTCGGTCCCTGCTTTAACAACGGTTACGTGTAAACTCTCGCCAGGTAAAATCTCCGGTTTTAACGCGTTTGCTAACGCATTAATGTTGAGCACGGGTACGTTTTGAAATTCAGATACCTTATTTAAATTAAAATCATTGGTCACCACAATACCATCTAGTAATTTAGCGAGTTTGATCAATTTGGTGTCTACCTCAGTCAAGTTTTCAAAATCACCATCATACATCTCGACTGAAATGTCATCCGCAGCCTTCATCTCATTTAAGATATCCAGCCCACGACGACCACGTGCCCGTTTCAAACTGTCTGCTGAATCAGAAATCAATTGCAATTCATGGACTACAAATTCAGGCACTAATAGAGTGCCTTCAATAAAACCAGTTTTGGCAATATCACGAATACGGCCATCAATAATCACACTAGTATCCAAAATCTTATACTTACGAAAATTATCATCCGCTTTGCGGGCTAATATCTGACCATCATCACTTTGGGTATTATTATCCCGTCGACGCGATTGAAATAGCTTGCGCCAATCATCACGGCGCAATGTACCGACTCGAAAACCCAAATAACCAAGCCCAATGAACAAGATAATGGGTAAAATCGTATTTACCACGATCAAATTGGTTCGATAAAGTGGTGTTGAGATCAGAGCGGCTAACACTAAACCTAAGATCATGAACAAGACGCCAAACAGTACAAAAGTAGGCTGTTGTTTGGTCAAATAGGCCTCAGCCTTATTAACCAGTTTAACGATCCAATCAGTGAGAAATAACGAAATGATGAAGAAAATGATGGCTCCAATAATTGCATTGATCACACTTGCTAAGCTAGACCCCACTAATAGTTCACTATTCCAGCCGAATAAATGCCATAAAATCGGCAAAAAGTTGATACCTAAAGCGGCTCCAATGGCGGCAATGATAATCTTGATAATTGTTTTTTTCATCTATGACGCCCCCTTTCTATTTATACTATTAGAATAATGCTTTTAAGGCTTCAGATAAAGTTCTAATCCCGATTACGTCAATATCTTTTGGTGGTTCCCAGCGGGCCAAATTATTATTCGGAATAAATACGCGCTTAAAACCCATTTTTGCTGCTTCAGCTACCCGCTGTTCAATACGGTTCACCCGTCGAACCTCACCAGTCAAACCAATTTCGCCTACAAAACAATCCGTCGGCAAAATACCCATATCTTTATAACTAGAAGCAATAGCCACCGCCATTGCTAAGTCGATCGCTGGTTCGTTTAATTTGACGCCACCGGTAGCTTTCAAATAAGCATCTTGATTTTGCAACATCAAATTGGCTCGTTTTTCTAAAACAGCCATGATCAATGAGACGCGATTATAATCCAACCCGGTTGCTGTCCGTTTAGCATTGCCGAACAACGTCGGTGTGATCAAAGCTTGAACTTCTACTAGAATTGGGCGTGTGCCTTCCATAGACACTACCACCGCAGAACCGGTCGCGTTTTTCAAACGTTCTTCCAAGAAAATTTCCGAAGGGTTAGCCACTTCTTGCAACCCATCGCTCTGCATTTCAAAAATACCGATTTCATTGGTGGAACCAAAACGATTCTTAACAGAACGCAAAATACGGTAGGTGTGGTGCATGTCCCCTTCAAAATAAAGGACAGTATCCACCATATGTTCCAAAATTTTAGGTCCTGCGATGGCCCCTTCTTTAGTAACATGACCGACAATAAAAGTTGTAATCTGCTTATTCTTGGCAATTTTCATTAATTCAGCAGTGATTTCTCGAATTTGGGAGACACTGCCTACCACTGAACTTAAATTAGGTTCGTTCATCGTTTGAATGGAATCAATAATCAAATAATCCGGCTTGATTTCATCTAATGTTTGCCGAATATTACTCATATCTGTTTCTGGATAAATATAAAGGTTGTCACCGCCAACATGTAACCGATCCGCCCGCAATTTTATCTGTGAGGCACTTTCCTCCCCAGATACATACAAGACGCGACCACCTGTATCTTGCAATTGACCTGAAACTTGCAGTAACAGGGTAGACTTACCAATACCCGGATCCCCACCAATCAAAATCAAAGAGCCCGGAACGACACCACCACCTAAAACGCGATTGAGTTCGTCTAAGTTTGTTTTAATGCGAGGCTCCTTCACAATATCAACTTGAGCTAATGTGGTTGGTTTCGCAACTTGACCGGTTACTTGATTAGCCGCTTTAGGCCGGGTTGTCGTTGCAACTTCTTCAATCATTTGATTCCAGGCGCCGCAGTTGGGACAGCGGCCTAAATACCTAGGCGAAACGTAGCCGCAATTTTGACAAACATATTGTGTTTTTGCTTTTGCCAAATTAATTTCCTTTCATTCTTAAATATCAATTGCAGTAGCTGATCATTTTCCAGATGACCCAAAACCACCCGTACGTTGAGCGCCATCATTTTGATCTTGGTCGCTCTTTAAATAAGGTATAAAAATGCCCTGTGCCAATCGATCACCTTTTTTGATATGTACGGTTTTTACGCCATAATTGATCAACTGCACAAAAATTTCACCCTCATTATCAGGATTATTATAATAATCCGCATCGATCACGCCAAGCCCATTAGGCAAAATTAAACGTCGCTTCAATGGCCCGCTAGAGCGGTTCACTAAAATTAAAACTTCATCTGGCTGCATATAAGCTTTGATGCCCGTTGGTATCAAAAACGGTTTCAAAACTTGCTGCGCTGTTTCTACCTGCTCAACTGTTGGCTGTTCTGTTTGGTGTCTTAATAAATGTAGTATTTTTATAAAATTTAACTGCCAAATAGATGGCAAATCGAAATCTGCTGCTGCTTCAAAATCATAGCCAGCTGCATTCCGTGTTTGTCTCACTGGCAGATGCAAAGCTTGATCTTGATATTTCGTAACAATCTCAAATCCACGTGTTTTCAAGCGTGTGCCTCCAATCAATTTCTTGTAACAGCATATCATGTTTCAGTGGGTAATTCTATGACGCAATATAAGCCTAACTATGAAAGCCATTGCTTGCCTTTTAGAACGGCTTTGAGGTATAGTTTTGATAAGCATTAAGATTTGTTTTCATATTCTAATAACTGGATACAAATAAAGAGGTGGCCATTATGACTGATATAAAATCTCACACCACTTTCACAGAAGCGGAACTGCTGGCTCAAGGCTATCGTAAATATACCGGTAAGCATGTTGATGTCTTTTTTAATACCAACCTTTGTCAGCATTCTGGCAACTGTGTCCGGGGGCTACATGCCGTTTTTGATTTAGAACGCAAACCCTGGATACTAGCAGATAATGCGGATCCAGAGGCGGTTGAACGTATTATTAACACTTGCCCTAGCGGCGCATTGAGATTTATTCGCAAAGATTAATAGGAGGATTCAGATGAATTTCGATTACGAACCAGGACGCTATTTTAAAACAGATGACAATGGCAACTTATTAGCCGAGGTGACTTTTCAAGAATTTGCCGATGGTGCGGCCTATGCGATCAACCATACTTTTGTTCGAGATGATCAACGCGGGCAAGGCATTGCAAGTCATCTTGTTGCAGCCGTCGTCGCTAAAGCTAAAGCTGAGGATAAAAAAATTCTACCATTATGCAGCTATGCTCGTGCTCAATTTGATAAAGGCCCCGATTATCAAGCGATTGAATTTAAAAACTAGCTTAGTCGTCTGAAGGTCAATGAATCGTGGGTTCCCCATCTAAGTAATTTGTTACTATTAGTAGCTATAAATACTGTCCTTTCAAACATGTTTAAATAAATGGTAACTATAATTAATGGGATGAGGGCGAAACAAACCTAGCGTTTTGTTTGCGCCCTCTATTTGTTATTTGTTTACAAACAGTTAAATTCTAAACGTGTTCCAAAAGGCAACACCCTCGCCTAACCACGAATGGCTCAAATGGAAAGACCTCCATTTTTCGCAATTCTTGTTAGTGCTCAGGTGCTGAACGCCTTTTATCTCGCTCCCCTCTATTTGTTTATGAATAATTTTAATTTGAAATAAATTGTGCCTCTGTTACTATTAACTTAGAGCATAAACCAATTTAAAGATAGCTAAAGGAGATAAATGAGTGTCAATGGACATTGCTGAACAAAAGCGGATCGCGGCTGAAAAATCAGTTGATTTTGTAAAAGATGGTATGATTGTTGGCTTGGGCACAGGCTCAACAGTCCTATTCATGGTTAATGCATTAGCCAAGCGTGTCAAACAGGAGCACTTACACATTACTGGCGTCGCAACCTCGAAACGAACACACAAGCAGGCAGAATCACTTGGGATCCCCATGAAAAGTATTGATGAGGTAGATCATGTTGATTTAACGATCGATGGCGCTGATGAAGTTGACAAAAACTTTCAAGGCATCAAGGGCGGTGGTGCCGCCCATGCTTTTGAAAAGATCGTTGCTACCTCATCGACGCGTAATATTTGGATCGTTGACGAAAGCAAATTAGTAGATCGTATCGGCCGCTTTCCATTACCTTTAGAGGTCATTCCATACGGTAGTAAAAAAGTTTTTAACCGGCTGCAGCACGAAGGTCTGAATCCAAAATTCCGTAAGGATGATGATGGTAATGACATCATTACGCATTCAGGCAATTATGTGATTGATCTACACCTTGGCGTCATCGATCACCCGCATCTATTGGCTAATTGGTTAAGTGAACAAGTCGGTATTTTAGAACATGGGCTCTTTTTAGATACTGTCAACACAATCGTTGTCGGCACACCAAACGGCCCCAAAATTTTAGAGGCTTATCAAATTTAATATTTTTCCATATTGAATAGAGTGGCTGAAAACAAAACATTGGTTTTGTCTCGGCCACTCTATTTGTTTACGAACGATCAAATTTTAAATGTGTTCCAGAAGGCAGCGCCCTTTTTCACACTCTATTCCAAAATAACTGCGTGCCCATCCAACTGAATCGTTAATGGATATCCGGTCAGCAATTGAACCTCCGTAACATCTGAACTAACGGTAATTTGCAGTAATCGTTCTTGAAAACGCAAATGGAACGTATACCGCTGCCAATCACGGGGGCAAAATGGCCGTAAAGATAATTGGCCATTCGCATGCTGTAAATTTGCCAACCCATGCACAAGTAACGTCCAATTTGTCATGAGCTCTTCAAACGTCGGGCTACTCTCAAGGTTCGCGAATAAAGCATTCATATCTAAAGCAGCTAATGTCCGCTCAGTTGCTTCTGATTTTAACTGTAAATGTGCCGCCAAGGTCCCTAATAAATTGTTAACTACCAATCGATTAGACTTGATCAAGGGCTGATAGTAATTAAAATTGGCAACTTTGACTTCTCTATCGTAATTATCTTCAAAATATAATAACCCCAGCAAAACTTCAGGAAAACTTACAAAAGATGATCGCCGTAATTGATCTGCGTTTTGTGCTGCCCCTGGTGCTAATTGGTTTAAAACCGGTAAGCCGATCTTATCCACATAAGACTGACTCTGCGGTAAAACTTGCTGCTGATTTGCCGATAGTAAATACATATTCTGAGCAATGTACTTCAATTGTGCCGCTTCATCTTGTGTAAATTGCAATGCCACTAATAACGCTTGGTCCACATGTGGCAGTATCTTTAAAACAAAATCAAACGTCCATTTAGCCAAGGTATTTGTGAGCCAATTATGATTCTCATTAATTTCAAATTGATTTGGTGCCGTCACGGCCAAAAAACTATAACGCTTATTTTCAGGCAGATAAGTGATTCTTTGCATATAAAAGCGCGCAACTTCAATGGCAATCTCCGCACCGTGGTGACTAAGATAACTTCGGTCGTTGGTTACATCTACATAACTCTTAATAGCTAAAACAAGCAGTGCCCCTACATAAATTGATTCTTCGTCGCGCAGTGTATCTTGTTTAACCAGCTTACCAACACGCGTTCTAGTCGGAAAAAATGCGCCTTGTAACCCTAACGCTCCAGCGTGAGCTCGAGCGATAGGTAAATGATCAAACAATCTTTGCATGATTGCTTTAGCATTAATTGAGCCCAATACTTCTTGAAAAACTTCTAAGGTATGCGGCAACATTTCCCAGTTGACTTGAGGTAAGAACCGACCCTGCTGCATACCCACAACTTGCGTTTCTCTAGCCGTATGTGGCCGATGTTGAAAAACTTGATAAAGCGTGTAGCGCATAGCCTGTTGCGCCGTCGTATTGCCTTCAATCACCACATCACTAGTTTGCCAAAATGTATCCCAAGCAGGCTGCCAATGTTGCAATACTTTATTAAAGCCCAGTGTCTTCAGCTGCTGCAATCGGTGGGAAAAGGCGGCTACCGAGGTCACGGGTGCCTCTACCAACCGCACAACCACAAACTGTTCCAAGGTTAACGTCTCTCCTGGCAGCAGCTGCGCCGTTAATTTTTGCTGGATACTTTGCTCACCGATATCAGTCTGAATCTGAGCCTGACCTGCTTTGATTGCGGTTGTTGCAGCAACCGCAAGGTGCATTTCAACCGTTTTTTCTGAGACTTGTAGTGGTCTTGAAAGTGCAAAAACACCATCTTCCATGGCAGTACTGACATCATCACTTTGAACAGTTTCAGTACCAGCAGCATTGAGACCAGTTGTCACTGTTAATGTTCCGGTTCCGCTGATCATCTTGATAGCTAATTGGTATTGGACAGCACTGAGATCAACTTGACTCAAAAATTGATTTAAAGTAATTTCAAGTTTCAAATCAGCCTTAACCCACAAAAATGATTGGGTCATAACCCCATTTTTTAAGTTCAAATCAATTTGATAATCTTGAGCATTCGCAGCAGTCGGCGTGATCATTTGATCTGCAAAATAGATTTGAAAATTACCGAATTCAGGTAGTGGTTCTAGAATCTCCTGTGGCTGCGCCTCATTAGGCAAAAAGGCCTGTAAATATTTCCCAGGCAATACTTTTCCCCCAAAAGCTGCAGTAACGCCATTTTTGATTTGAATGACACCGTTATCTTGTGCCAATGCTCGATCTAAAACGGCTGTTTGTGCCGGTGTCACATTTTGACTCCGTAAATACCACGGATCCAATTCAAATAATTTTTGCATGTATCTTTCCCCAGATCTATTGGTTTATTTTTTCCATCGTTTCAGTATGACAAAGCCTTCAGGCAATAAATAAGCCCGACCGTCAATGTCATCTAGGCGCCGACTGAAAATTTCTTGATCGCCATTTTTTAATTTGACCTCTTGCTGTTGATTGCTCGTATTAAATAAACAAACGAAATCGATCGTCCGACCTGATCGCACTAACTTTAAAAGCGCACCATTAGCTGCATCAAGCCATTGCATTGGTGCCTCAGACAGGAACACAGCATATTGTTTACGAACTTTGATCAAAGCCTGCATAAATTCATACATTTCTTGATCTTGCTTATCAGGATCCCACTGCATTGGCCGCCGATTGTCCGGATCATTATCACCCGCCATGCTGATCTCATCACCATAATAAATACAAGGTACGCCTTTTTGCAGAAAAGTAAAAGCGATTGCTGCTTTAACAGCATCTTTATCCTGATTCGCCAATGTCAAGATTCTTGGCGTATCATGAGAATCCAAAACATTAAACATAGCTTCACTAGTTTGTGCCCGATAAGACATCAATTGCTGGTTCAAACCATGAATGAAATCTATATTACTGATATTTTTAAATAAGAATTTGCGATTGATCAAACCCGTAAATTGGTAGTTCATCACACCGGTAAACTCATCGCCATTTAACCACGGTGCTGCATTATGCCATGCTTCACCTAAAATATAGAAATCTGGCTTGAGTCGTTTACAAGTAGTGGCAAATTTACGCCAGAAATGATGATCAATCTCATCAGCAACATCTAAGCGCCACGCATCAATATCAAATTGCTTGATCCAATATTGCGCGACATCTAAAAGATAAGCTTGAACTTCAGGATTGGCCGTATTTAACTTGGGCATATGTGGCGTAAAAGCAAACGTGGCATAAGTCAGTTTCCGGGCATATTCATTATCTTCGGTCGCTTCATAGGATGCTGGAAACTTGCGGATATGGAACCAATCCTTAAAGCGCGACTGCTCTTGATTACGCAAAACATCTTGCCAAGGCAGTGATTCGTCACCAATGTGATTGAATACCGCATCTAACATTACTTTCATACCCCTGGCATGAGCTTCATCGATCAAAGCCTTAAAAATACGTTTATCCCCAAAAGCAGGATCGACCTCTAAATAATCCACTGTATCATATTTATGATTGGAATGGGCTTTGAATACTGGCGTGAGGTACAGCCCATTAACGCCAAGCTTCTGTAAATAATCTAAATGATCGATGATGCCCTGCAAATCGCCACCATAAAAATCTTCACGTGTGGGTGCTCGATCTGGGTCCCAAGGCAACGTGCCTTCAGGATCATTGCTGGGGTCGCCATTAGCAAAGCGTTCCGGAAAAATCTGGTACCAAACCGTATGTTTGACCCATTCTGGCGTTTTGGCCATATCGATCTTGTGAAAATAAGGCAGACGAAAATAATTAGCCGCATCCTGTATCTCACCAGGATTAAACGCCGCACATCCTAGCTCACCATAGAAGATTTCCGTGCCATCCTTGCCTAAGACATGAAAAGCATACTGGATTCGGGAAAACTGCGGTCGAACTTTTATCTCCCAGTATTGATGGTCTTTGGTGGCTAAACCTTTGTTCATGATCACGCGTTGATAATGCCACCGAGTGCCGCCACTCTTGCGCGGCCGTCGATCAAAGGGGTCACCATAATATAAAATGACCCGCTGAACATCATCTTTAGCCGTCCGCAGCCGAACAACAAACTCGCGCGGTTTATATAAAAAAGCATACTCACTTTCGGTGCGATGATATAATGCACTCGTTTGCATAATTGTGCCTCCTAAACAAAAAACCTGCCATATCCTTATTAATTACATTATAGGTTATTCAGCTATAACGTACAAAGATATCGCAGGTCTATGTCAAATTTGATTTTATATTTTAACTAAGCTGTCTCAGGACTTGATCCAGAAAATCGTGACATTCATCCGGTAGTGGGTGTTTGCGAGTCGCATTGTGTTGTTCTACAAACGTCAAACGCTGCTCAAAGCCTTGTTTCAGCAGAGATCGATAAGCAGGCGTATCTTTAACCGGGTACTGGTCATAAGGTAAATAGCTCAAGCCAGAAATATTCAGGAATGGTTTAAACTCAGCACGCGCATCCACAATGGCTTCCACTGCATCAAGGGTCAATTCTTTAGGAATGTCTTGGTCCAAAAAGGCGCTGGTATTTAAAATGTAACAAGCGGCATGTCGCTGGTCAAAGAGTGCCTTGAAGTCTTGGTAATCTTCAGCCAAAGGATAGAGCCGGAATGGATTAGCATAGGGTACAATAACCACTTTTTGCATTTCAGCGGCACTCACATTTTCGGCGGTAGAATGTTTGGTAGCCAAAGTTAAGCCAATGGTAGCCGCAGCAACAGGATCCGTTACTTTCATAACTGGTGGCAAACTACTATCTTTCATGATCCAAAACAAAGCACTGATGGGTTGAGTCTCATGATCGACTCGATTCTTAGTGATATACCGTGACTTGACCATACGGCCATTCCCATTACGAATATCTTCGGTAACCAGTACCTTTTGCCCGTCTTGATTCAAAGTTACCCCATTATTCATCACTGTTAAGCAGTAGTCTAAGCCATGACCAGCCATGGTGTAATCATGCGTCTTGTCAAAATAAGCTGGTTCCAAGGCGGTAGAAGAACCATCTTGGCGTGAAATGACAAACGCATCATCATGCAAGACCGTAATATCGTATTTATCATGATGGTTCGCCAAAGTTAAAGTTGATTTCCCAGAACCTGATAGGCCATACATGGCAAAAACAGCATCCGGTTGATTTTGGAGATGAAATGCCTTTAAACCACCATGACAAGCTGTATAGCCGTGCCGGTGAGCAATACTCCATGCTAATGTTAATGTGCCCTTTTTCATCTCACCGAAATAACGCATGCCTAAAATTGCGGCCACATTATGATCACGGTCAAATATTGCTAACCCATCTGGAAAACGATCATCATGGAAATTAGGATCCACATACAAGTAAATATCCGGTTCATTGGCAAATGCCTTTGAGCGCGCATAGATTTTTTTATATTGTTCGTTTAACAACTGAAAATTCATAATATAAGAATAAAGATTATGCTCATAACCTTTAGGAATACAGACATGAGCTTTAACCATAAAGGCTTCATCTAATCCGACGACAACATCACTGCGCCAAAAGGCTTGCCGGTTACCAGCGTAAATAGCCTCTTGTAAATAGTTTAAAAGCTCAGTCACTTGTTCAGGACTTTCTTCTTGAAGAATCCGCCGCGCTTTCGCCGTCCGCCCGACAATTCGGCCGTGATTATAGACCAATACCTTGGCGTCCACGGGCAGACCTAGATCATCCGTGTGTCGTACAGGCAGGTCTGTGACAATCGTGTCCGGATTATTTTTTGCCAATTCATATATAGCATTCGCATTTTGAATTGCTGTTACGTTTTGCCCATAAAAAGCTGTTTCCACAAGGACCTTCATCCGTGATAACGCGGGATTTTGAGCATTGATCGTATCATTGTTAAAAAACTGCTGTGTACTCATGATAAAACACACCCTTTCTAACGACGCTATACCAAAAATATAGCGTTTACATATTCACCTACAGCATAACACGTTCGAGAGTGAGACAAAAGGCGCCCAGTGCCTGAGCACCAACAAAAATTACGAAAAACGGTGGGCTTTCCGTTTAAGTCATTCGTCGTTGAGTGAAGGCGTTGCCTTTTGGAACACGTTTAAAATACAATCGTTCATGAAATAATCGGGACCGCATTGGTTTTGCCCTAACCTTATAACCCGTTCGTAATCATAATAGTGGATATTTGTAGCCACCTCTCTCAATCAGCAACAGTGGACTAAAAAATTAAAATGCGCTAAGATATATTTTATGTATCATGAGTGTGTGATAAGAAAAGGCTTTGCTGTTTTATGGCTGGTAAGCGTGTTTCTTAAGCATACTTATAACTAATAGGAGGTTCATCTAATGAGTCAACCAATTACATCTGATAATTTACAAGACTTCAAAGCTACTTTTGATAGACTGCCAAAAAGCCATGCTTTGAAACGGACAACTATGAAGAACGGTATCTTAGCTAGTAGTGAAGATACCAATTCACAAATCGCCATGGACCCTGTCTTTTCTGTTGAATTAGATACGGGTTCTGTTGCCAATCAAAAACAATCTGGTCGCTGCTGGATGTTTGCTGCATTAAATACCATGCGGCATCCGCTTCAAGATCAATTTAAGTTAAAGGGTTTTGAATTATCTCAAAACTACACTAATTTTTGGGATAAATTAGAGAAGTCTAATTACTTCTATGAAAATATTTTAAATACTGCCAGCCTACCATTAGAAGATCGTAAAGTTGCCTTTTTACTAGCAACACCACAACAAGATGGCGGTCAATGGGATATGCTATGTGCCTTAATTCAAAAATATGGTATCGTCCCTAAGTCAGTTATGCCGGAAACTTATAACAGCTCAACTTCACGGGAACTCAATTCTGTTTTAAACAAGAAATTGCGTAAAGATGCTGTTACCCTCCGTCAATTAGTGGCTGACGGGGCTGACGACACCCAAATTGCAGCTACTCGCGAAACGATGGTCAGTGAAGTTTACCGCATCTTAGTCTTTGCTTTAGGCGAACCAGTTACAGAATTCGACTGGGAATATAAAGATGATGATGGTAATTATCATCAAGATCATTTGACACCACAACAATTCTTCCAAAAATATGTGGGTTGGAATTTAGACGACTATGTTTCACTGATCAACTCACCTACAGAAGACAAGCCTTATAATCACCTTTATACGGTTGAAATGTTAGGCAACGTTGTCGGCGGCCGTGAAGTTCGGCATTTAAATTTAGATATCGACACGTTTAAACAACTGGCCGTTAAACAGTTACAAAATGGCGAAACAGTTTGGTTTGGTAGTGATGTCGGTCAAAGTAGTGACCGTAAGGCTGGTATCTTAGACACGGGCATTTATCAATTAGATGATCTTTTTGATGTCGATTTATCGATGACGAAAGCCCAACGTTTGGACTATGGTGAAAGTTTAATGACTCACGCAATGGTTCTGACCGGGGTTGATTTAGTTGATGGGAAACCAACTAAATGGAAAGTCGAAAATTCTTGGGGCGATAAAGTCGGTAATAAAGGCTACTTCGTAATGAGTGATGACTGGTTTGACCAATTTGTTTACCAGATCGTCATCAATAAGAAATATTTAAGTGACGCTCAAAATGATGTCCTTAAAAAGGAATATGATCAACCTAAAGTTCTAGCACCTTGGGATCCAATGGGTGCATTAGCACTATAATTTCAAAATACGCCCAATAGCAAAAAGCTAGGCGTTTTTCAAATAGGTATAAATAAAGAGGTAGCGGCAGACAAAACTTAACGCTTTGTTAGTCGCTACCTCTTTATTTATTACGCGCAGTTTATCTCACTTGCTTCACTAGATCACAGTTTATTAGCTTCGTTTAAGGATAATAAGCACCCATTGATGCGGCGACCCATTGTAAATCTGTCCCTAATTTAAGCGATTGTTGCCCGTTGATATAACGTTCAGCAAAGACTTTATAAGCACCAGACTGTGCGATTTTATTTGTTGTGGCATACCCATTAACATCATACAGTGACAGCCCTTGTTTCAGAATCATTAAGCCGCCTTTATCTCTTTGTACGGTAACTTTATCAGCGGCCACCCACTAATTTTGACCTAATTTATAAGCCAAAGTTTTACCCTGGCTATTTTTCACTACAGCGGTAGCTGCCCAAGCGTTGTAACGTTGATCTAATTTACCTTGCTGCTGCTTCAGCAGTGGGTCGCGATACAAGGATGCTTGGGCTTGGTAACTAAAAACGACAGAGCCAAAAGGTAACGGCGTGATAACCGCATCAGCTAAAAGGTCTGATACTTTAAGCCATTGATTTTGGCCAACTTGATAAGCAATCACTTGACCATTCCCGTCCATCGAATAAGCTAGAGCGTGCCAAGCAGTGATACCGGGCGACAACATAGAACCAGTGTATTTTTGTGTTAATGGATCCGTATAAATAGGCTTAGATGCCCCATCTGTTAATACACTAGCGCCAATTGGCAAGTTATTGATTCGTACAATACCAGCTACTTCAGTTCATGATGTGCTTGTCCTGTCTGTTCAGTGTTGGCTTGATCTTGATTCGAATTTGAATTCAACCCAGACCCATCACCAGTTGTATCCGTATGACCATTATCATTAGGTTGATTTGCTTGCGTGAGATCCGTATTCAAACTATGTCTACCAGAACCTAATTCAACGGTCAAGTAGCCCTGTTTTTGTTTGGCAGTTACTTGTACTTGATCAACCAACAACTTGGCATTACCACGATCGGTGGGCTGTGGTAAGGACACTCTCGCAGTGGTGTTTGCCGGTATTGTCACGTCCAGATACACATTATTAGCGTTAGCTTTCTGATAACTTGCTGCGATGGTGCCTTTAGCAGTTGGTGTCTTTAAACTAGCTTTAGCAATGTTACCTGGTTGGAGTTTCACTTGAAATTTCTTAAAGCCGGGTTGTAATGGCTTGATGCCAAACATACCCCGAACGATTTGACTTGCTGGTGCAGAGCCCCATGGATGGGAGAAAGTCATATTAGATTTTAAAGACGGATCCCAAGCCTCAGTCGCAATCGTTGCTCCAAGATCATTGATCACATGATCCCAACTGCGTAAACCTGTCCCGTTCATAAATTGCACGGCTGTATCACCGGCATTACTATTATACAAACCATCCAATAAGAAGTAAGCACCATAAACACTGCCCTTAATTTTCTGTTGACTAGCCAAATAATGAGCCATAGCTTTTGCCATTTTAGGACTATCATAGACCCCATAGGCTAAGGCAAAAGCCGTCGCATGTTGAGAATAATGTGTACTGTTTTCTGAATCCTTAAACGCCCCCTTCGATTTATCATAGAATTCACGAATCATGGCTGATTTTACCTTAGCAGCATCCGCTGCAAATTGTGTTTGGTCTTCCGTTTTTCCCACAGCCTTAGCAATTTTAGCCATATCCGTATAAGCGCCATAAGCGACAGCATTTAAAACTGTATTATAATTACCAAAGTCATACCCATCGCGCTCAGTGGTGGGCTAGTCTACTAACACAGAATTCCAGCCATTATTATGCAGCCCATTCTTGACTAACCCATTTTGATCAATACTGCCCGTGTATAGTTGATCCCCATTGGCTTTGATCAAATCATAGTATTGCTTTAATTCAGACTTATTACCGGTGTACTGATAGTCATTCCAAGCACTCATCACAGTATAGAGTACATATTCAGCAGGCCAAGTGCGCTGAGTAGTTAACCATTCATTGGAGAAGCGTGCCAGAGCATAATCATTAGAAACAGCATAGCTGGATAAAGCATTGATTAAGACATCACCTTCATAGGCGCCCCTTTCTCGCGATTGCGAGTCCACCATCAAGTCTTGATTCGTGGCCTGAACCGTGTATTTAGTGAATTCATAAATTTGATTTAAACGTTGGTCAGATGATGCAAATGAAGCTGCTGAATTATCAAAAGCTTGTCGTAGTGCAAGGCCACGAACGTTATCTTTCGTTAATTGAGTTGGACTACCTGTAACTTCAATATACCGATAAGTCATTAAATCACTGGTTACAAAGTCTTGCGTTCCCGTTCGATAAGTCCAAGTTTCTTGATAGTGGTTCCCCGTACGCATTTGCCATTTAACGGCGCCATTCTCTAGTTCCTCACCGTAACGAACCTTCATTTGCCCTGGTTGATCCGCGTTTATACCTTTGAGAGCTAATCCCCCAACAATTTCCTTACCTAGATCAATTAGGTAATGTCCTTCGCCTTCAGCGGTCACTTTTGCAGGTGTTATTTCAAATTGTGCCATGTTATCAACAGGATAGGCTGTTAGCTTATTTTTATCAGTGGTAATCTCACCAACTTTATGCGGCTGGACCCAACCAGTTGTTTCATTTGCTTGATAACCGGGCGCATCCCAAC
Source organism: Agrilactobacillus fermenti (assembly GCF_021030645.1). Lineage (GTDB taxonomy): Bacteria > Bacillota > Bacilli > Lactobacillales > Lactobacillaceae > Agrilactobacillus > Agrilactobacillus fermenti. Next base: position 72,046 of record NZ_JACGCJ010000003.1, on the reverse strand, counting down.
CACTTGGGAAATCTAGATTATTAATATTTTGAGCGGCAACTTGATAATATTGAGTCCCCAAGCTAGTACCATCATCGCCTAAAGCATTGGTACCATCTTTCACCAACCAACCAGCGTTTGCCAGTCCGCTGTTGGTCACAACCTGCTGGGTCCCATCTTTATAATAAAACGTGAGCTGAGCTAAAAAACCTTGATCTTCAGTAGCATAGTTTAGAGCACCTAAGACATTTTCTCCCGAACGTAATTGCTTGGTCACATCGAAAGTATTATAAAACATACTGGTGCTATCTTTACTCTTTCTAGTTGGTGACACACCAACAAACTGACCGTTCAATGAAAGCTTAGAAACAAATTGACGACTTTTAGTGCCAGAACGGGCCGTTACATTTAAAATGGCATGATCAATACGTTTTGGATCATCAACATTAAAGCTTTTCCGCATGAAAACATAATGGTCTTGAGCACTAAGGCTACCCTTAAGCCCTTCTTGGGGGTCAATAACTTGAGTCGTCAAAAGACTCGGTGTACTAACATTATTAGGTATATTCAAACTACCAGCATTAACTTTTGTCCCTGGGAAATCTGACGTTGCCTTCTGAAAATCATTCTGATAAAGTACTTGGTTATTATCTAAACTCGTGATTTTGAGATCTTTGACATCAGCCGTTTCACTGCGTCCAGTGCGGAAACCCACTGATCCAGCTGTTAAATCCGTTGCCAAATTTTTAGTATTTACCAACTGATAGGCCGCAGCTTGAGGTAATTTTATGTAAGTCTTGACTGTTTGCCCCGGAATAACTAATCGTATCTGAAAGTAAGCATCGGTTGGTAACTTAACTTGGTTCAGTGAGATTGCTTGATTATCCAGTAATTTTGGTGTGCCGTCAGTCGCAATATGTGGGCGTAATTCATTGTGATCCGTACGAATCTGCCACATGAGATATTGCTTCTGATTTTGAGCTCTAAAGACAATCCCTAAAGCGCTGGCCGTTTTTACCTGTAAGTCAATTGCATAGTTCTGCCAGCCATGATCGGCCCAAAAATCAGTGGCAGGAACTTGTTTGGGGTCATTCCAAATTGCCTGTGTGCTTTGCCATTTCGGTGTCGTTGTAAATGCTTGTGCTGTCTGAAGTGCACTTACTTGGCCATAGTTGTCTTTGACTTGTACCGACCAGTAATAAAGTTCATTATCTGCTAATTTTTGTGCCGCTTGTTTCAGATGAACATCACTGGATTTGCTTGCGTCATGCCAACCCGAATCAATAACTAAATTTTGTGCTTTTAAAACATCAGTCTGGTTATGCCCAATGACAATACGATAAGCTGTTTGTTTTACATCATTTTGAGCTGCCTGTATTGCCCAAGAAAATTGCAGATTCTCTTTAGCCACACTTAATGGTTGTTTCATCAAGTTAATTCTTAAATCATTCACTTGTAACGTTGTAGCTGCCTTAGCCGAACCACTACGTGTTGATTTAGCAAAACTAACCACAAATATCATCACCAATATGGTCCCTACTAAATAAAAAAATAGTCGTCTATGTTTCAATTAAAACCCTCCCTTGATCAATCATTACCACTTAGCAGTATGGCACGCATTAGTATAAAAATGCAATCGCTTACATGGTTTGTGAATAAATGTCTTATTATTTGTCCATATTAAAGTTGGGCCACAAAATCATCACAGCGACTAAAGTTTTTTTGCGGTATCAAATATACATTTTTAACTATGATTAGCCTTATTTTAATAGTAGTTATGACTTTCCAAGCCTTTTAAATTAGAGTCACAGTTACTTATTTCAACTCTAAAAAAAATTGTGTTTCATAACACAACGCCTTGAATGGTTTTACCTTTCATGAAAAAGGTATACAATAATTTTCAAGTTAGTTGATGATTTGGAGTGCAGTAACTTATGAAAAGAATAAAGAATCTTGAATCAAAACCCAAACTAGGCGATCGGTTTTCAATTGGCGGTCTGATTATCGCTTTAGGTGTTGTGTATGGCGATATCGGCACCTCGCCGCTATATGTTATGAAATCCATTGTCGCTGGAAACGGCGGCATGGGACACATTTCCGATCGATTTATCTTGGGTGCGGTATCCCTCGTCTTTTGGACATTATTTATTGTAACCACGCTTAAATATGTCTTAGTTGCTTTACGTGCAGATAATAATGGTGAGGGCGGTATTTTTGCGTTATACACCTTAATCCGTAATCGGGGTAAGTGGCTGATCGTCCCCGCGATGATTGGGGGCGCCTTCTTGCTAGCAGATGGTATGTTGACGCCTTCAGTCACGGTTACTACCGCTGTGGAAGGCTTAAAGGGGGTCCCGATCAATCATCAGATCTTGCTCTCTACCCAATCTGAAGTTATTTTAGTTACCATTTTAATTTTAGCCTTTCTATTCTTCATCCAGCGTTTTGGAACAGAATTGATCGGCAAGGCTTTTGGGCCGATCATGTTACTTTGGTTCACTTACATAGGTATTGTCGGTCTAGTGGGCATGTCTAAAGATTTAAGCATTCTCAGAGCCCTTAATCCCTACTATGCCATCCAAGTGCTTTTCTCGGCAGATAACAAAGTCGGTATTTTTATTTTAGGGAGTGTTTTCTTAGCAACTACCGGTGCTGAAGCGCTCTACTCTGATATGGGTCACGTAGGCCGAAAAAATATCTACGCGAGCTGGCCCTATGTAAATTTATGCTTAGTCCTGAACTATTTTGGTCAAGCTGTCTGGATCTACCAACACAACAATAATGCCGCTTTTGCCAAAATTTCTGATTTTAACCCGTTTTTTGAAATGCTGCCAAGTAAACTCCGTATTTTTACCATCATCATTGCAACTTTAGCTGCAATTATTGCTTCACAAGCATTGATATCTGGTTCTTATACCTTGGTTTCTGAAGGCATTCGTTTGCATCTTCTGCCCCGCTTACACGTCATTTACCCGACCAATTTTCGGGGTCAACTCTATATTCCTACTGTCAATGCGATTTTATGTCTCGTTTGTTTAACCATTGTTTACACCTTTCAAACTTCTGAACACATGGAAGCAGCTTATGGTTTAGCCATCACTGTGACCATGCTCATGACAACGTTATTGCTATTTGAATTTCTGCGTAAAAAGCATGTCCCTACAATTTTGAGTTTAGGCGTCCTCCTCTTTTTCGGTAGTGTTGAATTTATCTTTTTCATTTCCAGTCTAGTGAAATTTGCTCACGGTGGCTGGGTCACCATTTTGATTGGTGCAGCTATTTTAAGCATCATGTATATTTGGCAAATGGGGGACTATTACCGCAATAACAATATTTATCGTACCGAAGATGTCTCATTAGTAGCCTATAAAAATCAACTCAGCTCTCTTTCAAAAGACGACCGTTTTCCTCTGTACACGGTGAACCTCGTTTATATGACTAAGGTTCATGACGAACGCTATATTAAGAAAACCATTCTTTATTCTATTTTAGATAAACGTCCAAAAAGAGCCGGTGTTTATTGGTTCGTGACTGTCAATGTCACTGACGACCCCTATTCTGCCGGGTATACTGTCGAAACATTTGGAACGGACTATATGATCAATGTCCAATTATATCTAGGCTTTCGAGTGGAACAAAAAGTCAATGTTTATCTAAGACAAATTATCAACGATATGATCGCAAAAGGCGAATTACCAGCTCAACCGCAACAGTACACAACAATTCCGGATCGTGATGTCGGTGATTTTTCATTTGTCATGTTACAAGAAGAATTATCCCCTGAAACCGAGATCAAGGGCTTTCAGAAAGCAATTATTCAGGCGCGTCTTTTCTTACAAAAAATCACTGTCTCGCCTGCAACTTGGTTTGGTCTAGAATACGCTGATGTGATTACGGAACGCATTCCTTTAATTCTTGGAAAAATTCCGATTGTTAAATTAAAGCGGCTCAAACAAAAGCCTGAGGACTTCAGTAATACCCTATAATCTTCAAAGCGATAAACCGAATATTTATGAACTTTTTAACCTTGATTGACCGTTTTTCTGTAAATAAATTGTAACGAATATTAATTCCTGTTTACAAAAAGATTATTTCTATAAATAAATCAATAATTCGTGTTATGATTTAAAATACTAAGTCGTGGTCATGATTATTGGAGGTATTTGCGTAAAATGAAACGCTCACAAAAAAAGACAATAAGTACGTTCGCAATTATCGTTGCGTTAAGTCCCTTATTGTCTTTTGGGCATTCAACCCCTTCTTGGGCAGCGAGTGAAGCAGCTACTGACAATCCTATTTCTAAACCAGTTACTTCAACTCAAAGTGCGCATCAAGATGGACAAGCTAATGATGGTGACAAGTCTATCTATAGCAGCTCCAGTAGTCAAGCTACCACGAGTTCAAATCATTCTGAGAGTAGCAGTGATACAAGTTCAGCTAGCTCTTCTTCTAGTAGTTCTAGTGCTTCAAGCAGTTCAAGTAGTTCTTCGAGTAGCTCATCCAGCTCTTCTAGTTCATCCAGTTCAAGTAGTTCTTCTGCCTCTAGTAGCTCTAGTTCTACCAATCCACCTGATGATCACTCTGGCACTAATGAAGATCATAATTCCAGTAGTTCGGACAATAGTGGTCAAAATGTCACCCCTACCCCACCTACTGATGCTCAAAATCAACCAGATACCGGGGCTACACCAGCGCCTAATCATACACCAGCCAATAATGCCGATCAGGGGTCAGGTACAACGGGACGTGCCCCAACAATCAGTTTCATCATTCACTTCGTAGATGAATCTGGTGAAGCCATTAGCACACAACAAGTGGTCCAAGATGTCATTGGGGCTAATTATACAATCAAAGCCCCCAAAATTGCTGGGTATACTTACCTTAAGTCAGACCAGTCATTAACAGGCACGATCACAGCCAACCAAAATGATATAACACTGATCTATCATAAAGATTCCGTGGCCTATCGCGATTCTCAAAATCACTTGATCAATCCATCTGAAAAAAGTGAAATTGCAGCCATTGATTTCCAAGTTGGCACATTCAAAGTGGGTAAAGACGTCAAACCGCCAGAAGGTGTCTATAAAATCTCTGTAGTTGATTCTAGGGTCAGTGGCAATATTCAAGTCTTTGATGCCCAAAACAATTTAATCAAACAAGTTGATTACACCGGCCCAGCCGATCAAAAGTTTACAATTAGTAAACAGCCTGCAGCTGATGCTCATGTGAAGGCGGCGCCAGATCGAATCTTATTACTCAATGATGAAACCCTTAAAATCAACATACCTAATGGCGTGCGATTAATTCCCGACAATGATGATCAAACAGCAGCTGACAATCAAACGCAACAAATCAAAAGTCAAAAGCACTTTACAAAAGCAACAGCACTGCATCCAAAAACACACCATACATTTTTGGATAGTGTCAGCAAATTCATTTGGGGTATCGCAAAAAAGATCAGACTTCTTTAAGAAGCTGATCTTTTTTAGTTCTATCAAATTTAAATATTCGCTTTAATTCTCATTTTTCGCTGCAGATTTAACTGAGCATCAAATTGATAAACAATAGCTTCACCGTTGGCAACTTCAACGCCATCAATGTCAGCGTCAGAAATCTGCTCAATGTATTTGATCATAGCACGTAAACTGCTCCCATGAGCAACAACCAATTGATCTTTGCCTAAGCGTAATTTGGGTGCAATTTGTTCCTGATAATAAGGATCTAACCGATTGGCGGCCATCTGTAAACTTTCACCCCGTGGGATACAGTCAGCAGTTAGTTGGGCATAGCGACGATCCTGATCGCGGCGAGAAAGTAGTGGGGGCACACTTGTAAAACTGCGCCGCCAACGCTGCACTTGTTGTTTGCCAAATAACTGCCGCGTATCGTCTTTATTCAAGCCACGTAACGCACCATAATGACGTTCATTCAAGCGCCACGATTTATATAGCGGTAGATCATTTAAATTTAAAGCATCTAAAATTAAATAACTTGTCATGATTGCACGTTGTAACACTGAAGTATGGCAAGCACGAAACTTAAAATCAAATTCAGCTAGTTTTTTACCAATTGCCTGTGCTTCTTGTTTACCCTTAAGCGTCAATGGCACATCAGACCAACCAGTATAAACGTTCTGTTGATTTGCGACACTTTCGCCGTGACGTACAAGTACCAGATGTGACATCTAAAGAACTCCTTTGAAAAAATGAAAATGACAATAAAATGAGATATAATTAGAATATATTAATTTTCACTGGAGGTTATCATGAAAATCCAAGTTCCAGCGACCACAGCAAATTTAGGCGCGGGCATTGATTCCTGTGGCTTAGCTCTTTCATTATATCTAACGGTAACGGTTGGCCCTGAAACCGTTGAATGGCAGGTTAAACATAACTTATCTGCCAGTATCCCTACTGATTATACCAATATAATGGTCGAAACCATACGACAAATTGCGCCTGACGTCATGCCTCACCTCTTGATCGTACATTCGGATATTCCCACTGAACGTGGCTTAGGTAGTAGTACAGCCGCCATCGTTGCTGGTGTTGAGCTAGCTAGTCGCCTCGGTGATCTAAATTTGTCTATGACCGAAAAAATTGCCCAGGCCTCTTCGTTTGAAGATCATCCGGATAATGTTGCCGCCGCTTTTCGGGGCAATTTCGTAATTACAGCCATGGTCAAGCAACGTGTCTATTCTGTCCGTCATTTGTTCCCAGAAGCAGCAATTATCGTTCATGTCCCCAATCACAAGTTAACTTCTTACGAAAGCCGTAATGCACTTCCCAAAACGATTGCTTATGATCAAGCCATCACTGGCAGTGCGATTTCAAACGTCATGATTGCAGCAATTATCTCGGGCGACTTAAAACTGGCGGGTCCCATGATGGAGCTAGATACATTACAAGAGACGTACCGGGATCAATTTGTCCCAGAATTAGAGGCTAAACGGTTCGTCGCCAAACAAAACGGCGCCTATGCCACCTTGATCTCCGGAGCCGGCCCAGCCTTGATCACCATTGCACCTGAAACTTCACGGCAGGCGATTAAGGCTGCCTTACAACAACAATGGCCAGAAGATACCTATTTAGATCTCTCGGTTGATAAAGATGGCCTCCAAGTTTTCTAACTCAAATAAATTAATAAAAATGGGATTCAGCACAAACTTTTCGTTTGCCGACTGATCCCATTTTTGTAGTACCTATCAAATCAATCAAAACTAATCACTGAAACTCAATTTGTTTCATTACGCTTAGCATAGTTGGTCGCTGCCACTTTAGATTGTAAAGCTGCTTTTTTGGCAGCCAACGCTTTACGATCTGCCACTAATTGTGCTTGCGCCGCTTTATCAGCAACTTCACCTTCTGCTTCAACTGTATCTAAATAATCGTCGGTAGCCATTGTATTCTTTTGTTCGGTACTGCGTTGTCCCAAGAAACTGATTGTGGAACCTACTAAAATAATCGCAATACCGACCAAAGTGTTCACAGCAATGGACTCACCCAAAATGAATAAGGCCATGATTGGCGCCAATGCTGGTTTAATAAAGAAAACCAATGAAGCAGTAGAAACATCAGAGCGTTCCATAGCAATGAAGTAAGTTGCAAAACCAGCCCCAGTGACGCCAATACCAATATATAAGATCATTAGAATCGTTTGACTGGAAATGCCGGCAAAGAAAGGCATGTTGACAAAATCTTTGGCCAGTGCAGATTGTCCCATCAGGGCGCCAACAAACGGCAAATGACTTAAGGCCATCACAAAGGCCAACTCTAAACTACCTAAAATAAAGGTAAAGCACGTCATAGTCACGCCATCGAAACCTTGGTTTTGAGAGATTTTACGAGAAATAATACTATAAAACCCAAACGTGATAGCTGACCCAACTGCTAAAATCATGCCAACTGGTGCCGACAGATGGAATGGGTTGATGATCATGATCAAACCAACGGTAGAAACCAAAACCGAAAGTAAATTTGTACGCGATAACTTCTCATGTAAGATCAAGTAAGAAAAAATCAGCGCAAAAACTGGGTTGGAACTGAATAAAACTGCCACAATCGAAGCTTTACCATAGACAACAGCTAGTTGAAATAGCGTCATACTAACGATCACACACAATAATCCGGTCAAGGCGAAGCCTAAAAGTGCAGAACGGTCCAATCTTAAATGATGGATGCGCATCGAGCGAATGGCTAATGGCAACAACACCAAACCACCAATCAAGAATCGGATGAAATTTAATTGAATGGGGTTAAAGACGCTGCCAGCCATTTTCAATGTAATTTCCATAGAACTGAACAAGAATGTTGAAACTAAAACGAATAGAAAAGTTTTTCGCAAGTAAAAGGACTCCCTTAAAAATTTAGCGAATGTTTTGCGTAATTGTCATCAAAATCGGAATAATCACCATGCTGATCACCGTACTTTCGGTAACCATAATGGCAGCATAGTCAGCATCTGCACCATAAAGTTTAGCCACAACGGGGGCATTGGTCATAACTGGCATCGCTGACTGCATGATAAAAACTTGCTTTAATAAAATTGGTAATCTCGTTAGCAGCACCAATAGTGCCATCACAAGCGGTGCAAATACAAAGCGGCCCATCAAAATACCAAGTGCATCTTTCGTGATGCGGAATGAATGCAAACCAACAATACCGATCTGAATACCAATAAAAAACATGGATAATGGAATGGTTAAACCGCCAATATATTGCAAGTCAGACATCAAAAATGTTGGCAAATGCCAGCCTAAAATCACAAAAATCACGCCGAGGATGAACCCAAATAATGGTGGTGAAAAAACTTTTTTAATGGCTGTCCATAAATTAAAGGCCACATCTGAGCTGCCGTCTCTTTTGATCAAATAAACCCCTAATGTCCAAAAGAAGAAGGTGTTCGCCATATAATAAACCAACACATAGGGTAGACTGGCATCCCCAAACAGTGCCCGATTAACTGGCAAACCAATAAATACCGTATTTGAATTAAAGAACATCGACTTAAAAAGTCCAGCTCGTGTCTTCGGAATTCGAAAGATCTGCACGGCCGCAAAAGAAAAAGCAAAGAGAATCAACATTGAAATAACTGGGAACCGCAAATCTGGTAACAAAGTTTCCAGCTGCTTGCGCGTAAAATCTTTCATAATTGTCGCCATCATATAACATGGCAAAGCAACTTGCGTCACAAGCTTGGCAATCAAATGACTAGACCGGTCATCGAACCAATGAACACGTGTGAGTACATATCCCACGGCAATCATGACCAAAATAATTAGAACGCCAGATAAACTATTGAAAAAGACAGCCATACCATTCCCCCATTTGGTCGTCAAATTATTCACTAGTTTAACACTTTTTCAGAAAACTTTACAGTTCCTTACAGAAAATGAATGCGACCTACTTCATCCATAAGGTACAATAAAGCAGTATTGGAGGAGTAATACCTTGCAACCTTTTTGGAAAAAAATCATTCATAATCAAATATTTAAATTTATAACCCAGTGGAGTTTAATCATTATTGCCATCATTGGTGTGGCGTTATTTCTATTTACTTCTGTCTTTAACAACCAGGCAATCTTTGGCTCATCAATGCAGCCCAACTTTAACCCTGGTGACCGTGTGCTCGGTAATCAATTGAGTGCAGTCAAACGCGGTGATGTCGTTATTCTCAAGGCACCTGATGAAAATGGTGATCATCACTATATCAAACGTATCATTGGCTTACCCGGTGATCGCATTTACGCTAGTGACGATACCCTTTTTGTGAATGGTAAACCCGTCTCCGAACCTTATTTAGATACTTACAAAGAAAAATTAGCTCCCGGTGATCACCTAACTGCCAATTTCACTTTAAAACAGGTTACTGGTACGGCTAAAGTCCCGGCTGGCAATTACTTTGTCTTGGGGGACAACCGCCGTATTTCTCGAGATAGTCGTCAATTCGGTTTCGTATCTGCCGATGACATTCGCAGTGTCGTCTTTTTGAAGTATTGGCCTTTGAACGATGTGCATTTTTACTGAGTATCCAGACACTACATAAAGCCGAATAATCTAAAATAAACCAACATAAATTTTAAATACGCTGTAACTGCCTATAAAAAATACACCTATCCAGATAACCAAGGATTACTTACCTTGTTTACCTAAATAGGTGTACGGCTGCTTCAGTCTTTTACGTTATTTACAATTTAAATTTTAATGCATTTTACTAATAATGAATATGCAAGAGTTGTGCGCGTTTCACATCTTCAATGGTTTGCGTACCGGCTAATTGCATATCAATCTTCAATTCATCATTCAAAGTTTCGAAAACGGATTGAACACCCAATGCACCACCAAGTGCCAAGCCATAAATGACTGGCCGACCCATTGCAACTAAATCAGCCCCAGATGCTAAAGCCTTAAATACATGAGAACCACGCCGAACCCCACTATCAAAGATAATTGGCACCCGATGGTTTACAGCCTTGGCAACAGCTGGTAAAACATCAAAGGAAGCTGGCCCACCGTTTAATTGACGGCCACCATGGTTGGAAACATAAATACCTTGGGCCCCCGAACCAATAGCTAACATAGCATCGTCTGGTGATTCAATCCCTTTAACGATCACTGGTAGATCCGTGTAACTAGCAATGCGTTCCACGTCTTTACCACTGATCTTTTGAGCAGCAGAAGCATAAATTTCTGCGATACCCTTGCCTTTACCATCACCATCTGAATATTCAGAAAGGTTAGCCATTGGAATCGGAAATTGGAAGTTATTCCGCATATCTTCTTCACGGTAACCATCGATCGTAGCGTCAACGGTCAAAATGATTCCTTTCACGCCTGCTTTTTTAGCTTCATCAAGCAAATGCTCGTTAAAGTCCCAATCTTTACTCATATATAATTGGAAAAATTGTGGGGCCCCATTGCCAGCAGCTGCTGTGTCGGCAATGGATGTCGATGAATAAGTACTTTGTGCCATTAAGCCGCCGACAGCTGCAACGCCCTTAGCTGTGTCTTTTTCACCTTGAGCATGAGCCAAGCCCTGAGCAGCAGTTGGTGCCATCATAATTGGTGTTTTTAAGTTCAAACCAAAGACGTTTGTCTCGGTTGAAGGATTTTCCATATCAGTTAATGACCGAGGGACAATTTGGGCATGTTCAAACGCATTTGAGTTTTCACGTAGTGTCCATTCGTCTTCTGAACCACCACGAATATATCCAAACCCACCTTGGGGAATAATAGCTTTGGCCTTAGCTTCTAACTCGGTCAAGTTAATAATGTTTAATTTTTCTTCACGATCACTTTGTTCGTATCCATTTACAATTGTCAATCTAAGGACCTCCAAATAGCTAACTTTTTGTAAGAACAAAGCCTATTATATACACTTACAAAAAATAAGCAATACTTTTACCACAAAAAATTGGTCTATTTTACCGTCTTGAATCAAGAAGCTCGTTAAACAAACTAAGCCTAACAACATTAAAAACGTTCCATTTACCATAAAAAAACGCTAAAATTTTTTCTAAATCAAATGATCGGCAATAAATAAATCTACTTTCTAAGATAATAATAACAGGCCGTAAAACTGTGCCAATAATAGGATAAAAAACTTCCCAAGTTCAATCACATGAAAAAAATCGGTGAGTAAGCTAAGATATAATTGTATCCGCTTTAAAAAAGCGTTATACTCATAAATGAAATCACTGCTTACTAAATGTAAGAGATAAATTGGAGGGTATTTTTATGACTGATACAATTAAGTCCGGTGTCGCAATGGTCAAGGTTCTTGAAGACTGGGGTGTTGATCATCTTTACGGTATTCCTGGAGGTTCTTTCAACTCCACGATGGATGCTTTGTTTGAAGAACAAGCTAAAATCAAATACATTCAAGTCCGTCATGAAGAAACTGGGGCAATTGCTGCCGCAGCCGATGCAAAATTGACTGGTAAAATCGGGGTTACTTTCGGTTCTGCCGGCCCTGGCGCAACCCATTTATTTAACGGTCTTTATGATGCCAAAATGGACCATGTGCCCGTTTTAGCCTTGATTGGTCAAGTCGCCGCTTCAGCAATGAATACCGACTTCTTCCAAGAATTGAATGAAAATCCAATGTTCGCTGACGTATCCGTTTATAACCGGACCGTCATGACACCGGAACAATTACCACATGTGGTAGATCAGGCGATTCGTCAAGCCTATGCTAAAAATGGTGTGGCCGTTGTCACGATCCCTGTTAGCATGGGTTGGGAAGATATTCCAGATACTTATGTTTCCACAGCCCACAACTACCGGAAGCCAAATTATGAACCTGATGTCAAAGATGTAGATGAAGCCATCAAGTTGCTAGATGCCGCTAAACGGCCTGTACTTTATGTTGGCCAAGGTATTCGTGGGGGCTCTGATGTCGCTCAGAAATTGGCTGAATTTTACTCGATGCCGATCGTTTCCTCTGTATTAGCTAAAGGCTTGATTCCTGATAGCAACCCGGCTTACATGGGCACGGCTGCACGGGTAGCTTCAAAGCCAGGCAATGACATCATGGCCAACGCTGATACGATTTTGTTTGTTGGTAGTGACTTCCCATTTGCTGCTTATTTCTTTAATCAAGCGGCTAAGTTTATCCAAGTAGATATCGATTCTTCTAAGTTTGGTAAGCGCCACACCACTGATGTTTCAATTCATGGTGACGCTAAACGAACAATGGAATTAATTTTAGAGCGTGGTCATCAAAAAGCTGAAACCGGCTTTTATAAAGCTGCTTTGGCTGATGCTAAGAATTGGCACGAATGGCTCGCTGGCTTTGCCGATAGCGACCGCACACCATTACGTGTTGAACCTGTCTACAAAGAAATCAACCGCATTGCTGACGAAGATACGATTTTCCCTACAGATGTTGGTAATGTCACGATCGACTCTGTGCGTTTCTTGGACATGAATCCAAAACAAAAATTCACGACTTCTGGCTGGTTTGCAACGATGGGCTATGGCTTACCTGCAGGTTTAGCCGCACAATTAAGTTATCCTAAACGCAAGGTCATTACGATCAGTGGTGACGGCGGTTGGGCGATGGCTTCCCAAGATATTGTTACTGAAGTCAAATACAAGTTACCAGTTGTCAACGTTATCTTAAGTAATGATAGTTTTGGCTTCATCAAGGCCGAACAAGATGATACCCATCAAAGTCATTACGGGGTAGATATCGAAGGTGCCGATTGGGGTGCAGCGGCAACGGCTCTAGGTGCTAAAGGATTCACCGTACGGACATTGGCTGAATTAAAAGCTGCTTTCAAAGCTGCTGAAAATCCAGATGGTCCTGTTGTCATTGACGTCAAAATTGCTGACGAACGGCCAATTCCAGTGGAAGGCCTCGTGATCGATACCGAAGCTGGTCATTCACAAGCTGACGTTGATGCCTTTAATAAGACTTATGAATCTAGTGATTTAGTACCGTTTAGAAAATATCTGGAAGAATTTAATGCTTAATTTATGTGAGCGCCTTTTGGAACACATTTAAAATTTAATTATTTGCAAGTAGAGGGCGAGGCAAAACTGACGTTTTGTCTCGCCCTCTATAGTCTTATATCACTTACTCAAACAGTAATATCACACCCATTTTTAAAGATATCTTCTCTTGACAGAGAAAAGTTATAAGTGTAATACTTTATTTGGATAGATCAGTAAGCGGTTACCATGCATGTTGTCAGTAGCTATCATGGTACTTCAAGCTGATAACTGAATTAGTATGACTTAAATCAGCTAGAAAATGAAAGAAGTGATATCTAATGATGTATCCTTATATTAATTTAGGGCCTAGAGATGGCGTTTTGATAATTGCAGCCCTGGTACCGTTAGTTTTAACACTAGTTTTCAAGTGGTCATTGTTGGAATTTGTACTTTCTGTTATTGCCGTAATAATTGCGTTTCTGGCAGGCAGCATGAAAACGGATGAGAAGAACATGCTTTCGTTTCTAAAAAAATAACCTAGATTGCATTTATTTCAGACCGTACAGTACACAACCAGGTCTAAAGACAAAAAAGTAAAAAGCACTTGCTCAGTTTTTCTAGCTGGACAAGGGCTTTTTGTTAGCTCTCAGTAGTCGGACAATTTTCGCCAAGCTCATCTAAAAATTCATGCCAATAATTCTCATATAACTTAACCAGCTGAGGCGAATGAAGTACCCGAAAAACAGTAAGACTTTCTTTGACCTTTTCTTCAGCTGCTTGAGGGTTGCCCTTCAAATAATTTAACAGCCCCTTGATGAAATGTAAGACATTTTTTTCATAAAGATATTGTTCGTTATGAATTGCATGTTCTGCTTGCTCGATCAATTGAACCAACTCGGCCGTTTTACTTTGAAATGCCATAATGAAAGCTGTTTTTAAGATAATATATAAAAAATCTGCTTGGTGGTTCCAGTTGACATCGATCATTTCGGACCCATTTTTCAACATTTGCTGTGTTAAATAAAATGTCTGGTCTGGTGAAAACAAATCTATGATACTCATGTAAAGCCTTATTTCATAATGCGTCCAAGTTTCCTTTTCAAAAAGATAGTTATACAGAAAAAACTTCTCCTCTGAATCAACGTTAGCGGCCTGATGTTTGGCCAAGATTGCTTTCTCTTTAAGGAAATTCACATAGTTATATTCTGTTCGATTCACCAACCATTTATGATAATAATAGTTTTTGAGCTGATTTGAATATGCGATGCTTTGTGCGTCCGCATAATCCTTAGTATCTTCGTAATGAAATGGCTGGTAACAATTGTTTCGATTATTATGTATGTAAACAAATTCCTCTATCGAAACATTGATATTCAATAATAAGTGATAAAGCTTATCAAAAACAATCTTGCTTTGACCGCGTTCAAAACGTGATAAAAACGACTTTGAAACAACATTTTTGGCTGCTGCGGTTAAACTGATACCTTTAGCCACTCGCAACTCTTTAAAAGTTTGTCCGTAATCCGTCATATGTCGAGCCTTCTCTTTGTAAACTATATGCAACCTACGCTTAGCCATTATAACAATGATGTTACCCTAGTGCTATAAACTACGAACAGGAGTGAACATCATGGTTATTTTAGAAATTAATTCGAGTAGCAGACAAGATAGCAATTCCAAATTCATGGCTGATCGATTGCTTAAGGGCCTGCCACATGACTGTATTGATCTTAACCAATATCAAATCAACCCAATCATAGATCAAAGACACAGCGGCTTAGCCTGGCAATTTACTAAAGATGACTATCTAGCAGCGTTCAACAAATTACTAGCAGCCGATGTTTTGGTCTTTGCCACCCCAATTTATTGGTACGGTCCTTCAGGATTGTTAAAAAATTTTATTGATCGTTGGTCACAAAGTTTGGCAACGGTGCCTGACTTGCGGCAAAAAATCAAAAATAAAATCGTTTACTTATTGCTTGTTGGCGGTGATAATCCCCACGTCAAAGGCCTACCGACAATTCAGCAATTTGAATATATTTGTCAATTCTGGAATTGGCGTTTTACGGACTATGTTATCGGAACAGCCAATCGCCCCTTAGATATAGCCCACGATCAATTAGCCATTAACAAACTGGACTTTCTGAACCACAAGTTCCTTGAGGCCTGCTATGCGTCATAACCACATACACTTGCTTTTTTCAAAAAGATTTAGGAACTTCTTCCTAGCTGACATTATTTCTGGGTTTGGGGTCGGCATGACGACCGTAGGCGCCAACTGGTACATGCTGCAACAAACCCATACCAGCAAATTAGTCGGGCTTTATTTAACCATCAACGTGTTGGCCGGCTTTTTGATGGCGCCCTTAGCTGGTGCGCTCACCGACAAATACTCACGCAGAAATGTCATATTATGGTCATTCGTGGGCCGAGCCATCCCGATGATACTGATTGCAGGGATCTTTTATTTAACAGGCTTTAATATATGGCTTATGTTTATTTTGTCAATCATTACCGGCGCTGGATGGATCACATACATGTCAGCCTCACGAAGTTTTATTCAAGTTATTATGCCCCTAAAATATTTAGGCACGGCAAATTCATTTATTGAAATCTCACTTCAAGTCGGTATGTTCATGGCTGGCGCAATTTCCGGTATTATCTTACATTATGCTGGATTCCTAGTTGTTTTGGTTGTTAATATTTTAGTTTTTGTCATCGCAAGCTTATTGATTTTGAACGTCACTAAAGACAAGCAACCAGTCAATACCAACGACGCACAAAACTCAGGTCTCAAAAAGGGATTATCTTATGTATGCCATCATCAAACGATCATCAGCCTTGGTTTGTTATCAATCCTGCCATTAATTGTGACACAGCTTTTCAATGTTTCCTCACCAGATTACGTTTATACGATTCTGAAAACCAACAGCGTCGTCTATGGTACTGCTGATATGCTTTACGGCATTGGTGGCCTTGGCGCTGGATTAATCACAAGTGGGTTAATTGCACACTTTAGACAAAAGCCGTTAATGATCATGTTGTTTTCACTCGCCACTTTGGTACTTATCAGCTTATATTTCTGGCATTTTATCGGTCTACTTTTCCTGAGTACCTTTGGCCTTGGCTTTTCCAATTCTGCTTTAAGAGTAGTGACAAATACTGCTCTAATGAAAATCGTTAAGCCGCCCTTTATGGGCCGTGTGACTTCTTTGTGGAATGGACTCGCTCAGTTTATGAATATCTTTGCCTCTACAACAATGGGGCTCACTAATGATAAATTTGGTGCTAACTTTGGCTTCTTATGTATGAGTTTCATTATGAGCCTTGGCATCATTGCAAGCGTCCTCACTTTAAAAGCCAAAAGAACGACCGAACCGTAATATTCAATATCCCTGACTTTGCTGGTAAAAAGCGATAGAAAATGCCACAACTAAAAAGGCAATCACGCTGATCAAAATAATTTTCCGTAATTTACGGCCCAATGGATTATCCGGATTCAACTGAATCCCAAAGCCAAAATGTTTGGGAATCCATAAAGGCGTTTTTTGTTTTTTCATAGGCTACACCTGAGATTGACGCATATGCTTGGCTAAACGGACCACAATTTCCGTTAAAATGAATAAAGAGCCTACTGAAAAAAGAACCAACCAACCGGCTAGTTTCAAAGTCATTTGCCGATTCCAAAAGAACAACGCAACCAGAGCCAAATTCGTTAATAAACCATAAGCGGCACTAAATTTTTGAGCGATCAACCAGCTTCTAGGATCTGCTTGCGCCGCTGGTGTTCGGAATCCAACATGATTATGTCCACTATCATGATATTTGGGCGTATGTATCAAGCGAAAGAACATGACAACGACTAGAAAGACAGCAACACTACGATATAACCACATTATAATCACCTCATAATTCATAAACTTGATTTTTCAGTGCTCATTCTACACGTTTCTAATAAAATTGCCATCGAAATTTTTCAATAAGCTATTTATTACGTTATTACGCCTATTTACGGTTGAACTGCGTTTCAAGAATTAATTGAAGCGTTTTCGGTTTCATTCTGTTGTCGCACACGGATACTTAAGCGCCTATAATAGATGGTAAATTAATTAGAAAGGTATGAGGTTGTGCGAGAAATCAAATTACCCTGGTTACTAGCAGGCGCCCTTTTGAGTAGTACGGGTATGAGTTTTATCTGGCCACTAACCAGCGTTTACCTCCATAATCGCCTAGGCATCAACTTAACTCTGGTGGGTCTTGTACTACTCTTTAATTCTTTGGCAAGTGTGATTGGTGATTACCTTGGCGGTTATCTTTATGATCATTACAACCCTTATCGCTTGCTTCTAAGTGGTATTTTACTGACGATGTCCAGCTTATTAGCCTTAGTCTTTTGGCATAACTGGCCTATTTTTGGGGTATTACTTTTTACATTAGGTTTAGGTCAAGGCTGGAACCTGACGCTAGTCAATGCGATTGGAACCAGTATTCATAACCATGATGGCCGTTATGTATTTAATATGCTTTATTTTGCCCAAAATCTTGGGGCCGTCCTAGGTGCCTCATTGGTCGGCTACGTTTATAGCTTTGGGGTGACCTGGTTATTCATCATTGCCTTGGTCCTTTTTATTTTTTTCTACTTAATTGTCGCCATCACTTATCGCCCCATCGCGCATATACAGCGACATCATGCTAAGTCCAATACAAAAAAACCAGTTGTAGCCTTGCCCAAGGGGAATCACTGGTTGGTGCTAACCTTTTTGATTGCATTGCTGTTGATTTGGATCATGTACCAACAATGGGTCTCAAATCTTTCGGTTTATATGACGACATTACATATTCCATTAAGTAAATACAGTTTGTTGTGGACGTTAAACGCTGGCTTGATCGTCATCATTCAATTACTGCTAAATTGGCTAGGCCATCATTTTCAAAATTTATTTATCCAAATCGAATTCGGTATCTTTATGGTTGCCCTTTCCTTCGGCAGTTTGATTTTTGCCAAGGGTTATTCAAGTTTTGTACTCGCCATGATTATTTTGACCATTGGGGAAGCCACTGCCTTTCCAGCCATTCCAGCACTTGTTAACTTACTGACACCCACGGCCAGTAAGGGAAAATATCAGGGTCTGCTAAACGCTTTCGGTGCTGCTGGCCGGGCATTAGGACCCTTATTAGGTGGCATCATTATCGAACACTTTTCTTATATGCATCTGTTTATCATTGCCCTTAGTACCATTATGTTCGTTTGGCTTGGTATCTTTTTGGTCTGGCATCTCGTCCAGCACCACTTGACCTATTACGATCACCTCAAGGTGCCATAATTTTTAGATATAACGGATAGGTGGCTTTTCTGCTGGTCACGACAATTATTTTGATCTTATTGCGTCGCTTTACACACAATTTAAATTTAGACACCGCAATTCACTTGGCCTTTTATTATATTTTTAGCTGAGTGTGACACAAGGATTTTCAACCATCACTTAGTTGGCCGTCCTTAATTGTCAATCGTGGTGCTGAGATCAGCTGAAGTATGGTTGCTTGATGGGTCACTAAAATAATAAGATGTGTCAATTTCAACTGGTTCAACTGATCTACAAAGACCGGAATCGAAGTGCTATCTATGCCACTAAAGACCTCATCTAACAATAACACCTGTGCATTGGCCGCAATGGCCGCAATTAGGGCCAGTTTTTTGATCATGCCTTGTGAATAAGTCCTTATTTGATCATCTAAAAATCGGCTCAAATGAACTTGTTGACACAACTGCCAAATATTGGTCTGATACTTTGCGGGCTGATGCCGTACCTTATAAATCAATTCTAAAAATTCTTTACCCGTTAGCTGCTGATATATGAATGGCTCATGCGGTACTAGATAAATATCATTGCTAGTATTTGTAAAAATAATTTTACCAGTGTCAGCCACCACGTCTTGCATTAGTAATCTAAATAACGTTGTCTTGCCAATACCGTTAGGCCCATTCAATAGAAATAGACCTGTATCCGGGAAAGACCAACTACAGCGATTTAAGATTTTTGTATGGCCTAACGTCAAGGAAACGGCTTCTAAGCGAATCATAATCGTCACCTACTTCCTTTTTCTGCTCAAATTCCGCGCCATAATTACTGGGAAGTGTCCCTGTCGGCTTAACGTCCAAAGTAACGAATAAAGTCTGATCAAATAAAGGCTAACCAAGACCAGCCCCACCCCGTTTTGATTTTGAAATAATTGTACTTGGTTTAAAGCCAGTACCATCGCACCGCCCAAACTTAAAACACCAAATAAAATCATGTGTCGATGAGATAAATTCAGATATTTATTAATCATTAAAAATACAATGATTATTGCATCACTGATAAGCAAAAACAATCCAATGGCGCCCAAAAATATCGGTTGCGTCAGGGACTGGAATTGACTCAATGCTAAAACCATACTAAACATAATCGGTAGTCTTATAAGCTGACTAATTCGACTGCGAATGCGGGAGATATCCCGATTTATGCATTGATTATTTGATGGCAGTACTTGTAAATACGGACTAGTTAAGATTTGAGTACCTAACTGCCCCAGCATCATGATCAACGCCAAAGTTATCATAATTAAAATAATCGAAGCACTTGGCAACAAGCCCACCACAAAAGCAACTATACTTATAACTTCAAAATAACGTACGATTATCCCGGCAATGACTTTATTTAAAAGAAAAGTGAAGTTGGAAACATTGGCCAGCAGTAAAATTTCAGGCGCATTAAATCCGAGGATTTGTTCCACATAAGTATCTTTATGATTCCAAATTAATAGTCCAGTAATTGTTATAAAAGTAAAAACCAGTTTTCCCGATAAACTCGCCATACTGTGCGTCATCATAAACATACCGGTCATTAACAAGAGCGTTTTAAGCATATACCTGCGCCGCGCGCCAAGCTTGCCTATAAACATTTCCTTCAAGTAAACATAAAACAATGTGTTTTGGACAGTTTTAAATCGGTTGAGTAGCCACCGATCTAAAAATATGGGCTGATTTGCGATCACAAAATTTCGTTGTTTGTAGCTACTTACCTGGTTTGCTAAGACATAGCTAAGACTGACTATTACCAACAAGAAAACTAAAATCTTGAAACTATCAACTAGATTTGGTTCGAAAGCATTTCGAATTACAAGAGCGCCAGGATACCAAGCATTAACAGCTATAACAACTGATTGTCCACTTAACAGCAGCGCTTTGACAGCACCAGCAAAATGAAGCCTGTTATTTGTAATAAACGGCTCAATATTTTTAGCAATAAACGAGCTGATTTTGATAACTAACACAAGTAAAACAAAGCCTAGGCCGAAAATACCATATCTTAGCCAAAAATGTTTAACGTTTACGAATACGGCAATTTCATGAACCATCATAAAGAAGAACAGTAAAATAAAATGGAAAAGAATGCCTTGAATGGCAATCAAAATCGTGACAAACACGGGCGTTTTCAAAGCCATACTTGCGCCAACAATTGTCAGCAGCTCACTAAGAAAGGTGTTAAAGAGTGCGTACTCAATAAAGTAAATCAAGCGTAAATACTCGCCTTGAACTTTGGACAGTTTTAAAAGCGACTTTAAAAAATTTAATTCATTATCACTAATTTGCTGATAAGCAATTTGACGCTCAAAGTAAGGTGTCAAAATATAAAAAATCGTAAAATAGCCGATCCAGCTGGTAAATATTGTGAATTGTAAAATTTGATGTTCTAAAAACATGAAGCCAAAGCCGAGTAACCATGAAACACCCAGCCCAACTATCCGCAAGCCTAATCGATATAAGTTGAAATATTTGGACTGATCCGTAAGTGTCATTAAATGAAAATTCTGCCAAACAGATCGATAATCGTTTCGCCATTTATATTTTAGCCACAGACCTAAACTCATAACGACTACCTCACAGTCAAATTGAGTCTTGTGAGCTCTTTCATTAACCTGCTTCTAAGCTAAGTGTAAGACGTTAGCTTTTTTAAAACAATTAAGACCTTCTTTAAAATAAAATTCTGTATAGCTGCATATAAAAAGTCGGGACAAAACTAACATCTTGTCTCCGACTTCTATTAGTTACAAATAGCTTAATTTCAAATGCACGCTATATGCTTATCGCCTAACCATGAATTCCGTAAGCATTAAGGCGATCGGCATTTTTTATATCACGTTCTTGTCCGAAGCTATTATGAATCTTTTTGCCCACTGCCTGGCGTTTCATGGCCTTTTTGAACGGTATAAACCTTCGCACCAGTACCAGCTAAGTGGCCGTCCTGAGCAATCAGATATTCTGGCCGAATGGGTTTGTTTTCTAAAAAGGCTTCTAAAATCTCCCGCGTTCCAGCAGCATAACGAGCCTGCGCTGACAAGGTCGTCCCAGACATATGTGGGGTCATTGCCTCGTTAGGCATTGTCCGCCAAGGATGGTCTTTAGGTGCAGGTTGTGGATACCAGACGTCGCCAGAATAACCACCTAACTGTCCAGATTTCAATGCCCGCACAATGGCGTCGCGATCAACTTCTTCACCACGGCTATTGTTCACAATGTAGGCGCCACGTTTCATCGTATTGATGACGTCATCATTAAATAAATGGTAAGTTTGGGCATGTAGCGGTACCGCCAAGACAGCTGCATCAACGATCTTAACCATTTCATGCACATCAGGATAATAAGTTAAACCTAAACTTTGTTCAACGTCTGCTGGTAACTGATGCCGCTGGTTATAAACTAACTTTACACCAAAAGGTTTTAGCCGTTCCAAAACAGCGCGACCAATTCGGCCAGCGCCAATCACACCAACCGTCATGCCTTCGATATCATAAGCCCGTGAAGCGGCATCAGCAATATTCCACCCGCCATCACGCACGATATCATGCGCAGGGATAAAGTTACGTACTAACGCCAATAATTGCATCACTTCAGCTTCAGCGACACTGATACTATTGCTATAAGTCACTTCAGCCACAGTTACATTGTGCTCATTGGCTGCGTTTAAGTCCACATGATCCGACCCGATTCCAGCGGTGATCGCCAACTTTAAATTTTTAGCCTTATCCAGGCGTTCAGCGGTTAAGTACGCTGGCCAAAATGGCTGTGAAATCACGACATCAGCTGTCGGCAGCTCTTTTTCAAAAACCGAATCTGGTCCTTCTTTGTCCGAAGTGACCACATATTCGATGCCTTGAGATTCCAAATATTTTCTTAAACCTAACCCACCGGAAACACTGCCCAACAGTTCACCAGGCTTAAAATCAATATTTTCTGGTGTGGGTACTGATGATCCATCTGGATAATGGGTAATCTTGGGAATATCGTCCCGCACATATTTTGGCGGAAAACCCGTTACAGGATCTGGATATAAAACTGCTAATACTTTTGTCATAAAACGATCCCCCTTTGACTAGCTGTATCAAGATACACCTAAATTCTAGCACAAAAGTAATCGTTTTCAATTATTGTAAACTTAATAAAATATCATACGGCTATCACTCGCATACTATCTGAATCCAAATATGATAAAAAGTATGACTGAAATGATTAATGCCGCTAAACCTACGATCAGCATACCAATTCCAAACCAACGATATTTTTTATTCGTACGTAAATACTCATCAGCATCACCAAATGTATTGCCAGCAAGAAGATGTAACCATTTACCATGATAAATTTTAAACCCAATTACAAGAAATAAGAGTGCTATCCCAATTAATATTAATTCGCCCATAATTAATCGCTTCTTTATTGGTTATCAATTGACATCATTTGAATATATTTTTTTCAACTTTTCAACTCGATTGTAGCACAAAAAAACAGCCGTCAATTGACAACTGCTCTACTAACCTCACACGCAAACAAACAAAATGATCCCAAAAATAATTAATAACCCATAAACATACTTTACCATCTGTTAATCAAAAATGATTTCATATGTAGCAGTAAAAAGGTCAAAAGTACATATTTTATAACCAAATAATCTCATTTATAAAACCCCTTTCATTCTATACTAAAAACAACGATGCATCGTGAAATGCTACAAACACAGGCTTTCTGTGTCCTTTATCAATCAATAGGCTGCTTAAAAAGTATAGACTGACAATTTAATAAATTCATAGTTTGAGTGTCACAAATAATGACAGCGTTTTACAGGTCATTATATATAAGGGGGCTTTTTGTTGGATACAACAACTCAACATACTTCAAAGAAGAAAAAATTTAGTAAACTCAGTTCATTAATCGCTTTTGCTTCTGGGAATATTGGTGGCTCAGCTGTTTATATGACCTTTGGTACTTACTTCATGTTATATATTACCAGCGCTATGTTCACTGGCGTATCTAAAGCCGAAACAAACAAATTAATTGCTATGATTACCACATTAATCGCCATTATTCGGGTTGCTGAAATATTTTTTGATCCGATCATTGGTAATATCGTCGACAATACCAATACCAGAATCGGTAAATTTAAACCTTGGTTAATCGGTGCTGGGATTGCTTCTTCAATTCTACTTGTTGTTTTATTTACAGGTATTTTTGGCTTGTCTCGAGTAAACTTTACCCTATTTACCATACTTTTTATCATTACTTTTATTGCCTTTGATATATTTTACTCTTTTCGGGATGTTTCATATTGGGGCATGGTGCCAGCCTTAACTGAAGATAGTCGTGAACGTTCCCTCTACACCGCTGCAGCCAACTTTACTAGCTTTGGCCAAAACATTGTCACAATGATTATTGTTCCGATTGTAACTTATTTTACCTTTTTGTTTACAGGTAAAAGTAATGAAGGCCAACCAGGTTGGACTGTTTTTGCAATAATCATTGCCGCTGCGGCGATTATCTTCTCATTAACTGTTGCTTTTGGTACTCACGAAAAACAAAGTGCCGTTCGTCAAATCACTAAGAAAAAAACAAGTCTTAAAGAACTCGTCCATGCGCTAACCCATAATGATCAGATGTTATGGACTGCATTACCCTATTTAGTATACGGCTTTGGAAATGCTGCGACGGCAGGTTTAATGTTTTACATGTTCAAATATGTCGTAGGCCGCCCCGATCTATTTTGGATAACCGGAGCGATTCCAACCATTGCTGGCTTTTTTACCTCACCACTTTTCCCAGTTATCAATAAATGGGTTAGCCGCAAAACCATCTATGCTGTCAGTATGTGCAGTATGATATTAGCGTATGTTCTTTTAATCATCTCCACAGACAGTTTGCCAATGGTTATCACCGCTATGGTCTTATATTACGTCCCTCAAGGATTCATCTTCATGGCAGTCATCTTAACTCTAACCGACACTATTGAATATGGTCAATTGAAAAACGGTACGCGTAATGAAGCAGTTACTCTAGCAATCCGGCCCATGTTGGACAAATTATCCAGTGCCATCAGCACTGAGATCATTGGTTTGGTTGCTGTAGCCGCTGGCATGACTGGTACTGCGACGGCAGCTTCCATGACATCTAGTGGAATTTCCTTATTCAAGTTAGTTGCTTTCTGGGCTGGCTTGTTACTACACATATTGGCACTAATTATTTATGTATTAAAAGTAAAAGTTTCTGAAAAACGTCATGCTGAAATTGTTATCGAATTGCAAAATAAATTGGCTAATGAAGGTATCACTGAAGTAAGCAGTAAAGAGGGCCCAATCGTCTCAGTTACACCAACCACCATTGAGACGACTGTTTGTGCCCCTGTTAGTGGTGTTGTTGAAAAGCTTAGCAACATTACTGACGAGATGAATCATACTGGTATTGTTGGCAAAGGTATTGGTATCAAACCAACAGAAGGTAAAATTTATGCGCCTTTTGACGGTCGTTTACTCCTATTGTTTACAACCAAACAGGTGATTGGCCTCCGTGCCAGTAATGGCCTAGAAATTTTAATTCACATAGGCTTAGGGACTGTTAATATGCGAGGACAAGGCTTCATCACTCATTTCGATGAGCTGCAGACTTTTAAAAAAGGTGACTTATTAATAGAATTTGACCGGGATAAGATTGAACAAAGTGGGTACAAAGATGATGTGATTGTTTTACTAACAAAAACGAGTCAAATTCAAACCATAACATACACTGATCAAGCGGTGGTCCAAACGGGTGACGAATTACTGAAAACTCGTTACAAGCTTAATTCGAAGACAACAGAAAATAAGTTTAAATAAATTTCTTAAACTGTTGTGGTGTGACTCGATAAACTTTTTTGAACTGATGAATAAATTGAGAAGTGTCTTGGAACCCCACGGCTAAACTGATATGTTTTACTTCCCATTCTGGTTTAGCCAACAACAGTTCACGAGCTTTCTGCAAGCGATAATTGGTTAAGTATTGTAATGGCGTGATGTGATAAATTTGTTTAAAAATCCGATTCTGATAAGTAATAGAGTACTGAGTCACGGCAGCTAAGGCCTGATTGGTAATATGCTGAGCATAATGCTGATTGATATACTCAATAATTGGCATGGTAATCTCTTTATTCTGCCGATTAAAAGCCTTTAAAGCTTCATTTTGTTTCAACAGCATTACGAAGCGATAAATCTCAGTAGATTGATCCAGAATTGCCGCAATACTGTGCTGATTAAAAGCCTCGAACTTTTGCATCGGAAATGCCAGCAACTCTGCAGAAGGTTTAGGCACGTAAAGATACTTAGTGACCCCTAAATAAGTAATCAAACTTCTCGCTAAAGTCCCATCAAAAGTAAAAAATGCTGTTTGCCAAGTCTGCCTAGAATTTTGTGACATATAGCGGTGGGGTACACCTTTCAACAAAAATATGCCTTGATCTGGTGCTAAGACGATCTTTTGATTTTCAACTTCAACGACACCAGTCCCTACCTCAGACTGTAACCAATGAAAAGCATAATAACCGTTTTTCCGAATCATCGGACCTTGCTGCCAGTGATAACCAATACTATCGCAATACAAGGGAAAATCCTGAGTTGGTCTATTAAAAGCGATCCGCATAAATACTACCCCATTCACTATTATGTTGTCAGCAATAAGATTAAGCTCATTTGTTAACGCTGCCAATTTATGATTCCTAAACTATTATACAATTATAATTAACTTGCTTGACTGATTCTTAATTACAAAGGAGTTTCAAAAATGTCTCAACAAAATCAACACCAGCCGAATCTCAAGTGGCTGGATGATCCTCAAGTCTTTCGTGTTAATGCTCTTCCAGCTCATAGCGATCATTGCTGGTACCGCTCCAGCCAAGAAGCGGCTGCCCAACAAAGCAGTTTTCGAAAGAGTCTAAATGGTCATTGGCAATTTAACTATGCCAAAGACCCTCGTCAAATCAGCCAGAATTTTGCCGAAGTGACTTTTGACAGCTCTAATTGGGATGATATCCAAGTCCCAGGGCTGATTGAATTTGCTGGTTATCACAAATTTCATTATATCAACACTTTATATCCCTGGGAGGGCCATCACTTCCGTCGGCCAGCTTTTACCACCGCTTCCAAACAAGATGCCCAAGGTCAATTTAGTCAAGCGCCAGATAATCCCGTCGGTCAATATCGTAAGCATTTTCACGTCCCTGTTGCTTGGCAGAACCAGACTGTGCGCGTCCGCTTTGAAGGGGTTCAGACTGCTATGTATCTTTGGCTCAACGGACATTTTCTAGGGTATGCTGAAGATAGTTTCAGTCCTCACGAATTCGATTTAACGCCCTATTTAGCCAAGGATGACAATGTTTTGGCGGTAGCTGTATTCAATGCCAGCACTGCCAGCTATTTAGAAGACCAAGATATGTTTCGCTTCTTTGGTATTTTCCGGGACGTGACTTTGCTAGCACAACCTCAGGTCCACTTGGAAGATATTAGCCTACGCCCTGTCCCATCATCCGATTTACAAAGTGGTACACTTACGATACAAGCTCAAACTGTGGGCACTTTAGCAGGTGTCACCGCTGCTGTAGCGGTTAAAGATGCCACGGGAAAGTCACTCTGGCAGACAGTCACATCTTTGGATCAAATTCAATCTGGTATTTTAGCACAAACAACTTTCCAACAAATTCGGTTGTGGTCCAATGATGAGCCTTATTTATATCAACTGCAAATTACGCTGCATGATGCCACCGGACACGTTCTAGAAGTAATTCCCATGGTCTTTGGTTTTCGTCGAATTGAAATCAATTCTAATAAAGTTATGCTGCTCAATGGTCAACGTCTAATTATTAAAGGCGTCAATCGTCATGAATGGAATGCGACTTCTGGCCGGGTGATCACCTCCGCCAACATGGATCAGGATATAGCCATCATGAAAGCTAACAATATCAATGCCGTCCGGACTAGTCACTACCCCAATCACTTGACCTGGTATGATCGTTGTGATCAGCAGGGCATCTATGTAATGGCAGAAAATAATCTAGAAAGTCATGGCACTTGGCAAAAATTAGGTGTTGTAGAACCTTCAGATAATGTTCCTGGCAACCTATCTCAGTGGCAAGCAGCGGTTTTGGATCGTGCTCAAAACAATTACCAATGGCTCAAGAATCACACTAGTATTCTATGGTGGTCTTTGGGTAATGAATCTTATGCCGGTACAGACATTGCTGCCATGGAAACTTATTATAAGCAGCAAGATCCCAGTCGCTTGGTTCACTATGAAGGTGTCTTCCACCGACCTGAATTTAAAAATCGTATTTCCGATTTGGAAAGTCGCATGTACGCTAGTCCTGATGAAATTGAGACCTATTTGCAAAATAACCCATCAAAGCCTTTTATTCTCTGCGAGTACATGCATAGCATGGGTAATTCTGTAGGTGGCCTTCAAAATTACATGATTTTATTGACTAAATATCCGATGTTCCAAGGTGGATTCATTTGGGATTTTATCGATCAAGCCATTGCGGTAAAAGATGAAATCAGTGGTCAAACCGTTTTCCGTTATGGCGGTGACTTTGATGACCGACCATCAGATTATGCGTTTTCTGGTGATGGTCTATTGTTCGCCGATCGAACTGAAAAACCAGCTATGCAGGAGGTACGTTATTATTATGGCAAATTCTAAACCTTTACAGATTATTTATGGCGATGGCACCTTGGGTGTAACCGGACCCAATTGTCATTATATTTTTAACTACAGTCGTGGGGGTCTGGAATCTTTGGTCTATGCCGGTAAAGAATGGTTGTACCGAGAACCAAAACCAACTTTTTGGCGGGCTAGTACAGATAATGATCGCGGCAATGGCTTTCCTCAAAAAGCATCACAGTGGCTGGGTGCGGAACTATTCAGTGTCGTCAAGGAGATTGCCTTACAAGTTAACCAAAAGCCCATCTCCTTACCTTTGGCACCCGCGAATAACCGCTATACTGCCCAAGAGTTTGCTGAAGAAATCCAAATTAGTTTTACTTACAAAACGTCGACCGTACCAACAACCCAAGTAACCGTCACTTATACTGTACGATCCACAGGACAGCTCCATGTTCAAGCCCACTACCACGGTAACCACCAATTACCGGAATTGCCACGCTTTGGTTTGGAATTTGTCATGCCCACTTTAGCCACTGGCTTTAAATATGCCGGCTTATCTGGTGAAACTTATCCCGATCGCATGGCTGGCGGTGTTTCTGGTACTTATCAGATTCAAGGCTTGCCTGTTACGCCGTATTTAGTACCTCAAGATAATGGGATTCACATGGCCAGCCATTGGCTCCAAATCAGCCGACAATCTACTAAAGATAACAGTGACCTCAATCGGATACCCTTTCAACTGAAATTTAGTCAAGGGCAAAAACCTTTTGCTTTTAGCGCCTTACCATACACCGCTTTAGAATTAGAAAATGCCAGTCATCAAGAAGATCTGCCTTTGCCTCGGCGTACCGTCGTTACCATTTTAGGTGCCGTTCGGGGTGTGGGGGGAATTGATAGTTGGGGTGCTGACGTGGCTCCGGCTTATAGAATTCCTGGTGATCAAGATATTATCTTTGATTTCAATATCGCAGGCGTTTGATATTTTCGACTACTGTAAAAATTTTAAAATCTACCAAAGAGGCTAATATCTTCGGACTGATCCGAAAGTATTAGCCTCTTTGGTACCCCAAAATAACCCACATAATTGACAATTGCAAAAACAACCTCACGCGCGGACAAACAAAATGAGCCCAAAAACAATCAATAATCCATAAATATACTTTACCATTTGTTGATTATTAATTTTATAAGTCAACCAATTGCCTAACCAAATGGTGAATACTAACAATGGTAGACAAATCAACAGAATTTTAACCACTTCCAAGCTCCAAAAGCCAGATACCACATGACTGAAAACGACAATGACACCAACGCATAAGAAATGTGCCTGTAAAATGCCACGTAGTTCTTTAACCGGCCATTTCTTCAGCGCGCCATACACCACAATCGGCACCCCGTGACTATTATAGGCGCTGCCGAGAATACCTGAGATCAGCCCTGCCAAATAATCCCAAGCATCAGCTTGCAAATGTGGTTTACTTTGATGCTGACGCAAAACTTTAATCAAACTATAAGTACCATAAAGTACAAGGAAAATACTTAAGCCCCGCATGATCCAACTGGTTTTCACATAGGTGATCAGTAAAATGCCTACTGGTACACCGAAAATTGAACCGGTCACTAGGCGCCGCACCACCGCAAAATTGATATGTTCCCGATACCTAATTGTTGCGGGTAAAGCGACTAATAATCCCAGCGCCCCGATCAACGCAATCGATGTTTTCAAATCAAAACTAATCAAGGCTAAAAGCGGCATGGTCACCAGTGCTTCACCAAATCCAAAAACAGTACGCATCAAAGCCCCAAACAAAACGATCAAAACAACTAATGCAATCTCCATGTCAAAAACCTCAATCTATTTATACTTAGTTATACTATATCGTTTTGAGTGTGTTTGATGCAAAAACTCAACCTTTATTCCTGGGCAAACTTAACGAGCACCCGGCCTTTTTTCCTGGCAGTCGCGACTTGTCTGAATTTCTGTATATGGCAAGATCCGGTCAATAAAGGGCTGCAATTGCTTTTTGGCAATCAGTTCTAGTATTTGTTGATAACCACTGGGAGCTAATGGTCGATTTGAAAACTGAACCTGAATATCTGGCCTTTGGGCTATATAATCATTGATTGCTGAAGAAAATAAAATACCATTTGTTTTCAAAAATACCTCACTTTGGTGTAACAAAGACTGGACACCTGTTGTATCAAAAATTACGTCCGCTGTTTTCCAAGGTTAACGTGTCTGGATCAGTAACTACCTGTGCCTTTTTTACATAAATACTGACAGTTGCTTGCTCATTTTCATTTTTCAGAATAATTCTGCCTTTCATTTTTTTAATCATCAAATCTGACATATAGAGACCCAAACTGAAGTGCTCTTTTCCATCTTGTTGTTTGTTGACACGAAATGGTATAAATTTTTGCTTCAAATAATCATTAGAGAACAGTGAGCCTGTGTTGCTAATAGTAATCGCAACTTCTGATGTAAACTCAACGACTGAACATATAATCTTTCCCTCTTGATCAACATGTTCAACAGCATTTTTAAGAATATTTTGCACAATTCTTGTAAACATCATTGTATCAACGTAAGCAGCTACTGGACTGTCATTATAGCCAACTTCAATATTTATTTTTTAGATTCAAACAATCCTGAGAATTCTGCGAATACTTCGTGTAAAAAATCGTTTATATCAACTTTCTTACAATTCAAAGTATAGCTATCCATGTTTAATCGCGCCATTTTAAGCAATTCCGTTAATAATTGATCCACTTTAGAAACTTCCGATGTAATAACGGCACACGTTCTTTTTATTTCTGTATTTTCCGACAAAAGTTCAAGCATTTCAGTTTCAGCATTGATCACAGTTAGTGGTGTTCGAACATCATGAGCAATTGAAGAAAATAGATGTTTTTGAACGACTGCTTTCTGTTGAGAGTCGTCTAGCAAATTCTTCAATTCTATTCTCATTTGATTTACTTGCCTAGATAATTCACCAAATTCATTATCTAAGAAAGTAGGCAAGGGTTGTGATAAATCACCCGCTTCAATGTTTGCCAAGTGAGATTCGATGATTCTAAATTTCCACCGAATATTTTTGTACAACTTAGACGTAAAAAAACTAAGGAAGACAATAAAGAAAATAAATGGACTTGCCACTATAAAATACTGAAATAATATATTCAAATAATCCACGAATGGATTTCCAGTCGAAAAAGCTGGATAAATCATCATCACTTTGACACTTGGATTCTGATCAAGCTTTTCAAAAACATATACCTTGTGATTTTCCACAAATGAGTTTGTCTCGCTAGATATCTTGGTTAACCTAATTTTAGATTTTGGAAAATCGCTACTTTTAACCACTTTTCTGCCATCAATTAAAATTAAATATTGAAATTTCGAATCTTTTTCCTGTAACATGCTGGTTCTTGTCGATAATAGATTAGGAATTTCTTTTTTTACATTATTTAAAAAATTCGGTGCATAAATTTTATCATAATAATTTCTAGGAAAAATCGACAACCACAGGAACCACCCAATCAGAACCATTGCAATTGATAATACTGTTGAAATAACTACTTTCACTACTAGCAAGCTAAATGATCGTTTAAGTGAATAGTTATTTCTCATATTTTGGCTCCCAAATATATCCTAGTCCATATTTAGTTTGTATATAAGTAAATTCGTCATCACACTCAGCTAATTTAGCTCTGATTTTTTTAATATGTTCAATAACTGTACTGATATCACTTTCACTATTAAATCCCCAAACAGTTTCAAAAATTTGGTCTTTACTAATGACATTTCCAATATTACTAATCAATTTTTCTACAACCAAGTATTCTTTTTTTGGAAACATGACAACCATATCGTTAATAATAATTTGTTTTTTTTCTTTATTTAAAACAACATTTTGTGTTCTAATCCTTTTCTTAAGCTCATGGTTTCTGTTTTCTCTTCTTAAGTGACTATCAATCTTTGCTTTAAGTTGTTTTAAGCTAAACGGCTTCGTAATGTAATCATCACCACCACTTTCTAGGCCCTGAATAATATCTTCTTCAAGGCCTAAAGCACTTATAAAAATAATTGGGTACGAAACGGCATCACGGATACGTTCACAAATATCAATACCGTTAATATCAGGCAACATGACATCTAGCAGCATTAGGTCAAAAAGGGAAATATCAATGCCATCCAGTTCTTGAAACGAATGGACAATCGTTATGATGTAGCCGCTCATTTCTAAATATTGCCTCACTAATTTCGTAATTTGGATATCATCGTCAACATAAATAATCCTGGTCATCTAAACACACCCACTTCTTAGTAATTAGATTCTACCAAACACATCCCCACAAATCAGCTCTAAATTAATGGTTTTTAGTTTATAAAAACTTTATGGTTCACTGTTAAATTAATCTACATAATCAAGTAAGGAGTAAAAATCAAATGGAACTCATACTAAAAACGGTTAATTTAACAAAAAGATTCGGTACCCAAGTTGCTGTTGCTGCCCTTTCTATCAATGTTAGAAAAAATTCGATCTATGGCTTGGTAGGCCCAAACGGTGCTGGAAAATCGACCATTTTAAAAATGCTTACAGGTAGTATCAAACCAACCAATGGAAATATCTGTTTTATCACTGAAACGCACCATAAACTAAAAATTGGCGCATTAATTGAAACACCGGCACTATACAAAAACCTAACAGCCGAAGAGAATCTCTTAGTTCTGGTAAAATTATTAGGGCTTAAAAAGAGTCAAATACACAAGGTCCTACGTTTAGTAGACTTAGAAAACACAGGAAGAAAGACCGTTGCCAAATTCTCTTTAGGCATGAAACAACGTCTAGGTATTGCCTCGGCACTTATCGGTGAACCGAATTTACTAATTTTAGATGAACCAACGAATGGTTTAGATCCACTTAACATAAAAAAACTCAGAGACTTAATTAAGTCTCTGCCTAGCCTAGGCATCACTGTGATCATTTCTAGTCATAATTTAAATGAAATCCAACATATAACAAATGATATCTGTATTTTAAATGGCGGTCTGCTGAAATATGAGGGAAAACTACCAGATAATACCAACTTAGAAGATTTCTTCCTAACAACACTAAACTCAAAGCACACTGGAGCAATCTAAAATGATAGATTATATTATTGCTGAATACTACAAAGGAAAAAGATCTTTCAGTCATTTCTTTCCAGTGTTTTTCCCACTGCTCATTACTCTTCTATGTATCCCATTTTCACGATTTATGTATTTTGATACTAATTTATTTGTGCCATTAACATATAATTGGTGGCCGGCACTTTTTTTGCCAATGGGCTTAACAATTTTAAGCTATCAAACTGTTCAAAGAGAAAAAGAAGCACATACTTACAATTATATTTATTTGTTAAAGCAAAATATCTTTTGGCGCGCAAAAATCGTTACTTTAGTCATCTACTCATTTGTTGCTAATAGCTTGGTAGCTATTTTGACTATAATTCTAGAGCATATCATCTATGATTCAGAAAACATCATCACAGGTCCCGTTTTACTAACATCGCTCATTCTCTGGCTTACAACATTATTCATCATCCCGCTCTCCCTTCTGATTTCACAGTTAACCATGCCTATTCTTTCAGTTATTACGAATTTGATAGGACTGGTTGCTGCTGCTTTCACGATTACAAAGGCATATTGGTATCTTAATCCCTGGAGCTGGTCATTACGTCTAATTACGCCGATTATTAAAACTAATCCCAATGGTACCCTAATGCAAAAAGGCGATCTCCTTGATACACCTACAATAATTCCACCTAGTCTTTGCCTTGCAACTATTGTTTTTTTCATACTTTACGCAAGTGTACCGTTAATTTTATCTAGAACACGGGGGAAAATTGATTAGATGATATGTTCATTACTTAGTGCAGAATGGCTTAAAACCAAAAGATCAGTTTTTAAATTAATGCTATTCAGTGCACCAATTTTATTCAATTTATTCATTTTTAGTTACCTTTTTTTATCACAGCAAAAGGTCTCCATAAACCATTTTTGCTTTAATTATTTTGCAGTTATAAACTTTCTACTCCCATTTATGCTTAGTTTTACCTTAGCTTTATTAAGCCAAATTGAACAAGATGCAAATCAATTTAACAATATTTTAGGTTTAAACCGACATTATTATCTCCTATTATCGGCAAAATTTGCTTTTTCATTTTTAACCATTAGTGGTTCATTCTTATTCAATATCAGTCTCACGATCATATTACTTAAAATCGCTTTTAATGTGCCAATAGCTTTTTATGTCAGTGGTTTTAGTTACAGTTTTACATTAATTTGGTGTGCTTTTATGACTTGGTTTGTTCTATGCTTCTTCTTAAGTATTTTATGTCGTTTTATTACAATGTTTTTCTTTGGATTAGCCACCTCATTACTAACTGCTATTATTGGTCTTACAGCATTAGGCAACGATATTTGGCCATTTTTTCCATTTACGTGGGGAAGCCGCCTTATTTCAATCAGTTACTTTGATTTAATCGTGCTTTTCAATGAACATATCTTTTTGGGCTTTTTATACCTCGTGTCTCCTCTAATTATCTTTTTTATTTTACTTTTTTCTTGTGTATCCATTCTCAGAAAATAATCATAAAAAAACTACTCACTACCTTGACACGAATCAAGTTAGTGAGCAGCTTTTAATTATGATTGAAAATATACGCTTTGCTGAATGTGCTTTAGCGTCAATGCTTGGGTATCTTTGAAATTAATATTGGCTGCTGATAATACTTGCGGGTCCCCAATGCCAACTGAAACTTCACCGGCAGCATTGATAGCAGCAATACCAGCAATAGCATCTTCAATACCGATCACTTGCGTTGGCGGTAAATGAATGATTTCGGCAGCACGAATAAATATTTCAGGGTCTGGTTTACCTTGATGCAGCGTATTGGGATCCACAATACCGTCAAAGCGATCCGCTATACCTAATTTATCTAAGATAAAGGGCGCATTCTTAGAAGCAGAAGCAATCGACAATAAATAGTGCGCCTGTTGCAATTCATCTAAAAATTGAAGTATGCCCGGTAAAATATCAGCGGGCGTCAATTGTTGGATCAGCGCCTGGTAATTATCATTTTTCTGTTGTGCCAACGCTTCTTTTTGCGCCTGCGTGTAATCTTGTTCGTGACCACCGGTACGTAAAATAAGCTCTAGTGAGTCCATTCGACTAACGCCGCGCAAACCATTAGCCAAAGTCTCAGACCAAGGTGTGCCGACCGCATCAGCCGTCTTATGCCACGCCTGGGCATGGAATCGAGCAGTATCTGTGATTACCCCGTCTAAATCAAATGCAAAACCTTTAATTGTTTTGAAGTCAGCCATTAGTCAGCCTCCTTAGCGATTAATTTCATTGGTTTACCAGCTAAATCTACGGTAATTGGTTCGCCCTGGAGTAACGTTAACTGACTGCCAGTTTTAGTCACTGATACTTGAATCAAACGGCCACGGAATAAAATTCGAAATTCATAGCCCGTCCATTGTTGCGGTAAAAATGGTGCAAAGTGTAATTGCCCCTGACGGACACGCATGCCTGCAAAACCTTGAACAATGGCAAGCCAACTGCCAGTCATACTGGTAATATGCAGGCCGTCATCCGTATCATTATTATAATTATCTAGATCCAAGCGCGCAGTGCGAGCATACATCTCTACAGCTTTGGCTTCATCGTGGAGATCAGCAGCTAAAATAGCATGAACGGACGGTGACAAACTAGATTCATGGACCGTTAATGGTTCATAGAAATCAAAATTTTTGCGCTTCGTTTCAGTATCAAAATCATCAATAAAATACCAAATTCCTTGGAGCACGTCAGCTTGTTTAATGTACGGTGACCGCAGTATTTTATCCCAAGACCAGTGCTGATTGATTGGGCGCTGTTCCCGCGGAATGGTAGATACTGGTTGAAGATCTTTATCAAAGAAATCATCATTTTGAATGAACACGCCAGTCTCAGTATCCACGCCCAAATACATGCGATCAACAATATCCCGCCAATGTGCTTGTTCCGTTTCACTAACTGCCAATTCTGTTTGCTTCTCAGCCGATACTTTCGGTAACTGCGCCAAGGTATATTTTAATGTCCATTGGGCTAAGAAGTTGGTATACCAATTGTTATTGACATTATTCTCATACTCATTTGGCCCGGTCACACCATGAATCACATATTTTCCGCGCCGTTTGGAATAATGTACCCGATCGGCCCAAAAACGGGAAATAGCCACTAAGACATCAACACCTTTTGCCTTAAGGTAAGTTTCATCACCAGTATATTTGGTGTAATTATAGATTGCATAAGCAATCGTCCCGTTACGGTGGATCTCCTCAAAAGTGATCTCCCATTCATTATGATTTTCAATGCCATTGAAAGTCACCATTGGATATAGTGCACCCTTTAATCCTTGCTGTTTGGCATTATGAAAAGCACCTGATAGTTGGTCATATCGGTATTGTAACAGGTGGCGAGCGACACTAGGATCCGCAATGCCCAAGTAAACTGGTAAAGCAAATCCTTCTGTATCCCAGTATGTTGCACCACCGTATTTTTCACCAGTAAAGCCTTTGGGACCGATATTCAACCGCGCATCTTCACCATAATAGGTAGCAAACAGCTGAAATAGATTAAAACGAATGCCTTGTTGCGCAGCGTCATCTCCGCTGATCTGCACATCTGACTTAGCCCAACGTTGCGCCCACTGCTCAGCTGAAGCGGCCAATAGCGCCGCAAAACTCTGACTGGCTACTGTCTTCAAAAGTTCTGCGGCTCGAGTTTTCAACTGCTCTCGCGTATAATCTCGTGAAGTCGTGACGATCGTCTTTTTAACTAATGTCGCCTGACCTTGACTAGCGAGCTCACCAACAAAACGATTGCTTACAGATACACCATTATCTGTCCCAGTTTGAGGGGCTAAACCTTGACAATCATTTGCCATTAAGACCCCCAGCACAAATTGTGGTGTGCCAAAATCATTCGGAATGGTCTCGGTTTGCAAATAACCTTGGGTAGCTTGAGCTTGTAATTCTTGAACAGTCCAAAAGTGCGTGCCATAGTTCGCATCTTCATTTGATACATCTGCATCCAGTACTGAATTGATCTCTAAATGAACAGCCGCTTGGCTCAAATTAGTCACTTGAATACGCTGTGCCGCCAATTCTTTAGTCGCAATACTTAAAAACCTTTCAAATTGAAAAGCTAATTTCACATCGTTACGGATCAAAGTGAAGCGTCGCGTCAATAGCCCTTGGCGCATATCCAAATCTAATTGAAAATCAGTAATCGTATCCTTAGCTAAATCTAAGGGTTCGCCGTTCACCAAAATTTCAACTTTGATAAAATTAACGGCATTGATCACCTTTCCGAAGTATTCAGGATAGCCATTTTTCCACCAGCCAACCCGGGTTTTGTCTGGATACCAGATGCCACCGATATAAATACCTGGTAAACTGTCCCCGCTATATTGTTCTTCGAAAAAACCGCGCATGCCCATATAGCCGTTCCCTAAGCTCGTCATGGATTCTTGTAATCGGCGTTGCGCTGGATCAAACTGACTGGTTCTAATGTGCCAAGGATCAATATCAAAGATTCTTTGCATTTCATACCCCTCCTTTCATCATTGCTTGTTTAAGCTGTAATAACAGCTTCTGTATCTTTATCAAAGAAATGCGCTTTACTCATTTCAAAAGCCATCTGAACATTTTCACCAGGTTTATGGTAATCACGTGCATTCACTTGAGCGACAAATTCGGTTTCGCCAGTCTTGGAATACAACATAGAATCCGTACCTAAGAATTCAGAAACTTCTACCCGCGCGTTCACAACGGCATCTTGCATGGCTTCAAGTGCTACTTCTTCCGTATGAATATCTTCTGGGCGAATACCTACGACCAATTCTTTGTCATTATAACCTTGAGCCACCAAGGTTTTTAGCCAACCTTCAGGTACCGCCACGGTCAAGCCTTTCCCGTTACTAACGATGCCATCATGCAATCTGGCTTCAAAGAAGTTCATGGATGGGGAGCCCATGAAGCCAGCAACGAATTTATTGACTGGCTTATTGTATAATTCATCAGGCGTCCCAACTTGTTGGATCTTACCGTCATTCATGATTACAATGCGGTCAGCCATCGTCATCGCTTCAACTTGATCATGGGTCACATAGATCATATTAGTTCCCAAACGTTGGTGCAGTTGGGCAATTTCTGTCCGCATTTGAACCCGAAGTTTGGCGTCCAAGTTAGAAAGCGGCTCGTCTAACAAGAACAGACTGGCATCACGTACGATTGCACGGCCTAAAGCCACCCGTTGCCGTTGTCCCCCGGATAAAGCGCCAGGTTTACGTTGCAAGTAATCTGTTAAGCCTAAAATTTCAGCCGCCTCATCGACGCGTTTTTTAATCTCCGGTTTAGCCATCTTACGAATTTTTAGCCCAAAGGCCATATTATCAAACACAGTCATTTGGGGGTACAACGCATAATTTTGAAAAACCATCGCGATATTGCGATCTTTAGGATGGACTTTGTTCATGACTTTGCCATCCATCTTTAGATCACCCTTGGTAATGTCCTCCAAACCGGCAATCATCCGTAATGTGGTTGATTTTCCACAGCCGGATGGTCCAACAAACACAACAAACTCATTGTCAGCCATATCTAAATTGAAATCAGTTACAGAATCCTGATCATTGCCAGGATATCTTTTATAAACGTGTTCTAATTGAATCTGCATATTAAACGCTCCTCGTCATATAAGCCGCTGAGACAAAACTAACAGTTTGTTTTCAGCTACCTGTCAATTAAACGTGTTCCAAAAGGCAATGTCCTCACCTAACAACGACTCACTCAAATGGAAAAGCTCACCATTTATCGTGATTCTTGTTAGTGCTCGGCCACTGACCGCCTTTTGTCTCACTCTCATATTAGCCCTAATCAACTTTGATCAACTTGTTGGCACAAAAGGCTGACAGTGACATACTGCATAGCAACAGCAGAAAAATTACCCGAAGTTCTATATTGACCCCCAGTAACAAAATCATAATGACGGTCACTAAGAAAAACCGCAATGGCTGTTTCAACCAAAGATGTAACGGTGCAACATCATATTGAGCGGCCAACACTAGATCGAGCCAAACCATCAACAACAGGATTGCTCCCGCAATTAAGGCAGCGGATAAAAAGACCTGATCTTTAGCGATTTTGAAGAATTGGACCCATAGTGTCCCGACTAATGCGGCAATCAGATTGAAACGCCACTGCTTCAGCGATCGTAAAAAACTCTGCCAAGTCTCTTTAAAATAGGTATTGTGATCCATTGCTTGCCAGTGTATGACACTTGCAAAAACACCCTGACTCGCAGGCATCAAAAAGTTCATGGCACTGAGTAAAACAAGCATCAGTGTAACTAAAGCAACTGGCCCACTGGGTAAAGCTAGCCAAAAGACTAACAAAATCCAAAATGGCAGCGTTACCGCAAACCAAACCAAGTTAATGGAGACCAATGCCGTCAGCCAATTACCGATAGCTAATAATCGTTGCCCAAATTTAGATTGTAAATTAAGCACGGGAAAGACCTCCTTGAATTTTGGCTTGCTTAAACGCGCTCGCCCAGCCAAACTTGTTGCCTAATGCAAGCAGCTTTTGCTTAAACGCGTTCGCAACACCAGCTTCGTCACCTAACTACGAATCTCTTGAATGGCAATCGCCATTCAGCGTGATTCTTGTTAGTGCTCTGAAGCTAACCGGTGTTGCTCACGCTCTGCTCTGCTATTTGACTGCGCCGTCGGTGACGCCTTTGATAATATAACGTTGTGCGAAGGCGTAAAAGATAATGACTGGCAGGATAGAGAGTGCTAGTCCGGCTAGGGCTAAATGCCATTGTTTGGTGTATTGACCAAAGAAGAAGAACATCTGCAATGGAATGGTGTACTGGTGCTGCGGTAAGACAAGTGACGGCAACAGATAGTCATTCCAAATGGCAATAATATTCAAAATACCAACAGTGGTCGTAATTGGTGTTAACATGGGAAAAATAATTTTGAAGAAAGTCTGAAATTTATTGGCACCTTCTAGTTCAGCTGATTCATCCATTGAAACAGGAATAGAGGCAATCGTGCCTTGGTACAAGAAAATCGACAGACTAGATTGAAAGCCAAGGTACATGATGATCAGACCCCACATATTTAACATGTGTACGCGGCCAAAGTTAGCTGTTAAAGGAATCATGACAGTTTGGAAGGGAATCAACATGGCTGACACGAATAACATCAAGATGCCACCAGATAATTTACTTTTATTTCGTTGTAGGGCAAAGGCTGCCATTGATGAAAAAATAATAATCAAAATGACCCCTACGACCGTAATGATCAATGAATTACCCAAAGAACGCATAAAATCTAAAGCTTTAAATGAATCCTGGTAGTTAGCGCCGGTGGCCGGATGCGGCAAGCCCAACACAGAAGCAAAGATGCCTTTTGGTGTTTTAAATGAGTTCGTCAAAATTAAATAAAATGGAAAGATCCACAACAAGCCTAATAGAAGGCCGACAAGTAGTGTTAAAAATTTTTTCATTATAAGTCAACCTCCCGTTTGCGATTGTAGTAGACCTGAACCAAGGATATCGCCCCGACAATGATGAAGAAGATCAATGCCTTAGCTTCGGCCTTAGCAAAATCATTTTCAGAATAGGCCGTATTGACAATATTCATGGCTAACATTTCCGTCGACTTATAGGGTCCCCCATTCGTCAAAGACAAGTTGGGATCGTAAAGTTTAAACCCATTGGATAATGTCAAGAACATGCTGACGGTAAATGCTGGCGCAATCATTGGAAAAGTAATATTCCAGAACCGCTGCCAAGCAGAAGCCCCATCAATTTCAGCGGCTTCAATAACTTCAGTGGGAATATTTTGCAAATAGGCAATGTAGATGATCATAATATAGCCACTCATCTGCCAAATCGTGACAATTACTAAGCCCCAAAAACCAGTTGTTTGGTTGGTCAGCCAACCGGATAAACCGATGGCATCAAAGACTTGAGTAAAAATAAATTGCCAGATGAAACCAAGAATCAACCCACCAATCAAATTAGGCATGAAAAAGATCGTTCTTAATAAATTATTGCCCTTAAATTTACGGGTCACAAGTAATGCTAATGACAAGCCAATCACGTTGAGTAAAATTACGGTGACGACCACAAATTTCACTGTAAACCACAAGGCGGCTAAGAAGCCGCTGTCGTGGAAGATCGCCATGTAATTTTTAAATCCTAATATCGTTGTGTAAGTTAACCCATCCCAGTTCGTGAAAGAATAGAAAATTCCCATAATAGCTGGAATAAACACAACTAATAGTAAGGCAACGAGGGTTGGCATGACAAAAAGCCAAAATGATAAACTACGATTTTTCATCATTATCCCCCTCTTAGAGATAAATCCAGAGTTAAGTTAAGTTATGATTATTTTGTGCTTTGCTGTTGTTTCCAGCCGTCAACGGCGTTCTTAACTGTCTTATTCCAGCTCTGTTTACCAGCTAAATAACGTTGTAAGTTTGGTTGTAACGTATTTGGATCCCATGACGTGCCGGTATATGCAGGAAAGACCCAACCAGTCGTCTGTTTCTTTTGGGAATAATCAAAGACAACTTGTGATAATGGATCAGCCATCTTGAAGTTATCATAGCCCTTGTAAGCTGGAACAAAGTGCAATTTATTAACGACATCTTTCTTGCCGGCATCAGAAGTATAGAGCCAAGCTAAAAAGTCTTCTGCAGCTTTTTGTTCTTTATTAGATTTCTTCTTATTGACAGCCCAGTATAGCGAAGTGCCCACTGGTAATTTACCTTCTTCACCCTTAACTGGAATAGGGATCATGGAAATTTCATTTTGCGCAAAGTTCTTATCGATCTGTTCGACCGTTGGATAGATCCAGTCCCCTTGTTGAATCATAGCTGCTTTACCTTGAGAGAAGTACTGGTTGACTTGTTGTGAATAATCCATCTGCATCACTGGTTTAATCGAATATTGTTTTTGCAAATCGATCATTTGTTTCATTTCTTCATTCGCCGTAAATTTCATACTCTTGGAATCATACATTTTTTTGGCATTGCCATTAAATTCTTGACCCAGATATAAGTTGGCTAAGTGGTCAGACAAAACCCAACTTTCCTTGCCAGGTAAAGCAAAGACACCTTTAATGCCTAATTCAGATTTCTTACTATCTAAGGTTTGTACGGCATTTTGTAGATCTGCATAAGTTTTAATACTGTTTGGATCAATCCCAGCTTTTTGGAAAACTGTCTTATTGATCACAAAACCGTAACCTTCAATATTGAATGGTACCCCAAGTGTTTGGCCATTACGTTTGACTGCGGAAGTTGTGCCCGCTAAAGCTGCTTTAGCAATCTTTGTATTCGACAGATCAGCTGCTTGTGCTGAGAATTGTTTGGCATCTGCTGGGCCAGCCAAACTAAAAATCGTTGGCGCATTTCCGGAAGAAATTCGTGTCTTCAACACGGGATTATAATCTGTACCCCCACCAATTGAGGAGACGGTGATTTTAACGTTAGGATGTGACTTCTCATATTCTTTGGCAATTTGTTTCAATTGCTTATTAACTTCGACTTTCCCTTGTAAAATCGAAATCGTTGTTTTGCCATTATCATTACTGGAACCAGAGCTACTACCACCGCTACATGCTGCTAATAAAGTCGTTGCTACAGTTGCCATGGCCACAACTGCAATTTTTTTCCAACCTAGTTTCATAAGTTAGAGCCTCCCTAACAAATTAAGTATTTTATGACACTTATTATTATGGACCTTTGAAAGCGATTGCACAATCAGAAATGTGAATGTTACCGGTAACAAAAATAAGTTCTCATGCAATTGTTCATAATTGCACTGGTTATATGATACCCATTGCAGTTTTTTGATCTGACAGCCGGCCTACATGGGTTGTAAAATCAGTGGTTGTCCTTCAAATTGAACTTTGCCCTGCTCGATCACCATATCCCTTTGCGTCAATAAATCTCGATAGGTGCCTGGTGCTAATGTCGTCTCTAATTGACCAACAAAAGGTCTTAAAGCAAAAAAGCCAATGAGTTTTTGTTCTGCCTTTTCATAACGCACATTGAGTACACGATCGTTTTCAGCCGTTACAAAATAGGCCCCTGATCTCAGTAAAGGCTGATGTTTTAATTGACTTAATTGTTGCATAAACTGAGTCAGATCGATTTTGGCATCGGTTGCACTTAAATCGATCTTGTCAGAATCAAACAAAGACGGCAAATGCTGTGCGCCAAATTCTTGACCGGCATAGATCAAAAAGCTGCCCTTTTCAAAATATTTGAACGCTAAAGCATTGATCAAAGTCGTATCATCGTGAATATAACTTGTGGCCCGTTCATTATCATGATTCTCTAAGAAACGCATCTTGACATAATTTTTGGGATACGTAATATCTAGCCGTTCCAGCAGCCGAGCATATTCCGCCAAACTGATGTTGCCTGCCAAAGCCGCTTTAAATGCTTCAATCGCATCATATTCATAGGTCATATCAAAGGCTTGGTAGATCTCACTATCGGAAGCTGCGTCAAAACCCATGTCCCGAACGATTTTAATGAATTCTGGATGATTAGTTTCTGCCAACCAGATCGTATCTGGATTCGCCGTATTGATCACTTGCCGCGCTTTCAGCCAAAAAGCCAGCGGCACTAATGGCGCAACATCACAGCGAAAGCCATCCACATACTGCCGCCACAATTTCAAAGTCTCAATTTGATAATCCCACAGTACTTTTTGCCGATAATCTAAATCCACCACATCAGACCAATCAGCAATACGATTACCCATTTTACCGGCGGCTGTCCGGTAAAACCATTCTGGATGTGTTTGTGCCAGCACCGAATCTGGCGCGGTATGATTGTAGACGACATCTAACAAGACACGCATATCTAAATCATGTGCTCGTTTGACGAAGGCCTCAAGATCTGTAAAAGTACCGATAGCTGGGTCAATTTGACGATAGTCACGAATTGCATAAGGTGACCCTAAGGCACCCTTAGCAGCGACTTGCCCGGTCGGTTGAATTGGCATCAGCCAAACAATATCCGTTCCCAAAGCTTTAATTCTAGGCAAGTCTGCCATAGCCGCTGATAAAGTCCCAGCAGGCGTATGATTCCGAACAAAGATTGAATAAATGACAGCATTACGTAAACGTATATCTGTATCTAAAGCCATTATTTGATATCCTCCAAGGCCACCGCAAGACAACTTACTGGTGCCATTTTTATTTTTTGACCATCGATTATAGCTTCACCCCGTTGCAGCCAAATCTCTTTAGCCACACTAGGTAATGTCACTTCATGGGCATCCCCCGACAAATTAGCCACCACAGCAATTTGCTGCTGCCCACACTGACGGCGGTAAGCATAGACATCTTTGGGCACCATCATAAAGTATTGCGCCCCCTGAACAAAAATCTTTTGCTGTCT
Organism: Agrilactobacillus fermenti; assembly: GCF_021030645.1. Lineage (GTDB taxonomy): Bacteria > Bacillota > Bacilli > Lactobacillales > Lactobacillaceae > Agrilactobacillus > Agrilactobacillus fermenti. Next base: position 27,111 of record NZ_JACGCJ010000003.1, on the reverse strand, counting down.
CAACTGTAAAAGCTGTTGATAAAAGTGTAATAAACTATGGGGCATTTTTGACTCAGTCACCACATCAGCCGTTCCTTCAGTCGTTACCCCGATTTTCCAGGGCCGCGTTTGCGAAAAGCCGTGATATTCTCCCGGCGCCCAATGCATTGCACCACGAGCAGTCATTTTATGCACCCGATTCAAATGAGCTAAGAATTCAGTTGGCGATAAAGACATGCGTGGATCTTGCATGATCCAGTTCAATGAAACGATATCCTCAAAATCATTTAAGTTATCAAATACTTCTCCTGCTTGACCTAATTCCTCGCCATAGTAAATGATGGGAATACCGCGTTGGAGATACATCGCCATCGCCATGGCTGCTAAATAGTCATTTTTATCCCCAAACATGGGATAGCGATCGACTGTACGCGCCATATCGTGATTATTCCAATACAAAACTGGTGGTGCTGGCACCTGAGCACTAATCGCCGCAAATTGCTGCTGCATTTCCAAGACATCAATTTCTTTGCGCTGGACGCGAAAAGGCAAATCCCGATCTTCAACAATCGGTCGGTCTACCAGCGTTCGAAATGTTACAGCAGCATCACAGCGAGATCTAGTTGGATCCGTGTACTGAGCCAGTAAAGTCGTGTCTGCTGAAGCAGCTTCACCTAAAATAAATAAATCAGGCTGTTTGCGTTTCAAAGCACTTACAAAAGCTTCTAAGTATTGATTCACTTCTGGAAGATTAGCTACATAAAACTCCGCCACTGTCAATTGATCTTCTAATCCGGGATAATCCTGATCTAAAGCCGCCTTAGCAATATGAATAAAAGCATCTAACCGTAACCCATCAATGCCCTTATCAACCCAAAATTCAGCGATTTCTAACATGGCCTGGCGAACTTCTGGATTTCGCCAGTTTAAGTCAGGCATTTGCTGATTAAACAAATGAAAATAATATTGCTGCGTTTGGGGTTCTTTTTGCCAAACGGAACCACCAAAAAAAGAAGCCCAATTATTTGGTTCACGATCACCTTGACCATCTGCCCAAATATAGTAATCACGAAACGGGCTATCTCTTGACCGACAAGCATCTAAAAACCAAGGATGCTGATCAGAAGTATGATTTAACACGAAGTCCAAAATCAAATACATACCGCGCTGATGGACAGCTGCGACCAGTGCTTCAAAATCAGCCATTGTCCCAAACATAGGATCAATAGCAAAATAATTTGAAACGTCGTAGCCATTATCTCTTTGTGGTGAAACAAAAATTGGATTAAGCCAAAGTGTCGTGACGCCTAATGTTTTGAGATAATCTAGTTTGGCAATAATACCTTGAAGATCACCGACACCATCCTGGTCGTAATCATAAAAACTTTTAGGATATATCTGATAAATAACTTGATTCTGATGCCAATCAACGGCCAACGCAGTTTCCTCCCTTTATTGAATCATTATAATTATCATTAAAAAAAGTAAATTATCACACCAAACAATGTTATAAATTTACTTTATAGAATCAAACTGAATAATTCAATTTTTAACTGCGTGTTATCGGTAACAAAATATTAAGGCACCATAACAGCTGTCATTCATCGAGTCGACCCGCCAAGCTTCAAACGCGGCTTTAACAAACAATCTTCTAAAGATTGTTCTGGATGGTTGATTTTAGCCAGTAGCATATCGGCACAACGTGTCCCCAAATCAAGCATTGGCTGTTCGATCGTAGTCAACTTTGGTGTCGCAACCTGATCTAGAAAGACGCCATCAAACCCAATGACACCATAATTGTTGCCGACTGATCCAGTCACTTCTAAAATACCCTTTTCAACACCAAAAGCCAAACGATCACTGGCACAAACAAAACAAGTATTGGCTGGGATCGTTGCTAATTGGGTTTGAATATAGTGCATGGCAATACGGCTATGATTATTAAACCGCTTAATTTCTGGCACCATGCCCTGTGCTTGCATCACATGAGTGTACCCTTTTTCCCGGGACAGTTCATAAGGTTCCTGCACAGCCATGCCGATAAAAATAATATGCTCGTAATGGCGACTGAACGCATACTGAGTCGCCATCTGTGTACCCAATTCATTATTGGTATCTACAAAATTAAAGTGCCAGCGGTTTTCCCCAAAAGTAACGAAGGGCAGTTCTAACCGGGATAGCCACTCGTGATCCTTGGCTCGCATCCCGGTGATCAAATAACCATCGCTGCCTCCAATATCCAAATGACGGTCTGTCATTAATTGTAAAGAATACTGCTGTTTCGCCAAACGTTCCGCTAGACCTACCATTAGCTTCATATAATAAGGTTCCGTAATATCAATATCTTCTAAAATAAAAAACTTAATAATTTGTGTACGATTGCGAACAAGAGCCTTAGCTGCAACATTGGGCCGGTAGTCCAATTGATGCATCACTTTAAAAATGTTGATCTTAAGTTCATCCCGCACCTGCTCTGGATGATTGATAGCCCTAGAAACCGTCATCTTAGAAACGTGAGCCGCCTTCGCAATATCTTCTAGTGTTGTCACCATTTTACCTCCCTAAGCTGCTAATTATTGTGTCCACACCGATGATCGTTCAATGATCCGGTGGGGAATGATCAAGTTACTGACGAATGTTTCAGCATGGTCTTGAATGGCTAATCTAGCCACCTCTTCACCTAATTTTACCGGGAAAACTTCCACCGAAGTTAGCATCGGCCGTGCGACGCGGGCAAAAATAGAATTATTGAAACTAATTTGCGAAATATGGCGTTTCAGATCTAGCGGCACCAAAGCCTGTTGAACCGCCAAAGCCTGCATGTCATCAGTTGTGATCAATGCCGTGATCTCAGGTTTCAAGGCCATGATGTGACGCAATTGTGTTTGCAGCTGCTCATAATCATCATTGATTTGAAACGCATGCTGGGGTAGACCACTTTGTTGCATTGCCCGTTGATAACCCAATAAGCGATCCGCTTGAACCATCTGGGATAAATCACTATATAAGAAACCGATCGCCCGATGACCTTGCTTTAAAAGATACGTGGTCACATCTGTGCCAGCGAGGATATTATCGTTGTCCACATAAGGCATAGCTTGGCTATTTTCAAAGGGTTTACCCAAGATAACATAACGTAACCCCAATTGTTGCAATATTTGCAAAATAGGATCGTTTTTTTGTGAATACAGCAAGATAAACTGTCGAATTTTATTTTGCTGGGCCATCATTGTGATCGTTTGTTGTAATTCTTGAATATCATCACCCGTCGCAACTGCCGTTAAATAGTTATTTTGACTGCAAATATGATTGATACCTTGAATCAAAGCCACAAAAAATGGATTTGAAAAAACCATTGCTTGCGTGGCTGGCAGGATTACACCAAGCGTCATCGTATGCTGTAAGGCCAAATTACGCGCATTCGAATTTGGTACGTAACGCAATTTTTGCATTGCTCGTAAAACTTTTTTCTGTGTGGCCGTGCTAATCGCCGGATTATGATTTAACACTCGAGATACCGTAGATGCCGAAACATTAGCCAAACGGGCGACATCTTTCAAAGTTGTCATCTGCTTTACCCCCATATCTTAAAGGTAAGCATAAAACAAGTCAGTCATTAATACAACCGATTTCATAAGCTTAATCATATGAAAAAAGCTAGCAATCGATTCGCAGCTTACGGCTAACAACCAGTCGCCAAATACTAATTAAATCAGCTGCCAAACAAAGCACCATCGAAACCGCAAAAGCTAGCCGCATCCCAGTCAGAAAGACAGCGGGCTGATTCGGTAAATAAGTGGTTACTTGCCGACCCGCAGCCAGACTCATGCCCCAAAAACGTCCAAAAAATAATAACCGGGCACACATAAAAATCAAATAAATACGACCCATTCTGCTTGATTCACTGGAACTTTCAAGCCTTTAGAAATTTGCGGCATCGCAATATTAACAATGCTAGCATCTAAATTAGACATAAAAGAAAACAGCCCGATTGCGACCAAGATCACCCACCGATATTGATGTGTTTCAGTTACTGTTCCAAGAGTATTAGCCATTATTTCATCCCCCACTTATTTATCAGTTCATATTATATAGAGATTTGTAAAATATACATGAACTTTAACTTGTCTATACGGATAATTAGGCAAAAAAATAAGCCCAAGAATAACGATCTATTCTTGAACTTATTTTTACTGTGGCCTATTTTGTTTTTCAACCAAACTTCCTGGTATCACAGAATTATTTTTTCGATGATTTTTTAGCTGTTTTACCAATCTTGCGAATATGCTTAAAATTAACGATTGTCTTGTACTTCAGGTCTTCAGCAATGGTGCGTTGCTCAGGCTCATAGTCATCGATCGTCACTAAAGCAGAATTCGTATAGACTTTAGAAACTGTTCCTTTAAATGACAGCGGAACATCTACACTCTTGCGTACTGTTACTTTATCGCCAATAGAAAACTTTGGGGTTTCTTTTGTTTCGTCATCCATTTGGTAGCCTCCTCTTACTCATATGATAAAAGGAAAACAAATAATAGTAAACTTTTTTGCCATAATTAGTGTCGCACTGGCTCAACATTAATACGCACAGGTGCATTCAAGTCGATACTCTCTGAATAAGCCCGTAACAGGTGCACACGCATTTGCATCTTAGCTTCTTTTTTTGACATATTGTGACAAATGCGTTTCTCAGCAATCGCCTTGCCAAGATTATTTTTAAATAACCCTGTCACTTCATAATCTTGGATCCGTTCACCGAATAACATTGCGATACCTCCTCCGAATTTTTATCCACGAGAGATATTTATAACACCTTTTTGAAGCAAACACAATAGTATTTTCTTTTAACTTTATATTTGTGCTTTAATGCCTCAAAGAAATGGAGAATACAATCATTTTTAACATTAAAAACACTTTTTTAAAATTGTCATCACCATAATGGAACCAATTTTATAATTAATTTAAGCTTAAATTTCAATTTGAATTTCTTAATAATAATCGGTAAGATAAATATTAACTCTTAATTCTATCAATAACGGAAGTGACCTGAATGGATGATGTTTTAGATGCAAGAACGGGCTTGAAAGATACACTACCAACTGTCTTTGGCTATATCGGTATTGGTCTTGCTTTTGGTATTGTTGGCAAGGCTTCTGGTTTAAGTCCTCTATTGGTAGCGTTAATGTCAGCCATCACATACGGTGGCTCGGCACAATTTGTAATGGTTAGTATGTTGGTTTCTCACAGTACCCTGCTTTCAATTATCTTAGCAGTCTTTTTGGTAAACGCGCGAATGATCCTCATGAGTATGACTGTAGCGCCTTATTTCCGGCAAGAACGTACATGGCATGTTGTTTTGATAGGCAGTCTTTTAACTGATGAGACGTTTGCACTCAGTATGAATAAATTAAATCGAACTCAAAATACACTTTCTTTCCCGTGGTTCAATACTGCCAATCTCACCGCCTATTTTACGTGGATCATTGCCTCTTTGATTGGCGCATTGCTGGGTAATTTCATTACTGATCCCAAACGATTTGGTTTAGATTTTGCCTTAGTCGCTATGTTTATTGGTTTATTATATCTTCAAATTATCGCGGATCAGAGTATGAAAAAAGCTTTACAACTGACGGTCGTGCTAGTCACTTGTATTCTGATGTATATCGGTCTGATTTTTATACCAAGTAATTTCTTAGTTTTAGTAGTGACGCTGTTAAGTTGTGGCTTAGGGATGGTGATCAAGCATGTCCTCTTTTGAATTTACCTTTTGGACGATTGTTGGTTGTGGCCTTGTGACCTGGCTATCACGTATTATCTCATTTATTCTGTTGAAAAAATTTAGATTGCCAACCAGTGTCATTGAATTTTTAAGTTTTGTACCCATCGTGATCATGTCTGCCTTATGGTTTGAAAGCCTATTTCATCAAAATCTAGGTCATTTGCCCCAAGTAGATGTGGGCAATATGCTGGCTTCTTTACCCGCCATTTTAACTGCAATTCTGACTAAAAATCTATTGTGGATCGTCATTATTGGTATCTTATCCTTGGCATTGATCCGTTTGGTAATCTAATGAAACAATCCGAACTATCTGTTTCAAAATTAAACAAATATAATCAGATAGCCAAAAGTAGCATACATTAACAGTTATATATCACTTATCATTCGTAAAAATCGCTATATTAACTATGTGCCCAGCACAAATAAAAAACTCAAACACAAGCTAAAAAATGGCTGTTCAACGGATCCTCCCCCCCCGCTGGACAGCCATTTGGCATTGCTATCTTTTAATCACCATGACATTATTTATAAGCTTTATAGCCTAAATATGCCGCTAAACCAAAAGCTGTCAAAGCGATCAATGTGCGTAATAAACGAACATTAACATGACGAACAATAATTGGACCGGTATAACCGCCAACCAGTAATCCAGCACCTAAAGGTAAAACCAATAGCCAGTCAATATGTGATTTAAAAATAAAAATAATCGTTGCCACAAAATTACCGGCAAACGCGATCACGTTTTTCATCGCGTTGATCACTGCAAAACGTTCAGTCGTAATAATAGATAGGATGGCTAGGAAAATAACACCACCAGCTGCCCCAAAATAGCCTGTATAAGCCCCTACAATAAAAATACCGATCATACTTAAGGTGTTAGCCCAACGACCACGCTTCGCGGCCACGGGTGCTGACGTTGCCAAAGAGGTGGACTTATTTTTTTGACGTCCAGAAAGCAATAATAGCAGTCCCGCCACAAAAATAAAAAAGGGTACTACTTTTTCAAACGAGGCAGCTGGCGCAATCAGCAACAACCAACTGCCAAACATACTACCAGCGATGGCAATAATGACTAGTGATACTAATTGACGCCAATGTCCTTTCAATTCACGTAAAGAAGATACCGTTGAGCCAATACCTGAAAATATCAATGCGGTCGTGTTCGTTACATTAGCAATCACAGGTGGTACCCCCACCATCAATAATGCCGGGTAAGAAGCCAACGATGCCAAGCCGGCGATTGAAGCTAACAGACCGGCAATGAATCCGGCCAAAATCAAAAATAAAAATGTTCCTAAAAGTGTCATCAATTTTGCTCCCTAATATCTCAATTTCAAACTTGCAATTAGATTTGTTTATTTTGCGCCAAAAATAGCACCCTTACTTAAACAGGGAATCACTTAAATGGGCCGTCTTTTATCTTACTATTTTTTCAAGGAATCCGCTCTAAAATCCATTGGACAATCTTTGTTTGTTGCCAAATTTGTGGGATCACTTTTTCTTCTGGAATATCCAAAGTGTCGTGAGACAACCACCAACGTTTTAATTCCGCTTCACCAAATTCAGCAATTTTAGCGCGGCCTTGGTGTCGCTGGACAGTTTCTTCAAAAGGCAAATCATAGTAATAGGCCTGTGTATGATCTGCTGAACGCACAAGTTGGCACAACATCTGTCCATAAACCTCCTTAGAAAGGATACCCTCAATGATCGTATTTTGACAATGTGCGAGCCCATAAGCAGCTATCTCTTGTATTAAGTTAATCGACAAATTGCCAGCACGATCATTGGTCGCTAACATCTCGCGTCGAACGACATCTTGGGAAATCAATAATGTCTTTGAACCCAGATGCTTTTGTATCAACTTGGCAGTGGTTGTTTTCCCACTCGCAGAATTGCCACGTATAATAATTAGATTTGCCATTCATCATCATCCTTTGCATTTGAGTATAGCAAAAAGCACCACACTTTTATATCTAAAGTGATCGATTGAATAGACATAAGGTTAAAGCCTTTTGATGAAATAGAGTTATTATTTACTTATACGTCTTGCATGTCCATACCTCGTAATTTTTAGAAGTCCTTTGTACCTAATTGTACAAAAAAACACTTTCCAAAGATTGGAAAGTGCCAAGAGCGTTGATATAAAAGATATTAACGTTTTGAAAATTGTGATGCTTTACGAGCTTTCTTAAGACCTGGTTTCTTACGTTCTTTCATACGAGGGTCACGAGTTAACATGCCTGCACGTTTCAAAGGACCACGAAAATCAGGATCAACATCTAGTAAAGCACGAGCAATCCCATGACGGGTTGCACCAGCTTGACCAGAGAAACCGCCACCTTGAACATTTACAAAAATGTCATAACTACCAGCAGTTTCAGTGATGTCTAAAGGCTGTTTCATATCAGCAATTAAATTTGAATATGGAATATAATCTTCAACGTTGCGATTGTTCATAACGATCTTGCCTGAACCAGGAACAAGACGAACACGAGCAACTGAATCTTTACGACGGCCTGTGCCAGAATAAGATACTTGAGCCACTACAATTCCTCCTTAATTAAATTAATTTAGTGATGTCTAAAGTTTCGGGTTTTTGAGCTTCATGTTTGTGTTCAGCATCTGCATAAACATGTAACTTTAAGAATTGTTGGTGACCCAAGCTATTCTTTGGTAACATCCCTTTGATTGACATTTCAACTAAACGAACTGGATTATTTGTTAACAATTCACCAGCAGTTGTGGTCTTTAAACCACCTGGATGATTACTGTGGTGTTGATACAATTTGTCAGTAAATTTACGGCCAGTTAATTTTAACTTAGAAGCATTGATAACGATCACGTTATCGCCTGTATCCATGTTAGGTGTGAATGTTGGTTTATTTTTACCACGTAAAATTGAAGCCACAACAGCAGATAAACGCCCTAAAGCGATATCAGTTGCATCTACAACATACCATTTACGTTCAATTTCGCTTGGTTTAGCCATATACGTTGTACGCACGATTATTTTCCTCCATTTTTCGAGTCGATGTTTGACACTCAATAAGTTCCGGGGCTTATCGTGGGGCAAACAATACCGTTTACTAGTCTACCTAAAATTGATAACTTAGTCAATGCTTTTTCCCGTTAATAGTAGACTTTTTTCAAATACAAGCCACTAGCTGGTGCTGTGCTCCGTGCTTGCTGCCGGTCTTTAACTGCATATAAACGTAAGAAGTCGTGGACATCGCGGCGGCCATTACCGATTTCTAATAAGGTTGCTACCAAAATACGCACCATATTATATAAAAAGCCATTGCCATAAAACTCAAAGTGCAATTGATTTGACTCAGGAACATCCAGCATCGTTGCTTCATAAATCGTCCGAACTTTATACTTGATCACACCACCGGAAGCTGCAAAGCTTGTGAAATCATGTGTTCCCTGCACATCTGCTAGTGCGGTTTGAATCCGGGTTAAGTCCAGCGGATATGGATAATGTCCGGCATAGTGTCGCGTAAAGGGATTGGTGTAACGTCCCCGATCCACTTTGTAGAGATACCGTTTACCTTGTGTACTAAACCGGGCATGAAAATCTTCACTGACAATTTCACTTTTCAAGATCTCGGTATCTAGTGGCATTAAAGAATTTAGTGCGCGCAACATATTGACCGCCGGAATATTTCCCGGGTAATCAAAATGAACAACTTGGCCGAGCGCATGGACCCCTGAATCAGTTCGCCCCGAACCATGGACAGTCACGGCTTGTCCTTTAGTCATTTTGAACAAAGCCCGTTCCAACACGCCTTGCACTGTCCGCTGATTAGGCTGACGCTGAAAGCCTGCAAAATCAGTGCCATCATATGCTAGTGTTAATTTATAACGTGTCATAAAGCACTCCTAGTTTCGTAAAATAAATAATAGGCCCGTCAAAAGTAGCATGACTGCCCAGGCTATATTATCGCGGCGAGCCCAGGTTAATTTCCGATAACGTGTCCGCTCACCTTCACCGCTATAACCTCTTGACTCCATTGCTGTCCCTAAATCACCTGCACGTGAAAAAGTATTGACGAATAATGGAATCAATACCGGAATCATCGCTTTGATTCGTTTGATCAATCCACCATCGCTAAAATCAACACCGCGAGCACGCTGGGCGTTCATAATGGTGATCGTTTCGTCCATCAATGTTGGCACAAAGCGAAGTGCCAATGAAATCATTAAGGCAATCTGATCAATGGGAAAATGTATTCTTTTCAAAGGACTCAATAAAGATTCAATCGCATCGGCAATCATCAATGGCGCTGTCGTCAACATTAATAATGTGGACATCAAAATGATCATCATAAATCTCAAAAATACGTAAATACTGCTTCTGATGCCATATTGACTTAATGCGAACGGTCCAAATGACCAATAAATATGACCACCCCGAGTAAGAAATAACTGAAAAAAGACGGTGATCAGAATTAACAGAAATAACGGACGTACACCGTTGAAAAAGAATTTCTGATTAATACCGGAGCTAAAAATCACACCAAAGGTAAAAGCTAGCAACAAAGCATAACTTAAGACATTATTAGCGAAAAATATAATAACAATAAAATAAAAACTAATGCTGATTTTGGTGCGGGGATCGAGTCGATGTAACCAAGTATCTCCAGGTAAATAACGCCCTAAGATCATCTTATTCATGTTTGACGCTCCCTTTTCCAAAATACGTCGTTAATGCTTGAACTAAATCTGCTTCTGTTAACGGCAGTGAAGGTAGTTTGAGCCCTCTTTGACGTAAACTTAGCGCAAAACTAGTTGCTTGCGGTACCCCTAATTGGTGTTGTTGAATAAATGTTTCATCAAAGAAAACATCTTCAGGATGACCTGTCCGGATTAATTGCCCTTGTTCCAAGACATAGACTTGCTCTGCAAAATTAGCGACATCTTCCATTTGATGTGTTACCAAAATAATTGTAATGCCTTGTTCCTGATGTAACTGTGCAAATAAAGCCATCATGTCTTTGCGGCTTTGGGGATCTAACCCTGCCGTAGGTTCATCTAGAACCAAGACTTCTGGTTGCAATGCTAAGACACCAGCAATTGCTACTCGCCGCATTTGTCCACCTGATAAATCAAAGGGTGAAATATTAAACAGTTCATCACTTAAGCCAACTTTAGCTAACATTTGATGTGCTAAATCTAAACTGTCTGATTCGGAAACGCCAAAATTTTGCGGTCCAAACGCAATATCTTTGCCAACTGTTTCTTCAAAAAGCTGATGTTCCGCAAATTGAAAAACAATCCCCACACGGTGTCTAATTTCCTTTAGCCGCTTATTGTTCGTCTGAGCCGTTATTTCACGATCCTCGATTTTTACCTTACCCGTTGTGGGCTTCAATAAAGCGTTCAGATGCTGCAGTAAAGTAGACTTACCACTACCGGTATGTCCAATAATAGCCGCGTATGTGCCCTGTTTGATTGTCAAATTGATGTTTTTTAAACCAACACTCGCAATTGGAGTATTTGCATCATATATATAACTCACATTTTGGAATTCAATGTCCATAGTGCTTCTATCAACTCACTTGAATTTAAGTATCCGTCTGGTAGCTTCAATCCTTGATGTATCAAGGCCTGTTTAATTCGTTGCGTAAATGGTGCATCTAAGCCGATCTTTTTTAACAGTTTGGGCTGCGAAAAAACCTTAGAAGGCGTCCCGCTGGCAATAAGCTCACCATTGTTTAATACTAATACACGGTCGGCTAATGCCGCTTCTTCCAAATCATGCGTCACAGAAAGGATCGTATTATGTCGCCGTGCTTGTAGTTGTTGGACAGTGGCGATAACTTGCTTCCGGCCATCAGGATCCAACATGCTGGTGGCTTCATCAAGAATAATAATATCAGGTGCCATCGCAATGATTCCGGCTAGGGCAACTCGTTGTTTTTGACCACCTGATAAATGTGCCGGTTCTTGGCGTTCATATGCCAACATGTCCACAGCCGCCAAGGCGTCATGCACCCGTTGATGCATTTCAGCATAAGGCATCGCACGATTTTCAAGTCCAAAAGCGACATCATCTGCTACAGTTGCCCCAACGAACTGGTTATCAGGATTTTGAAAAACAATGCCAATTTTACGGCGAATGTCCCAGACAGTTGCTTCAGCCAAAGTTACACCCTGAACGATAACTCGACCCTTTGTAGGCGCTAAAATACCGTTTAAATTTTTCGTCAATGTACTTTTGCCACTGCCGTTATGACCAACGATGGCTACCCATTCACCGGCTTCAATTTGAAAATTTATATCTTTAAGAATATAATCTGTTGCCTCACTCGAGTATTTGAAATAAAGATTTTGTACTTCTAAACTATTCATATTAACAAGATATCCCTTTAAGCTTTTACAGTGATTTAGTTAATAATATCATAAAACCCACTGTTGCCGTAAAAATATGCATAAAAAAATCATTCCTGTGAAACATCAAAAGATGCTTTCGAACTAGACTAGGTTGCCCATCATCATAACGTCCTATCACAATTGGAATGATCCATTTATATTATTTAATTGAATACCTTAGACGAATTCAATAATTGCCATTGGCGCACCGTCACCACGGCGAGGTTGTGTCTTTAAGATACGTGTGTATCCGCCTTGACGATCAGTATAACGAGGTGCAATGTCACTGAACAGTTTTTGTAAAGCGGATTGAACGATGACTGAGTCTTCCTCTTCACGAATATCAGCAACTTCGTCACGAACGAAACTTGCAGCCAAACGACGAGCATGCAAGTCACCACGTTTACCTAAAGTGATCATTTTTTCAACAGATTTGCGAATTTCTTTGGCACGCGTTTCTGTTGTTTCAATGCGTTCATTGATAATTAAATCAGTTGTTAAGTCACGTAACAAAGCTTTACGTTGTGAAGAATTACGACCTAATTTACGGTAACCCATGTAGTGAACCCTCCTTTGAAATTAATCTTCCTGTTTGAGTGAAAGTCCCAAGTCAGAGAGCTTGTTTTTAACTTCTTCAAGCGACTTTCTACCCAAATTACGTACCTTCATCATGTCAGCTTCAGTCTTGTTTGTAAGTTCCTGAACTGTATTAATACCAGCACGTTTCAAACAATTATATGAACGAACAGACAAATCAAGTTCTTCGATTGTCATCTCGAGCATTTTCTCTTTATGAGTTTCTTCCTTTTCAACCATGACTTCTGTATTTTTAGCTTCATCAGTTAAATTAACAAAAATATCAAGATGATCCGTCAGAATTTTAGCGGCTAAACTAATAGCCTCTCTAGGATTGATGGAACCATTTGTCCAAACGTCCAGCGTTAATTTATCAAAGTCATTACGCTTACCAACACGCGTACTCTCAACTTGATAGTTAACGCGTTCAATCGGGGTAAAAATAGAATCGACTGGCAAAACACCAATTGGCATATCATCCGACTTATTCTGATCAGCCGGAACATAGCCGCGACCTTGTTTAACCATCATTCGAACGTGAAAATGGCCACCTTCAGCTACAGTACAAATATATTGTTCAGGATTTAGCACTTCAATATCGCTATCGGTGATAATGTCCCCTGCAGTTACTTTTGCTGGGCCTTCAACATCGATCTCAACTGTCCGCTCTTCTTCACTATGTGATTTTAAAGCCAGCTTCTTGATATTCAAGATAATTTGTGTGACATCTTCAAGAACACCATCGATTGTTGAAAACTCATGCAAAACACCATCGATTTGGATACTTGAAACAGCCGCACCTGGTAATGAAGATAACAAAATTCTTCTAAGTGAATTACCAAGTGTCGTGCCATATCCACGTTCTAAAGGTTCGATAACAAATTTTCCATAATTTGTACTTTCATCAACCTTAGCAATAGTTGGCTTTTCAAATTCGATCATTCTTGTCAGTACCCCTTTCAAAATGAGTGGCGTTAATTAGATATACGTTCAGAAATAATATTGACAATCTATAACCGCACCCAACTAAACACGACGACGTTTTGGTGGACGAGAACCATTATGGGGTACTGGTGTAACGTCACGAATAGCCGTAACTTCTAAACCAGTAGCTTGAAGAGAACGAATTGCTGCTTCACGACCTGAACCAGGACCTTTAACTGCAACTTCAACTGACTTCATGCCATGCTCCATAGATTCTTTAGCAGCAGCTTCAGCAGCCATTTGTGCAGCAAATGGTGTTGATTTACGGCTACCCTTAAATCCAAGCGCACCTGCAGAAGACCATGCAACAGCGTTTCCTTGAGGGTCAGTAATCATTACTAAGGTATTATTAAATGTAGAATGGATGTGTGCTACGCCAGATTCAATATTCTTGCGTACACGACGCTTACGAGATGATTTTCTTGTTGCCATTAACGGAATTTCCCTCCTTTATGCTTATTTCTTCTTACCGGCGATAGAAACCTTAGGGCCTTTACGTGTCCGGGCATTATTCTTCGTGTTTTGACCACGAACTGGTAAGCCACGACGATGACGCATGCCACGGTAAGATCCAATTTCTTGAAGCCGTTTAATGTCTAAATTAACTGCACGGCGCAAGTCGCCTTCGACACGATAATTATCAACTTCTGCACGGATTTTATCTTCTTGATCTGGTGTTAAATCACTTGTACGAACATCTTCAGACACACCAGCACTAGCTAAAATCTTTTGTGCCGTTGTGTTTCCGATACCGTAAATGTAAGTTAACGCGATCACAATACGTTTATCTTTTGGTAAATCAATACCTGCAATACGAGCCATATTGCCACCTCCTATTTATTGATGATTAGCCTTGGCGTTGTTTGTGCTTTGGATTAGCAGAGCAAATAACCATAACGCGGCCTTTTCTTTTGATCACTTTACAATGTTCACACATTGGTTTTACAGATGGTCTTACTTTCATGCTGCATCCTCCTTAAATAAATTGAAGCTTAATTACTTGAAACGATATGTGATTCGACCTTTTGTCAAATCATAAGGTGACAGTTCAACAGTTACACGATCTCCAGGTAAAATACGAATATAGTGCATTCTGATTTTACCAGAAACATGCGCAAGAATCGTTGCACCATTTTCTAATTCGACTTTAAACATTGCGTTTGGTAAAGTGTCGATCACTTTACCTTCGACTTCGATTACATCATCTTTAGCCAAGTGGAATCCTCCTTAAAACTGAACGCATAAAAATGGCGAGAGCCTTTGCACTCACCGTCGTGTCATACCGAGTAAGTATACCATATTACAAATCAAATGCAACTGGTATGCCTGCTGGCACGCTACTTGGTAAGGTTTGCCAATACTTTAGAAATATCTTTAAACACATCCGAGATATCTTGTTGGCCATTGATGGTATAAAGTAAGTCACGTGATTTATAAAAGTCGATCAACGGTGTATTCATCTTAATGTTAACATCTAATCTATTCTTAACGGTTTCAGGCTTGTCGTCTTCCCGTTGATAGAATTCATGTCCACCGCAGCGATCACAAGTACCTTCAACTTTTGGAGGATTGTAGATCTTATGATAAGTTGCCCCACAAGTCTTGCAAATAAATCTGCCTGAAAGCCGATCAACTAAGATCTTAGGATCAACATCAATATTGATGACAGCATCCAGTGGCTTGTGTAATTCTTCAGTAATCGTTTCTAATGCGTTAGCTTGGTCAATGTTTCTTGGAAAACCATCAAGCATATAACCAACCTTTGTATCCTCTTGACTCAATCGTTCCTTAACGATTGCATTGGTAATTTCATCAGGAACCAAGTTGCCTTGGTCCATAAACGATTTAGCTTTCATACCAACTTCAGTTTGATTAGCGATTGCATCGCGAAACATATCACCTGTTGAAATATGCGGAATTTCATAAGTATCTACAATTCTTTCAGCTTGTGTACCTTTGCCGGCACCAGGTAGACCCATTAAAATTAAATTCATATAAATCTCCTTAGCTCCTAATAAACCCTACGTATTCACGTTTCATCAATAAACCACTCAATTGCCGGTTCATTTCAATAGCTGCCTGAACGACAATTAAGAGACTTGTCCCACCTAGACCGATTGATTGAGGCAATCCCCAAATATTCGATGCTAACTGTGGTAACAACGCAATAACCCCAAGGAAAATAGAACCTACTGTTGACAACTTCATCAACATTGAAGAAATATATTTCTCGGTCTCTTTACCAGGCCAAACACTTGGAATATAACTGCCTTGCTTTTGCAAGTTTTCAGCAACCTTCTCAGGGTTAACTTGTACAAACGCATAGAAGAACGTAAATAATACAATGAGAACCGTATAGATGATTGCACCAGTTGTCGTCTGCATGCTAAAAACATTTTGCAAAACTTGGAACCAGTGATCTTCACTGTGGTTATTTTGAAACGCCATCAAAATAGTGGATGGGGTCACGATAAACGAACTAGCAAAGATAACTGGGATAACACCTGCAACGTTGATTTTTAGTGGTAGAAAGCTTTCACTACCGCCACCAACGACACGACGTGTATATCTAATCGGAATCTTACGATTAGCCTGTTGTACATAAGTTACAAATTGTGTAATAGCCAAAACTAAAATTACTAAGACCACAAGGAATATATAGCCTTTCCATTGATTACCCTTACCTGCATTAACGACTTGATCACGGAACAACTGATAGGAGCCGCTTGGTAATCGCGCGATAATACCGGCAAAAATAATCATGGTAATACCATTACCTAAACCTCGATCTGTAATTTGTTCGCCCATCCAAGTTAGTAACATTGTACCACCAGTCAAAATGATACCGATAATGACAAATGTTTTTGGCCCTGGATTTTTAACTAGCCCAATGCCACTTAGTGCATTAAAGCCAGCCGTGATCCCAATTGATTGTACGAAAGCAAGTACGATTGTTAAGTACCGAGTAGCTTGGTTCAACTTTCGTCGACCAACCTCCCCTTGTTTACTCCATTCGACAAACTTAGGGACAATATCCATTTGCAACAATTGAATGACGATCTGAGCGGTGATATATGGTGAGACACCCATTGAGAAGATGGAATAGTTCGTCAAACCGCCACCACTAACTGTATCTAACAATGAGATCAGGCCGGTTTGTCCAATCGAGTTCAAAGCCTTCGCATTTACGCCGGGCACCGTCACTTGGGAACCTAGACGATAAATGATTAAAATGCCCAGAGTAAAAAGAATTCGATTACGAATTTCTTTTACTTTGAAAGCATCTCTCAATGTTTTGAACAATTAAATCACCTCAATAGTGCCGCCAGCAGCTTCAACTGCTTCTTTGGCAGCTTGAGAGAATTGATTTACTTTAATGTTCAATTTGGTATTCAATTCACCCTTAGCAAGTAACTTAACACCTGATTTAGTATTTTTAACTACGCCAGATTCTTTTAAAACAGCTGGTGTAACTTCAGTACCTTCATCAAAGCGATTTAAGTCATGCAAATTAACTACTGCATATTCCTTATGGTTAATATTGTTGAACCCACGTTTTGGCATACGTCTGTATAAAGGCATTTGACCACCTTCAAAACCAAGACGTGTTTTACCACCGGAACGTGCCAATAAACCTTTTTGACCACGGCCAGCAGTTTTACCAGTACCAGATGAAGTACCACGACCAACACGCTTACGGTTATGACGTGAACCTTCGCTTGCTTTTAATTCGTGTAGTTTCATTGAGTGCACCTCCTTGTATTTATTAGTCTTCGATTGCTTCAACGCTAACAAGATGTGCGATCTTTAAAACAGCGCCTCTTGTTGCGGCATTATCAGGTTTTACAACACTGCTGCTCACACGGCCAAGGCCTAATTCCTTAACAATTTTACGTTGCGCTGGGATACGGTGAGCGGCACTGCGTCTCAATGTAATCTTTAATTGAGCCATCTGTTATGAGCCTCCTAGCCTTCTAAACTTTCGACAGAAATGCCACGAAGTGCTGCAACTTCGGATGCTGTCTTCAATGATTTCAAAGCTTCCATCGTTGCACGAATAACATTAATTGGTGTGTTGCGGCCAAGTGATTTACTTGTAACATCAGCAACACCGCCTAATTCCATGATGGCACGAACTGCACCACCAGCGGCAACACCAGAACCAGCTTCAGCAGGTTTTAACATAATCCGACCAGCACCAAAACGGCCAATAACTTCATGAGGAATTGTTGTACCAACCATTGGTACTTCAACTAAACTCTTCTTAGCAGCATCTGCAGCTTTACGAATTGCTTCTGGAACTTCTTGAGCTTTACCAGTACCAAAGCCAACGTGACCGTTCTTATCGCCAACAATAACGATTGCAGCGAAACGCAAGCGACGACCACCTTTAACAACTTTGGTAACCCGGTTGATAGAAACAACGCGATCTTCTAAATCTAAATGTGTTGGATCAATGAATGATGCCATTTACCAGTTACCTCCTTGTTAGAATTCTAATCCATTTTCTCTAGCAGCATCAGCTAAAGCTTTTACACGACCATGATACAAGTACCCACCACGATCAAATACGACAGCTTTTAAGCCTTTTGCTTCAGCACGTTTAGCGATTAATTCACCAACGGCTTGTGCTTGTTCAGTTTTGTTACCACTAGCAGTTAATTCTTTGTCTAATGTGGAGGCACTGACTAGCGTCACACCCGCTACGTCATCAATTAATTGCGCGTAGATGTGTTTGTTAGAACGGAATACGTTCAAGCGTGGGCGCTCAGCAGTACCAGAAATCTTGTTACGAACACGCATATGACGCTTTTGACGTGTCTTGTTTTTATCTGGTTTCGTAATCAAATATTTTCACCTCTATAAGTATAGTCAGCGCTAAGCTGCGTTATTTACCAGTTTTACCTTCTTTACGGCGTACATATTCGTCAACATAACGAATACCTTTACCTTTATAAGGTTCTGGTGGACGCACACCGCGGATCTTTGCAGCAAATTCTCCAATGACTTGTTTGCTGATACCACTCAAATTAATCTCAGTATTGGAAGGTACTTCGATTGCAACACCTTCTGGTGCTTCCATTTCTACTGGATGAGAGTAGCCAACATTAAGTACGAGTTTTTTGCCTTGTAATTGGGCACGGTAGCCGACACCAACAAGTGTTAATTTCTTAGTGTAACCTTCTGTTACGCCTAAAACCATATTATTCAAATTGGCACGCATAGTACCGTGTAAAGCTTTATAAGAATCATCTGGACGGTCCAGTTTGATTTCTTGTCCTTCTTGAGTGATTGTAATAGCTGGATCAAAATGACGTGTTAATTGACCTTTTGGCCCTTTAACTGTGTAATTCTCACCATCTTTAGTTACCGTAACACCTTCAGGAATATTAATTACTTTATAACCAATACGACTCACTTAATCTGCACCTCCTTGATTACCAAATGTATGCAAGTACTTCGCCGCCGACGTTCTTTTGACGGGCTTCTTTATCAGTGATAATACCGTTAGATGTTGAAATAACAGCAATTCCTAAACCATTTAATACTTTAGGAACATCATCAGCTTTAACATAATTTCTTAAACCTGGACGTGAAATACGTTTCAAACCAGTAATCACACGTTGATTATCTTTGCCATATTTTAAGAAAATACGGATGATGCCTTGCTTGTCATCGTCAATGACTTCAAAATCACGAATAAAACCTTCACGTTTTAAAATTTCTGTGATTGCAGTTTTTACTTTAGAAGCAGGAACATCTAAAGAATCATGTCTGACCATGTTCGCATTACGAATGCGTGTTAAGTAATCAGCAATCGGATCAGTTAAAGACATGTTGCGTTTCCTCCTTTAATTTAATTTATTTTACCAACTTGCTTTTTTCATGCCAGGGATTTGGCCTTCATGAGCTAATTCACGTAAGCAAATACGGCATAATTTAAATTTACGATAAACAGAATGAGGACGACCGCAACGTTCACAACGTGTATATTCTTGAGTTGAATATTTAGCAGGTCTCTTATTCTTTGCAATGAGAGATTTCTTTGCCAATGTTAAACCTCCTTATTTAGCGAAAGGCATGCCAACTTGTTTCAGAAGTTCCAAGCCTTCTTCGTCTGTATTCGCTGTTGTCACAATGACGACGTCCAACCCACGAACACGATCAACTTGATCATAATCAATTTCTGGGAAAATTAACTGTTCTTTGATACCTAATGTATAGTTACCACGGCCATCAAATGATTTTGGACTAATACCATGAAAATCACGTACACCTGGTAAAGATACATTGATCAATTTATCTAAGAAATCCCACATGCGTTCGCCACGTAATGTGACTTTAGCACCAATAGCCATACCTTCACGGAGACGGAAGCCGGCAATAGATTTTTTAGCTTTGGTGATTAATGGTTTTTGACCAGAAATTAAAGTTAATTCGTCAACGGCTTTATCAAGGTTCTTTGAATTAGATACTGCATCACCAACACCCATGTTTAAAACGATTTTTTCAATCTTAGGTGTTTGCATCACAGATGTATAGTTAAACTTTTCCATCAATGCTGGTGTAATTTCTTTTGTATATTTTACTTTCAAACGGTTTTCCATTCGTTTATTTTCCTCCTTTCAGAATTAGTTATCGATCTGTTCACCAGAGCGTTTTGCATAGCGAACTTTTTTACCATCAACGATCTTGTGACCGATTCTTGAAGGTTTGTTATCTTTAGGATCTAATAATTGTACGTTTGAAACATGAATCGCAGCTTCAACGTCAACAATGCCACCTGAAGGATTTTCATTTGTTGGTTTTTGGTGTTTTTTGATCATATTGACACCTTCAACTACAACGCGATCTTTCTTTGGTAAAACCTTAGTGACAGTGCCTTCTTTACCTTTATCTTTACCGCTAATTACACGGACTTTATCGCCGGTTTTTACAAACATCTATTTCGACACCTCCAAATCCTTTCAAGGTCTACTATTAAAGTACTTCTGGAGCTAATGACACAATCTTCATGAAGTCATTTTCACGAAGTTCACGAGCAACAGGGCCAAAAATACGAGTACCACGTGGGCTCTTATCTGGATTAATAATAACTGCTGCATTTTCATCAAAACGGATGTATGAACCATCTGTCCGGCGTGCACCTGAGCGTGTACGGACGATAACAGCTTTCACAACGTCACCCTTTTTGACAACGCCACCTGGTGTTGCTTGTTTAACAGTTGCAACGATTACATCACCAATGTTCGCAGTTTTGCGGTTTGAACCACCAAGTACTTTGATTGTAAGGATTTCACGAGCGCCAGAATTATCGGCAACTTTTAATCGGCTTTCTTGTTGAATCAATTGTGCAGCCTCCCTTCAATTAGATTATAAAGTAACAGATTTCTCAACAATTTCCAGTAAACGGAAGCGTTTGAGTTTAGACAGCGGACGAGTTTCCATGATGCGGACAATATCGCCAACTTTTGCTTCATTATTTTCATCATGTGCATAATACTTCTTAGAATAACGGACACGTTTCTTGTATACAGGATGTGCCTTGTAAGTTTCAACAACAACAGTGATTGTCTTATCAGTCTTGTCTGAAACTACACGACCTTGATATACTTTACGTTCATTACGAGTGTTTTCTGATTCGCTCAAATTGTGTCGCTCCTTTCGTTGTTTACTTGTTGAGTTCTTGTTGTCTTAAAACAGTTTTGATCCGCGCAATATTCTTGCGAACTTGTTTAAGACGTGCTGTATTTTCTAATTGACCTGTCGCTTGTTGAAAATGTAAGTTGAATAATTCTTCTTTATATTCTTTTTCTTTGGCAAGCATTTCGTCAGTGGTTAATTCTTTAATATCTTTAGCCTTCATCTGATTCGCCACCTACTTCCTCACGCTTAACAAACTTAGTCCGAATCGGCAACTTGTTAGAAGCCAAGCGTAATGCTTCACGAGCAGTTTCTTCAGGCACACCAGCAATTTCGAAAAGAATCTTTTCGCGTTTTACTGGTGCAACCCACCCTGCGGGTGCACCTTTACCGGAACCCATACGTACACCTACACCTTTTGCAGTGTATGATTTATGAGGGAAAATTCTAATCCAAATCTTACCACCACGTTTTGTGTATCGAGTCATGGCAATACGTGCAGCTTCGATTTGACGGTTAGAAATCCAATGAGATTCTAACGCTTGTAAGCCGTATTCACCGAAGTTTACTTCTTTACCGCCTTTAGCAGCGCCGCGCATTTTACCACGGAACTCACGACGATGTTTGACACGTTTTGGTACGAGCATTATTATTTTCCTCCTTCCGTTTTGTTTGTTGCTGGTTTATCAGGTAGTACTTCACCCCGATAGATCCAGGTCTTAACACCTAACTGACCATAAGTTGTTGTAGCTTCTTGCCAAGAATAATCGATATCAGCTCTTAAAGTGTGCAATGGTACTGTACCTTCTGTATGCCATTCTTTACGGGCAATATCTGCACCATTTAAACGACCAGAGATCTGAATCTTAATGCCCTTAGCACCAGCACGCATTGTACGTTGGATAGCTTGACGTTGCGCACGACGGAAAGCAACACGAGCTTCCAATTGACGTGCAACACCTTCGCCAACAAGCTTAGCGTCAAGGTCAGGTTTTTTGATTTCAATGATATTAATGTGAACTTTACGTCCCGTCAAGTTATTCAATTCTTTCCGAAGATTTTCAACTTCAGAACCACCTTTACCAATAACCATTCCTGGTTTAGCAGTGTGAATTGAAATATTAACGCGGTTAGCGGCACGTTCGATTTCAACTTCAGAAACAGAAGCATCAACTAATCGTTTATTGATATATTTACGGATTCTTAAATCTTCATGAAGAAAAGTTGCGAAATCCTTTTCAGCGTACCATTTGGCATCCCAATCTTTAATGACGCCGACGCGGAAACCAATTGGATTAATCTTTTGTCCCAAGTTATTCCCTCCTTAATCTTCTTTTTCGGATACGACAACAGTAATATGACTTGTGCGTTTATTGATTGGAGATGCAGAACCTTTTGCCCGTGGGCGGAAACGTTTCAGTGTTGGGCCTTCATTGACGAAAGCTTCACTGACAAACAGGTTTTCAGCATCTAAATCATAGTTATGTTCAGCGTTAGCAATTGCTGATTTTAACACTTTAGCAACAACGGGTGAGGCACCACGAGGTGTAAACTGCAAAATAGCCAAGGCTTCAGCGACACTTCTTCCACGAATTGTATCAACGACAAGGCGAACCTTACGAGGAGCAATGCGGACAGTTTTAGCTGTAGCTGTTGCTGATGTTACTTGAGCTTGATCTGCCATTTATATTTCTCCTTTCCTAACGGGCTACCTTTGTCTTTTTATCATCAGTACCGTGACCACGGAACGTACGAGTTGGTACAAATTCACCGAGTTTATGACCTACCATATCCTCTTGAATATAAACCGGAACGTGTTTTCTCCCGTCATAAACAGCAATGGTATAACCAATAAAACTAGGGAAAATAGTAGAACGACGAGACCAAGTACGAATGACTTGTTTCTTTTCTTGATCGGCTTGAGCTTCAATCTTCTTTAGAAGATGCTCATCTGCGAAAGGTCCTTTTTTCAGGCTGCGACCCATTATGAAACCTCCTTTTAATAATTACGAACCAGATTATTTAGTACGATGACGTACGATAAATTTCTCGGATTTAGATTTACTATTACGTGTCTTCTTACCGAGCGTCTTCTTACCCCATGGTGACATAGGTGATGGACGACCGATTGGTGCTTTACCTTCACCACCACCATGTGGGTGATCGTTAGGGTTCATAACTGAACCACGAACTGTTGGCCGGAAACCCATCCAACGTTTACGTCCAGCTTTACCAATACTGATTAATTCATGTTGTTCATTACCAACTTCACCGACAGTTGCACGGGCTGCTGATAGAACCATCCGAACTTCACCAGATGATAAACGAACTAAAGTATATTTATCTTCGCGACCTAGAACTTGAGCTGAGGTGCCGGCAGAACGAACTAATTGTCCACCCTTACCTGGTTTCAATTCGATGTTATGAACTAATGTACCAACAGGGATATTAGCCAATGGTAATGCATTACCTGGTTTAATATCTGCTTCAACACCAGATTCAACAACATCGCCAACTTTTAAGTTCTTTGGTGCTAAGATATAAGACTTGACACCATCTGCATAGTGCAGTAATGCAATATTAGCTGAACGGTTTGGATCATATTCAATAGCTTTAACAAGTGCGTTAACGCCATCTTTTGTACGTTTGAAATCAATAATACGGTACTTTTGTTTATGACCACCACCACGATGACGAACAGTAATATGTCCGTGCGCGTTACGACCAGCCGTATGACTTTGTGACTCTAAAAGCGTCTTTTCAGGTTTTGTTTTCGTGATTTCTGCAAAATCTGAAGCGGTCATATTACGACGGCCGTTTGTGGTTGGTTTATATTTAATAATTCCCACGTGACGTCCCTCCTAAATAATTAATCTTCAAAAATCTTGATTGGTTCTGAATCTTCAGTTAAAGTAACAACGGCCTTGCGACGCTTATTTGTCAAGCCTTCATAGCGGCCCACGCGTTTCTTTTTAGGGTGAACATTCATGATGTTAACTTTTTCAACTTTAACGTTGAAAATTTCTTCAACGGCCTTACGAACGGCCACTTTATTAGCATCCACATCAACGTCGAAGGTATATTTGCGATCGTCCATAGCATTCATACTAGCTTCGGTAACGATTGGACGTTTAATGATATCTCTAGCTGTCATTATGCAAGTACCTCCTCAATTTGTTGTAATGCTTTCTTAGTTAGAACTAATTTGTCACTGTTTGCGACATCTAAAACATTGACTTGATCAGCAGCAAGTACTGAAACGCCCTCAATGTTGCGTGCAGACAATGCAACTGTATCGTTGCCAGCTTCAAGTGCTAGCAATAATTTCCCATCAAGTTTTAAGTTTGCTAAAGCTTGTGTAAATTCTTTTGTTTTTGGCTTTTGTAATGACAATTCATCAACGACAACCAAATCACCATCTAACACTTTCTGAGAAAGTACCGACTTAATTGCTAAGCGACGAACTTTTTTAGGTAGCTTGTAGCCGTACTTTCTTGGAGCTGGGCCAAAGACAATACCACCGCCACGCCATTGTGGTGAACGGATAGAGCCTTGTCGTGCACGACCTGTACCCTTTTGGCGCCATGGTTTACGACCACCACCACGAACAGCAGATCTGTTCTTCGTTGAGTGTGTCCCCTGACGTTTACCAGCACGTTGCATGATGATTGCATCATAGACAACGTTATCGTTTGGTTCAATGCCGAAAATTTCATCTTTCAAATCAACTGTTCCGTTTTCAGAACCATCTTGTTTGAATAATTTTACGCTTGTCATTATTTAGCCTCCCTTCGTTTAATTATTTAACTGTTTTCACGGCAGATCTGATCGTTACAAATGAATGTTTTGAACCAGGCACATTACCTTTAATCAAAATTGCATTTTTGTCAGTATCTACACGAACGATTTCAAGATTTTGCATTGTAACAGTGTTGTTACCCATCCGTCCTGGCAAAGGTTTACCTTTGAACACACGGTTAATGATAGAACCCATTGAACCAGCAACACGATGATAACGAGAGCCGTGGGTTTCAGGACCCCGAGATTGGTTATTTTTCTTAATGTTACCTTGGTAACCATGACCTTTAGAGACACCAGTTACGTCAACAACGTCGCCCGCTGCAAAGGTATCAACCTTAACTTCGTCTCCTACTTGATAATCCCCCAGCTCGACATTTCTGATTTCTCTAATGAAGCGCTTAGGGGCCGTGTTTGCTTTTGCTACATGACCTTTCGCAGGTTTGTTGGACAAGATCTCACGTTTGTCGTCAAATCCAAGTTGTACAGCTTCGTAACCGTCTGTTTCAACAGTTTTAACTTGAAGTACTACATTTGGTTCAGCTTCAATTACTGTAACTGGGATCAATTCGCCATTGTCAGTGAAGACTTGCGTCATACCTACCTTTTTGCCTAAGATTCCTTTTCTGGTCATGAGTACACCTCCATATAATGATATAGTTTATTAATTAAAGTTTGATTTCAATGTCAACACCGCTTGGTAAATCGAGTTTCATCAAAGCGTCAACTGTTTTTGGCGTTGGGTTGATGATGTCGATCAAGCGTTTATGTGTCCGCATTTCAAATTGTTCACGTGAATCTTTGTATTTATGTGGTGCACGAATGACCGTATACAAAGTTCTTTCTGTTGGCAATGGAATTGGCCCAGAAATACCTGCACCAGTTCTTTGAGCAGTTTGAACAATCTTATCAGCAGATTGGTCTAAAATACGATGCTCATATGCCTTTAAACGAATACGAATTTTTTGCTTTGCCATCTTGTTACCTCCTTCGTCTATTATCTTTAGTAGACTAGCTCGGTGAAAATTCCCCACACACCCATGGCAATGCATCCGGGTGTGTCGCAACCTTCCACGTCTTAACTAATTACTCTTTAATAAAAGAGCACACTGATCCTTAAAATCAGCACTTTTAATATTCTACTCGAATCCCACGGATAACGCAAGTTTTTTTTGATGACCGTAATATTTTGAGTTGACAAGACAGGGGTATATCGCTTAAATTTAATCCATTAACAAAGGAGCTGATTAAATGACCACACCTAAAGCACTGATCATCATCGATTACACCAATGATTTCGTTGCCGACCAGGGTAGTTTGACGACTGGTAAACCAGCGCAAGCCTTGGATGATTTTATCTCACAACGCGCTCAAACTTACTTAGATCAAAATAACTTTATTTTTTTGCCAACAGATGTGCACGTTCCTAATGATCCCTATCATCCAGAGAGTAAACTATTCCCACCGCATAATGTTCGCAATACTTGGGGGCGCGAACTTTTTGGCAAAACTGGTATTTGGTTCTCAGACCATCAAGCGGATGATCACGTTATTTTTCTTGATAAAACGCACTATAATGCTTTTGCAGGTACAAATCTAGATTTACTGTTGCGTGCGCGCCATATTTCAGAAATTGAACTTGTTGGCGTTGTTACCGATATTTGTATTTTGCACACGGCAGTTGGTGCTTATGATTTAAGTTATGATATCACCATTCCCGAGGCTGGCGTCGCCAGTTTCAATGCGGCGGGTCATCAATGGGCACTTACACATTTTAAAGATGTTTTGGGGGCAACGGTTATTGCCAATAGTTAAAGGCGTTCCGACATAAATTAGTGCAAATAAAAAAGAGGCTGGGACATAAGTCTTTTTATACAGCCTCAAACAAAAAATTCCTTAAGATCAAATCTCAAGGAATTTTTTGTTTTTATGTAGGCACGAAGTGCCTCTCAATGTTATTCTATAAGCGACAAAAC
>NZ_JACGCJ010000002.1 GCF_021030645.1 Agrilactobacillus fermenti | reverse complement strand
TTGACGTCTTTTTTAGTATATCGGACAATTAAAATGTTTTTTCAGCAAAAATTTCAATGGGTTGATGTGCAATAAAAGTATCATATAAACCTTGAACGGCGGCATCTGCATCAGCGGTACGAATCCCAAATGTGATTGAAACAGGTGAAGCTCCATGGTTGACCATGACAATTGAAACACCGGCTTGGGCAATACTTGCGGTGGCAGCTGCCATTGTGCCCACACGATCTTGAATGCCTTCACCCACAATCATGACCATCGTGTAATTATGTTGAATTTGAAAATCGTCGGGATGAATTTCAGATTCGATTTCAGCACGTATTTGTGTTTCAAGTTCAGGTGTTAATTGATTGCTGCGGATAATAATTGTCAGATCGTCAATTCCAGAAGGCATGTGTTCGTATGAAATATTTAACTTGGCAAGAATTTCCAACAGCTTTAAAGTGAATCCAACTTGTTTATTCATGAGGTATTTTCGAATATATATACCTGTAAATCCGCTGTCACTAGCAATACCAGCAACAACATCATCATGATTGATCTTTTTGTGTTCTGAGATCAGCGTACCAGGTAAGCTTGGGTGGTTCGTATTTTTTACAACAACAGGGATTTTACCTTCAATGGCTGGAATTAAGGCCTCATCATGAAAGACTGAAAAACCTGCATAGGAAAGTTCCCGCATTTCTCGAAAAGTCAAATTGGTGATTTTTTTAGGATTCGGCACAATATTTGGATTGGCTGCGTAAATGGCGTCAACATCTGTAAAATTTTCATACTCAGTGGCAGCAACTGCTCGAGCTAAAATGGCGCCAGTAACATCTGAACCGCCCCGAGAAAAAGTACAAACTTCACCAGAAGTATTATAGCCAAAAAAACCGGGAACTACGGCTACTTTTGTGCGCTGAGTCAACGTTTGAGCTAGTTTCTCATAGCTGCTGGGTAAGATTTGAGCATCATCAGGGACATCCGTGACAGTTAAGCCAATTGTTTTAGGATCTAAGTATTCAGCGGGAATCTGTTGATGATTGAAGATTGCAGCAATCAATTTAGCATTGTTATTTTCACCGGCAGCTTTAAAAGCAGCCATCTGATAAGCTCGACTTGGAAAAACTTGCGTTGCTAGTTTAGTGATGCCTTCAACGATTGGTTCTAGCGCTGTATCAGGCAGGCCAAAGTGACCGGCGATTGCTTGATAACGTTTGATGATTTTATTTTGAATGCCGGTGATATCTTCGCCCTGACTAACCGTATTGCAATATTTGATCAACAAGTCAGTAACCTTAGTATCTGTGTCTTTGCGTTTGCCAGGTGCGGAAACCACGACAATGCGTCGATTCGAATCTGACTTAATAATATCAATAACTTTTTGTATTTGAGCCCCGTTAGCAAGAGAACTGCCACCAAACTTTGCGACTTTCATCATATATGCCTCACAATATCTAATAAATATTTTGCTTATTTTTAATCTGGTTATTAGAATATCAAAAATAAAAGCATACTTCAATTCAAAATAAATATTAGGTATATCTTTAATTAAGTATTTTATTCAACGACCGATCAGCTATTTTCAACAATCAAAAAAGACCTAAACAAAAAGTTTGGTCTTTTTAACGTTCCTATTCATTAATTCATTGGCATGATTTCGAAAATCGCACCAATAATAATGCTGCCTAGAGTAACGATCAACATTGCCCAAACAACAATTCTTGTGATTCTAGAGAAGGTACTTTTTTCTTTTTTCATACGTGACCACCTTGTCGAAATTACGCTAAGTAGTTTACTATATTCATTATAATATTGCAAAAATAGATGTAAATCGTAGGAGCACAAAATTTTGAAATTAACATTATGGGGTATATTATTACCATTCATTGGTATTTTCATTGGATTCATCAGTAAGCAAGTAATACATTTTAAGCGACTACGGCAACTTAAACTGATCGATTATCTACCACCCTTCTTTCTGATTGGCAGCCAATTAATTAGTGAGGGGCAACAACAGTTATCGATTTTAGAATTTATAGTTTTGGCATTGCTAGTTTTGGCAGTCAGCTTGGCACTTTTTTTAGCTATACGTGATCGTGAGTTGATTTTACCACGATATTTCCGTATTTTTTGGCGCTTAACCTTTTTGATCAGCATAATTTGGTACTTAGTCTTTTTAATACTCATGTTATTTTAATAGAACAGAGCAGCCAAGTTTTATATTGATGCAGTAGTCGGCAGAAAATACAGGCTACTTTAAATTACAAATAAGGTGGAAATAAATTATTTCAGAAATGTGTCTCATTCAGAATTGTATTGATGTTGACCTCTAAAAGTTAGCGTGAAAAGCTAATTTTTAGAGGTCTTTATTTAGCTAGAAGGATACGTACTTTGAAGCGGCATTTTATCTGCAAGTCATGCGTTACCAACATAAAGTTAAATATTTATAATGATAGTGGTATTTTTTGACCATTGTGTGGTAGGAAGTGGGGGATTGTGGTAGACTTTATTTGTTGGTATTAAAGGGGTGAAGTGTATGCTTTTGGGCGAGTATCAGCATAATTTGGATGCTAAAGGTCGTTTGATCATTCCAGCCAAATTCAGAAAAGATCTCGGCCAAGAGTTTATACTGACACGAGGTTTAGATGGTTGCATTTTTGGCTATCCTTTATCTGAGTGGCAAAAGTTAGAGGCTAAGTTGACCCAACTGCCTTTAAATAAAAAAGATGCACGTACCTTTGTTCGTTTTTTTTATTCGGCTGCGACGGAAGCAACATTCGATAAACAGGGCCGGATCAACTTACCCCAGACACTAATCACACACGCTAAGTTAGAAAAAAGTTGTGTTTTAGTAGGGGTATCCAATCGGATAGAAATTTGGAATGCTGTTCAGTGGCAGCAGGTTGATCAACAAATGAGTGAAAACTTCGATGATATTTCGGAGAATTTAATAGATTTTGATTTATGAATTGATGGTGAATATGGCGGATTTTAAACACGTAACGGTACTACTTGAAGAAACGGTAAAAATGCTAGCTATCGATCCAGATGGTATTTATGTAGATGCGACCCTTGGTGGTGGGGGCCATACAAATTTGATTTTGCAGCAGCTTGATCAGGGTCATTTATTTGCGTTTGACCAAGACCAAGTCGCAATTGACCACGCCAAGGCACGTTTCAAGACAGCGCTGGCAAAGAATCAATTAACATTGATCCACGATAATTTTGCTAATTTACGATCAGCGTTAGCAAAGCATGAGATCACAGCAATTGATGGCATTGCCTATGATCTCGGTGTTTCATCGCCTCAATTTGATGATGCTAAGCGGGGATTTAGTTATAAACTGACAGCACCGTTAGACATGCGCATGGATACGAGCCAAGCATTGACCGCCAGAACGGTAGTTAATGAGTGGGATTTTAGTCGTTTACAAAAGATTATTGCTCGTTATGGTGAAGAAAGGTTTGCGAAGCGCATTGCTCGGGCAATTGAAAAACGCCGAGCAATTCAGCCAATCGAAACGACTACGGAATTAGCTGAAATTGTGAAGGACGCTATTCCGGCCGCCACGCGGCGAACGGGTGGCCATCCTGCTAAGCGAACGTTTCAAGCTATCCGTATTGCTGTGAACGATGAAATGGCAGTTTTAGAGAGTACTTTGAAGCAAGCTGTTACGTTACTTAAGCCAGAAGGGCGTATTGCTGTTATCACGTTTCAATCCTTAGAGGATCGAATTGTGGCGGGATACTTTAAAGATTTATCGAGAATGCCTGATCTTCCGAGAGGGTTACCAATCATACCAGATGATAAAAAGCCGATTTTAAAAATTGTGACACGTAAACCAATCTTGCCTGACCAACAGGAACAAACTGGTAATCATCGGGCACATAGCGCACGTTTACGGGTAGCTGAAAAAAACTAAACTTATGAAATGGAGTTGATTAGCAAATGGATAATGCTGCCAAAAAGAATTATGATTCATCACAAACTCAGGTTTCTAGTGAAACGCAAACTCAAGTAACGCAACAGCCTGAGGTTCAAAATATACCGCTTGAAAGTAAAGTGCCGTTTTCATTGTTCGAGCGGATAGCAATTATTTCTTGTTGTGTCATGACAGTGTTATTGATGGTTGGTCTAGTCAGCTCTAAAATTGCGCTCGCCGATTCACAGCGAACTTTACAACGGGTGAATGCTAAGGTGAGTCAAGTAAAGTCAAACAATACAGATCTAAAGCAAGAAATTGGGACATTAAACAGTTCGGATCGTTTACAATCATTTGCGAAAGCACATGGACTTTCCTTTAATGAACAAGCTGTAAGGAACGTTGCAAAATGAAAAACCCTTCTCCAAAGAAAATACATAACTACAATAAAATTAGACGGAATCGCGTCTACTTTGGCATAGTCCTACTAATGGTCGTGGTAGGGCTATTTTTCATATTTCTTGGTCGCTTTTCTTATATTGTCGCATCCGGCAAATTAAATAATATTAATTTGAAAGAACGGACCAATCTTAAGTATCAACAGGACCGACGGTTAACTGCAGTACGGGGGACGATCTATGATGCCAATCACAATGTCATCGCCGAAGATTCGAATGTTTATAATCTATATGCGGTTATCGATTCTAAATATGTTTCCAATAAGAATAAACCGCTTTATGTCAAGGACAAGGCGCATACGGCCGCAGTACTGAGTCAATATATTCCACTTAGTAAGGCTAAGATTTACGGTGTACTTAATAATCAAGATCCCAATGCATTTCAGGTAGAGTTTGGAAATGCTGGCAAAAATTTGAGTTTAGAAGTCAAAAATGAAATTGAAGCAAAGCATTTACCTGGAATCTATTTTACAAAGAGCCCCTCTAGACTTTATCCCAACGGTAATTTTGCTTCACACATTGTTGGTTTAGCTCAATTAGACAATAGCAAAAAAGCAAGTAATGGGACCCTAGTAGGGGTTATGGGGATTGAAAGTTACTTTAATAAAGTATTGACAGGTAAAAATGGTGTGCGCCGTTTCAAAACGGATTCTTATGGCTATGAATTACCAGATTCACCAGTGACGACTAAAAAACCAAAAAATGGTCAAAATATCACTTTAACTTTAGATTCTCGGCTACAATCTTATATGGAATCTACGATCAGTGATGTTTATCAACAATATGCACCTGTTAAGATGACAGCTACTTTAATGAATGCCAAAACAGGGAAAATTCTAGCTGCTACTCAGCGGCCAACATTTAATCCAGCTACAAAAGCTGGCCTTGATGGGTCTTGGCAAGACGCGTTAGTTCAAGAAGCTTATGAACCTGGTTCTGTTTTTAAATTGCTTAGTTTAAGTGCTGCAATTGATTCTGGACATTATACCCCTAATGCTTATTACCAGTCTGGGGCAGTAAATGTATCAGGAAATGTGGTGCGTGATTGGAATTATAACGGTTGGGGCAGTATTCCATTTAGCCAAGCTTTTCCTCGTTCAAGTAATGTTGGGTTTGTTAAGATTGAGCAGCAAATGGGTGCGAAAACTTGGCTGGATTATTTAAACCGCTTTGGCATTAATAAGAAAACTGGGATAACTTTACCGGGTGAAGCTTCTGGCAGTTTGGCGTTCAAACGGCCATTAGATCAAGCAATTACCTCATTTGGCCAAGGTGTGAATGTTACGGTGATGCAAATGATGCAAGCATTTTCTGCCGTTGCGAATAACGGAAAAATGGTTAAACCACAGATCGTTTCTGAAATTAGCGATCCCACAACCGGTAAGACAACCAAGACTAAAACTCAAGTTACCGGCAAACCAATTTCAAAAAATACAGCAATTTCAGTGAGAAATGCCATGAAAGATGTGATCAATCAGAGTTATGGTACCGGTCAAGTATATGCCATCCCTGGATACGATATCGGTGTTAAAACTGGGACGGCACAAATTGCGCAGAATGGGGCTTATTTAGCAGGAGATAGTAATTATATTTTCTCCGTAGTTGGCATGGCGCCAATTGACGATCCTCAGTATATTTTATACATTACGATGCAACAGCCGCAAAAAATGACAAAACCAGCTGAACAAATTCTGGCGAGTGCTTTTAATCCAATTATGAAGCGTGCTTTGGAATATAACACAGATCAAAAAGCACCTGATGTTGCTTCAATTACGATGCCGGCATTAACGGGGCAAGCTTTAACAGAAGCTGAGACTAAATTAAACCAAACCGGATTGACTTATGGTGTTGTGGGCTCAGGTGATAAAGTGGTCCAACAATTACCGCTGGCAAAGGAGAATGTGCTGGCAGGACAACGGACAGTATTACTAACAAATGGTGCAATGACGATGCCAGATGTTAAAGGCTGGTCTAAAAACGACGTGCTAAAGCTAGCTGAGATTACTGGCGTCAAAGTTAAATTTAAGGGAGATGGCTATGTCGTCAGTCAGAGTATTCCCGCAAACCATATTTTAAATACTGATTCTAAATTAGAAATTTTATTATCATCTCAGAAAACGGAATAGGAGAATTTAGGAGAAATGAATACTTTAGAGCTCGTGCTCACCTTGCTAATGGCATTTATTTTAACTGTGATCATCATGCCAAGATTGATCACATATTTTCGAAAACGTAAAGAAGGCCAAATGATTCGTGAAGAAGGGCCAAGTTGGCACGAAAAAAAATCTGGTACGCCAACAATGGGCGGCGTTGCTTTTTTGATCGTTGTTGCTGCAGTTAGTTTAGTCAGTGCTGGATTACAACATCAATTAACTCATGGTCTTTTGATTACCCTATTCATTTTGCTGCTTTATGGTGTGGTTGGTTTTCTTGATGATGGGTTAAAATTGTTTCGACATCAGAACGAAGGTTTAAAGGCTTGGCAGAAGTTTTTAGCCCAGGTTCTGGGTGGGGCCATTTTTCTATGGGTTTATTTTGCAGACCATTTGACCCGACAAATATTCATACCACTTTTAGGTAATGTTGATGCCATTTGGTTTTTTGTCCTATTTGCTTTATTCTGGTTAGTAGGATTCTCAAATGCAGTCAATTTAACAGACGGTCTAGATGGGTTAGTCGGCGGTTTAGCTATTATTGCCTTTATAACTTATGGTATTATTGCTTACCGTGATCGACGACCGGATATTTTAATTCTCATTATTGCTTTTGTTGGTAGTTTAGCTGGTTTCTTGATTTTTAATCATAAGCCCGCCAAAATATTCATGGGGGATGTCGGTTCATTAGCTATTGGAGGTGTCTTAGCGGCAATCTCAATTTTGCTGCATCGCCAATGGTCACTCCTGTTGATAGGGCTTGTCTTCGTTTTGGAAACAGCTAGTGTAATCCTACAAGTTGCATCCTTTAAGTTGACAGGCAAACGTATCTTTAGAATGACGCCGATTCATCACCATTTTGAACTTTTGGGTTGGAGTGAATGGCGCGTGGTGACCACCTTTTGGGGCGTGGGTGCACTGACTGCAATCATCTATTTATTACTATTTTTATAAGGAAGTTTGATTATGCGAAAAGTCACAAAATATCAGAATCAAAAAGTATTAGTTTTAGGGTTAGCCAAAAGTGGTGTTCATGCAGCTCAATTATTACATCGGTTGGGTGCCTTGGTAACGGTCAATGATAAGAAACCGTTTGACGAAAATCCGGATGCACAAACTTTATTAGACGAGGGTATCCGGGTCATTACTGGGGGGCACCCCCTAGAGTTATTGGATGAGGATTTTGCTTGGATGGTCAAGAATCCTGGGATTCCTTATGACAATCCAATGGTTCAAAAAGCATTGGCTAGGAAAATTCCGATTATTACTGAACCTGAACTGGCCTATGAAGTCTCTGAAGCGCCGATGATTGGTGTGACTGGAACCAATGGCAAGACGACAACTACCACGCTGATTGCTTTGATGTTAAATGAAGGTCAGCCCAAAAAACGGGCTTATTTAGCTGGCAATATTGGTATACCCGCCAGTGAAGTTGCCGAAAAAGTAACTGCTAATGATGTTATGGTCACAGAATTATCTAGTTTTCAATTGTTAGGGATTACGTCACTAAAGCCACATATTGCCGTTTTGACAAATATTTATGAAGCACATCTGGATTACCATAAAACTCGAGAAAATTACATAAAAGCGAAAATGCATATTACTAAGAATCAAACGGCTGCAGATTATTTTGTGGTTAATTGGGATACGGAAGAGTGGCAAAATCTAGCACGTCAAAGTCAGGCAACTATTGTGCCGTTTTCACGTCGAGATAAGAATGAAACTGGCGCCTATGAAAAAGACGGGATGTTATATTTCAAAACAGACAAAATCATGGCGGCTGCGGACATAAAAATTCCAGGGGAGCATAACGTCGAAAATGCGTTGGCCGCAATTGCTGTGGCTAAGATCATGGCTGTACCTAATGAACATATTATCCGCGTGTTACAGACTTTTACCGGCGTTAAACACCGGATGCAATATGTTGAGGAATGGCGTGGCGTTCGTATCTATAACGACTCTAAAGCTACAAACATCGAAGCAACTGAAGTTGCATTAAAAAGTTTTAAACAACCTATTGTATTAATTGCTGGCGGTTTAGATCGGGGCTTTACATTTGAAGCGTTAGAGCCTCTCTTAAAAGCACATGTAAAGGCTGCTGTCGTTTATGGGGAGACCAAACAACTGATGGCAGACGCCTTAAAGCATGCGGGTGTTAAAAAAATTGCTATCGTTGATAATTTGGATGAAGCCGTACCTGAAGCATTTGCACAAGTTAGATCCGGTGATATCTTACTGCTATCACCGGCCGCGGCAAGCTGGGACCAGTTCCATACATTTGAAGAACGTGGCGATCGTTTCATTGAAGATGTGAATCAATATATCGGATCGGAGCAGAAATAATTATGCGTGTGATTGTTTCCGGAGGCGGTACGGGTGGTCATATCTATCCTGCCTTAGCCCTCATTCAGCGATTGATTGAGACCAAAGAAGCGAAAAAAAGTGAAATTTTATATGTGGGCACAAAACGTGGTCTGGAAAGCCGAATTGTCCCTGAACAAGGTATTTCATTTACTTCAATTGAAATCCAAGGTTTCAGACGTTCACTAAGCTTACAAAATGCCAAAACAGTAGCGCTTTTTTTGAAAAGTATTCGGCGTTCTAAAAATTTGATTCGGGAGTTTAAGCCAGATATCGTGATTGGGACAGGCGGTTATGTTTCCAGTGCTGTGGTCTATGCTGCCGCGCGTTTACATATACCAACAGTTATTCATGAACAAAACTCAATTGCAGGTGTGACAAATAAATTTTTAGGCCATTTTGTAAATAAGATTGCTATTTCATTTCCTGATGCAGCTGCGGAATTTTCTGAAAAGAAAAAAATTGTTTTAACTGGTAATCCACGCGCACAACAAGTAGCTGGGATTCAAGCAAATGATCGGTTAACTGACTTTGGGTTGCAAAAGGACGTCCCGACGTTATTGATTTTTGGTGGCAGTCGCGGTGCTGAACCAATTAATCAAGCTTTTATCAATGCTTTCGATGATTTTGCCAAACGCGCTTACCAAGTCTTATTTGTGACTGGTAAAGTTCACTTTGATCGTGTTAAAACTGCAATTGGGTCTCGCAGCAGCGACAATATCGTGATTCAAGATTATATCGGAGATATGCCGAATATTTTAGCCGATATTACCGCAATCGTTGGTCGAGCTGGAGCCACTAGTATCGCCGAGATTACGGCCCTGGGTTTGCCATCAATATTGATCCCAAGTCCCTATGTTACGCATGATCATCAGACAAAAAATGCCGAAAGCTTGGTGAAATCCGGCGCGGCGCTGATGCTTAAAGAGGACCAACTGAGTGAGCGCAGTTTGCTCCGTAATGCAGATACGATTATGCAAGATGCCATCCTACGTAAAAGTATGATGGCTGCCTCAAAAACTTTAGGGCAACCCAATGCTGCAGATCAGTTGATCCAAGTGATGACAAATTTGGTGAAACAGACGAAATAGGTGGTGTGATCTATGGCCTTCTTTGGCAAAAAAAATAATAAAAGTGTCAAGAAAGAACCTGCAGAGTTAATAAAGCCTTGGCAGAAATATCTCGAAAAAAAAGAAGGTCAAAAACAAACCTTTGAATATCGGCCAGTCGGGAAGACATTGCCTAATCTTTCAAAGGTTCGACACACAAAACTTAAAAGAAATTTAATACTTGTTTTAGGACCGTTAGTGATACTTTTAATATTGGTATTCTATTATATTGCGCCCATTAGTAAGGTTGGCCAGGTTTTCGTTAAGGGTACAGAAATAATTCCTGAACAAACGATCATTGATCATAGTGGGATCAAAGCTTCTGATCATATTTTTAAGTTACTTTTACAAA
The DNA here is from genome assembly GCF_021030645.1 of Agrilactobacillus fermenti. Lineage (GTDB taxonomy): Bacteria > Bacillota > Bacilli > Lactobacillales > Lactobacillaceae > Agrilactobacillus > Agrilactobacillus fermenti. The sequence goes on along the minus strand of NZ_JACGCJ010000002.1, from coordinate 117,512 downwards.
AGCATGCGATTCAAAAAAAAATTCGGTTACAGACGCCAGGTATCAAGAATGCGACTTTACAAGTACGCCACTTTAATGATCTGACCTTTCGGGTTCAAGAGTATCAACGCGTGGGTTATTTGAATAAGCAAGGTAATTATTATAGTGTGTTAATCAATGGTGTGATTCTAAAATCAGCTGTGACAAAACCCGTCGGTAATTTACCTGTATTAGAGAATTTTACTTCTGGGAAACGATTGAATTTATTCATTAAAACTTATCGTAAATTGCCAAGTTCAATTCAAAATGATATTTCAGAGGTTCACTTAACGGGTTCGAAAATTAATCCTTATCAAATAAGGCTCTTTATGAATGACAACAATGAAGTAATCGCTGATTTACGAACAATGGGGCAAAAGCTGCCTAAATATCCAACTTATGCAAAGGCACTCAAGACAAAAGGCGTTGTCGATCTAGAAGTTGGGGCTTTTGCCTATCCATTTAAAACAAATCCTAAAAAATAAGGCTTTCTTAAAATTTTCATGGTATGGTAGAATTTGTTAAAGTATTCAAGTTAAAATAAAAGTGAATTTATGCATTTTTGTTGTGAGGGGGTTCCATTTTAATGGACAATTCAGGAATATATGTTGGTTTAGACATCGGAACCACATCAATCAAAGTGATTATTGCTGAATCTGTTCAAGGTCAACTAAATATTATTGGCGTTGGTAGTGATCGCTCAAAGGGAATGAATCGAGGCGTTGTAGTCGATATTGATCAGGTTGCCGCTTCGATTCGAAATGCGGTCCGCCAAGCTGAACAAAAGGCAAATGTAAATATTTCCGACGTTTATGCTGGAATCCCTGCGAATATGCTGAGTATTGAGCCTTGTCAAGGGATGATTGCTGTAAGTGATGAGTCAAAAGAAATTACGGATCAGGATGTTCAAAATGTTGCTGCGGCAGCATTGATCCGTAACCTGCCACCTGAACGTGAAATTGTTGACCTTGTTCCAGATGAATTTATTGTCGATGGCTTCGATGGTATTAAGGATCCGCGCGGGATGATTGGTGTGCGGTTAGAAATGCATGGTATTTTATTTACATCTCCTAAGACAGTGATTCACAATATTAAAAAAAGTATTGCGAAAGCTGGTTTAAACCTGCAAAGTCTTGTCGTGAACCCACTTGCTCTTGGCACCGTTGCCCTAACGGATGGGGAACAAGACTTTGGAACAATTCTAATGGATTTGGGCGGTGGCCAAAGTACAGCTGCTGTTATTCATGATCATAAGCTGAAATTTACGCAAGTTGATCAAGAAGGCGGCGAATATATTACCAAAGATATCTCCGTTGTTTTGAATACTTCTTTTGAAAGTGCTGAAAAGATTAAACGCGATTATGGTAACGCCAACGTTGAGGCCACCTCAAAAGAAGAAGAATTTCCGGTAGAAATTGTTGGGCAAACGGATCAAGTGCTGATCAACGAACGCTACTTATCTGAAATCATCGAAGCTCGTGTCGAACAGATCCTGACACGTTTGGGTAAAGCCTTAAATCAGGTTAAGGCTTTTGATTTGCCAGGCGGTGTCGTCATAACTGGTGGTGTCACAGCCTTACCTGGCATCGTTGACTTGGCTTCCAAGATATTTGACCGCAATGTTAAAATTTACATTCCCGATCAAATGGGATTGAGACATCCATCTTTTTCTCAAGCTTATGGGCTTGTCAATTATGTTTCTAAACTTTCTGAGGTTGATCGACTCGTACACAGCCCAATCTCTAATGCTAGCGTGAATTATACTGCGATGAGTAGGCCATCTGCAGCAAGTACTATGGATCAGTCACAATCACCGAGACCCAAACAAACTATGGCCAAACAAAAAGTTGAACCGGTTCATGAGTCAGAAGTGCCCCAACAAGAGACACCTACTCAAGCTAAGCCGGCGAAGAAAAAGAAAAATCGTACTGAAAGTATTAAGAAGTTTTTAAATAACTTCTTTGAATAACCGTCACAGATTATTGTAGGAGGAAATTCTATGGAATTCTCATTGGACTCACGGCAAGATACCGGTGCGATCATTAAGGTGATCGGCGTCGGCGGTGCTGGAGGCAACGCTGTTAATAGAATGATTGATGAAGGCGTCCAAGGCGTCGAATTTATTGTTGCAAATACGGATGTACAGGCTTTGGAAAGCTCTAAAGCTGAAACTAAGATTCAATTAGGCCCCAAATTGACGCGTGGATTGGGTGCAGGATCGAATCCTGAAATCGGTGAAAAAGCTGCTCAAGAAAGCGATGAAACAATTCAGGAGGCTCTGAAGGGTGCTGATATGATTTTTGTCACTGCCGGTATGGGTGGCGGCACTGGTACCGGTGCAGCACCAATTGTTGCTAAAACAGCTAAGGATTTAGGTGCTTTAACGGTTGGTGTGGTGACGCGACCGTTTAGTTTTGAAGGGCCAAAACGTGGTCGTAATGCAGCAGAAGGTATCGCTCAATTAAAAGAGCATGTAGATACGTTGGTGGTGATTGCTAACAATCGTCTACTCGAAACTGTTGATAAAAAGACGCCGATGTTAGAGGCTTTCCATGAAGCGGATAATATTTTGCGACAAGGGGTTCAAGGTATCTCAGATTTGATCACAGCACCAGGTTACGTGAACTTGGATTTTGCTGATGTGAAAACTGTTATGGAAAATCAAGGATCTGCTTTGATGGGTATCGGTTCAGCCACTGGTGAAAATCGCACGACAGAAGCTACTAAAAAGGCAATCTCCTCGCCTTTATTAGAAGCCTCTATTGATGGTGCAAAGCAAGTTTTACTCAATATTACTGGTGGCCCTGACTTTTCACTATTTGAAGCGCAGGATGCCTCTGGTATCGTTGCTCAAGCAGCAACAAGTGATGTTAACATTATTTTTGGTGTTTTGATCAATGAAAATCTCGGAGATGAAGTTGTTGTTACAGTTATTGCAACGGGTATTGAAGACGAACTAGGCGCTGGGCATGCTAATGGCGGTCGGACCACACAAGGTAATGGTGTATCCGGAAATCGGGTACGGCCAACGAATCAAACTAACCGGCCAACGACAAATACTGATGAACCAATCCATACAGATAAGAATCAAGTACCGCATCAAGATGCTAAAACAACCGATCCTTTTGGTAACTGGGATGTTCGTCAAGAACCAAGTAAGGGCCACAGTCGCCGACCAGATCAAGACTTTGATAATGTTGAGAAAAAAGATTTTGATATTTTCCAAAGAACTGATGAACCAATTAATGATGATGATAACGATAGTACACCACCATTTTTTAAGCGTCGCAATAAATAATAACATCTTGTTCAAGGAGGGCTTGCATGATGGGATTTGAAAAAATAAGTCGCTTTTTTGGTATGAACGATGATGATTTTAACGATTTAGGTACAAACGAAACCGAGACACCAAAATCGGCCACAGTTAAAACAGCTTATGAGACGGTGCCACCGATCAGTCAAAGCACGAGTAAGACAAATGTGAACAATAATGTTGTATCGATGGATACTGTTAAATCAAATCAAACTACTAAAATCGTTTTGTTTGAACCACGAGTTTATTCGGATGCAAAAGAAGTTGGGACGCATTTGATCAACGGGCGTGCAGTTATTGTGAATTTCACACGTATTGATGAAAAACAAGCTAAAAGAATCCTTGATTTTTTGACGGGTACAATTTTTGCAATCAAAGGTGAAGTTCAACGTGTTGGTGATTGTATTTTCTTGTGTACGCCGTCTAAATTTGAGATTGATGGTTCAATTACAGATATTATCCGCAAGACAAAAGTGGATTAATTATTCAGAAAAATTTATGAGGTGAAAAATGTCATTACTGGCACTTTTATATATCGGCGTAAAATGGATATTTGATATTTATACCTTTTTGATCGTAATTTACACATTGCTATCTTGGGTTCCTGGTGCATACAACTCTAAGCTAGGACAACTGCTTGGTCGAATAGTTGGACCATTTTTAGGTGTCTTTGACCGTATTATTCCATCAATTATGGGTATAAGTTTTTCACCTATCGTTGCGATTTTGGCACTGCAGTTCATTGAGATTGGGTTGCTCAAGTTTCTAAGTATTTTCATGGTATAGATTAGTGGGGGAATCATGGATTTAGATATTTACCAGCATTTTAGAAAAGATGAGATACCTTTTATTGATCGTATGCGTGAGTTGATTGGCATTGTTGAATCTGAATATCGTCCGGTATTGACTGAGTTTCTTGATCCACGAAAAGTTTTTATTGTCCATAACTTGCCCGCTTTTGAAGGCTTGAAGATATATGAATTTGGTGGTTTTCAGCATGCGGAACAACGCCGTTTGATTTTAGCGCCAGATTATTATCAAGCGGAAAATAAGGATTATGAGATTCAGCCGATCGAAATTCAATATCCAGAAAAGTTCGCTACTTTAAAACATGGACAAATCCTCGGAACACTGGCGAATCAAAGTGTTGATCGGCAACATTTTGGAGATATTATCACAGATGGTAGCCATTGGCAGTTTTTTGCGGATGCCAAAATGGCGGATTATATTATCACACAAATAACCAGTATTGGCAGAATTAAAGTTAGGTTAGAAAAGATTGACTTTGCAGACGTCATTTCGGCTCAGGTAGATTGGCTTGAAGAATCGTTGACTGCTAGTTCTCTACGTGTGGATACGATTGTTTCTGATGTGTTTAATATTTCCCGACAACGAGCCAAGCAAATGATTGAAGCAAAACAAGTTAAGGTTAATTGGCAGGTAATTGAAAAGCCGGATTTTGATGTTCAAATGTTGGATATACTTTCGGTTCGCCACTTTGGTCGAGTTCAATTGTTAGCAAACCAAGGTGAAACTCGAAAGGGTAAAGTTCGATTAAGTATTCGAACCTTACGGAAATGATGTGTAAAATTTTGGAGGCATAAATTATGGCGTTGACACCAATGGATATTCATAATAAAGAGTTTAATGTGAGGTTTCGTGGTTATGATCAAGATCAGGTTAATGATTTTTTGGACCAGATCATTAAAGATTATGAGGCATTGTTGCGCCACAATGAAGATTTGGAGCGTGCTTTAAAAGATAATCAGGAGAAAGTGGCTTATTTTACTGATTTAAAGGACGCCTTGAATCAATCTATTATCGTAGCTCAAGATGCAGCTGATAAGGTTAAAACAAACGCTCAGCGCGAAGCAGAGATCATTCAAGATGATGCTGAGAAACAAGCTCGACAGTTGTTGAATGAGTCCACAGATAAATCAAATCAAATTTTACAAGATGCTTCTGAAAAGGCACGTCAAATTACAATTGAAACAGATGATTTAAAGAAACAAACTCGGATTTTCCGGCAACGGCTCCAAGTTATGTTGGAGTCGCAATTGGAGATTGTTCGCAGCCCAGAGTGGAATGAACTATTAAATGATGATCAGATCGATAATAGTGACGACCAATATAATCAACAATTAAATTATAGTGAAGATACAACAACCACACAGGATGCCAACAATTATGCTAGTGGCCAAGCCGAAACACACCAGGGCCAACAACAGGACTATAATTTTGATCAGAATCAAAGTACAGATGGTCAATATTCAAACTATGATCAAAGTACAGGTACAGCTGATCAAGCCAACCCAACCAAAACCTTAACACCTGATGATATGAATGTGCCTAATCAAGATTATACTGCCGGACCAGACTATCAATTTGATGATTATAATCAGCAAGCCCAACAAGCTGATGATCAAACAGCTACCGGCTACAATCAGCCAACGCAGGGCACGAATACAGCTGCACCACAAGTTAATCCGGGAGATAGTGCACATACACAGCAACAAGATGGTAGTCCGGCCGCTCAACTGGATCCTGATTATTTTGACCAGAATCCGGAACAAAATCGGCCAACAATCATCTTTCCAGATGACCGAACAAGTGGTAAAATGAATGACAATAATCAAAAAGACACTAACGACACACATAATTAGCACATACTTAACAGCGACTCGGTAAATGGTGAAAGGCCGAGAAGTCACTGGCAATATTATATCAGTCGTTCTCGTCTTTGGTCTGAATTTTTGTAAGATCAAACGATTCATGGGCGTTATACCATGCTAAAGGGGAATTTTATTCCTGAATTTAGGTGGTACCGCGAAGATCTCGTCCTATAAATGACAAGGTCTTTTTTTATTACCAAATTTTGAGGAGGCAGTTTATGCGAGTTAAGGATACGTTAAATTTAGGCAAAACCAAGTTTCCAATGCGGGGAAATCTCCCCAACAAGGAACCTGAACGGCAAAAGGCCTGGTATGAAAACGAAGTTTATGAACAACGTCAAAAGTTGAATGAGGGGAAACCAACTTTTATACTTCATGATGGCCCGCCATTTGCCAATGGTAATATTCACATGGGGCATGCGCTGAATAAGATCAGCAAGGATATTATTGTCCGTTATAAATCCATGCACGGTTTTCGGGCACCTTATGTACCTGGCTGGGATACCCATGGTTTACCAATTGAGCAAGAATTAACCAAACAGGGCGTGGATCGCAAATCTATGTCTATGGCTGAATACCGCGAACTTTGTCGCCAATATGCGATGAGTCAGATTGACAAACAACGATCCGACTTTAAGCGTTTAGGGGTTGCTGGCGATTGGAATCATCCTTATATTACATTGCAGCATGAATATGAGGCCGAACAAATTCGCGTTTTTGGTAAGATGGCTGACAAGGGTTATATTTATAAGGGTAAAAAACCGGTTTATTGGTCGCCTTCTTCTGAATCAACTTTAGCGGAAGCTGAAATTGAATATAAAGACGTGAAGTCACCATCTATTTATGTTGCTTTTAAAGTTGTAGATGGTAAAGACTTGTTGGATACAGATACGGCCTTTATTATTTGGACAACAACGCCTTGGACAATGCCTGCTAACTTGGCTATTGCAGCAAATCCTAAGTTTAACTATATTCAAGTTGAAGCTGATGGGAAAAAATATGTCATTGCCGAATCATTGCTTGAACGCGTCAAAGAAGCATTAGGTTGGACGCATACACAAGTATTACAAACGTTCAAAGGTACTGAATTAGAGTATATGACGGCACAACATCCCTTTTATGATCGAACTTCATTGTTGATTCTTGGGAATCACGTCACTCTTGATGAAGGTACTGGATTAGTGCATACCGCTCCAGGTCATGGGACTGATGACTTCTTCGTTGGTCAAAAATATCATTTGCCACCCCTATCACCAGTCGATGAACAAGGGCGCTTTACTAAAGAAGCTCCTGGTTTTGAAGGTATGTTTTACGATGATGCTAATAAAGAAATCACTAAATTATTAGATGAAAAAGGGGCATTATTAAAACTCAGCTTCTTTACCCATAGTTATCCGCATGACTGGCGGACTAAAAAACCAGTTATTTTCCGAGCTACGACGCAATGGTTTGCTTCTGTAGCGGCCTTTAGAGACAATTTATTGAAGGCTGTTGAAGGTGTGTCTTATAAGCCTTATTGGGGTAAAACACGACTTTATAACATGATCAAAGATCGTGGAGATTGGGTCATTTCCCGGCAAAGAGCTTGGGGCGTACCGCTGCCAATTTTCTACGCTGAAAATGGTGATGCAATTATTACTGACGAAACGATCAATCATGTAGCTGATTTATTTGCCAAGTATGGTTCAAATATTTGGTTCCAACGAGAAGCAAAGGAATTATTGCCTGAGGGCTTTACTTATCCAGGTAGTCCCAATGGTAAGTTCACCAAAGAAAATGATATCATGGACGTTTGGTTTGATTCAGGTTCTTCTCATCAAGCTGTCTTGAAACAACGACCTGAATTAAGTTTTCCGGCTGATTTGTATTTAGAGGGTTCTGATCAGTATCGTGGTTGGTTTAATTCAAGTTTGATCACTTCAGTAGCTGTTACTGGCCAAGCGCCTTATCGGCAGATCCTTTCGCAAGGGTTTACCTTGGATGATAAGGGCCGCAAGATGAGTAAGTCATTAGGTAATGTGATTTCACCCAATGACGTCATCAAACAGATGGGTGCAGACATTGTTCGTTTGTGGGTTTCATCTGTTGACACTAACTCAGATGTCGCTGTTTCCATGGATATTTTCCGGCAAACATCTGAAAGCTATCGTAAAATCAGAAATACAATTCGTTTCATGCTAGCTAATACGAGTGATTATGAGCCCAAAACTGATCGAGTAGCTTATGCCGACTTAAGTTCGGTAGATCGTTATATGATGGTCCGCTTGAATCAAGTGATCAAAACTTGCTTAGATGCTTATGATCAATATGATTTTGCAACTGTCTTTAAGACGATTTCTAACTTCTTGACGAATGATCTATCTTCGTTTTACTTAGACTTTGCCAAAGACGTTGTTTATATCGAAGCTGCTGATGATATCAAACGTCGGCGCATGCAAACAGTAATGTATGATGTGGTTGTTGCTTTGACCAAATTACTGACACCAATCATCCCACATACAACTGAAGAAATCTGGAGCTTCTTAAAGGAACCTGAGGCATTTGTTCAATTGGCTGAAATGCCAGAACCAGAAATATTTGCAGATCAAGATGCTTTATTATCAGAATGGTCTAATTTTATGACCTTTAGAGATAATGTTTTAAAGGCTCTAGAAGTTGCTAGAGATAATAAGGTGATTGGTAAGTCGCTTGAAGCATATGTGACAGTTTATCCAACAACACCAGTTAAAGATTTGTTAACTACGATCGATAATGATGTGAAACAGATGCTGATTGTTTCCAAATTAACGGTAGCTGGCTCAAAATCAGAAGCACCTGCAGACGCTATGGACTTCGAAGATGTTGCCATTAAAGTTGAACATGCGCCTGGTGAAGTTTGTCAGCGCTGCCGGATGACGCGTGAGGATGTTGGTCAAGATCCACAGTTACCAAATATTTGTGCGCGCTGTGCTAAAATATTGCATGAGCATTTTGCAGATGCGGTCAAAGCAGGTTTAGAACCATAGACTTCAATGTGTGATAGCCTTAAAGGTCAAAGGTTAAGTATATTATATTGTGAAAAAATCGGTCCAATAGCCTCTGTGACCGATTTTTTTATGGCCATTTTTAAGAATAGTAGTTTATTTTCAGTTAGCTTGATTTATTTAATTAAAAATCTATGATAAACTATTCTAAACCTACTTTTAGGAAGTGCGAAAATGGACATTCAATTAATCAAGGTTCACGGTTCTGGAAATACATTTTTTCTTTTAGATACAACAAAATTACCACATCAATTGACAGAATCAGAGATTGTAACCTTAACGCAAAAATTAACGGATCATGAGAATGGCTTGCTCGGTGGAGCAGACGGATTATTATTGGTTGGCGATAGTCAAAAGAATGACGCTGTTGGACGGATGCGGGTGATTAATGCGGATGGTTCTGAAGCTAGCATGTGTGGTAATGGGTTACGGACTGTAGCACGTTACCTAGCACAAAAGAATCATGCTGAAAATTTCGAAGTCGAAACCATGTATCAAAATCTTCATGTTCAAAAAGCACAAGATTTATTTACTGGTGTTTCAGCTTTCAAAGTTGAAATTTCACCAGTTAGTTTTGCAGCGCAAGATTTAAAAATGCATTTTAAGGCTAAAGAGCAGGTTATTGATGAGGTGTTGCCTGAATTATCAGATACGTTAAAATTTACTGCGATTGCCGTGCCCAACCCGCATTTGATCAGTTTTGTGGATGAGGTAACTTTGCAAGGCCCAGAATTAGAACGTATTGCGGCTTATTTAAATGGTGAGAACCCTTACTTCCCGGAAGGGGTCAATGTTAGTTTCGTTAATTTACGTGCAAAGGACGAAATTTTTGTTCGTACTTATGAACGTGGGGTTGGTTTTACCAACGCTTGTGGCACAGCAATGTCAGCCTCTAGCTTGCTAACAGCTTACTTACATCCAGAATATGCTAATTTTAATGATACGTTGAGTGTTTATAATCCTGGTGGGATGGTCAAAACAGTGCCTCATGAAGATGGCAACCATTATTGGATTGATTTGATTGGAAATGCCACGTTCCAAGACTATATTACGCTTGATCTAAAGGCGGCATTAATGCAAGATTTTACTGATATTAAGATTCAAAAAACATCGGAGCAAAAACAGTATCTTCAGTTTATTCAAAAAGTTACAAAGTGAGGCGTTTAGATGATAGGAACGGTTAAAACTTTTAATAAAGAAAAAGGCTTTGGGTTTATTGAGACTCAAGACGAAGGTGATATTTTTGTTCACTTTGCTGCAATTATTGAACCTGGTTTTAAAACACTCGATCCCGGCGACAAAGTAAATTTTGTGGTTGTACAAGGTTCAAAAGGCCCTCAAGCTGCTAATGTTTCCTTAGTTAAGTCAGATGAAGGTTAAAATGGTATGATGAAAAAATAAAGTTGTTGCGAATTTTCAATTGATTATTCGTTACAACTTTATTTTTTATTTTTTGTTTCAATTGTTTTATTTTGAGGTAAATTTCGGCTATAATGTCAAGGTTGCGAATTTATAAACGGAGGCAGTTCGATGGATCCTGTAAAAAGTTACGTGGACGATAGTGACGTCCAAAAACATCGCTGGTGGATTCTGACTGCAGTGGGGATGTTTACTTTTATGTCAACTTTAGATGGCAGTATTGTCAACATTGCGCTACCAGTCATGAGTCGCGATCTGCGAGTCCCACTAAACCAAGTAGAGTGGGTCGTTTCGATATATTTAATTATTATCTGTGCGCTGCTATTGCTTTTTGGCAAAATTGGCGACAGTTTTGGCAAGATCAAAGTTTTTCGCTGGGGCACATCTTTATTTATTTTGGGTTCCCTATTAGCCGGATTTAACCATAGTTTATGGTTCTTACTTTTTGCTCGAGTAGTGCAAGCAACCGGTGCCAGTATGACGATGAGTACTAACAATGGTATTATTACAGAGATTTTTCCCATGAACGAGCGAGGTAAAGCTTTGGGACTGATTGGCTCATTTGTTTCTTTAGGTAGTATTGCTGGTCCAGGTATTGGTGGCGTTATCTTGGCGCATTTACCTTGGGGTTATATTTTTTGGATCAATGTACCTGTTGGTATTCTAACGATGATCATGGGACATTTCATGCTACCTAAAGACCGATTTTTCAATAAAGTTAAAATTGATGTCCCCGGTTCTTTTACATTTGGACTAACAATTGTTTTGTTTTTCCTGGGTGTCTTTTTAGGTCAAGAAATCGGTTTTAGCAATTGGATCATTATTGCATTATGGGTATTTTCGTTAATTGGCCTGTGGCGATTTATCCACGTCGAACGGCATACAGAACAGCCATTGTTACCATTCCATATTTTTAAAAACAAAAATTTCACCATTAGTTTATTGACAGCAATGTTGATTTTTATTGTCAATTTCTTCTTCAATGTTATTGGGCCTTTTTATCTAGAAAATGCTCGCGGACTAGAACCTAATTACGCTGGCTATATTTTGATGATCTTTCCGATTGTTCAAGTTGTGATTGCACCGTTGGCTGGTAGTATTTCAGATAAAATTGGGCCTTATTTATTGACGGTGATTGGGTTGATTGCCATTTTAATTAGTCAAATTGGCTATGCGATGACGCAGTTAACATCACCCCTGTGGTTCTTTATGGCCATGATCGGGGTTGTTGGTCTAGGTAATGGGATCTTCCAAGCACCAAACAATACCATCGTGATGAGTACAGTTGAGACTCAGGATCTGGGGATCGCTGGTGGCTTGAATGCATTAGCAAGAAATATGGGTATGATTATTGGAATCTCTTTGTCCACAACAATTTTATTTGCAGCAATGAGCCATAAAGCGGGACATCATGTTACCACTTATTTGACTCATCGACCTGATATTTTTATTTATGGCATGCACATGGTCTTTATTATTTCCTCAGTGATCTGTTTGCTTACAGCCATTGTGACGATTAATCGCTGGCGCCAAAGTAGCCGAAACCTAACGAAATAGGTTACTTTGAGTTAGATTAGTTAAAATTATCAAAAGCAACGTGTGATCAAGAGCATTGCCTTTTGAAACACGTTTAACATAAAATTGTTAGCAGACAAATAGAGGAGAGTGAGACAAAAGGCGCCCAGCGCCTGAGCACCAACAAGAATTACGAAAAATGGTGGACTTTCCATTTGAGTCATTCGTCGTTGGGTGAGGGCATTGCCTTTTGAAACACGTTTAACATGAAATTGTTAGCAGACAAATAGAGGGCCAGGAACAAAATATCAATTTTGTTCCTGGCCCTCTTTAATGTAATAACCAGGCAATCATTAGCCGGTGACATCTTTGGGTCCAGTTGGATTCGATTTTTGATTGGTCGTGATTTGTAAGAGTTGATCATGTAGATTATCTTCCATACGGTTTAATTCGAGTTCAGCATTTTGCCGTTTTTCGCGACCTTCTTTTTGAATTTTTAATGTTTCTTGTAAAGTTTCGACTAAATCATTTTGGGTTTTTTGTAAGGTTTCAATATCAATTACACCACGTTCATTTTCTTTGGCTGTTTCAATTGAAGACATCTTCAGCATTTCGCTATTTTTCTTCAATAAATCATTTGTTGTTTCGGAAACCTGCCGCTGCGCTGTAACGGCATCTTTTTGCCGTAATAAAGTTAATGCAATGGCTACTTGATTTTTCCAAAGCGGAATAGCTGTATTAATGGATGCTTGAATTTTTTCTGCCAAGGCTTGATTTGTATTTTGAATCAGTCGAATTTGGGGTGCTTGCTGTAAAGTAACTTGTCGTGCTAATTCCAGGTCATACGTCCGTTTTTCCAGACGATTTTTGAACTGTTGCAAATCTTGTACTGTTTGGACATCCATTTGATCTTGGGTCGTTTTGGCCTTTTGCTCGGCTTCTGGAATCAGTTGTTGATCCAATTCTTTAATTTTAACTTGTCCAGCGGCAATATAAATATTCAAGGCTTGGAAGTAGGTTTTGTTTTGTTGATACAATTCTTCCATAGTGACGTTATCAGTTAATAAACTATTTTTTTCATTATTTAATTTAGCGGCAATTCCATCAATTTGAGCACCAATTTTTTGGTATTTATTTTGAATTTCAAAAATTGAACGTTTGACTTTGCCAAAAAGTTTTTTAAATACATTGCGGTCTTCTGCTCGCAGTTCATCTGGATTTGCTTCATTTAAGCGATACATCAAGTCGGTCAAAGCATCGCCAATTTCACCTGTATCTTGTGATTGAACTTTAGTTAAGATATTTTGTGAAAACTCACCTAACTGCTTTTGGGCCTGAGCACCATAATTAATAACACTGGTTGTATTAGTTGTGTCGATCGATTTTGCAAGTTCCTGAGCCTTCTGCTGATCTTCAGGCGGCAGCTTTTCTAAAATACTTGAGTTAGGTGCTGCTTGTTGCTTTGGGTTTACTTGAGGCGTTTGTTTTGTGAAAGGATCCGCCAATAAATCGTTCATTAAATCATCTGTGGTTGCTTGTTTATTCTGATTTTCAGCCATGTTGTTGCTCCTTATCGCGTTGATAGGTCTCATTGATCTTTTGCATTGCTGCGTCCATCTTATCTGCGTCTTTTTGTAGATCAGATAGACTATCCTTAGCAACGGACATTTCGTCGTCCATGTCATCCAAATCATCTGCGACAAAGGTAGTGTAATCTTTACGGATTTGGTTACCTAGATTTTTGATTACATCTAAGCTTTTTGCCAGCACTTCCCAAGTATCGGTAGTTTTGATCTCGTGATGAGAAATTTCGATATATTTGTCGCTTAATTTTGTAATCGTAGGCAAGTGCTTATATAAGAAGTCACTGGCTTCAGCCATACGCTGAGGTTCTTTAACGATTGCCGCAAACATTGATTTGGAAACTTTGATAATATCCAAGTTCAAATCGATTGTTTTTAACTTTGGCGTATCATTAATAGCTTTGTCTAAGTGACGGATGGTTTTTTCAGCCTCAGCCATTGTTTGCCGAAAGAAGACAATGTCGCTGTCACTTAAACCAGCTTGCTTATAGTGTTCCATTAAACGATGTGATAATTTACCTGTGGGTAAAGTTGCATCATCTGCAACTTTCTGGTGCCGCAATGCCCGCCGCTGGATGATATAAAATGGTAAACTGATGATGAAAACGGCAAAGCTGATCATTGCAACCATCATCGCTAAAAAGGGGATAGAACCCATATACCTAACTTGCATAAGGATACCACTGATCAATAAGACAATGACACTACCAATCAGAGTGTTTCTTATTTTTTTCATATTGTCACTCCTACATCTCTCTTGTTCTGTATGGCTTCATTTTAACACAGGGACTAAGCGCAAAAGTATAAGTCTAAAGGTGGATTTTTCCACCAACTAGGTGCTGATCTTTGCTTGAAATAAGCAAATATTGGGACCTTACATTTACAAATTCAGCGGACACTTGTAAGATGATAGAAGATAATGGAGGTCAAGTATGAATTTCGAAGAAAAAGTCATTAAAACACAGCCAATTTATCGTGGGGCTATTCTGAATTTAGATTTAGAAGATGTGCTTTTGCCCAATGGTAAAACAGCAAAACGTGAAATTATTCATCATCATGGTGCCGTTGCAGTTATGCCAATTGACCAAGATGGTAAGATGATTTTTGTGCGGCAATGGCGCGCACCAATGCAAAAAGAGACCTTAGAGATACCGGCAGGTAAAATTGATTTAGGTGAAAAAGATCCCCATAAAGTAGCCTTACGAGAGTTAAATGAAGAAACTGGATTATATACTGACCAGTTGCAGCATGTAACGGATTTCTATTCAACACCAGGATTTGCGGATGAATTTTTACATCTATATTATAGCGATCAGCTACAAAAGGTCACACATAAACGCAGTTTAGACCCCGATGAATTTTTAAATGTCAGTCACTTAACGTTTGCTGAAGCAAATGATGCAAAACAGGCAGGCTTGATTTGTGATGCCAAGACAATCATGGCTTTATATTATTGGGAAATATTGCGATTAAAGGGTGCGGTTCGACTTGATTAAATTAATGACTGCTTTTAAACAAAAATTTGCTGAAAGAAAAACAATTCGACAACGCCGAAAAACGGATCCAGACTTTAGATCTAGTGATGACCAACGTTTAGCTGCTGAAAAAGCTTATCAAAAACGAACTTTGAAAGAAAAATTAGCCTTAACAGGAGCTTATGCTGAAGAAAAGTCGTATACCTTGAAATGGCGCTTGAATTGGGCTATTTTAATTATTGGCTTTTTGACGGCTTTTGTTTATGCTATTTTATTTTTCGTTTAATCAAATTTAAATTAAGATTGGGTGGCAATTTTGAAATTAGGGATTATTTGTGCAATGCCGGAAGAAATCACCGTTTTGAAACAAAATTTGCAAAATACACATACGATAATCAAAGGAGGCGTGACGCTTTATTTTGGCGAGATTGGTACGCATGAGATCGTCCTTTGTGAAAGCGGTATTGGTAAAGTTCAAGCAGCTATCACAGCCACTTTGTTATTAGAAGCTATGCCGTTAGACGCATTGATCAATACTGGCTCTGCTGGTGGGATTGGTGCTGGCTTACAAATCGGAGAGACTGTGGTTTCAACTGGTGTAGCCTATACCGATGTAGATGTGACTGGCTTTGGCTATTTACCTGGACAACTACCTGATCAACCGCAGATTTTTCCAGCAGATAGCGTATTAGCAGACAAAATTGTACAGGCAGCCAAAGCTAAGCAGTTACCAGTTACGAGGGGATTAATTGTTTCCGGTGATCAGTTTGTCAATTCTAGTGACCGTATTCAGGAGATTCTAAAACAATACCCCAAGGCGCTGGCTAATGAAATGGAGGGTGCGGCTGTTGGTCAAGTAGCGACTCAGTTTGGTGTGCCCTTTGTGATTATTCGCGCCTTGAGTGATGTTGCTGATGAAGCGGCTGCTACTAATTTTGATGATTTTATCATTCAAGCTGGCCGCCAATCAGCTGAGATTCTATTAAGCTTTTTGAAATGATATTAAGTATTGCTGCGAGTCGATAATGGTATAGGAGGTTATTATGGAACATATTTATTTAGATAATGCTGCCACAACACCCATGGCACCAGAAGTCATTGCCGAAATGACAGACCAAATGGCGCATGATTTTGGTAATGCTTCCAGCACCCATTACTTTGGGCGTACCGCTCGAGCTGTTTTGGATGAGAGTCGGCACATTATTGCCCAGAGTATTCATGCTAAAGACGATGAGATCATTTTTACCTCTGGTGGCAGTGAGAGTGACAATACGGCAATTGTACAAACGGCGTTAGCCAATCAAGCTAAAGGTAAACACATTATTTCAACTCAAGTAGAACATCCGGCAGTTTTGAAATCTTTGGCCTATTTGGAATCTTTAGGTTTTGAAGTGACATACTTACCAGTTGATAAAACAAATCATATCGCTTTAGCTGATTTCAAAGCGGCGTTACGACCAGATACTATTTTAGTAACGGTCATGATGGGCAACAATGAGACTGGTGCACGCATGCCGATTCAAGAAATTGGGGCCTTATTGCAAAATCACCAAGCCGTTTTTCATACGGATGCTGTTCAGGCTTATGGATTGCTACCCATTGATGTTGAAAAAATGCATATTGATTTATTATCCACTTCAGCACATAAAATTAACGGTCCCAAGTTTATTGGGTTTTTATATGCCCGCACAGGACTTAATTTTATGCCTTTAGTAAAGGGCGGCGAACAAGAACATAAACGGCGCGCTGGGACGGAAAATATTCCTGCAATTGCTGGCTTTGCTAAAGCGGTGACTTTAATTGATGATACGGAACGTGCCAACCGGCAATCCAAGTACCATCAGTTTAAATTACAGATCACGCAAGCGCTAGATGCGGCTGGGATTGACTATGGTATCAATGGCACGTTAGCTACCGATGATTTGCAGCATGTGATGAATATTTGGCTGAAAGGCGTACCAACTAATGTTTTACAGATGAATTTGGATTTAGCTGGTTTTGCTATTTCTGGCGGTTCTGCATGTACAGCTGGTAGTTTGGAGCCTTCCCATGTTTTGACAGCGATGTACGGCAGTGATGCGCCACAAGTTGCTGAGTCTATTCGGGTTAGTTTTGGTGCTCAGACAACGCCTGAAGAAGTAGCTAAGTTTAGTGAACAATTGATACAGAGTGTCAAAAGTTATTTAACCAAGCAAAAAAGTAAAATCGGAGGTTAGCAGCGATGGCATTAACGACGACAGCAAAAGTTCAAGGATCACCAATAACATATGGTTTAAGTCCAGAAGTAAAACGTTATACGCTACGCGATACAGGCTTTGTACCGACGCGTAATGGCAACTTTCAATTGGAACGGCCTTTGAATGGCGATTCGCCTTATGCTGGTGGCTTCAAATTGAAGATAACGGTGGACAAAGATTTAAAGAAGTTAAAGCTATCGATCACTGATAATTCTGGTTTGCATCCAATGAATATTTTTAAGGATCCTAGTAAAACTCAAGCAATTATTGATCAGTTTAACTTTGTGATTCAAAATCTGCTGGATCGTGAAGTTTTAGCTATTAAATAATACTTGACACCTTTGTTATAATGTAATGTACTGGTGTTCGCGACCTTCAAATCGTAGAAAACTAGAATTTATATGAAATGATGGTGAATTTTATGGATAACAGCCAAACGCGTGTTGTTGTCGGTATGTCAGGCGGTGTGGACTCATCTGTGACGGCGCTTTTGCTCAAGCAACAAGGGTATGATGTCATTGGTGTGTTCATGAAGAACTGGGATGATACCGACGATGCTGGAGTCTGTACC
Organism: Agrilactobacillus fermenti; assembly: GCF_021030645.1. Classification (GTDB taxonomy): domain Bacteria; phylum Bacillota; class Bacilli; order Lactobacillales; family Lactobacillaceae; genus Agrilactobacillus; species Agrilactobacillus fermenti. Next base: position 99,686 of record NZ_JACGCJ010000002.1, on the reverse strand, counting down.
GCAACAGAGGATTACGAAGATGTAGCAAAAGTTGCTGCTAAAATCGGAATTCCTTATTATTCAGTTAATTTTGAAAAAGAGTATTGGGATAATGTATTCGAATATTTCTTAGACGAGTATCGCCACGGGCGGACGCCAAATCCTGATGTTATGTGTAATAAGGAGATCAAGTTTAAATCCTTTATGAACTATGCAATGGATTTGAATGCTGATTATATTGCTATGGGGCATTATGCACAAACTCAAAAAGATGAAAATGGCACAGTGCACTTATTGCGTGGTGCTGATCAAAATAAAGATCAAACTTATTTTTTAAGTGCTTTAAGTCAAGATCAGTTACAAAAAGCGATGTTTCCAATTGGGAATATGCAGAAAAAAGATGTCCGAAAGATTGCTGAAGCAGCTGGTTTAGCCACAGCACATAAAAAAGATTCAACCGGTGTTTGCTTTATTGGCGAGCGTAACTTCAAGAAGTTTCTAGGTGAGTTTTTACCAGCACAGCCAGGTGTCATGCAGACACCAGCTGGTGAGATCATGGGTGAGCACTCTGGCTTGATGTACTACACGATCGGGCAGCGTTCTGGCTTAGGAATCGGTGGCAATGGTAAGTCTAACGAGCCGTGGTTTGTCGTTGGCAAGGATCTGGATAAGAACATCCTTTATGTGGATCAGGGCTTTGATAATCCACATTTGTATGCGACAAGTTTAGACGCTAGCAAGCTTACATTTATGACACCTGAGACTAAGCCTGAGGTCTTCCACTGCACCGCTAAGTTTCGCTATCGTCAGCAAGATGTTGGCGTGACAGTTCACTTGTTAGCTGACGGCAAAGCTAAAGTAGAATTTGATGCACCCGTTCGAGCAATTACACCTGGACAGGCGGTTGTTTTCTATGATGGTGCTGAATGTCTTGGTGGTGGCACGATTGATGCTGCTTATAGTGCTGAGAAGCAATTACAATATGTTTAGAAATTAATGGTTTATGATTTAAAATAAACTAAGTCAGATCTATTGAAAAAGTGTGCGATCACTTTATTCAATAGATCTTTTTTAGTTTGTGTCTGGCTGCATGATGCAAAATATTTGAGTTGTCGTTGTCATTTTTGAATCGCTTATTTTTTTGCGCCGCAATTATTGGTATAATGGGACTATTACGATATGTACATAAGTGTCATTAGTTTAAAAAGTATAAGGTAAGTAAAGAGGCAGATTATGACGAAATTATATTTTATCAGACACGGTAAAACTGAATGGAACTTAGAAGGGCGTTATCAAGGCGGTCAAGGGGACTCACCATTGCTGCCACAAAGTTATCGTGATATTGCCAGTCTGGGTCATTATTTGAGTCATATTAAATTTGCCCGCCTGTATACAAGCCCTTTATTACGGGCCAAAATGACAGCCGTTTATTTAAAAGAGGCCTTAGGACAAGATTTTCCGATTATTATTAATGAAAATTTACGCGAATTTAATTTAGGTAAAATGGAAGGTATGAAGTTCACGGAGGTTGCCCAACGTTTTCCAAAAGAATTGGCTGCGTTTCGACATGAGCCAGCAAATTATAATCCAGCGCGAATTAGTGGGGAAACCTTTCAGGCGTTGATTGATCGGATGCAACCGGTCGTCAAAAAAGCGGTACGCCTTGATAAAACCGGTCAACAAAATATCCTCTTCGTCAGTCATGGTGCCGCGTTAGTAGCTTTGATCCAATCCTTATTAGGCACGCCAATTGCAAATATTCGTAAAAATGGCGGTTTGACTAATAGTAGTGTCACCATCATTAAAACCCAAGATCATGGTCAAAAATTCCAGCTGGTTAAATGGAATGATACTGAATTTTTGAAACACCGGTTAAATGCGACGGATACAATTTAGTTAGGTGAATTTATGAATAAGCAAGCAGAAAAATTATTTAATCAGGACGAAAAGCAGAAGGCCGTTCACGTTTTAGTACAAGCAATTAATAATGAGCCAGAACAAATTGAGAATTACTTGCAATTGAGTACGTATTTAACACAGTTACAGGATGTTGAGCAGGCAGAAGTGTTATTACAGAAAGCAATTGGTAAATTTGGCGCGCAAACCGAGCTACTTTATAATTTAGGGGTTGTTTACTATGAAGCGGGCCGTTATGATTTAGCTCAAACCGAGTTTGATAAGTTGAACCAACAAGACGCAAATTTTGATAATAATCTAATGTTAGCGCGTATCTTTTTTAAGACGAAACAATATGCAAAGTCAGCAGCTTTTGCTTTGACAGCTACTGAAAAAGCACCTCAAAATTCGGCGGCTTATTTGGTGTTAGCGGATAGTTTATTAAGTTTGGGACAGTTAGCTCAAGCGAAAACTTTTTACCAAAAAGCGTATCAGTTAAAACCAACTGATCTAGATGCTTTGTTTGGGATAGGCTTAATTGATTTTGTTCGTGACCACGATCAAACTAAGTTATTAGCTGTGAAAGCTAAAGATGCTCAGTACTATGCTAGCAAGCAAACTCAATTAGTGGCAATTGAAAAAATGATTCGTGATCAAAAAGATAAACGTTAGGAGGGTGGCAATGGCAGATGCAGTTCAGCAATTATGGCTGACGGGGACTGTTAGTAGTATTTTCTTTCAAAACCCAGAGAATTTTTTTAAGATCTTATTGATTAAAATCAAAGATCATAATTTGCCGGATTTTCATGAAGATGAAATCGTAGTTACGGGTAGTTTTGGTGATATTAAAGAAGATCAAACCTATAAGTTTATTGGGCACCCAATTGATCATCCTAAATATGGGTATCAGTTTAAAGCAGACAACTATGAAACGCTAACCCCCACTTCTAAAGAGGGGCTAGTAGCATATCTATCTGGCAATCAATTTAAGGGTATTGGCCCTAAAACAGCCGAGAAAATCGTTGATCGACTGGGTGTAAATGCGATTGATCAAATCATTAAAGATCCAACCTGTTTACAAAACCTGGGTTTATCACGCCAGAAACAAACGGACCTTGTAGCTGCACTACAAGCTAATGTTGGTATGGAGCGCGCAATTATCAGTCTAAATGCATTTGGTTTTGGGAGTAGTTTAGCGACACAGATTTATCAGAAGTATCAAGAGGACACCATTCGTGTGATTACTGAGAACCCTTACCAGTTGGTTTATGATATTACCGGCGTCGGGTTCAAACGTGCTGATAGCATTGCTGAAAAACAAGGGATTACGGCTGATGCGCCTGAACGTTATCAAGCGGGTATTTTACAAGTGTTAAACGATTTAACTTTTCAGGCGGGAGATACATATACGGATGCAGGGCGTTTATTGGATGAAACTCTACATTTGTTAGAATCCAGTCGGCCAGCGCCGGTGAGTGAGGATCAAATAGCAATTGAAATTCAAAATCTTGCCAAAACAGGTAAGATTATTTCTCAAGATCATCGATTATATCCTGAATTTCTTTTTCGAAGTGAGTGGCAAATTGCTGAGCATTTAAAGCGGTTAACTCAAGAACGACCCGAAAAAATTGAGCCAACCGTTTTAAAACAATTGATCCAACAAGCCGAGCAGAGCTTAGGGATTCAATATGATGCCGCACAACAATTAGCGATTCAACAAGCTTTGGAAAGCCCGGTTAGTTTACTAACAGGGGGACCAGGCACCGGTAAAACAACGGTTTTAAATGGCATCGTGGTTTGTTTTGCACGCTATTTTGAATTTTCCTTAGATGTTAATGAATATAAAGATACTCCTTTTCCGGTTTTGCTAGCAGCACCCACAGGACGAGCAGCTAAGCGCATGAGTGAAACAACGGGATTACCGGCGAGCACCATTCATCGGTTGCTAGGCTTAAATGGACGTGAAGAAAATAATCAAGATTTAGAAACAAATGATTTGGATGGTAAGTTGTTAGTGGTTGATGAGATGTCAATGGTAGATACCTCATTGTTTCGCCAGTTGATCAAATCGGTTCATTTGGGAATGCACGTGGTGCTGGTTGGTGATAAAGATCAGCTGCCATCTGTCGGACCAGGCCAAGTTTTCGCTGATTTGTTAAATTCACAAGCACTGCCCAGTCAAGAGCTAGAGCAGATTTATCGTCAGGATGAAAATTCTTCAATTGTCGAATTGGCCCATGAAGTTAACGAGGGTGTCATTTCAGCCGACTTTTTCAAAAATCAAAGTGATCGTAGTTTTATTAAATGTCTACCGAATCAAATTCCAGATGTCATCGCGCAAGTTGTTGCGAAAGCAAAAGCACGTGATTTTTCAGCTAAAGATATGCAGGTGTTGATTCCAATGTATAAGGGTCCAGCTGGCATTGATCACTTGAACCCATTAGTACAAGATATTATGAATCCTAAAAAATCGGATCGCAGTAAAGAAGTCAAGTTCGGTAATTTTATTTATCGCATTGGTGATAAAGTATTACATCTAGTGAATAGCCCAGACTTAAATGTTTTCAATGGTGAACTCGGACAAATCGTTGCCATTACTTTGGCCAAAGAAAATACAGACAAAGTTGATAAAATTACTATTGATTTTGAAGGGACTGAGGTGACGTATAAACGTTCCGAATGGAGCCGATTTACCTTGGCTTATTGTACGTCGATCCATAAAGCTCAGGGAAGTGAATTTCCGTTAGTTATTCTGCCGTTAGTGATGCAATTTCGCCGTATGTTGAAACGCAATCTTTTATATACTGCTATTACTAGAGCAAAGGCATTATTGATCATGGTAGGCGAACCTCAAGCGTTTGAAACAGCCGTTCATGCGTTGGCAAACACGCGTAAAACGACTTTGGTGCTGCGCATGCAGAGTATTTTTACAAGTACTTCAAAGCTAAACGAAGCGGCTCGGGTTGAAGCTGCACCGCTAAAAGCAGAATCAAGCACCATAACTAATTCTGTTGATGAGCCGCTTTCTCAGAATTTAACACCTGAATTGATTGATAACCAAACGATTGATCCTATGATTGGTATGGATGGTCTTTCCCCGTATGCGTTTTTGAAATAGGAGTGAAGATGATGGACAAAGATAACAATACTCGGCAACAATTGCAAATCAAGTCAGTACCAGTGGCAGACGTTGATCAATTTAATGATCTATTGCGGTATGTTTTTCAAGTCACCAATCAAGACCTCTTGGAGAGCGGTTATGAAGAGGGAGAATTGGTGCGGGCTAAACAACCGATTCTGGAAAAATCAGATGTGATCGGGTGGTACAATCAAACACAATTAGTTTCGCAATTGGCGATTTATCCTTGCGAGGTCAATATTCATGGTAAAGTTTTTAAAATGGCTGGTCTAACAGGTGTTGGCACTTATCCTGAGTATGCAGGTCATGGCTTAATGCACGATCTTGTAAAAGTTGGGTTAGAAAAGATGCGGGACAATCAACAGTGGATTTCATATTTATATCCATATAGCATTCCTTTTTATCGTAAGAAGGGCTGGGAGATCATGTCTGATCATCTAACTTTTGATTTGCGCGATACTCAATTACCAAAACCAGTACCAGTGACCGGCCACGTTGCACGTAAGGAAATCGACGATTTTGATGTTTTAGATACTTATGACCGCTTTGCTCACCAGACGCACGGTGCAATGATCCGCGATCAGTTAGCTTGGGATGAATATTGGCGTTGGGAAAATGAAGAAGAGCGTACTGCTGCCGTTTACTATGATGAAAATCAGGTGGCTACAGGTTATGTGATTTATTGGATTGCCGAAGAAGTTTTCCATCTCAAGGAAATGATTTATTTAAATCAAGAAGCCCGGGTTGGTCTTTGGAATTTTATTAGTGCGCATTATTCGATGGTGGAACATGTCAAGGGGCATATTTATAAAGATGAACCCATTGCTTTTTTGATGGATGCAGGGGATATCAAAGAAACGATTGAACCGTATTATATGGCGCGGATAGTTGATGTGAAGGAGTTTCTTAAGGCTTACCCCTTTGAAAATATTACGGAAGATATTAGTTTTGAAGTGACTGATCCGATGGCAGCATGGAATAATGGTTTATTTCATATTCATGTGAATCGTGATGGTAAATTATCGATCAATCAAACCAGTGCCAATGGTTACGTGGTCAAAGTAGATATTCAAACTTTGACGGCTATGTTGATGAGTTACCGGCGACCATCCTATTTAGCTAGTATTGAACGTCTGCAGGCCTCAAAAAATGCCATCAAGTATTTAGAAAACATTATTCCAATAGAAACACCGTATTTTTCTGATTATTTTTGAACACTTAATAGTAAGTGCGTCATTCCGTTTTGCCAAGTGAATCACGGGTTTTAAGGAGGTTGTTTATGTTTGAACGTGGGGCCATTGTTGTGCACGGTGCAACTCAAAATAATTTACAAAATGTGAATTTGAAGATTCCTAAATATGCGATCACTGTTTTTGCGGGTTTATCTGGATCGGGAAAATCTTCTTTGGTTTTTGATACGATTGCGGCCACTTCAAGACGAGAATTGAACGAGACCTTCCCCAGTTTTACCCAGCAGTATTTACCTAAATATGGCCAGCCACACGTCCAGCAAATTGATAATTTACCAGTGGCCATTGTGATTGAACAAAAGCGGATCGGTAAAAATGCCCGGTCCACGTTAGCAACTTATACAGGAATTTATTCGCTTTTGCGCCTGTTATTTTCTCGAGTTGGTCAGCCGTTTATTGGTTATTCGGATACTTTTTCATTTAATTTACCGCAAGGGATGTGCCCCACATGTCAAGGGCTCGGCTACGTAGATGATATTGATGTGAAAGCACTTATCGATCCGAATAAGTCGTTAAATCAAGGAGCAATTACATTTGTCAGTTTTGGACCCAATACCTGGCGCTGGCGTCGTTATGTGGATAGTGGCCTTTTTGATAATGATAAATTACTTAAAGATTATAGTGAAGCGGACTTACAGCTGCTATTATATGCACCCCAGCAGCGCTTAAAGAATGCCCCAGCTGCCTGGCCACGAACAGCACTTTATGAGGGAATCGTCCCACGAATCCGCCGTTCGATTATTGGTAAAAGCGAAGCCAAACATCATCAGGAAGCTTTGGCAAAAGTAGTGACACGACGGGCATGTCCGACTTGTCACGGGACGCGGCTGCAAGCTAAAGTGTTAACTTGTAAGTTGAATGGTAAAAATATTGCTGAAGTATTGGCGATGGATTTGGTCCATGTACTGCAATTTCTGCAGGCGGTTGAACAACCCCTGGTCCAAGATTTGATTCGGGAAGTAACCACAAAAATTCAGTCTTTGATTGATATTGGTTTAGGCTATTTGACCCTTGACCGAGGGACAAGTTCACTATCTGGTGGCGAAACACAACGGATTAAAATTGCTAAGTTTTTGACTAGTGCCTTAGTTGATATGGTATATATCTTAGATGAGCCCAGTGTTGGATTGCATCCACATGATATCCAGCTGATCAAAAACGCATTGAAACAATTAAAGGCCAAGGGCAATACGATTCTGGTCGTAGAACATAACCCTGAAGTGATGCCGATTGCCGATTATGTCGTAGAAATGGGGCCAGAAGCCGGTGTTGCCGGAGGAAAAGTGACCTTTACTGGGACTTATCAACAACTGCTGGCCAGCAACACGCTGACAGGCCAATATCTAAAGCAGCCGCTTAAATTTCGTCAACCTCGCAAGATCAAAGATACGATTTCATTAGCACACGTGACCACACATAATTTAAACAATGTCACTGTTCAAATACCATTAGGTGTGGCAACGGTTATTTCTGGCGTTGCCGGTTCTGGGAAAAGCTCGTTAATGGATGCTTTACGTTCAAAGTTAAAGGATACCTATATTGATTTAACACAAGGAGCAATTGGTGTAAACATTCGTTCGACGCCAGCTACTTATCTCGCTATTTTAGATGATATTCGGCACTTATTTGCCAAAACCTCAGGTCAGTCTACAAGTCTTTTTAGTTATAATGGCAAGGGCGCTTGTCCACGCTGTAAAGGGAAAGGTGTCACAATCACTAATATGGCTTTCATGGATCCAGTCGTACAGACATGTGAAAAGTGTCAGGGTCAACGTTACAATGCCAAAGCACTCAGCTATCAGTATCATGGTAAGAATATCAGTGACGTTTTAAATTTGCCTATTGAAATGGCTCTACCTTTTTTTCACGGGATTGCTAAAATTGAACATAAGCTGGTTAACATGAAAAAAGTGGGGTTAGCTTATTTAACATTAGGTCAGCCGCTGACGACACTTTCAGGCGGTGAATTACAACGTTTGAAATTAGCCGTTCAGTTAAATTTAACTGGCAGAATTTATTTATTAGATGAACCCACTGCTGGGCTGCACATGAAAGATGTGACTAAGTTGAGTCATTTATTTGATGAATTAGTGGCTGCGGGTAACACGTTAGTTATCGTTGAACATAATCTAGCAATCATCAGTCAAGCAGATTGGCTGATCGATCTTGGTCCAGGAGCTGGTCGGTATGGCGGTCAAGTGCTATATGCGGGTGTGCCTGAAGCTGCTCAGAAGGTCATTGATTCTAAAACTGGTGTTGCGATGAAACAATATAATGCTCAGCGAAACTCCTAAATATATAAAAATCCTAATTCGAATGACTGTGTGCGTCAGCGAATTAGGATTTTTTGTGTCCGCAATTTATTTTATAACCAAAAAGGGTACTGAGTGACTTGAGCAGTGACATGAAAAGCAGCTTTGCCTAATAATTCACCATCAACTTGACCATAGTTTGGCTGCTGGATTTGTAAATCGAACTGAGTTGCTTGGGTATAATAAACACCTCGTTGGTAAAGATGCGTACCATCTTTGAATACGCAGTAAAATAGCGGAATTAATTGTTTCAATGGCATTTTTTCAACTAGAATCAAATCAATTTTATGATTGAAAAAAGTCGCCCGAGGTAGGATTGGTACCCCGCCACCAAAATAAGGTTCGTTACCAAGCGTAACTAAAAAGATATTATGGAAATTTTGGGTATATCCGTCATGTGTGATTTGCACATCAAAACTAGTCTGCTGCAAAAAGGCCCGTACGAGATTGGCCAAGTAAGAAAAAGAGCCTAGTTTGATTTGATTCAATAACTTTTTAAGCGCGGAAATATTTGTTAAATGGACAGTGCGTGCATCAATACCAATACCCACATTGTTTACGAAAATTGTTTCTGGTGCTTGATCATATTTTAAACTGCCAATATCGATCAAAGTGGCTTGATTGGTCGCTAATATATGGGCCAAATTTTTGAGTGGATCCAATTCAATATTTAGACTTCGGCGAAAATCATTACCAGAACCGCTGGGAATGTAGGCCACTGGGAGCTGCTTCATATTTGAATTTTGTCTTAAACCAGCGATGACTTGATGTAACGTGCCATCACCACCAATGACAACGACCAGATGGACTCGATTTTGCAGCTGTGTTGGGATGGCTATATTTTTAGCTATAATCGTCGCATGACCGGGAAACTGCGTGCGTAAGAGGTCATAGGGCTGCTCGATTTTATTCAGGTACTGTTGTACTTTTGCCGTCGTCTGCCGACCATGATTGCTGCCAGCGGTTTCATTGGCAATAATATGTAAAAATTTTGTATTTCTTACAACCAACGATTCATACCTCAATTTCTATTAGTTTTGCTGTTTTTGCTTCAAATGGGTCGTGATTAATGCAAAAATCAAGGCTATTATGAATAAACTGGTTTTGATGACTTTCCAGAGCAAACTTTGGGGTGCAACGAAAAATAAAATTAATGCAATTACAAAGCTAAGACTATAAATTAATGTTGTCCAGCGTATTTTAGTCAAACTAAAACCTCCTTAGTTATCGCTTTGGTTGTTGTTGAAAATTAAAAAGGCTGTGCAGGATAAAACTACAGCAGCCTTTAGTAGAACATTAAATTTCGAATGATTAATTTGCAGAGATGATCATTGGTAGAATCATCGGATGGCGTTCAGTCTGGTCAAACAGATAATCTTGTAAACTATCAATGATCGCATCACGAAGTTTTGCTTCCGTGACGTGTTCGTTTTGTTTGAACGTGTTACGCATGACATTAAAGATACGCCGCTGTGATTCTTTGATCAGAGGCCCAGATTCACGCATATAAACGAAACCTCTTGAAAGCAGATCCGGACCAGCAAGAATTTCACCGGTCTTGTAGTTGATCGTTGCTACCACAACGACTAAACCTTCTTCAGAAAGAATTCGGCGATCATTTAATACAACGTTACCGATGTCACCAACGCCACTGCCATCAACATAGACATCACCGGCAGGAAAGTGACCGGCACGACGCGCTTTTTCATCTGTCAACGCCAAAACATCACCGTTTTCCATGATAAAGATATTGTCTTTATCGACGCCACATTGTTCCGCAAGCTCACTGTGAATACGCTGCATCCGATATTCACCATGGACAGGCATAAAGAACTTCGGTTTCATAAGCCGTAACATCAATTTTTGTTCTTCCTGACCACCGTGCCCAGAAGTATGGATATTATTAACTTTTCCGTGGATGACTTCGGCACCGGCTTCAGACAACTGATTGATCAAATGGTTGACAGAAGTCGTGTTACCAGGAATTGGATTGCTGGAAAAAATAACGGTATCATCCGGTTGGATCGTTATTTGTCGATGAGTGCCGTTTGCAATGCGACTCAAGGCAGCCATAGGTTCACCCTGAGAACCAGTACAGAGAATTAAAACCTTATTAGCTGGCAAACTATTGATCGTGTGGGCATCCACTAACACATCATCTGGAATGTTCAAATAGCCTAGTTCTCGACCGTTAACGATGGCACCTTCCATACTGCGGCCAAAAACAGCAATTTTACGCCCTTCATGCATCGCAGCTTCAACGGCTTGGTTGATTCGGGAAATATTAGAAGCAAAGGTTGCAAAAATAATTCGGCCTTCAATGCCTTCAAAGATGTGGCGAATTGAATTTCCGACAAAGCGCTCAGATTTTGTGAAATTAGGAATTTCAGCATTGGTGCTATCAGACATCAGCAATAAAACACCTTTTTCGCCAAGTGCAGCCATCCGTTGTAGATTTGGGGCGGGCTGATCACCAACAGGTGTTAAATCAAACTTAAAATCACCAGTTTCAACAATTACCCCTTGCGGCGTTTCTACGGCGACACCCAGCGTATCGGGAATTGAATGGGTAGTTCTGAAAAAACTGACTTTTGTTTTACGGAACTTTAAGACGGTATCTTCATTAATTTCATGTAAATCAGCAGTCCGTAATAACCCATGTTCTTCTAATTTACCTTTGATCAATGCTAAAGCTAAAGGACCGGCATATATTGGAATATTTGGAACTTGTTTTAACAGATAGGGGATACCACCAATATGGTCTTCGTGGCCGTGAGTAATTACCAATGCTTTGATCTTTTGTTGGTTTTGAGCTAAATAAGAATAATCAGAAATGACATAGTCAATACCTAATAAGTCGTCTTCGGGAAATTTGATACCTGCGTCAATAACGATGATTTCATCTTGAAATTGAACGCCGTACATATTTTTCCCGATTTCACCCAAACCGCCAATGGCAAAAACTGCGGTCTCGTTATTCTTTACTTTTAATTTCATTTAGTCGGAAACTCCGTTAATTTAAAATCAGGTTCATTTTGTTCAAATTCAAGAAACTTACCACTTAATTCTTGAACAAATTCGATATTATAAGCCGTGTTTTTTTCAACCAATGCCCGAGCGTCAACGACATTGTCTGCTTCTAAGTATAAAGCATGTGTTGTTTCTCGTCTTGGGGCTTGTTTTGTGTTTTCTTGATATAAAACTTTAAAAATCATAATGAAACTCCTTTATTAATTTGTTCAGTTATCAAAGCAGACTATGCAAATAAATAAGCATAGTCCGAACCAATATATGTCCGATTTGAAAAGTGCGGTTCAACCGCCGCTGTACCGTCCGTGATGTTGATGAACAACAATTAGGTCAAATATATCATAATTCACATATAAAGTACATTTATAATCAATGGAAACCCTTCAGTGATTCTGATATGATAGGCTTATGTTAGTACAAGATGAATTAGGAGCATAATTTATGTTAACATTTGCAGTTGCAATTACCAGTGTCATTATAATCGTTGCCCTTTATTACTTGATCAAACGTATCAGACGCAATGCTGCTTTAAAAATTCTTTTGAATCACAGTCAAAAGCTAACGAATAAAATTTTAGCACAGACATTAATGGATCCATCAACGAATTACGAAAATATCTTACAAATTCCTAAGCAAATTGATTCGGAGCCGGTCCAAGATATATGGGGCAAGGGCATCATGGTTTTTGAATACAAATTTGCCATTGGGCCGAATTTTAGTGGCACGGCTGATTTCTTTGATGACGATTTCACGAATGCCCTGGCCCAAAAGCTCAATGAACACGCTTCTGAGAATGGGGTGATTTCTTCAATGCCACGTTATACGCCCTTTGTGATTAGTGATCATTGGTATTTGGAGAATTATTATCATATTGATATTGCATTCATGACCAACAAACCAACAATTGATTATGTGAAAGATATGAAAAGAGTTACGACTGAAGCGTTGTAGCTATCATTGATTTTGTAAGAAACGTGTCATCTGAGAGTCTGCGGCTAAAACTTTGTTTTTACCAAGGTCTCTTTTAATTTACCGTTGCCACATATAGTAGGAGTGTGTTGATATGCAGTTGATGATTCGATATTCACTACGATACAAGAAATTGATCTTACTCAATCTTTTTTTTGTACTTGGTTTTGCTTTGATTGAGTTGGGTTTGCCAACCTTATTAGGCCAAATGATCGATAATGGCATCAATAAAAATCGCGTCCAAGGTGTTTTTCAATATGGCGGCTTGATGTATTTAATTATTGCCATTGGCATGATTGGTCTAATCGGTTTGGCTTATACAGGCTCACGGTTGACCAATAATATTGTGCGGGATATTCGGGATGATATTTTTAAGTCAGCCATCAATTTTTCGCAAAGTGAATATAAGCAAATTAGTGGGGCATCATTGATCACACGCAGTACCAATGATGCTTTTCAAGTTATGACATTTTTACAGATGGTCTTTCGAACTGGATTTATGACGCCACTAATGTTTATCGTTTCTGGTGTGATGATCGTTCGAACGAATGCTTTTTTATCTATTTTTGTTTTTCTAGCAATTCCAGTGCTGTTATTGGGGATTCTTGTGATAGCGCATTATTCAGAGCCCATGTCCGAAAAACAACAAGCAAACTTGGATAAGATCAATCAAAATATGCGGGAAAACTTGTCGGGTATTCGTGTCATTCGGGCTTTTGTCCGGGAGAAGTTCCAGCAGCAGCGCTTTGCAGATGTTAACCAGGCTTATGCTAAAAGTTCCATTAATTTATACACATTGATGGCAATGTCACAACCGGCTTTTTCGTTTGTGTTTAATATTGTATTTGCCTTAATTCTATGGCAAGGGACTTTGTCCATCAGTGCTGGTAATTTGGCAATTGGGTCATTGATTGCTTTTGTAGAATATATCTTTCATGTGCTTTTTTCATTTTTAATGTTTTCCAGCGTATTTATGCTTTATCCTCGGGCTGCTGTTTCGGCAAAACGTATTCAGGAAGTATTAGATACTAAAAGTGAGATCAAGGCACCTGAGCAACCAGTTCAACAAAAAATCAAGGGACATATTCAATTTGAAAAAGTTACTTTTTCCTATACTTCTGCAGAAGAACCTGTCATTCGCGATGTAACGTTAGACTTGCCGGCGGGGAAAACCACTGCTTTTATCGGCAGCACGGGCAGTGGTAAGTCCACATTGATCCAATTGATTCCCAGATTTTATGATATCACCGATGGAAGACTTAGTTTAGATGGTATTGGTATTGATCAATATCAAATTCAGCAATTGCGGCAGCAGATCGGTTTTGTCCCGCAAAAAGCGATGCTATTTCAAGGCACGGTTCGTGATAATCTTAAATTTGGCAAAACAGATGCATCAGATGACGAGATTTGGCAAGCGTTAACGATTGCCCAAGCTAAAGATTTTGTACAAGCCTTACCTGACCAGCTAGATACAGAGATCTCTGAAAGTGGCAGTAATTTCTCTGGTGGTCAGAAACAACGACTGTCAATAGCTCGGGCGATCGTGCGCCAACCAGCAATTTATATTTTCGATGATAGTTTTTCAGCTTTAGATTATAAGACTGATCTTAAATTACGGCAGGCACTCTATCATCAAATTCAAGATGCAACGATTCTAATCGTGGCCCAACGGATCAGTACAATTATGAACGCTGATCAAATTGTAGTCTTAAATCGTGGGCAGGTCGTTGGCGTTGGGACACATGCAAGTTTATTAAAAACAAATCAAGTTTACCAAGATATTGCATATTCTCAATTATCGAAGGAGGAACTCTCATGAAACAAATGATCCGCTCCTTCAAGCAATTGCAGCCTTTTTTAAAGCCAAATCGGCGTCATCTGTACTTGGCGTTGCTTAATGCTGGCTTGTCTATGTTTTTTAATGCGCTTTGGCCAGTGATCATGGGACTAATCGTCACCGAAATTACGAATGCTGCTCGACAGCATCGGGCTATTGATTTTACCTATGTTTTAAAGATCATTGCTTTGATTTTGCTGTTTGCTTTGTTGTACCAGATCACCATGTTTTTATCGCAATATTTGATGACATTAGCAGTACAGCGGTCTATGCGTGGGTTGCGGGCACAGTTGGATGAAAAGATGAATGCGTTGCCGGTGAGCTACTTTGATCGTCATCAGTTGGGCAATCTATTGTCGCGTTTCACGAATGATGTCGATGCCATTACTAATGCCTTGCAACAAGGCTTGATTCAGGTTGTTAATTCAGTTGTAGGTATCACGGTTGCTGTAATTATGATGTTTACGATCAATTGGGTAATGGCCCTGATCTCATTATGGATGATTCCAGCGACATTTTTGGTTTCACGAATTATTGTCAAAAAGTCACAGCCTTACTTTACAAACCAACAAAACTATTTAGGCAGGTTGAATGCAGCAGTCCAAGAAAACTTTAATGGTTTCACTGAAATTAAAGTATTTAGTCAAGAAAAGGCAGCTTTAGCGAGGTTTAGTGATGTCAACCATAATTTGGCAGAACATGGGTTTAAAGCCGCTTTTATTTCGGGCATCATGATGCCCTTGGTTTCTTTGGTGGCCTATCTAACCTATGCGACGATGGCAACTTTAGGTGGGTATTTTGTACTTCGTGGCGTCATTCCAGTTGGTAATTTACAGGCCTTTATCCAGTACATTTGGCAAGTGAACCAGCCATTGGCTTCGTTGACGCAGCTGTCTAGTATTCTTCAAGCGGGTCAAGCGGCTACTGGGCGTGTTTTTGAAGTGCTTAACGAACCGATAAAACCCGAAAAAGCAAATTTACAAATTCTGCCAAAACCAGTTAAAGGTGCCGTGACTTTTGATCATGTGTCTTTTAGCTATGTTAAAAATGAGCCCTTGATCAAAGATCTGTCATTTACAGCCAAGCCGGGCGATACGGTAGCCATTGTTGGACCTACGGGCGCAGGTAAAACAACGATGATCAACTTATTGCTCCGATTTTATGAAATTGATGCCGGTCGGATTTTGTTGGATGGTGTCGATACGCAACAACTTAGCGTTCAAGATCTAAGATCTAATTTTGGGATGGTTTTGCAAGATACCTGGCTTTATCAAGATACAATAGCTAATAACATTCGCTTTGGAAAATTGGATGCAAGTGATTATGAAGTGGTGGATGCGGCGAAGATGGCGAATATTGATTATTATATCCATACTTTACCCGATAGTTACCAAACCACGATTTCGTCGGAGGCAGACAATATTTCCCAAGGCCAAAAGCAACTTATGACGATTGCCCGGGCAATTATCGCAGATCCAGCAATCTTGATTTTAGATGAAGCGACGAGTTCGGTAGATACACGCCTAGAACAAATGCTGCAAAAGGCAATGGATCAGGTCATGGCAGGACGGACTAGTTTTGTGATCGCACATCGTTTGTCAACAATTCGTAATGCCGATTTGATTCTTGTCATGCAAAACGGTCAAATTATTGAGCAAGGAAACCATGAGTCCTTACTTGCAAAAAATGGATTTTATGCACAACTTTATAACTCTCAGTTTGAAGATGCAGATGCTTTAAATGAATAGCTCTATGAAATAGGGGTATTAGAAAAGACTCGACAAATTTAACTTGTCGAGTCTTTTTGTTAGGTTTAATAAACATTAATTAGGTGGATAATTTTTATTCAATGACGACTGTGTTCTCTTTAAGCGTAAAAGGATTTTTTTTGTCGATATGGTCATAAAAAAGAATGCCGTTAAGGTGATCGATTTCATGCTGGCAAACAATGGCCGGATAATCTTTTAACTTAAGTTTGATGGTTTTGCCGTCCATATCCTGACAGCGAATGGTGATGCGGTCATGGCGTGGCACATACCCGGGAATATCTTTGTCTACTGATAAACAACCTTCGCCTTCAGCTAACGCCGCATCTTTAACAGAGTGGCTAATGATCACTGGATTGATCAAAACTGTTTTTAATAGCGGTTCTACCTCGGGGTCATTGCTTGGTACCAAAACAGCAGCCATCTGTTCTGAAACACCGACTTGAGGTGCTGCCAAACCAACGCCCGCACGTAATTGGTGCTTTTTGGCAATCTCTGGATCTTGCGAGTTTTCAAGATAAGTCATCATATCTTTAGCTAGTTTTTTGTCATCATCACTCAAGGGAAAGCTGACCTTTTGTGCAGTCTTCCGTAAAACAGGGTTGCCGTCCCGGGTGATATCTTTCATTAAAATCAAGGTTCGTCCCTCCATTAGTGAATTCTCGTAAAATATTATCACAAGTCTGACATGAAAGCGAGTTGAAAAGTATCATGCAAAGCTGACTTATAAATAAAAAGTTGACAAAAGTATTTTTACTGTGTAAAATACTTAACATTACATATTAAAAGCGTATAATAAACTTAAAAGATAATATAAGCTTATCCCGTTAGGTGAGGCTCCTATATGAAAATACGCTGTTGCTCAGAAACATCGAGAGATGCCAACGAGTCAGCCGAAACTGCCCATTAAGGCTTTTTCTAATACAGCTGATGAATTTCTACGTCATATAGTGCTAAAACTAAACGATTGGGATCTTGTTTTCGGACACCCAATTGTTTGCGGTGTCCTTTTATTTTATCTTAAAAAATGATAGAAAGAAAAGAGAGGTGAGTTGAATGTCTACAGATTCTAAACCAGGAGCGACGGATACAGGTGATCAGCAGGAGAAGTCAGATGTTTTACCCACCTCGCTTTTTAATTGAATGTGGTTGAACACAACTTCTTTTGCCTTATAAACAGGAGGCAGAAAGTATGTTCAAAAAAACTTTTTTGAAACAACGTCTGTGGAACGGAGCACTTCCAGTTACTGATATCCGCGCTAATACCAAGATGGATACTTCAGTAAGAGCAAGTGGTTTGAGCATTTCTGAAATTCAACACATTATGGTGCGCAACGGACGGAATGTTTGCAGAAGTTTACGGCGGGTTTCACTTACGAATGAATTATTAAATTATTTAAAGAATCCACTATTTTTAGTTATTGGTTTTTTAGCTGCGGCAGTTGGCTTTGTTAATATTTTTGTAATGGGTTATGTTCTAGGTATGATTCTTTATATGAGTAGAACCGTTATGTTTAACCGGACAGTTGATCGAATCAATCGTATTTTAACAGCCGATGTTTTGGTTATTCGGGAAGGCTTAGGCCGGCGTCTACCAGCAACTGAACTGGTCCCAGGCGACATAATTGTATTAACAGCTGGCGATGATGTGCCAGCAAATGTTCGTTTCTTTCAGGACAGCACTTTGACGGCTGATCACGCTGGGCAATTTGGTTCAAAAATCATTGCTGGTGATGGCCTTGCTGTGGTATTACAAACGGGCGCTGATTTATTTAATAATGGATCAACTGCAAAAAATAGTTCAAGTCTTGTATTGGCAATTAAGAAGATAGTTGAAGCTTTCACAAAATCGAAGCAACAAACAATTTCAGCATCAACAGACAGTGATGTGCGTTCTGACGCCTTTACTAATGTTGCTTTGAAAGAGCTTGAAAGTAATATTATACCGGAGTTTTTGGATGAGTCGTTACAATCCTCAAGACGTAGCTTGGAAGCTGAACGACCGTCGCAGTCAACTAGGGCACATTTTTCAAATGCTTTTCTACGAGCGGCGTAGAATAGAAACATCAATTAAATATCGTATGAAATAAACTGAAATTCGTATGACTAGGGCAAAACATGTGTTTTGTTTCTGGTCATTTTTTGTTGCTCAAAAATATTGAAAATTGGGTAATAAAGGATCAAGGCTGTTAAATGTTTCGAATTTGGTAATTTGGTGTCGTTTTGTAAAAATTACATGGCTGATTTAGATACAGTTTGGTAAAATACAAACTGGAATATATAACAGATTGCTTGGTGTTAACATCAAGTTAATTATTTCACTAATTTAATACGGCTAATTTGCTATAAAAATATATAAAACGCTTGCAAAAGCGTTTGCATAATGCTAAATTTGAACAAGAAGAGGTTTATAGTAATACAGTTTTTTAATTTGTATTGCTACAGATAATAACGAAGGGGACTGAATATCTATGGCAGGTAAAAAAAGTACCAAATTGCTTGATTTTGAAGCACTATTAAAAGATCAAGATAAAGACTTTAAAATGGTGCAGATTCTCAACGAAAAAGGTGAGCTTGTTGATGCGGATCATGTTCCTGATTTGAGTGATGAACAATTAGTTGAATTAATGTCTAAAATGTTGTGGGCTCGTGTGTTAGATCAACGTTCAACTGCTTTAAACCGTCAGGGTCGTTTGGGTTTTTACGCACCAACAGCTGGTCATGAAGCTAGTCAAATGGCTAGTGTTTATGCAATGGATAAGGCTGATTTCTTACTACCGCGTTATCGGGATGTCCCAGAATTAATTCAACATGGGTTACCTTTATACAAAGCATTTTTGTGGTCTCGCGGCCATGTTGAAGGCAATAACTATCCTGAAGATTTGAAAGCATTACCACCACAAATTATTATTGGCGCACAATATGTCCAAGCAGCTGGCGTTGCCTTAGGCTTGAAGAAAAATGGCTCTAAAAATGTTGCCTTTGCTTATACCGGTGACGGTGGCACGTCGCAAGGGGATTTTTATGAAGGGATGAACTTTGCCGGCCATTTTAAGGCACCAGCTATTTTTGTGGTTGAAAATAATGAATTTGCGATCTCCGTACCGCGTTCAGCACAAACAGCCGCTAAGACACTAGCTCAAAAAGCTGTTGCTGTTGGTATTCCTGGCGTTCAGGTTGATGGGATGGATCCGTTGGCTGTTTATGAAGCTATGAAAGAAGCACGTGATT
This sequence comes from Agrilactobacillus fermenti, assembly GCF_021030645.1. Classification (GTDB taxonomy): domain Bacteria; phylum Bacillota; class Bacilli; order Lactobacillales; family Lactobacillaceae; genus Agrilactobacillus; species Agrilactobacillus fermenti. The sequence goes on along the minus strand of NZ_JACGCJ010000002.1, from coordinate 80,277 downwards.
GGGCTGCAGCCGGTAACGGACCTGTTTTAATTGAAACGATGACTTATCGCTATGGGCCACATACATTATCTGGTGATGATCCAAAACGTTATCGTTCTGAAGAATTAGATGAAATGTGGCATCAACGTGACCCATTAAATCGGTTCAGAACTTATTTGGAAAGTAAGAATCTATGGTCCGATGAACAAGAAGAAAAATTGACAGCGCAATATAAAGATGAGATCAAAGCGGCAATTGATCAAGCAGACAATGTTGCAAAACAAAAAGTTAGCCAATTCCTAGAAAATACCTATGAAGTACAACCGCAAAACATTAAGGAACAAATTGAAACTTATCGTCAGAAGGAGTCGAACTAATATGGCAAAGAAAACAATGATTCAAGCAATTACCGATGCATTAGGACAAGCCATTGAACAGGACGACAAAGTACTGATCTTCGGTGAAGACGTTGGTAAAAACGGTGGCGTTTTCCGTGCTACTGAAGGCTTACAAGCTAAATATGGTGAGGATAAAGTATTTGATACACCATTAGCTGAATCTGGTATTGGTGGTTTGTCAATTGGTTTGGCACTGGAGGGTTATCGACCTGTTCCTGAAATTCAATTTTTTGGTTTCGTTTTTGAAACGATGGATTCTATTGGCGGTCAAATGTCGCGAATGCGGTATAAAATGGATGGTACGCGCCAAATGCCAATCACAATCAGAGCACCATTTGGTGGTGGTGTGCATACACCCGAAATGCACTCGGATAACTTCGAAGGTTTGATTGCTCAATTTCCTGGTATTCGTGTTGTTGTTCCAAGTAATCCGTATGATGCCAAAGGTTTATTACTTGCTTCCATCAAATCAAATGATCCTGTTCTTTTCTTGGAACATATGAAGTTATATCGTTCTTTCCGTGAAGAAGTTCCTGATGAAGCTTATGATTTGCCTTTAGATAAGGCTAACGTTAGTCGTGAGGGTAAAGATATCACAATTGTGACTTACGGTGCCATGGTTCGTGAAAGTTTAAAGGCTGCTGACGATTTAGCCAAAGAAAATATTGACGCTGAAGTGATCGATTTACGTACAATTTCACCTTTAGACCTTGATACGATTCTTACTTCTGTTAAAAAGACCGGTCGTTTGGTTGTTGTTCAAGAGGCGCAGCGTCAAGGTGGTGTTGGTAATAATGTTGTTTCAGAAGTTTCGCAACGTGCTATCCTTTCTCTAGAGGCGCCAATCGGCTTTGTGGCTGCACCAGATACACCATTTCCATTTGGACAAGCCGAAAACGATTGGTTACCAAATGCAAGTGATATCGAAGCAGAAGTTAAAGAAATCATGAGCTACTAATCGCAGCAGAAAGGAAGAATATCATGGCATATCAATTTAAATTACCCGAACTAGGTGAAGGTATTGTTGAAGGTGAGATCGTCAAATGGATGGTCAAGCCTGGGGATACTATTAATGAAGATGATACATTATTAGAAGTTCAAAATGATAAATCTGTGGAGGAGATACCATCTCCAGTCACTGGTAAAGTTGTGAAGTTAATCGCAAATGAAGGTGATACCGTCGAAGTTGGTCAACCATTAGTTGAGATTGATGCGCCTGGTGCAGCCGGTAACGATGCACCAAGTGCTACACCAGCTGCAGAAGCACCAGCAGAATCGACAAAAGCTGATACTGCAAATGGTGGCGGCGTTTATCAATTTAAATTACCTGAACTAGGTGAAGGCATCGTTGAAGGTGAGATCGTCAAGTGGATGGTTAAGCCTGGGGATACCATTAATGAAGATGACACATTATTAGAAGTTCAAAACGATAAATCCGTTGAAGAAATTCCATCACCGGTCACAGGAACAGTTAAAAATATTGTGGCAAATGAAGGCGATACGGTTGAAGTTGGCCAAGTGTTAGTTGAAATTGATGCACCAGGTCATAATGATGCTGCGCCTGAAGCGTCAACTGCACCGGCTACCCAAAATGCCGCCAGTGGTCCTGCTGCTGTTAATGCAGCTAGTGGACCGGCAGCTGTTGATTCTGCCAGTGCTGCTAATAATGTGGTGCCAATTAGTGATCCAAATCGTGAAATTCTGGCAATGCCATCTGTTCGTCAGTATGCGCGTGAGAAAGATGTAGATATTTCTCAAGTTCCAGCAACAGGTTCTCATGGTCGTATTACAAAACAAGATATTGATAACTTTATTGCGGGTGGTGCCACTACGGCATCTGCTCAGCCAGCACCAGCAGCTAAACAAACAACTACTGCAGCTGCACCGGCTCCAGAGAAGCCAAAAGCATATACTTCAACGGAACCAGATCGTGAAGAGCGTGAAAAGATGTCGCCTACACGTAAAGCAATTGCTAAAGCAATGACCACAAGCAAACATACCGCACCACATGTTACCTTGTTTGATGATGTGGAAGTTTCCAAATTGATGACACATCGTAAGAAATATAAGACTGTAGCAGCTGACCGTGGTATCAAGTTAACGTTCTTAGCTTATGTGGTTAAAGCTTTGGTCGTCATGGTTAAAGAATATCCAGATTTGAATGCGTCAATTGATGATGCTGCCCAAGAAATCGTGCACAAGCATTACTTTAATATTGGAATCGCTACAAATACCCCACACGGGTTATATGTTCCAAATATTAAAGATGCAGATAAGAAGAGTATCTTTGAAATCGCTAAAGAAATCTCTGAGAATGCCCAATTGGCACAAGATAACAAGCTGAAACCAGATCAAATGCGTGGTGGTACGATTACGATCAGTAATATCGGTTCGATTGGTGGCGGTTGGTTTACCCCAGTCATTAATTACCCAGAAGTTGCTATTCTAGGATTTGGCCGTATCGCCAAAGAACCTTACGTTACTGATGATGGTCAAGTAGCTGTCGGATCAATGATGAAACTATCTTTGTCATTTGATCACCGTTTGATTGATGGGGCATATGCTCAAGAAGCAATGAATCGATTAAAACAATTACTCGCAGATCCAGAATTATTATTGATGGAAGGATGACAGACAGATGGTAGTTGGTGACTTTGCAATTGATTTAGATACAGTAGTGATTGGCTCTGGCCCTGGTGGGTACGTTGCCGCAATTCACGCAGCTGAATTGGGACAAAAAGTAACCGTTATTGAACGTGAATTTGTTGGTGGTGTTTGTTTAAATGTCGGGTGTATTCCTTCTAAGGCACTGATCAATGCTGGCCATCGGTTACAAGAAGCTGCCGATGCGTCAACTTTTGGTATTAAAACACAGCAACCATCAATCGACTGGCAAGCAACGCAAGACTGGAAACAACACAAAGTTGTTGAACGTTTAACCGGTGGTGTTGGCATGCTGTTCAAGAAGCACAAGATTGATTTGATCATGGGTGAAGCCTTCTTGAAAGATAGTAATAGTCTGCGTGTCATTCAAAAAGACAGTGCCCAGACTTATACTTTTAAGCACTTGATTATTGCTACTGGCAGCCGGCCAATTGAGATCCCTGGTTTCAAATTTGAAGGTCGGGTCGTTGATTCTACTGGCGGCTTAAACTTGCCAGAAATTCCTAAAGAGCTTGTCGTTATCGGTGGTGGTTATATCGGCTCAGAATTAGCTGGGGCTTACACAAATTTAGGGTCGCATGTTACGATTCTGGAAGGTACACCATCAATTTTGCCTAACTTTGATAAAGACATGGTTTCACTTGTCTTGAATAATTTCAAGAAGAAGGGCACAGATGTTATTACCAATGCAATGGCTAAAGAAGCTAAACAAACAGATAAAGATGTGACTGTCACTTATGAAGTTGATGGCAAATCGCAAACTATCAAGGCGGATTATGTCATGGTCACAGTTGGTCGGCGACCAAATACCAATGATATGGGCTTAGAACAAGCTGGCGTAAAAACGACTGATCGAGGCTTGATTGAAGTTGACAATCAAGGTCGGACTAACGTTTCGAATATTTATGCAATTGGTGATGTTGTTGCTGGTGCGGCTTTAGCTCACAAAGCTTCTTATGAAGGCAAGATTGCCGCTGAAGCAATTTCAGGCAAGAAATCAGCTGTTGATTATCGAGCAATGCCAGCAGTTTGTTATGCTGACCCTGAACTCGCTACGACAGGGCTAAGTTTGAGCGAGGCTAAAGATAAGGGCTATGATGCCAAGTCTTCTAAGTTTCCATTTGCAGCTAATGGTCGGGCAATTTCATTAGATGAAACAGATGGCTTTGTCAAATTAATTTCTGATAAAAAAGAAGGCACTTTGCTTGGAGCCCAGGTAGCTGGTGCTGGCGCAAGTGATTTGATTTCTGAATTAACTGTTGCAGTCGAGGCTGGTATGAATGTTGAAGATCTTGCTTTGACGATTCACCCACATCCAACTTTAGGCGAAGCAATTATGGATGCTGCCGATGTTGCTGAGGGTATGCCAACAAACATTTAAGCTGATATCTTTCAAAATAAGTACGTGTCGGTTTGAGCTGACACGGCTTATTTTTTTGCGTATTTGGCAAATACTACATGTTGTCAGCAATTTGCGGTATAATGTTCAACATAGAATCATCGTTCGGTTAATAAGTGTAAAGGGGTCGTTTTTTACGGGTACGGAAGGTTATTGTTATCCTATTGATGATCAGTGGACAACATCTGAACTTGTCGCTGTCGTGAATTTTTATAATGAGGTTGAAGCAGCCTACGAGCACGGGGTTGATGTTGCCAATTTATTAGCGACTTATCAAGTTTTTAAACAGGTTGTTCGCTCTAAGATGCAAGAGAAACAAATTGATCGTGCTTTTGAAAAGGCATCGGGTTATTCTATCTATCGGACTGTTAAGCAAGCTCAATCACAACAAAAGGGCAGACTCAAAATGGTGGATCCGACATAGGGAGGTCAAATAATAAGTGACAGTCAATTCATGGCAAATCGCCACTAAGCTTAAAATATGGATTCAAGCTGCTGGCCAGCATCTGCGCCAACACTTGTATGATGATTTACAGGTTGCTACAAAATCTAATCGGAATGATTTAGTAACAAATATGGATAAAGCAACGGAGAAACTGTTGGTACAAGAAATCCGGCAGGCTTTTCCTGAAGCTAAAATTATTGGTGAAGAGGGTTTTGGAGATAAGGTTGCAGATCTCTCAGGATTGGTCTTTTTCGTTGATCCAATTGATGGGACAATGAATTTTGTTAAAGAAAAAGAGAACTTTGCGATTATGATCGGTGCTTATCTAGATGGCAAGGGCATCGTTGGTGTCATCTTAGATGTCGTCCGGCAAAAGATATTTTGGGGTGGCCCTGAATTTGGGGTTTATTGCAATGATATCCAGATAAAACCACCAAAGAATATTGATTTGGCAGCCGGATTGTTAGGCGTTTCTGGTCCGTTACTGCGGCAAAATAAGTATCATGTCGCTGACTTTGTGGCCCAAAGCTCTGGTGCACGAATCATTGGCAGTGCAGGAGTAGAATTTACCAAGGTCATTCAAGGCATCGAGAACGGCTACATTTCCCATTTGATGACTTGGGATTTTGCAGCTGGTAAAATTATGGCAGAAACTTTAGGTTTAAAAGTTACAAATATTGACGGGGACCCCTTAAATATGCTATCATCTGAAATTGTGCTAATTGCAACGGAACGGACGCATCAGCAGATTATGACGATAACAAGAGAGCATTCTTAACTGTGACCTGCGTCACAGCTTTTTTATAAGATTAAGCGCGTTTAGCCCGTTTCGTTAGAATTTTTCTAAGAAATTCGGCTAAGAAATGAAAGGAAGTTTGCGCATTTGAAAACCAGAGATGATATTCGTAACATCGCTATTATTGCCCACGTCGACCACGGTAAAACAACATTGGTCAATGAATTATTAAAACAATCCGATACATTGGATGAACATATCCAATTGCAAGATCGGGCCATGGACTCCAACGCAATTGAGCAAGAACGTGGTATCACGATTTTATCCAAAAATACGGCAGTAGATTACCAAGGTAAAAAAATTAATATTTTAGATACACCAGGACATGCGGACTTCGGTGGTGAAGTTGAGCGAATCATGAAAATGGTTGATGGTGTGTTATTAGTTGTGGACGCTTATGAAGGAACGATGCCGCAAACACGGTTTGTATTAAAAAAGGCGTTGGAACAACATTTAACACCGATTGTCGTGATTAACAAAATCGACCGTGAAGGCGCTCGCCCTGAAGAAGTTGTGGACGAAGTACTTGAATTGTTTATTGAGCTTGGTGCCGATGATGATCAACTAGAATTCCCAGTCGTGTATGCTAGTGCGGTTAACGGAACTTCTAGTTTAGATTCTGATATTGCGACACAAGAACATACAATGAAACCTATTTTTGATACAATTATCAATACGATTCCAGCGCCAATTGATAACAGTGACGAACCATTACAATTCCAAGTAGCGATGTTAGATTACAATGACTACGTTGGCCGAATTGGTATTGGCCGGGTATTCCGTGGAAAAATTAAAATTGGCGATAACGTTTCGGTACTTAAGTTAGATGGCACTGCTAAAAACTTCCGCGTTACGAAAATTTTTGGCTTCTTTGGTCTCAAGAAAATCGAAGTTGATGAAGCTAAAGCTGGTGACTTGATCGCTGTTTCTGGGATGGAAGACATTTTCGTTGGGGAAACTGTTACACCAGTAGATCATCCAGATGCTTTACCAATTTTACGCATCGATGAACCAACGTTACAAATGACTTTTGCGGCCAATGATTCACCATTTGCTGGTAAAGAAGGTAAATTTGTAACTGCTCGTAAATTGGAAGACCGTTTAAAGAGTCAATTACAAACTGATGTATCCTTACGTGTTGAAGATACAGACCAACCAAGTGCTTGGACTGTTTCTGGTCGTGGTGAATTACATTTGTCAATCCTTGTAGAAGAAATGCGCCGTGAAGGCTTTGAATTGCAGCTTTCGCGCCCAGAAGTTATTTACCGCGAAGTTGAGGGTGTTTTGAGCGAACCATTTGAAGCTGTTCAAATCGACACACCAGATGAATACGTTGGCTCCGTGATTGATGGTATGGCTCAACGTAAAGGTGAAATGCAAAATATGGAAAGCACTGGCAATGGCCAGACACGCTTGAACTTCTTGGCACCTTCACGTGGTTTGATTGGTTACTCTAATGAGTTTCTTTCACAAACGGGTGGTTATGGGATCATGAACCATACCTTTGAAAAGTACTTACCAGTAATCAAGAATTGGACACCAGGACGCCATAATGGGGCTTTGGTATCTATTAATGCAGGTCAGGCAACAACTTATAGTTTGCAATCTGTTGAGGATCGCGGTCAATTATTTATTGATGCCGGGACTGAAGTATATGAAGGTATGATCGTTGGTTCTAGTAATCGTGATCAAGATATTTCGGTAAACGTTACAAAAGGTAAAAACTTAACGAATACCCGTGCTTCAGGTAAAGATCATGCTGCTGCAATTCGGACGCCTAAAACACTATCATTGGAAGAATCTATCGAATTCTTAAATGATGACGAATATTGCGAAGTGACACCTGAAAGTATCCGTTTACGTAAAAAGATTTTGAATACAGGTGAGCGTCAAAAAGCCGCTAAGAAGCGTAAAATTGCTGCCCAAAAAAATTAATAAAAATTAAATCTTCTGAAAAATAGGCAACTTTGAATTATAATAAAGTTGCTTATTTTTTTATGCTATTTTTATAGGAGTCGTTATGAATAATATTATTAGTACTTTGATTAGTCGACGAAGTGATTTACTACAGGCCTTGTGGCAACATTTGGGTATTTCATTACTATCATTATTGATTGCTATTTTGATTGCCGTGCCTTTAGCAATTGTGGTCTTACCACATAAAAAAACGGCTAACATTTTTCTACAATTGACCAGTATTTTGCAAACTATTCCTTCTCTAGCACTATTAGGTTTACTGATTCCGCTTGTTGGTATTGGGACGGTACCTGCAATCATTGCCTTAGTTGTTTACGCACTGTTACCTATTTTTCAAAATACATATGTCGGATTGACGGAAATTGATCCTGCTTTAGAGGAGGCAGCCGATGCTTTTGGCATGTCGCGTTTGCGTAAGCTATTCAAAGTAGAATTGCCCTTAGCAAAACCGTTTATTATTTCTGGAATCCAAACGGCTGCAGTTTTGATTATCGGAACAGCGACACTGGCCGCTTTGATTGGGGCCGGTGGTTTAGGTTCGTTCATTTTGCTGGGGATTGACCGGAATAATATGCCTTTGATCATCATCGGTGCCGTTAGTTCGGCAGCGCTAGCATTATTGATCAGTGGCTGGATCTTCTTCTTGAAGAATCACCGGGCACGCTGGTCCTTTCTGTCGGTGGCTCTTATTATACTTGGTATGATTGGGGCTGGTTTGTATCAGGCTGTAAAGCCTAAGCCAGAAACAATCACTATTGCTGGAAAGCTTGGATCTGAACCGGATATTTTGATTCATATGTATGCGGATTTGATCAAAGCCCAGTCGCCAAAAACACATGTTGTTTTAAAATCAAATTTCGGTAAGACTAGTTTTCTGTTTAATGCTTTACGTAATGATGATATTGATATCTATCCCGAATTTACTGGGACTGTGTTAGAGTCACTGGTTAAAACGCCAAAGACCAAGCAACGACTTACAGCTCCCCAAACTTATCAAAAGGCGCGACGGTTATTGCAGCAACAATTCCAGTTAACCTATTTGCAGCCAATGGCCTATGAAAATACCTATGCCTTAGCTGTCAAAGCTAGTTTTGCAAAGGCACATCATCTCAAAAACATTAGTGATCTTCAAACGGTACAAAGTCAGTTACACGGTGGTTTGACCTTGGAGTTTATTGATCGTGATGATGGTTTCAAGGGTGTTAAGCGGTTATACCATTTAGATTTTCCAGTTCAATCTATGGAACCTTCTTTACGTTATGAGGCAATTGCATCGGGTCGTGTTAATATTGTGGATGCTTATTCAACGGACAGTGAGTTACAACAGTATCAGTTATTGGTTTTAAAAGACGATCGACACCTATTTCCACCTTATCAGGGTGCGCCACTTATGCGGCAAGATTTTGCAAAACAGCATCCTGAAATCGTTAATGTCTTAAATAAATTAGCCGGTCGAATTAGTGCCACGGATATGCAAAAGATGAATTATCAGGTCAATGTTAAGAAACAATCAAGCGCTAAAGTTGCACGTCAGTATTTATTAACGCATCATTTATTGAAGGAGTAGGTTATGGACAGTAATTTAGTTAATTTAGAAGACCGTTTGGCTAATGTACATGACCAGCCATTGATTGAATTTAAACACGTGGAAAAGAAATTTCGGCAAATGGTAGCTGTTCGCGATTTTAATTTGCAGATTCAAAACGGTGAATTTTTCGTATTAGTTGGACCTTCTGGTAGTGGTAAAACAACCACTTTGAAAATGGTCAATCGGTTGTATGAGCCAACGGCAGGCAACATCAAGTTTTTAGGGAAAAATGTGACAGCATACCCGATTAATCAATTACGTTGGCATATGGGCTATGTGTTGCAGAAAATTGCGCTTTTTCCGAATCTAACTGTGGCTGAAAATATTGCGCTAATTCCTGAAATGAAGGGAATATCCAAGTCAGAAATTACAAGCTATAGCCGCGAATTATTAAAGCGCGTGCAATTAGCACCGGATATTTATTTAAAACGTATGCCAGCGGAGCTATCTGGCGGTGAAGCTCAACGAGTCGGTATTGTACGTGCGTTAGCTTCAAAGCCGCCAATTATGTTGATGGATGAGCCCTTTAGTGCTTTAGATCCCTTATCGAGAACACAACTCCAAGATTTAATTTTAGATTTGCACCATGAGTTAAAAACAACCATTATTTTTGTGACCCATGATATGAAGGAAGCCATGAAACTTGGTGATCGAATTGGCGTCATGCATGAGGGGGAGCTTTTGCAAACTGCTAAACCAGTAACTTTGGCGACTGATCCAGTCAATGATTTTGTGGCTAGTTTTTTTAAGGCAAAGGATGTTTTGACGCCCTTGCAATATGAATTAAATGACGTGATTGCTGATAATGACCATATAGAATATACAGCTACGTTACCGGAAAAGTCAGTAAAATTCACACCACACGAAAATTTGAATCGGGTCATTGAGTGGATGACACAACATCAGATTACCGTAATTTATGTTTTTATAAAGCAAACGCACAATTACGCTAAAGTGTCCACACTAGATATTTTGAATTTTATAGTACATCAATATTAAGGAGGCCATTTCATTGGAGAAAAGTTACGATGTTATTATTATCGGTGCTGGTCCGGGTGGGCTAGCGGCCGCTTATCGGTTGCATCCTGAAAAAAAAGTGCTGGTTGTTGAAAATGATTTGTTTGGTGGGACATGTCCTAACCGAGGGTGTGATCCGAAAAAGATGCTTTATTCTGCAGTTGAGGCAAAACAATGGAGCCAGCAATTATCAGGCTTCGGTTTGAAAAATACGCCTGAAATTGATTGGACAGAGCTAATGGCTTTTAAACGGCAATATACTCAGGCAATACCTGCAGGTACTAAAGCTGGATTGAAGTCAGCTGGAATTGACTATGTTCAAGGTACAGCACAATTTATCGATGCGCATCATTTACAAATCAATGATAAAACTGTTACCACAGAACAAGCAATTATCGCCACAGGACGAAAACCGACAATTCCTGATATTCCTGGAAAAACATATTTCAAGACAAGTACTGATTTTTTAGACCTTGATCAATTACCTAAAAAAATTGTTTTTATTGGGGCTGGATTTGTTGCGATTGAGCTGGCAAATATCGCGATTGAAGCTGGCAGCCAAGTGACGATCGTACAACATAATCAGCGCGTACTAAAAGCTTTTCCAAAACCATTAGTTAGCCGTTTAGTCAAACAATTACAAGCAAAAGGGGTTCATTTTCAGTTAGATACCAGTGTTACTCAATTGACCACAGACAAAGATCAAAAGTCTTATCAAGTACAAACAAATCGAGGTAATTTTGAGGCGGACTATGTGGTTGCCGCTACTGGCCGTGAAGCCAATATCGAGGCGTTGCGACTACCTACAGTTGTTAAAGCCGATGGTAAAGGGATTCAAGTAAATAACTATTTACAAACTGATGTTGCTAATATCTATGCAATTGGCGATGTGGTTGTTAAAACACAACCTAAGTTAACCCCAGTGGCCAGCTTTGAGGGTAATTATGTAGCTGACTACTTACTCGGTCAAACTAAAACATCAATTCAGTATCCAGTAATTCCCAATATTGTTTTTGCCAATAGTGAATTGGGCCAAGTTGGTATTCGATATCAAGATGCTGTTGATAATGATAGCTATACCATTAATGATTTGGATATGACACAATGGTATACTTATAATCGAGTTAAAGATCCTGATGCCCATGTGATCACGATCCAAGAGAGCAATACTAAAAAATACGTTGGATTTTGCGTTTTAGCTACTCAAGCTGAGAGTATGCTCAATGCTTTGACGACAATTTTAAATCAACAACTTACTCTGGAAGATATTCAGCGGACGATTTATGCTTATCCGTCTGATCAAAGTGATTTGCAGTACATTTTGTCTTAACAATAGGAAGTGCCGATGCAAAAGGAGAATGATTGTGTGCCCTTTTAGCAGAAGGCCTTCTTTTTTATATCATCAAAGCCGCATTGTTAGATGTGAAATGATATAATGTTGGTTGTTGAATTAAATAGTTCAGTAATTTCACCACAAAAGTTAGACTTTTTGGAGGTCACTCATGGAAAAAACTAAATCCAATAAGGCACTCACTGTTTTAAAAACAGATGCTAAAAAAATTCGACAAGAATTGTTTGGACAATTCGATGAACTTTGTTTGATGCAGTGCCCCATTGTTGAAGAAATTATGGATACACAGATGTTAGTCTTTTCAAGGGAAGTTGATTTTGCTAAACGATGTGATTTAATTTCAAAAGAAACGGCGTTAATGTTGATTAATGACCTCAGTCTTGAAATTGAAGCTTTTTATCAAGAAATTACTAAGAAACAAACGCAACAGAAGGGCTGAGTCGTACGTGCAGATTCACAAGAAGTTTTCATATTTAGATTATTATATATTGGTACCATTCCTGTTGTTGATTGGCGCTGGCGTTGTGATGATTTATTCAGCTAGTTCCGATATGTTGGCCGTTGCCGGTGCTGATCCAACGATATACTTAAAACGGCAATTTTTTTGGGTAATTGTTGCTTTGGTGATTACCACGATTGTGTTTCTATCGAAAATTGATATTTGGCGGTCTGATCGATTGATCAAAGGATTGTTGATCATGACTTTAATATTGCTGGTTTATTTGGTGGTACTTTCGATTGTGCATCCAGCGGCAGCCGTCAACGGTGCCGTTGCCTGGATCAATTTAGGCCCGATCAATATTCAGCCAACAGAAATTGCCAAGTTAACAATTATTTTATACTTTGCATTTATCTTCAATAAGCGCGGCCCCAAATTATCTCATGGCCAGATTTGGCATAATTTATTTGGGCCCATCATTTTAGCTGGCGTGATTACTGGCTTGGTTTTGATCCAGCCAGATACTGGTGGTGCCTCGATCCTGGCATTTATCGCTGCAATTATGATTTTTTCGGCAGGAATTCCAATTGGCTGGGGCTTATCATTTGTCACGCTTTTAGGCGCTTTTATACCTTTAGGTATCAATCTACTTAAGAAATTTCCATTACCATTTTTAGAACATAGTTACCAGTATCAACGTATTTTATCATTTCTTTATCCCTTTCAGCGTGAACGTGCGGGTGGCAGCCAGTTAGTTAATTCATATTTTGCCATCAATAATGGTGGTTGGTTGGGCCGTGGGTTAGGCAATAGCATTCAAAAAAAGGGCTATCTGCCCGTACCCTATACTGATTTTATTTTGTCAGTTATCGCAGAAGAATTAGGAGTTATTGGCGTTGCCGTCATTTTGGGTTTATTATTTTTCTTAATTGGGCGCATCATTTATGTCGGGATTCGAGCGCATTCTACCTATCGAACGCTGATTTGTTATGGTGTCGCAGCTATGATGTTTGTTCAAGCTTCTTTTAATATTGCTGGTGTGATCGGTTTCTTGCCAATCACCGGGGTAACATTGCCATTCATTAGCTATGGGGGTTCTAGTATTGTAACGCTGTCCATTGCTATTGGATTGGTGTTAAATATTAGCAGTACTGAAAAACGTGAGCGGGCAGCACGAAGCAAAAAAGCACAACATTGAGGTTGAATTCTAATATTAAATCAAAAAGATGATTGCTAATTTTATAATCATTGTTTAAGCTTATTATAATAAAAGCAAAGGAGCGCACGTTCATGCATAAAGTATTAGTTGCAAATAGAGGCGAAATTGCAACTCGAATTTTTCGTGCTTGTGAAGAATTGGGTCTAAAAACGGTAGGTATCTATGCCAAAGAAGACGAACTATCTATTCATCGGTTCAAAGCACAAGAGGCTTATTTAGTAGGGGCTGGTAAAAAGCCAACCGATGCATACTTAGATATTGACAGTATCATTCGTGTGGCGCAAAAAAGTGGCGCTGACGCTGTCCATCCCGGTTATGGGTTTTTATCTGAAAATGAAGAATTTGCAAGGCGTGTTCGGGCAGCTGGCTTAACTTTTATAGGTCCGAAAACAGAACTTTTACATATATTTGGTGACAAAATTAAGGCAAAGGCCGCTGCGAAGGCTGCAGGTATTCAACCGATTCCTGGTACAGATCACCCGGTTGAATCTTTAGCAGAGGTGCAAGCTTTTGGTCAGAAATACGGCTTTCCAATTATGATCAAAGCCGCTTTAGGCGGTGGCGGCCGTGGTATGCGTGTGGTTGATACACCGGAAGAATTACCAGATGCTTATGAACGTGCCAAAGGCGAGGCAAAACAGGCCTTCGGTGAAGATGAGCTCTATGTTGAGCGATTCATTGCCCATGCCAAGCATGTGGAAGTCCAAATTCTTGCTGATGAACACGGTCATGTGATGCATCTTTTCGAACGGGATTGTTCTGTGCAGCGTCGAAACCAAAAGGTTGTTGAAGTTGCTCCGTGTGTGATGTTAACGCCTGAACAGCGGGAAACTGTCTGTGGGGCAGCTGTGAAATTAATGCAACACGTGGGCTATAGTAATGCCGGCACAGTAGAATTCTTGATGGAAGACGGCCATTTTTACTTTATTGAAGTGAATCCTCGTATTCAAGTGGAACATACGATTACTGAATTAATTACCGGTGTGGATATTGTTGGGGCCCAGTTAAGAATTGCTGCTGGTGCTGACATTCACAAGGACTTGGGATTACCAACACAAGATGAATTGCATTTTGACGGTGCTGCGATTCAATGTCGGGTAACTACAGAAGATCCAAGTAATAATTTCTTCCCAGATACCGGAACTTTAGATACTTATCGTTCTCCCGGTGGTAATGGGGTTCGGCTAGATGTTGGCAATGCCTATACTGGCGCAGTAGTGACACCTTACTTTGATTCTCTACTGGTTAAAGCTAGTGTTCATGCTTTGAGTTTTGAACAAGCTTGTCACAAGATGAGTCGCGTTTTAAGCGAATTTGATATTCAAGGTGTCAAAACCAACATTCCATTTATGCAAAATGTTATTGTGAATCCTGTTTTCATTTCTGGTCAGGCATTAACAACGTTCATCGGCGACCATCCTGAATTATTAAAGATCAAAGCACACAAAGATCCATCTTTAGCGTTAATGCAATACGTTGGTGACATTACGATCAATGGTTATGCAGATTTGCCACGTAAGAAGGAAAAATCAGCTAGTTTAGTTGACTTACCTGTCATGCCTGCTTATCCAGATCCAACACAAATAACGGCCAAGCAGATTTTGGATGACCAAGGCCCAGAAGCGGTTTCAAAATGGTTATTGGCGCAACCCAAAGTCTTATTAACCGATACAACCTTAAGAGATGCACATCAAAGTTTATTTGCCACGCGGATGCGAACGCATGATATGGTTCGGATGGCCGGACAAATGGGCCGAGCATTACCAGATCTTTTTTCCTATGAAATGTGGGGCGGCGCGACATTTGATGTCAGTTATCGCTTTCTCCATGAAGATCCTTGGGAAAGGCTGCGGCGGCTGCGGCAGTTATTACCTGGCACATTGTTGCAAATGCTGTTCCGTGGCAGTAATGCGGTAGGTTATAAAAATTACCCCGATAACTTGATTAAAAAGTTCATTGATTTAGCTGCTCAAGAGGGCATGGATGTTTTTCGTATTTTTGATAGTCAAAATTGGCTGCCACAAATGGAAAAAAGTATTGATGCAGTTCGGCAAAACAATAAGATTGCTGAAGTTGCCATGTGTTATACCGGCGATGTTTCAGATTCCAGCTTACACAAATATGATTTAAATTATTATAAACAGCTGGCTAAAGACATTGAAGCTGCCGGTGCTAACATTTTAGCGATTAAAGATATGGCTGGTTTATTAAAACCACAGGCGGCTTATGAATTGATTTCAATGTTAAAAGAGACCGTTTCTATTCCGATCCATCTACACACACATGATACGGCCGGTAATGGTATTTATACTTATGTAAAAGCTGTTGAAGCAGGGGTAGACGTCGTTGATGTTGCGCAAAGTGCTATGTCTGGGGCAACCTCACAGCCAAGTATGAGTAGTCTATACTATGCACTTGGAGATAGCGCACGCCAGCCTGACTTGGAAATGCAGTCAGTTGAAAAAGTTAATGAATATTTTCAAAACTTACGCCAGGCCTATGTTGCTTTTTCAACGAGTGTGACCAGCCCGCAAACAGACGTTTATTTAACCGAGATGCCTGGCGGTCAATATACGAATTTGTATCAACAAGCTAAGGGCGTTGGTCTAGGTGATCGCTTTGATGAAGTTAAGGTCATGTACGCCAAAGTCAACCAATTGTTTGGTGACATTATTAAAGTTACGCCATCTTCCAAAGTTGTTGGCGATATGGCTTTGTTCATGCTGCAGAATAATCTAACCCCACAAGACGTACTTGAAAAGGGCCGTGATATTGATTTCCCTGAGTCCGTTATTAATTTCTTTGCTGGTGATTTGGGGCAACCGGTTGGCGGTTTTCCCAAAAAATTACAAGCAATCATATTAAAAGATCGCAAACCAATTACAGTTCGACCAGGTAGTTTGGTGGCGCCTGTTGATTTTACGGCTGTTAAAAGTGAATTAACGGAAAAAATGAAGCGAGAACCATCGGATGAAGAAATTGTGAGTTATCTACTTTATCCTAAGGTGTTCATGGACTATATTAAAGATCATGAAAAATATGGTGGTGTGACACATTTAGATACACCAACTTTCTTTGAAGGGATGCGTCTCGGTGAAACCATTCATATTAATTATGGTTCGGGCAAAGAAGCTATCGTGAATTTAGAAGAGATCGGTGAACCTGATGTTGAAGGCATGCGGACCATTTACTTTACTTTGAATGGGCAGAGGTTGCAGATCAGTGTTCAAGATAAGTCTGTCAGTCACGGTGTTGTCGGCAACCAAAAAGTTGAACCGACGAATAATGATCAGATTGGTGCTATGATGACTGGGACAATTGCCAAAGTTCTAGTTAAGAAGGGACAGTTTGTGAAGAAAGGGGAACCATTATTAGTTACTGAAGCAATGAAAATGGAAACCTCGATCCCTGCACCATATAATGGCTTGGTTCAGCATATTTATGTTAAACCAGGACAGCGTGTAGATACGAATGATTTATTGATGGAAATGACGCCACAAGAGGCTAAAAAATAGGACTATCAAGGGATGATCGGGTTGATTTATGATGAACATATGGCTGCTGTAGAAGACAGTATTGATCATTTAGTAGAAAAATTAGCTCAATCCAAATATGTAACGCACTACCAGCAAAAGCTTGCAGCGTTACAACATGATTTACAAGCACAGGTGCTCATTGATAAGTTTCATAGCCTACAGCAACGTTTAAGTCAGGTAGAACCTTATGGCGCTTATCGTCCTGAAGTAATGACATTAAAACAAACAACTTTAGCCGCTAAGCGTGCGATGGATCTAAATCAACAAGTGGCTGCTTACAAATTGGCCCAGCGTGAATTAGAAACAGTCATTGATACGATTGCTGTTGTCATGGCAAATAGTGTTTCTAAAGATATCAAAGTAGCGACTCAAAATCCCTTTTTTGAGACTAAACGGCGACCGCACAACAAGTTAGAAAGGTGAAGCACATGTTTCAAATTAAACCGCGCGTTGGTGTTATTGTTTGGTTGTATAATTTACATCATGTCAAACAGCTGCGCCGTTATGGTATGATTTATTACACCTCAAAGCGTATGAAATACGTTGTTCTTTACGTAGATCAAATTCAAGCAGATGCGGTCAAGACAATGATTGAAAAATTGAATTTTGTACGAAAAGTAGAACTTTCACATCGCGGTGAATTGAATACTGAGTTTGGCGAGCGATTAGATCAGCTTGCTGAACAATCAGAGCAAGCTATTCCAGATGTTGAAAATTACCGTAAATATAAAAAAAGGAGCAACGACGATGCGCATCGTAGCCGGTGAGTATAGTGGGCGCCGATTAAAGCCAGTACCTGGTCGTAAAACGCGACCCACGACCGACAAAGTTAAAGAAGCAATCTTCAATATTATTGGCCCCTATTTTGAAGGTGGAACTGCATTGGATTTGTATGCAGGGACAGGTGGCTTAGGAATTGAAGCTGTATCACGGGGTATTGCTAAAGCGTATTTGGTGGATCGGCAGTATGCGGCAATCAAAACAATTGAAGCAAATGTTTCAGTTACCAAGGCACCAGAGAAGTTTGATATTATCAAATCACCTGCTAATAGAGCACTTGTAAAGTTTTCTGAAGACCAAATCAAATTTGATTTAGTCTTGTTAGATCCACCTTATCGTGAACAGCAAATCGTGAAATTATTGGGTCAATTTCATGAGCAAGTGTTGTTACATCCCGGTGCTTTGATTGTTGCTGAAACTGATGTTACGGTCCTATATCCCGAAATTACCGGTTTTTCACTGATTGGACAACATCAATATGGTATTACAGAAGTGAGTATCTTTAAGTATACGAGTTAATTTGCGAGGTAAGCTATGACTGAAAAAATTGGGCTTTTCCCAGGTAGTTTTGATCCCTTTACGAACGGCCATTTAGCCACGGTTAAAAAGGCTTTGACTTTTTTTGATAAAGTCTATATTGCTGTTGCCACCAATACTGGTAAAAGTGCTTTGTTTTCTACAGAAGAAAAAGTTGCGCTGATCAAAGATGCTGTGACTGCATTAGAATCGGTAACGGTCATTGCGGCTCCCAGAAAACTAACGGTAACATTGGCTCGAGAACTAGGGGCAACGACGCTGATTCGAGGATTGCGCAATGGTAATGACTTTGAATATGAAGCTGGGATTGCTCAAATGAATAAAGTTCAAGATGCAAGTATCGAAACGGTTTTTTTCATGGCTGACCAAGAGTACAACTTTATTTCTTCTAGTATGATCAAAGAGGTCGCGGCTTTTAATGGCCGCGTGACTGGTTTGGTGCCTAAAAACGTTGAAATTGCTCTGAAACAGAAGCTGCAGGAAGTTCACTATGGCAACTAAGTCACGTTGGCTCTGGTTCCGACGACTTTTAATAGTCATTGGTTTGGTTGGTCTAGCGGTTGTTTTTTTGTGGCCGACAAATTATTACTTGGAATCTCCAGGATCGGCAGAAGATGTCAGTCAATTTGTTAAAGTCGATCATCAGCATGCTAAAACTAAAGGAAAGTTTTTGTTAACCACAGTCCAAATCCAACAAGCCACACCAATACAGTTACTGATTGGGCATTTTCGATCGTTCACAGATATCTATAGTAAACAAGAATTAATGGGTAGTGCGTCTAGCGCGGCTTATGATCGCTTGCAACAATATTACATTGAAAACTCTGAAAATACCGCTATCGCACAGGCAGCAAAACGTGCAAAAGTCCCGTATCAATGGCATTTCATTGGTGTCTACGTTCTAGATGTGCTTCAGCAATCGAGTTTTCAGCATAAGTTGCAATTAGGCGATACTGTTTCTCAGGTCAATGGGCAGAAATTTACGAATACGGCTAATTTCCAAAAGTATGTGCGCCATTTAAAGTTGGGCCAGAAAGTCTCTTTAACCTATACTCGAAATAAAAAAACGCACCATGCGATTGGCCGACTGATTCGATTACCCGATACCAAGCGCCCTGGATTAGGCATCACGCTAACAGATCATACGCAGATCAAAACTAAAAGATCAATTCGTGTAGATGCTGGTGCCATTGGTGGGCCATCTGCTGGATTAATGTTTACGTTGCAAATTTATGATCAGCTCAGTCAGCAGCATTTATTGCGCGGTCGAACGATTGCTGGAACCGGCACAATTTCAACGGATGGGCAAGTCGGGCCAATTGGCGGGATTGATAAAAAAGTTGTTGCTGCGTCAAAAATGGGAGCAACGGTCTTTTTTGCTCCTGATGATCAATTAACTAAAAAAGAACGTCATGCCATGCCGCATTACCAAAACAATTATATGATTGCTAAAAAAGCGGCTCAGAAAATTCACACAAAAATGAAAATCATACCTGTGCGAAATTTAAATGACGCAATTCATTACCTAGAAAAATAATAACCTCAGATTTCTGCGTACGTATTAGTAGCAGAAAGTGAGGTTTTTTTAATGGAGTGGATTAAACGTTATTATTGGGTGTTAATTGTCGGTGTTTTTCTAGCAGGTGGTGGGTTTTGGTATCTGAGTCAGCCAAAATCTGATGTGACACATGATGTCGCTACCGCCGAGGCGACTTTTCCTAAAGCTGGCCCAGCTTCAAACCAAAAGGGTGCGATATCGTCTGGTAAGTCTAGTGATCACGCCGCCAAAAACCAAACCGTTGTCGTTGACATTAAAGGTGCAGTTGTCCATCCAGGCCTTTATCACTTAAAAAGTGAAGATCGCATCAATGATTTAATTCAACGTGCTGGGGGATTTCGACCAGAAGCGGATCAGACGCAAATCAATTTGGCGCAAAAAGTGCAAGATCAAGGCATGGTTTATGTTCCTCAAAAAGGAGAACCAAGAGTTGCGGGAGCAAGTAATACAGCCAATGCACCCAGTAGTTCTACTACTGGAGCTAAAATCAATTTGAATACAGCAACTAAAGAAGAGCTGCAGCAAATTGATGGTGTTGGTGAGAAGAAAGCCGAGAAAATAATTGATTTTCGGACCAACCAAGGTCAATTTTCAAGTGTGACCGATTTAAAAAAGGTCAATGGATTTGGGGATAAAACCGTACAAAAATTAAGTGATAAATTGACCGTTTAGATGATTATTCAGAGACAAGCAAAGTGGTTGGTAAACCGGCTGGAAGATCGCCTGATTTTTATTGGCTTGGCAGCCATCTTAACTGCTTGGTTGGTGAATGGTCAACGTTGGTGGCTACCCGCATTACTATTAAGTTATTTATGCATACGCGTAGCTAGCCTAGCCGATAAGGTCGTATTTTTTTTAATGATCAGCATTATTGTGGTCGTGGGAACGCTGGCTTTTCGCGTGCGGCCACCTAGAATCACGACTATACCAGCGCCAATAAATATTCATATTCAGGCTGATTCAATCAAGGTCAATGGCGATCAGTTGAGCGGTATTGCGACTGAAATCAATAGTAAGTCAAAGTCATTTTTAGTGTATTATCGGTTACAGTCACCTCAGGAAAAATTATATTTTCAAAATAACTATCATAATTTAAATTTACAAATTACCGGTGAGGTAACGCCTATTATGGCCGCAACTAACCGCGGTCAATTCGATAATCGTAATTATCAATGGCAAGCCCACCGTATTCAATATGCAATCAATGTGTCGCAAATTCAAAGCTGTGTCTATGATGATCATCATTGGATTGATCAACTTTTAAGTTGGCGCCAACAGCTTTACTTGCATTTTATGCGTTTTCCAAAACCCCTCAATGTTTACTTGACCGGTTTGATTATTGGCAAATTTGATGGCGATCTGACGTTTAAACAAGACATGAGTCAGCTAGGCATTATTCATCTGTTTAGTTTATCGGGACTACATGTTTTTGTCTTGATCAATGGCATTTATTTTTTCGCAACTCGATTAAGATTTACAAGAGAATTGGTTGAGCGTTGGCTTTTAATTTTATTACCCCTTTATTGTTTATTCGTTGGCGCAGGGGTGGGCATTCGACGTGCTGTCTTTTTGACTGTATTAAATATTTGCTTGCATCAAGTCAAATGGCATTGGGGAAAGTTGGATAAAATTAGCGTTATTATGATCGTCTTATTGCTGCTTGACCCCTACTTATTATTTAATTTAGGCGGCCAATTAAGTTTTGGCATGTCATTAGCGTTGATTTTAAATCGTTGGCATTCCGCAATTGGCAGACAACTAAATTTAATGTTGGCCAGCTTACCCCTTTTATTATATTTTAGTTATAGTTGGCATCTGGGAACATTGATATTAAATTTGATAATGATCCCACTTTTTGAGGTTATTATTTTGCCAATTATCATTGGCGTGGCGTTTTTGCCGTTTGATATGTGGCATATACATAGCTTTGTTAATGGTGGGCTGACAGCGTTGGACCAGTGTCTACATTTTGTAGCACAAACACGAACTTTAAATGTGATTTTTGGGCAGCCGTCGCTTATCATTGTCACTGGATTAGTCATGACAGCATTTTGGATTTTAAATCAAACTCAGCAAAGAAATCGTTTGAAGGGTAGTGTTGTTTATGGTACTTTATTAGTCGTTTCTTTTATCATGATCCACTTTCCTCTAATGGGGCAGATAACTTTAATTGATATTGGTCAAGGCGATTCTATTCTAATTACCACACCATTTCATCGACAGACCGTTTTAATTGACACAGGAGGTAAACTGAAGTTACCACTGCAATCCTGGCAAAAGAAAATTCAACAAGATGGTGTTACAAAAATCACATTACCTTTTTTAAAACAACAAGGGATCAGTCATTTGGATGCCATTGTTTTAACACATCAAGATGCTGATCATCTCGGCGATTTACAAACGTTATTACAATCAATTCCAGTGGTACGTGTTGTTTTTGCACAGGGACTGACGCAAAATCCACATTTTTATCAGAAACTAGTTGATCCAATGATCAAGCCGCATTACTTTCCGGTTTTAGCGGGTGATCAATTGAATCTGGCTGGTATGAGGTTTTCAGCTGTTCATCCGTTTCAGCCCGGAATGGGCGCTAATGAAGATTCATTAGTGCTATATACTGAGCTTGGACATAAGCGTTGGCTTTTTACTGGAGATGTCGATCAAGCAGGGGAAAAGGGCATAATCACGCACTATCCATCATTGAAAGTAGATTTTCTTAAAATTGCGCATCATGGTAGTAAAACGTCGTCAAACCCAGATTTTATTCAACAACTGCAGCCACAATTTGCTTTAATTTCTTCAGGCCGGCATAATCGGTATGGTCATCCGGATCAAGAAACGTTGCAAACTCTGACAAAGCTACGCGTGCCATATCTAAACACGCAAACATCTGGTATGATAACCTTTAGGTATTCTTTGAACGGTAATTATCATGTCCGGGTATTTGGCGTAAAACCTTAATCGCATTCAATATTTATTTTAAATGGAGGTTTCTAATCAATTTGGCAAGTACAATGATAAAAGTCGATGCCTTAAATAAACAGATAAAACAGCACCAAGCTGGCTCGCTTTATTTAGTTCTGGGGACTGAAGACCACTTGATCAATCAAGTAGTGTCTGCTTTTCATGGTGTGTTACGCCCCGAAGAGCGTTCAATGAATTTTGCTCAATATGATCTTACAAATGATTCTTTAGGTAGTGCAATCGACGATGCCTCATCAGTGCCTTTCTTTGGTGACCATCGACTTGTATTTTTAACGCGGCCTTTCTTTGCAATGTCTGAAAATATTAAGGCAACGGTCGAGCAGGATGTATCTATTTTAGAACGTTACTTGAAAAAACCAACACCATCAACAATACTCGTCATTTTTGCACATACACATAAACTAGACGGCCGTAAGAAGATTGCTAAGTTATTAATGAAACATGCACAGGTCGTTGATGTTCAAAAGATCGAGGCACGACAAGTCGAAAGCACTCTGGATAATTATCTCAGCCAACATGGTTTTCAAATTAATGCAGAAGCAAGAACACTGCTATTACAGCGTTCAGACGGTGATTTTTCTAATATTATTGATAATTTAGAGAAGTTGTTTATCACGGCAAGCGATAAACAGATCACGCTACCGATGGTTGAAGATCTTGTTGCACCAACATTGGAAAATAATATTTTTGATTTGGTAGATTACGTGTTGCATAAAAATGTCACACAAGCATTGGAACTTTATCACGACTTATTATTGAATAAAGAAGAACCAATTAAAATTAATAGTATTTTGTTAACGCAGTTTCGATTATTAATGCAAGTCAAGATCTTAACAAAGAAGGGCTTAACGCAAGGAGATTTAACCCAAGTTTTGAAAGTTCACCCTTATCGCATTAAACTTGCATTGCAAACAGCGCGCCATTTTTCCATGAAAGATTTAAAGCGGGCTTTTCTAGGCTTGGAAGAGAATGATTATAAGATGAAATCTGCACAAATAGATAAGCAATTGCTATTCGAATTATTTATGTTAAAATTTGCAGATCCAGTTAAGCAATAATTGAAAAGGGCCATTTGTCATTAACTAGTGATTTACATACATTAGTCAATGACAAATGGCCCTTATTTTTTTAAATAAAAAAGACTCGACGATTGCGAGTCAATCTTATCAATTATTTTGCTAATTTTGCAAGACGTGATTTTGTATTAGCAGCTTTATTAGCGTGAATCAAGCCCTTAGATGCAGCTTTGTCAACGGCACTAACAGCTTTTGTGAACAAAGCATCGCGATCTTCACCATTATTAGCTGCAGCAGCTTCATATTTTTTGATAGCTGTACGCATCGCACTTTTTTGTGCTGTATTTCTTAAGTTTGCTTTGTGGTTTGTTTCAACGCGTTTAATAGCAGATTTGATTTGTGGCATATTGACACCTCCGAGTAAGATTATTTACGAATACTCATTAATACGTAACGAAGTTATTATACAGAATTGTTAGTTTTAATGCAATAACAAACTTGTAAAGTATTTTTACTTGATATGAATAAAACTTGTGTTTTGAAGAAATTTTGATTATTATAGTAGATGTGTTTATTGCTACGGTATCTTAGTTTGACGAATCACCAACGTTTTACCAAGATAACCGCGAATAACGTTTGAGAGGGTGATAGATTTGGCAATTACACAAGAACAAAAAAATGAGATCATCAAGAAATATGCGCGTCATGAAGGCGACACTGGTTCTGCAGAGGTACAAATTGCAGTATTGACTGCTGAGATCAATGCTTTGACAGAGCATATGCGTTTACACAAGAAGGACCACCATTCATATGTTGGTTTAACTAAGAAAATTGGTCATCGTCGCAACTTACAAGCATACTTGAGAAACAAGGACATTGTACGTTATCGTGAATTGATCAAGAGCTTAGGCTTACGTCGTTAATTCTAGAACAGTGGGATCAGAAATTGATCTCGCTGTTTTTTTAATATAGAAATGGGGGCTGGCGAATTGTGAGCAAACATGTTTTTAAAATGCGATTTGATCAGATGCCAGTTACAATTGAAATTGGCGGATTGGCAACACAAACAGATGGGAGTGTTTTGATCCGCTATGGCGACACGGTTGTTCTAAGTACAGTTATTAACGGTGAGGAAACGGGGCAAGGTGAAGCCTTATCTTTAGAAGTTCAATATCGATTAAGTTCACTTGTAACTCCGGAGCTCGGCGTTGATGCAGCGGTTAATGAAATACAACCAAAACTAGCGGCACATAGAATCAAACAAATTTTAGAGCCGCTTTTACCAAAAAAAGCTAATCAAGATATACAAATTACAAATACAGTTTTGAGTTATGATGCTGACTGTGCACCATTTTTAGCGGCGCTACTGGGTAGTGCCTTAGCATTAGGTATCTCTGACATACCATTTTTAGGACCAATCGCGAGTGTTGCAGTTGCTCAGCTAGACGACAATACGGTCATTTTAAATCCAACATCGATTCAGCGGCAACAAGCTGAAATGTATGCTTTAGTGGCTGGTACAGATCAAGGATTAAGTTTTGTGAATGCAACTGGTAAATCAATGTCTGAAAAGACACTCAGCCAAGGTTTGATGTTTGCTTTAGACGAAATTAGAAGGATCAATAAATTTCAAGCTAAAATTATTGCGACTATTGGGAAGTCTAAATTAGAGTTTAAAAAAACGGCCATTGCGGACACTTTAAAATCAGAAATTTTTAAGTTGTATCGTAAACAGATGCTGGCCACACTAACAACCACAAATTCAGCAACACGAGCTGCAAAAATTAAAACAATCAAAACATCAGCATTGAATTATTTTAAAACGAGTATGAGGGTGGAAACCAATACGCAAGCGTTGGTTTTAAAATATCTTGCTGAGTTAGAACAAGCAATGACGCGTCAATTATTATTAGATAAAAATATTCGAGTTGCTGGGCGTGCACTAGATGCGTTACGGCCGTTATCAGTGCAATTAAACATGTTATCAACAGCCACTGGTTCTAGTTTGTTGCAGCAGGGTAAAACTCAAATTTTAGCAGCTTTACGGTCTGCAAAGATAAAGTCAAATGACGTAAAAGCAGCGATACAAATCAATACACATTTCTTACCTATTAGGGGAGAAAGCAATGATGACTTTCAAGTTACACAGCAAATAGATTGGTTAGATCATCAGTACATTCGAAATGCGCTAACTCAGGTATGGCTGCCTCAAGCGGATCACTTGCAGCGGTTGAACTTGGATTTAGAAATTCTAGATCGAGATGGCAGTATCCTCTCCGCCAGTACGAATGCTGCGATGTTAGCCCTATTAGCTACAGGAGCCTTGGTTGATTCAGCTGTTGTTAGTGTCACAATGGGACTTGTCCAGCACCAAGGGAAAATAGTTGTGCTGACGGATATAAGTAACTTGGAACAGCGTTTTAGTGAGAGCCGCTTAGAAATTGCCGGAACAAAACAAGCACTAACAGCTTTCCAAATGATAGGTCAGCCAATAGTTATGGCTCAACCTGAATTAACCAAAGTTATCATGCAGGCTAGGCAAGCGCAATTAGCACTACTAGAGTTGGTTAAGCAGGCAATATCTATCTAATTATTGATAAAGTGATTCATTCAAGCACATTTCGAGTTTTAATTATCAGTACGGTTATATTGGTTTTCATTTTGATGCATGTCAATCAAATGATTAAGATATTTTTAATGATTTTCGTTTGCAAAAGCAAGGATTTAAGCAAACTAGCGGCTGTGTATTTTTTTATTGATTCGTGGTAGACTTAAAAACATTAAAAGAATCTAATTTATTTTGAGAGAGGTTTTAAATATGTCTGGTTATAATGTAGCTATTGTCGGCGCAACTGGTGCTGTAGGATCACGGTTTATTCAATTGTTGGAATACGAAACAAAATTACCAATCAATTCAGTGAAACTATTGGCGTCTAAACGTTCTGCAGGCAAGCAACTCAAGTTTAAAGACCAGATGCTTACAGTAGAAGAGACAACACCTGATTCATTTGAAGGTGTTGATTTAGCATTATTCTCAGCTGGTGGTTCTGTTTCAGCGAAGTTTGCACCAGAAGCTGTCAAACATGGTGCTGTTGTGGTTGATAATACAAGTCACTTTCGAATGGACCCCGAGGTACCTTTAGTTGTACCTGAAGTCAACCCACAAGCTTTGAAACGCCATCATGGCATCATTGCTAATCCAAATTGTTCGACCATTCAAATGGTCGTTGCTCTGGAACCTGTTCGGCAGAAATTTGGGTTAGATCAAGTGATTTGCTCTACCTATCAAGCCGTATCTGGAGCTGGTCAAAGTGCTATTAATGAATTGATGACTGAGGCCCAACAAGTGTTAAACCATGAACCGGTTGAACCTAAAATACTACCAGTTAGCGGCGATGAAAAGCATTACCAGATTGCTTTCAATACGTTAGCTCAAATCGATGTGTTTGAAGATGAAGACTATACTCATGAAGAGTGGAAAATGATCAATGAGACACGTAAAATCATGGAAGACAATGATTTGAAAGTAACAGCTACTTGTGTGCGTGTGCCTATTGTCGTCAGTCATTCGGAAACTGTTTATTTTACAACAACGGATCGTTCAGCAACACCTGATGATATCCGAGCTGTTTTGAAGACCGCCCCTGGTGTCGTTGTGGAAGATGACCCGAAACACCAAGTTTATCCGCAGCCAATTAATGCCGAGGGCAAAAAAGACACTTTTGTCGGGCGTATTCGTCGGGACATGGATAACCAAGGGTCATTCCATATGTATGTGGTTTCAGATAATCTGTTAAAGGGTGCTGCCTGGAATTCGCTTGAAATTGCCGAGACCTTGCATGAAATGAATCTATTACATGTCCAAGATTAGTGGGGGTTATGAATTTGCTGTTAGATGATGTATCAGTTATCACTGCAATGGTCACACCGTTTGATGACCGCAATGAACACATTGACCAAGAACGGTTACGGGCGTTAATCGAGCATTTGTTGGCAACGGGAACAGAAGCGTTATTGATTGGCGCAACGACGGGTGAAGGGCCAACACTGTCTCATGATGAAAAATTAAGCTTGTATCAAGCAACGGTAGCAATCAACCAAGGCCGTGTTCCAGTCATTGCTAATGTAGGCAGTAACAATACCCAAGAAACAATTACATTTATGAATGAAGTCGCGGAAATTAAGGGTATTGATGCGGCTCTAGTTGTGGTACCTTACTATAATCGGCCAAATCAAGCGGGACTATATGCCCATTTTGCCGCTGTTGCGACACAAGGTAAACTGCCATTTTTGATTTATAATATTCCAAGTCGAACTGGTGTCACTATGGCTGTGGCGACAATTTTGAAATTAGCAACCTTTGAACATGTTATCGGTGTTAAAGATTGTACGGGTATCACTAATTTAGGTGCTTTAGTCAATGGGACAAGTGATACTGATTTTGCTGTGTATAGCGGTGAAGATAATTTTGCCTTTGCAGCTAAAGCTATGGGTGCGCAAGGCGTGGTTTCAGTAGCAAGTCATTTATATGGTGAAGCAATCGCACGCATGTATCGCCTAATTGCCTTAGGAAAAGTCCAAGATGCTGCCAAAATTCAAATTAGTTTGGATCCCAAAATAAAGGCACTTTTTTCGACGCCTTCGCCAAGTGCCACTAAAGCTATGTTAAATGTGAATCAGTTACCAGTGGGCGGTGTGCGGCTACCCTTGGTGATGCCTAGTGCAGCGGAGTTTGAAACAATTAAACAAATTTTAGATAATTAATATGATTAAAGAGGTGAAGAGATGAGTCAAACAATTAAAGTTATCCCTTTTGGCGGATTGCGTGAAAATGGTAAAAATATGTACGCCGTTGAAATTGATAATGAGATTTTTGTGCTTGATTGTGGCCTGAAATATCCTGAAAATGAACTTTTAGGAATTGATGTGGTCATACCTGATTTTAGTTACTTAGAAGAGAATATCGATAAGGTTGTTGGTATCTTTTTAACACATGGACATGCAGATGCGATTGGCGCGTTACCTTATTTCTTAAAAGATCGTGATATTCCTGTTTTTGGGTCCAAGTTGACTGTTGAGTTAGCAAAAATCAATACAGAACGCGACCCGTTAACAAAGAAATTTAATGATTTTCATGTTGTCAATGAGAAAACGGCAATCGACTTTGAACAAGCAACTGTATCTTTCTTTAAAACTACTCACTCAATTCCAGGTTCTTTTGGGATAGTTATTAAAACGAGCTTGGGTCAAATCGTCTATACTGGTGATTTTAAATTTGACCAATCGGCAATGCCTATGTATCAAACAGATTTTGCGCGCTTATCAGAAATTGGCAAGCAGGAGGTTGCTTTGCTGTTAAGTGATTCTGCAAGTGCTGAGTCAATGGGACCAAGTGTCAGTGAATTGGAAATTTCTCGTTATGTGGAAGAAACTTTTAATTTTCATGACGGTCGAATTATTGTGGCTTCCGTAGCTTCAAATATCGTTCGCATTCAGCAGGTAATTAATGCTGCTTATAAAACCGGACGTAAGGTGGTCTTAACTGGTCGTGATCTGGAACGGATCGTTCGGACGGCTATGCGATTACACTATTTAGAGTTTCCAGCTAAAGATATTTTAGTGCCGATCAAAGATATGAAAAAGTACGAAGATAGCCAGCTCGTCATTCTAGAAACTGGGCGCATGGGTGAACCACTCAAAGCGCTACAAAAAATGGCTCAGAAACGTAATCGAAATGTCCGTATCCACGAAGGAGATCTAGTATTTATTACGACAACACCTTCCTATGCTATGGAAACGAATGTTGCCCGCACAAAAGATATGATTTATCGTGCTGGTGGTGAAGTAAAGGCTATTTCTGACGATTTACATGCCTCAGGACATGCAAATAAGAATGATCTACAATTGATGATCAATTTGTTGCATCCAAAAAATTTACTACCAGTTCAAGGTGAATACCGCCTAATGGATGCTCATGCCGAAATTGCTCATGAAACTGGGTTACCTTATAAAAATATCTTTTTAGCCCAAAATGGGGATGTTCTCTCATTGACAGAAGCGGGGATTAATCTAGGGCAATCGGTTGATGCCGGCAATGTTATGATCGATGGTAGTGGTGTTGGCGATATTGGCAATATTGTTTTGCGTGACCGCAAAGTCCTTTCAGAAGATGGGATCTTTGTGGCAGTAGTAACGATTGATCGTAAAAATAAAAAGATTGTAGCCAAGCCTAAGGTGATTACACGTGGGTTTGTTTATATTAAAGCAAATCGAGATTTAATGGCTGAGAGTATTGAAATTGTGAGCCAAACAATCCAGAATAATTTAGATAATAAAGAATTCGATTGGAGTACCTTAAAACAAGATGTACGAGAAGATCTCGGTAAATTCTTGTACGAACAGACACATCGGCATCCAGTAATTTTGCCAGTCATTATGGAGGTCAACCAAAATAAAATTCGTTCACAGAATCATAGTCGTGCAAAACGAGCTTCAAATCAGTGATACTGACGACTTTTATGTGAGGGGCGCATTCAATGCCAAAGGATAATGTCATTAAGTTTCCTAAGAACTTTGAAACTTTAATTGATCAAGGCAACCATTTTTTTGATGAATCAAAGTGGCATCGGGCGTATGAATGTTATTATCAAGCTTATGAATTGCGGCCAACATTTTCATTGAATTACTTACTTTCAATTTTGTTAAGCAAAATGGGCGAATTTGGTGAAGCATTAGCTTTAACGAAGGAATATTCTGAAGAATATTTGCAGCATGGTTCAGAATGCACATTCTATTATTTACAACTATTAGTAAAACATCGAGACTTTATCTTGGCGCGCCGTGATTTAAAAAATCTTCGGACGGCTAAACTGATTAATGTTTTGACGGCTTATATTCAAATGCAGGAACAAAAAATGATGCGTCATGAAGTCCAGATGCAGGCAAAGCTGCGGCAGGTCTATGCATTAGTCAATGCAACTCCAGCAGAACAACTGCATATTATTGCTGAAATCAAGCGATTACCACTAGCGGTTTATTTGCAGGCATTAACAGTTGTACTGCAAAATGATTGGATTAATCCACTTTATAAAAGCGAGCTTTTGAGTTACATTGCACCTTTGGCTGTTAAACAAAAACTGGCATTTAACTGGTTTGGACAAGTGAAAACAGTTGATTTGGCGACTTTACCAAGTGATTTTCGGGTCATAAGTTATCAAACCGTCTGGACACAATTAACGAATATGGCGCTAGATGATCCCATTATTTTGTTACAGATACAACAAGAGTTAGATCTACAATTTATACTTTTGTATCCATTTGCAGATGAAGTCGTGCAAGCGCCTGCTGTTTGGCTAGATGAATTATTGCTTAAGTATGAGGGACAAACCGCTGATACAGGCGATAAGGTACACTTGCAAGTGCGGCGATGGCAGGATAAGATCGAAGCATATATTGCAGAATTAAATATGTGAATTTTTTTGATTTGAATGTTTACAAATCAAAGGGAAGCACGTATAATGCAAAGAGGATATTTTTAAGAGGAAAATGTTTAGTTTCTCCCTTAAAAGTAGTACAATTAAACTTAGAGAATTTTTGGCATGAAGTAGCCTGAGTGCCAACATTTTCTTGTCAAAAATACAGGAGGTTTCTTTTAATGGCTGAAAAAGAACATTATGAAAGAACAAAACCCCATGTTAACATTGGTACTATCGGCCACGTTGACCATGGGAAAACTACTTTAACTGCTGCTATCACTAAGGTTTTAGCTTCTAAAGGTTTAGCGAAAGCTGAAGACTATGCTGATATCGATGCAGCTCCAGAAGAAAAAGAACGTGGTATTACAATCAACACTGCCCACGTTGAATACGAAACTGAAAAACGTCATTATGCTCATATTGACGCTCCAGGACATGCGGATTACGTTAAAAACATGATCACTGGTGCCGCTCAAATGGACGGTGCTATTTTAGTTGTTGCTGCTACTGATGGTCCTATGCCACAAACACGTGAACATATCTTGTTAGCACGTCAGGTTGGTGTTGAATACATCGTTGTCTTCTTAAACAAGACTGACTTGGTTGACGATGACGAATTGATCGACTTAGTTGAAATGGAAGTTCGTGAATTACTTTCAGAATACGATTACCCTGGTGATGATATTCCAGTTATTCGCGGTTCTGCTTTAAAAGCTCTTGAGGGCGATAAGGAACAAGAAGAAGTTATCTTGCATTTAATGGATGTTATTGATGACTATATTCCAACTCCAGAACGTGATAACGACAAACCATTCTTGATGCCTATTGAAGACGTATTTACGATCACTGGTCGTGGTACTGTTGCTTCTGGCCGTATCGATCGTGGTGAAGTTAAAATCGGTGACGAAGTTGAAATCATTGGTTTGAAACCAGAAATCTTGAAATCAACTGTTACAGGTCTTGAAATGTTCCGTAAGACACTTGACTTTGGTGAAGCCGGCGATAACGTTGGTGTACTTCTACGTGGTATTAACCGTGAACAAGTAGAACGTGGCCAAGTTTTAGCTAAACCAGGTTCAATTCAAACTCATAACAAATTCAAAGGTGAAGTTTATATCTTAACTAAAGAAGAAGGCGGCCGTCATACACCATTCTTCTCAAACTATCGCCCACAATTCTATTTCCATACAACTGACGTAACTGGTGTCATTGAGTTACCAGAAGGTGTAGAAATGGTTATGCCTGGTGATAATGTTACTTTTGAAGTTGATTTGATTGCACCTGTTGCTATTGAAAAAGGTACTAAGTTCACTGTCCGTGAAGGTGGCCGTACTGTCGGTGCCGGCATGGTTAATGAAATCTTAGACTAATAATAAGATGCTTTAAAAAAAGGGCTTGGGAAACCAAGTCTTTTTTTATGGATTCACTTAATTAATTCTGCCAAATCATTTACTTTTAGCAACACATAAGTTAGTATAAATTAGTATGCAAAAAAGCAATAAGTATTTAAGTTATGATCCGGAGGGAAACGTATGTCTGCAAAATGGGAAAAAAAAGGCACCAATGATGGTGAATTAACCTTTGAAATTGATGTCAATAAAATTAATGATGGTTTAGATCAAGCTTTTAAACGTGTGCGCAAGACTTTAAATGTGCCAGGGTTCCGTAAGGGCAAAGTGCCGCGCCAAGTATTTAACCGTATGTATGGTGAAGCTGCATTGTATGAAGATGCTTTGAATATTGTTTTACCTGATGCTTACGATAATGCTGTCAAGGAAGCGGCTATCGAACCAGTTGATCAACCTGAAATTAATGTTGAAAAGATGGAACCCAACGAACCTTGGGTCATCAAAGCTAAGGTAACCGTTAAACCAGAAGTCAAATTAGGTGACTATAAAGGTTTAACAGTACCTAAGCAAGAACGAGATGTAACTGATGCTGATGTTGACGCCGAGCTTGAAAAACGCCGTGAAGATCAAGCTGAATTGGTGCTTAAAGAAGATGGTGCTAGTGAGAAAGGTGACACAGTCGTCATTGACTATAAAGGTAGCATCGACGGCAAGCCTTTTGATGGTGGTTCCGCAGAAAACTACTCTTTAGAGTTAGGTTCAAATTCTTTCATTCCTGGGTTTGAGGATCAATTGATTGGTCATAAAGCTGGGGACGACGTTGAAGTTAAAGTAACTTTCCCTGAAGATTATCAAGCTAAAGATTTGGCTGGTAAAGAAGCTACTTTTGAAACTAAGATCCATGAAGTTAAAACAAAAGAGTTGCCAAAACTAGATGATGAGTTTGCTAAAGATGTTGATGAAGATGTTGATTCTTTGGATGAACTTAAAAAGAAAATCAAAGCTGATTTAGTTGAAAAGAAGAACACAGCTGCGGATGAAGCAATTCAAGATGCTGCCATTTCTGAAGCGGTTAAGAATGCAACTATCGAAGAATTACCAGAAGCTATGGTTCATGAAGAAGTGCATAACCAAATGAACCAATACCTTGGAAATATGCAACGTCAAGGTATTTCACCACAAATGTACTATCAATTAACTGGAACATCGGAAGACGACTTACACAAGCAATTTGAAAAAGATGCTGATGAACGTGTTCGTACAAATTTAGTGTTGGAAGCTATTGTAAAAGCTGAAGACATTAAACCATCTGAAGATGAGATCAATGATGAAATTAAAAACTTAGCTTCAGAATATAATATGGACGAAAAAACAGTTCGACAAACATTAACGAATGATATGTTAAGCCACGATATTGCTGTTAAAAAGGCAATTGATATCGTAGCTGATTCAGCTAAAGAAGCTTAAAGCATAAGCATTTAAAAGGGAGGTAAACGGTGAACTCAATTACTGTTTACCTCTTTTTTAAGCGCATTACTTTACGAACTGTTGTTTCTATGCTATCGTTCATGTAGTATTAGTTATGAATTACCCGCAGGATTATGGGTAATGGAAGGGTTGATTAATTCAATGTTTGACAATATGGAAACCTCTGGACCTGTCAAGTGTTCGTTCTGCGGCAAAACCCAGGATCAGGTCAAGAAAATCGTTGCCGGCCCCGGTGTATATATTTGTAATGAATGTATCGATTTATGCAAAGAAATTATTGATGAAGAATTTAAAGAAGAAGCTTATCATGATCTTGTAGATGTGCCAAAACCACAACAAATCTTAGATGTTTTGAACCAATACGTTATTGGTCAAGATGATGCAAAAAAGGCCCTTTCAGTTGCCGTTTATAACCATTACAAACGGGTCAATCAAATGTCGGTGGCTAAAGAAGATGATACCGAACTGCAAAAAAGTAACATTGCTTTGATTGGTTCAACTGGTTCAGGTAAAACGTTTCTAGCTCAATCACTTGCGCGTATTTTGAATGTGCCTTTTGCTATTGCAGACGCAACAACGTTGACCGAAGCTGGGTATGTTGGTGAAGATGTGGAAAACATTTTACTCAAGTTGCTGCAAAATGCGGATTACGATGTTGATCGTGCCCAACGTGGGATCATTTATATCGATGAAATCGATAAAATTGCTAAGAAGAGTGAAAATGTGTCCATTACACGTGATGTTTCTGGTGAAGGGGTACAGCAAGCTCTATTAAAAATACTTGAAGGTACTACAGCTAATGTGCCACCTCAGGGCGGTCGTAAGCATCCACAGCAAGAGTTTATTCAAATTGATACAACCAATATCTTGTTTATTGTTGGTGGTGCTTTTGATGGAATTGAACAAATCGTTAAAAATCGCCTGGGTGAAAAAACGATTGGTTTTGGGACGAATACAAATCAACAACTTGACGAAAATGAAAGTTTGATGCAGCAAATTATTCCTGAAGATTTGATGAAGTTTGGTATCATTCCTGAATTTATTGGACGTATTCCAATTATTGCAGCTTTAGAGAAATTAACTGAGGATGATTTAGTTCGCATTTTAACTGAACCCAAGAATGCACTTGTTAAACAATACCAAAAGTTATTGTCTCTGGATGATGTGCAGCTAGAGTTTACAAATGATGCTTTACATGCTATTGCTCATGAAGCCATTGAACGTGACACTGGTGCACGTGGTCTTCGTTCAATTATTGAAGAAGTTATGATGGATATGATGTTTGATTTGCCTAGTCGTGATGATGTTGCTAAAGCAATTGTAACGAAGGCTGCGGTTGAAGACCATGCCGAGCCTGAACTTGTTTTGGTTGACGGTAAAAAGGCTTCTTAAAAAGTTAAAGTTATGTTGATGTTTTTAAAAGAGCTGGTGGCAGAATATGTTCTGTGCCAGTTTTTTTAGTAAAAGTATTGGAGTGAATTATGCAATTTAATGATATAACCTTATTGATCAGTGCCGTTGACCCAAAACAATATCCTCAAGATGGCTTGTCGGAAATCGTCCTGTCTGGGCGTTCGAATGTGGGTAAATCTTCATTGATCAACACCTTGTTAAGTCGCAAAGCACTGGCACGTACTTCTAGTAAGCCGGGTAAGACGCAGACCTTGAATTTCTATCAAATTGAAAAGCAACTAATTTTTGTGGACGTTCCAGGTTATGGTTATGCTAAGGTTTCAAAACAGCAGCGAGAACGTTTTGGCCAAATTATTGAAACGTATCTGCAAACGCGAGAAGTGTTACAGGGTGCTGTATTATTAGTTGATGCCCGACACGAGCCTACAGAGGACGATTTTAATATGTACAACTATCTCAAGTATTATGATTTACCTGTGCTTGTCGTCGCAACTAAAGTAGATAAAATCAAACGAAGTCAGCATAATAAGCAGACAAAGATCATCAAACAGAAGTTGCAATTTGATCCTAGTGATCAATTTGTTTTCTTCAGTGCGGAAACAAAGGTCGGCCATGATGAAATTTGGCAGTGGATCAAGGCACATACCCAGGTTGATTTTGTTATTAAATCTGTGCAATGATGGCTGCGACTTGTTTAAATATTGCATTGGGTGATAAGCTTTATTAAAAAGTGATAGGAGTGAGACAAAAGATATTCAGCGCCTGAGCACTAATAAGAATTGCGAAAAACGGTGGCCTTTCCATTTGAGCCGTTCGTTGTTAGGTGAAGGTGTTGCCTTTTGGAACACGTTTAAACTAAAATTACTAGCAAACAGATAGAGGGCGAAAACAAAACGTTAATTTTGTTTTCGCCCTCGTCATTTTTATTTATCTTCTTTTTGACTGTCAGTTGTTTTTTTTTCTTTTTTTGTATCCTTTTTCTTTTTGTCATCTTCTAAATCTGGCATAGTTGCAAATTTATCAAATAAACCAGTCAGATCAACATCACGTTTAACGGTTAGTCCCATATAATCATTCCTTTCTTTACTTGTATTCTATCAGATTCATTGAAAAACACAATTATTGCACCTTTATGTATAAATATAAGAAAAATGCCGGTTATATTGAATATTAATGAATATTAGTGTATACTAGTGCTCATCAATTATAAATAGGAGTTATTATGTTAAGGCGAAAAAATTATTTTAAGCAATTATTATTATCTTTAGGTTTAGTCCTATTTGCTTTTATTGGCTTATTAGGTACGATTACGCCAGTCCATGCGGCAGACAACTCATTGCAGCGTATCAAACAAAAGGGTGTCATTGTAATGGGTACCAGTCCAGATTATCCGCCCTATGAGTTTATTACGAAAGTCAATGGGAAAAATAAAGTTGTTGGTATGGATGTACAAGTTGCGCAGCAAATCGCCAAGGATTTAGGTGTCAAACTCGAAATCAAACAAATGGACTTTGACAGCTTACTTGTTGCATTAGAGACGCACAAAGTAGACATGGTGCTGTCAGCAATGACGCCAACTGAAACGCGCAAACAAAGTGTGGACTTCTCTGAACCTTACTATCATGCTAGACAATCCATTATTGTACGTAAACAAGATAAGCGTTTATATAAAAATAAGGATTCTTTCAAAGGTAAAACAGTAGGTGTACAGACCGGTAGCTTGCAACAGAATCTGGCGAATAAGCAGATGAAAGGGACAAAAAAGAAGGGACTTACAAAAGTTACCGATTTAATTCTTTCGTTGGAAACCAACAAAATTGAGGGGATTGTTGCCGAGGATGCCGTGGCACAAGCTTATGTGGCCAATGATTCACGCTTAGCTAGTATTGATGCTGGGTTTGATTTGGGCGGTGATGAGACCGGCACGGCGATTGCGTTTGCAAAACATTCTGATAGCTTAGTGAATCAGGTCAATCAAAGTTTAGATAAGATCAAAGCTAAACATTTAACCAAGCAATATTTAGCGAGTGCTGGCAAATACATGGCTACGAATACGCAAAATGTTTCGATGTTTCACTACTGGACGTATTTTGCCAAAGGGATCGGATATACATTGCTAATTACAGCAATCGCTGTTGTGATTGGGATCATATTGGGCACACTTTTTGCCATGGGACGTTTAAGCAAGCGTACTTTTATCCATTATCCCGCTGTTTGGTATATTGAGTTTGTTCGGGGCACACCATTGATGATTCAAGTCATGTTCGTTTATTTCGGCGTTGGGATGCTATGGAATAATATTCCAGCGTTCTTTGCTGGTGTTGTGGCTGTGGCGCTAAATAGTGCCGCTTACGTCGCTGAGATCATACGTGGTGGGATTGATTCAGTACCTACCGGTCAAGTGGAGGCTGCACGTTCTTTGGGTATGTCGCATCGAGATGCCATGCAGACAGTTGTCTTACCTCAAGCCGTCAAAATTATTTGGCCATCATTGGGTAATGAGTTTATTTCTTTGATCAAAGAGAGCTCAATTGTTTCGATTATTGGGGTCACGGATCTAATTTATCAATTGCGTGCCGTTCAAGCTGCTACCTATCGTGGCGTTGCACCAATTGCAGTGGCAATGATTATTTACTTTATTATAACGTTCACCTTGTCTCGGATTTTGAACCGTGCTGAAAGGAAGATGCAACATGACTGAAATGTTAAAAGTTGAGAATTTGACAAAGACATTCGGAGAAAATAAAGTTTTGCGAGGTATCGACGGAACAGTCAATAGCGGTCAAGTGATCGTTGTGATCGGACCTTCAGGTGGTGGTAAGAGTACGTTCCTGCGTTGCCTAAATTTATTGGAAAAACCGACGTCTGGTAAAGTTTCATTTGAAGGCACCGATTTGACAGGGCTCTCAGAAAAAGCGTTAGATGATATTCGTGAAAAAATGGGAATGGTATTTCAAAGTTTTAATTTATTCTCGAATATGAATGTTTTAGATAATTTAACGTTGGCCCCAAAACGGGTTAAAAATGAAGCTGAAGCTAAGGCACAAACTCATGCCATTGAACTTTTAGAAAAAGTCGGTTTAGCTGATAAAAAGGCTGCTTATCCAGATAGCCTTTCTGGTGGGCAGCAGCAGCGGGTGGCGATTGCCCGAGCGTTAGCGATGGATCCAGACGTTATGTTATTCGATGAACCAACCTCTGCTTTAGATCCAGAGATGGTTGGTGAAGTTTTGAAAGTTATGCAGGATTTAGCTTCTGATGGCATGACCATGGTAGTTGTGACCCATGAAATGGGCTTTGCCCGCCAAGTTGCGAATGAAGTTTGGTTTATGGACGGCGGTAATATTGCTGAAAAAGGGACCCCAGAGCAAATTTTTGATCATCCGCAGAACGAACGGACCAAGGACTTTTTGTCAAAGGTATTAGCCCAATAAAATATTAAAAAATAAGCAGGGTAGCGAATAGTTGCTATTCCTGCTTTTTGTATGTATGATAGTAAGGCAAAAATATAAATTTACTTGTTTGCCATTATAAAAGTAGGAAGTGAAAGTATGGCAACTGAGCTGATCGAACATAAATTGGCTTTACTCCCCGGATTACCGGGTTGTTATATGATGAAAGATATTAACGGCAAAATTATTTACGTAGGTAAAGCCAAAAATTTAAAGAATCGTGTGCGTTCTTACTTTAAAAGTTCGCATACCGGTAAGACAGAGCGGTTGGTTTCTGAAATCCGTGACTTTGAAACGATTGTAACTTCTACTGATAAAGAAGCCTTTCTGTTAGAAATCACTTTGATTCAAAAACACCAACCTTATTATAATATTCGTTTGAAGCGCGGCACTGGTTATCCTTATATCAAAATCACCAATGAACGTGATCCAATGATGAAAATCACCGGTAAAATTGAAAAAGACGGCGCTTATTATTTTGGCCCATATCCAAATGTTTATGCGGCTGAAGAAACCATGCGCTTTTTACAGAAAGTTTATCCTTTACGCCGTTGCCCGGGCCATTTAGGCCGACCATGTTTGTATTATCATATGGGGCAATGTTTAGGTGCTTGTTTTAAAGATGTGCCTGAAGCAGAATATGACCAACAAATTGAAAAAATCAAAAAATTTCTCAACGGTAATGTAGCACATATTAAAAAAGAACTATCTGAAAAGATGCAGCAGGCAGCTGCTGAAATGAAATTTGAACGTGCTGCTGAACTACGAGATCAGATTCAATATATTGAACAAACTGTTGAAAAACAGAAAATTATTTCTAACGACCACACCTCTAGAGATCTGTTTAATTTTTATTATGACCGTGGTTATATTTCGATCCAAGTCTTTTTTATCCGTCAAGCTCGGTTAATGAAGCGCGAGAAGAAAATTGCACCAATTATTAATGATCCTGTCGAAGAGTTTACAACATTTATATTGCAGTTCTATAATCGTAAAAATAATTTACCTCCAAAGGAAATTTTGGTGCCTAAGAGCGTAGATATCGCTAATATTGAGTCTTTGGTAGGTGTGCCGATGCGGACACCACAACGCGGTGAAAAGCGAGAATTAATGGCGTTAGCGAAGAAAAATGCCAAATTAGTATTAGATGAAAAATTTCGATTGATGGAACTAGATGAAAGTAAGACGATTGGCGCACAGGACGAGATATTTTCTGCCTTGGGTTTGCCGAAGGGTCATGTTATCGAAGCTTTTGACCATTCCCATATTATGGGTCAAGATCCTGTTTCGGCTATGGTCATGTTTGTGGATGGGCGCCCGGAGAAAAATATGTATCGCAAATATAAACTTAAGGGTGAGGTCGAACATCAAAATGGAGCTGATGAAGCTAGCAATACCAGGGAAGTGATTCGACGGCGTTATACGCGTTTATTAAAGGAACATGCAGATTTACCAGATTTAATTTTAATGGATGGTGGCGAAATTGAAATGTTAGCCGCCCGGGATGTTCTTGAGAACGAATTAAATTTGAATATTCCGTTGGCCGGGATGGTTAAAAATGATAAGCACA
This sequence comes from Agrilactobacillus fermenti, assembly GCF_021030645.1. Taxonomy (GTDB): domain Bacteria; phylum Bacillota; class Bacilli; order Lactobacillales; family Lactobacillaceae; genus Agrilactobacillus; species Agrilactobacillus fermenti. The sequence goes on along the minus strand of NZ_JACGCJ010000002.1, from coordinate 39,846 downwards.
AAACAGCCGCGTTATTGTTTGGCGATGATGCTCATATTCACGAGGTGCCTTTAGACCATAAGAGCCAAGGATTCTATTTACTGCAACGCATTCAAGATGAAGTTCATCGTTTCGTTATAACTTTCCATAGAAAAACGCATTCGCGAAACAGTCTCAGCTCGCAGTTAGAAACTATTAAAGGTGTTGGTCCGAAAACACGAACTAAGTTGCTGAAAACGTTTGGTTCGCTAAACAAGATCAAGACGGCATCAGTTGCTGATATTCAAGCAGTGGGTGTTTCTAAAACAACAGCACAAATGATCAAGTTATCGTTAAATACCGCTGTAAAGAGTTAACTATCGCTCAAATAAAAAACCACATTTCTCGTTTTGAACGGAAATGTGGTTTTTTGATATTTAATTAAATCGCTTCTTTTTCAGCTTGACGTTTTGGCCGCCAAACACCTAAGATCACGCCGGCAATAATGGCACCGATCACAAATGACAATAGATAGAATAGTGGTTTATTTGCTAGGAAAATAACGAAAATACCACCATGAGGCGCCGGAACATTGACATGCCATAATTGTGTTAAGCCACCAGCAATTGCGGAACCAATCACGCTAGATGTGATCACATGAAGTGGATCACTGGCTGCAAATGGAATCGCCCCTTCTGTGATGAAGGAGATACCTAGGATGTAGTTACTAATCCCAGCTCGGCGTTCATCACCGGTAAACTTATCTTTCCAGAAAGTAGTTGCAATGGCAGTTGCCAACGGTGGCACCATCCCGCCGGCCATAACAGCAGCCATCAGTGTACCATCGCCAGTTGCTGTATAGGCGCCAATAGCAAAGGTATAAGCCGCTTTATTGAAAGGACCACCCATATCGATAGACATCATCCCACCAAGAATGACACCTAAAATTACGGCATTACCAGTACCCATACTCTTTAAGAAGTTTGTGATTGCAGCATTGATAACGGCAAAGATTGGATCAACGGCAAAGTACATGATGGCACCAACAACGAGTAAGCCCAACACTGGGAAAATCAGAATTGGTTTTAAGCCATCAAGTGAGTGCGGTAAATTCTTGAATAATTTCTTTAAGCCAATCATCACATAACCGGCGATAAAACCTGCAGCTAAACCGCCTAAGAAGCCTGCTGGACTTTTAGAAGGGAAGAAACTAGCTGCAGCTTGGGAAGCCATATAGCCTCCAACGAAACCAGGCATTAATGCCGGTCGATCACCAATTGATTCAGCAATGTATGCCGCTAATACTGGAATCAAGAAACTAAAGGCAAAGTTACCGATTTGATTTGGAAAGACGAACCAAGTTGATTTCGCACCAACTATGTGTTCCAACAAGAAGGAGATAGCCATTAAAATACCGCCGCCGACAACGAACGGTAACATATTAGAGATACCATTCATCAAATTGGCGTAAATTTGGCTACCAACTGATTTTTGCTCTGAACTGCCAGATTCAGAATCGGCAGCGCCATTACCATGAAAAACAGGGGCTTTTTGATCTAAAGTTTCTTGAATCAGTTCTTCAGGTTTATTGATACCTTCTGTAACGGGGCGATTTAATAAGCGCTTGCCGTCAAAACGATCCATTTCAACTTTTTTATCAGCAGCTACAATGACACCAGTTGCCCGAGCAATATCATCAGCAGTCAAGCGATGCTTAACACCTTCTGAACCGTTCGTTTCGACTTTGATATCAACACCCATTGCTTCTGCTTGTTTTTTTAGTGCCGCTTCAGCCATATAAGTATGTGCGATCCCAGTTGGGCAAGCAGTAACGGCTACAATAAATGGCTTATCTGCTTTAGCATCCGTTGTTGGTGTCTGAGCAGCAGACTTAGCTTCTGCTTCAGCCTTTTCTTTGGCAGCTTCTTGAGCCTCTTTCGCTTCTTTGGCTGCTTGGGCATCGCCAAAAAGTTTTTGAACTTCTTCAGGTGTTTTGGCTTGTTTTAAGGCGGCAACTAAATCGGGATCAATTAATAGTGATGAAAGTGCAGCTAATGCTTGTAAATGTTCATTATTGGCCCCTTCAGGAGCAGCAATCATAAAGAACAGATAAACTGGTTGTCCGTCTAAAGCATCATAATCGACACCTTTTGAACTCTTAGCAAATAATACAGTAGCGCGTTTAACTGCTTTGTTTTTAGCATGAGGCATGGCGATACCGTCACCGATACCAGTGGTAGATTGGGCTTCACGTTTGATGATATCAGCTTTGTAGGCTGCTTCATCGTCAATGACACCTTTGACATAATACTGATGCACCATTTCATCGATTGCACCTTGCTTGGTAGTTGCTTTAAGATCCATGATCATGACATCTTTTAGCAATAAATCTCGTATGTCCATTGAAATCCTCCGTTCAAAATTTTAACTTAATTAAATGCTTCAATAGTGATTTTAGGTAACAAAGCATCGATTTGTGCTTTTGTAGCTAAATCTTTAGCAAAAGCTGTCGCACTACCACAGGCAAGGCCAATTTTAAAACTAGCCATTGGATCTTTAGTCTTAGCAAATGTACCTGTAAAACCAGCAATCATTGAATCACCAGCACCAACAGAATTGACCACAGTGCCTTTCGGTGCTTTTGAATAATATGTTTGGTCAGACGTAATCAAAAAGGCACCATCGCCGGCCATCGAAATCAAAACATTTTTAGCACCAAGATCTAATAGCTTGCGGCCATACTTCGCAATATCTTCCAAGTCATCAAGTTGAACATTGAAGAGTTGGGCTAACTCATGATGATTCGGTTTTACTACTAAGGGGTGTGCTGATAGCGTATCCTTTAATGCCTGACCAGTCGTATCGATGACAAAATCAGCACCTTGAGCTTGAATCATTGGAATCAGGTCGCGATAAAAAGTATCAGGTAGGGCAGGTGGCAGACTACCGGACATAACCACCACATCACCAGCTTGAAGCTGCTTTAAATTTGTTTTGAAATCAGCGACATTTTCAGAACTGATCGTTGGCCCCTGACCGTTGATTTCGGTTTCTTGGTCAGCTTTGATCTTAACGTTAATACGCGTATCATCAGCCACTTCAGTGAAACTAGTCGTTAAGTGGTCTTTTTCTAAAGCCTCTTTAACGAAACGCCCTGTATAACCCCCAATAAACCCTAATGCCGTGGTTGGTAAACCCAATTGACGAAGAATTCGGGAAACATTGATACCTTTGCCTCCGGGTAGTGAAGTGCTGGAATCTAAACGATTAACAGTACCTAATTCGATTTTGTCAGTTGTTACAACATAATCAATGGATGGGTTTGCGGTAACAGTATAAATCAAAAATGAACGACCTCCTCTATAGATGTATATGTTTTTAGATGTTGAAACTTTTCTGGCATAGTTGAAGTGATGATTTCGGCATCAGAAAGATTACCAAATCGGTCAAAGGAAACACGGCCAAATTTATTGGCTTCTGCTAGAATGTAGCGCTCGGCCGACCGTTTTAAAACGATACGTTTAAGGGCACCTTCTTCAGGATCTGGTGTAGAATAACCATTTTGTTCGTCGATTCCGTTTGTACCAATAAACGCTAGATCAAAACGATAGTCATTCAGTTCAGCAATGGCTTTAGCGCCAATAACAGCTTTGGTTAGATTTTTAATTTGTCCGCCAATTAAATAAATATGCAACTGTTTCTCTGCCAGCAGTGCAGCTGTGTCAACGCCAGTTGTCACAATAGTCACGTGCTGTGCTGGCGTTAAGAAGGGAATCAATGCTTGGACAGTTGTCCCGGCATCCATAAAAATCACATCACCCTGGTGAATTTTAGTGGCCGCATATTCAGCAATTTGCTGTTTCTCTGCAACGTTGGTGTTAGCCTTGCTAGTTTGGCTTGGCTCGTCCATTAAATTGTTCAAACGCTTAGCACCACCGTGAATCCGCACTAAACGACCAGCATCCTCGAGTTCTTGAAGATCTCGACGAACGGTCGATTCAGAGGCTTTGGTGTGTGCAACTAGATCTTGTAGTTTGACAATTTCTTTGGTACGCAAGCACTTCAAAATATAATGCTGTCTTTCTTCTGTTAACATACACTCAACTCCATTTGGTATTGTAATCGGTTAACCAGCAAAAATCAACAAAAAACGTTCAAAACCTGTCATTTTCTGTTATTATTTTTTTAAATTCTGTTTTAAGGCTAGGTTATATTTACTTTTCCTGTTAAAATAAGTAGAATAATTAAATGGATTCTAGAGGTCGTAGAAAGGGCGTTACCGATGTTTGTCGACCAAGTTAAGATACAAGTGAAAGCAGGAAAAGGCGGCGATGGTGCTGTTGCATTCCGAAAAGAGAAGTATGTGCCAAAGGGGGGTCCAGCCGGTGGTGATGGCGGAAAAGGCGGTAGTATTGTCCTTGTCGTTGATCCAGGGTTACGGACGTTAATGGATTTTCGCTATAAGCGGATTTTTAAGGCTGCTAATGGTGAAAATGGTATGAATAAAAGTATGTATGGCCACGGTGCTGAAGATACGGTTATTAAGGTACCCCAAGGCACGATGGTTAAAAATGCAGAGACAGATGAATTGATTGGCGATTTAACGGAAATTGGACAACAACTGGTGGTAGCTCAAGGTGGTCGTGGCGGTCGTGGCAACATTCATTTTGCCAATTCTCGGCGTCGTGCCCCAGAAATTGCCGAAAACGGTGAGCCTGGGCAAGATTTAGAAATCAAATTGGAATTACGTGTTATCGCTGATGTAGGACTGGTTGGATATCCTTCGGTTGGTAAATCTACCTTATTATCTGTGGCTACCAGTGCGAAACCTAAAATTGCAGCATATCATTTTACAACTTTAGTGCCTAACTTAGGGATGGTGCAGTTGAGTGATGGTCGTGATTTTGTTATGGCTGATTTACCTGGGCTAATTGAGGGTGCTTCAAATGGCGTTGGCCTTGGATTTCAGTTTTTACGTCATATTGAACGCACACGAGTCATTTTACATTTAGTAGATATGGACCCCGAAAATGGCCGAGTACCAATTGATGACTTTGAGCAGATCAATCATGAATTAGAAACTTATGACCCCACAATTTTGAATCGACCACAAATTATTGTGGCTACAAAATTAGATTTACCAGGAGCTCAGGAACGTCTTGATGAATTTAAGCAAGCATTGGCTAAATCCAAGCATTTCAAAGATGCAACTATTTTTGCAATTTCAAGCGTAACTCATAGTGGCGTGCGTCAGTTATTAACCACAGCGGCTACGGCTTTAGAACAAATACCAAAAGCACAGCCTGAACCTGTAGCAGCAAAGACCTATGACTATGAAACCCAAAAAGCAGCTGATTTTGCAATTCACCAAGACGAGACGGGTGCTTATATTGTAACAGGAGAAAAAGTTGAACGTTTACTTAAGATGACGAATTTGAATCATGATGACAGTGTATTGCGTTTCGCAAGACAATTGAAATCAATGGGGATTGAAGAAGGATTAAGAGCTGCTGGTGCCAAAAATGGTGATACCGTAACCATTGCTGACTTTAGCTTTGAATTTGTTGATTAAGTTTGAGATATTGACACACAATTTAATGAAGAGATTTAAATATGCATAATTGAGGATTTGGCAGGATGAATAATACGCAACAAACAAAAAAGAGACGTTATATAACTGGATTCGACGGCTTACGCGCTTTAGGGGTTTTAGGCGTTATTTTATATCACATGAACCCTAACGTATTTAAGGGTGGTTATCTTGGGGTGCCAATCTTTTTTGCGATTTCTGGTTATTTGATCACAGATCAGTTGATTACTCAATATCAAAAAATGGGCAAGTTCGATTTTAAGACATTTTTTGTTAAACGTTTAAAACGTATTTATCCAGCATTAGTTGCTGTGTTATTCAGTACGAGTGCTTATATTGTTTTCTTTGAACGCAATTTGTTAGCTAATTTGCATAAAATTATTTTAACGAATTTACTGAACGTATACAATTGGTGGCAAATCGTAAATGGCCAATCTTATTTTGAGCGCTTTGCTAATAATGAATCCCCTTTTACGCATCTTTGGACGTTATCAATTGAAGGTCAATTTTATATTGTTTGGCCGATTCTAATGGTTTGTATGTTAAAGCTACTGAAGAAAAGATCGCGGCTATTCAATGTCACGATGGTTCTGGCAATTTTTTCCGCTGTCCTAATGGCTATCTTATATCAGCCCCATATAGATCCCAGTCGGATTTACTATGGTACTGACACGCGGATGTTTAGTATCTTGTTTGGTTGTGCTTTGGGTATCGTATGGCCGAGTGCGCGATTAAGGGCGGATATTGAGGCCCGTGATCGGGTTTTATTGGATACTATTGGTATTGTTTGTTTTGTAGGCATGGCATTTTTGTTTATGCAATTAACTGATCAAGGGGCTGCTTTGTATCGTGGCGGTATGTTTTTATTCTCATTCCTAGCAACTGTTTTAATTGCTATCGTGGCACATCCAGGTGCAGATTGGAACGGGGTATTGACTAATCCGATTTTTTCCTGGATTGGATCAAGAAGTTATGGCATTTATTTATACCAATTTCCAGTAATGATTTTTTTTGAATCTAAAATGACTAATATTGCTGATCACCAAGTACTTTACCATGTCATTGAAGCGGTGATGATTTTGCTGATCAGTGAGTTATCTTTCCGTTATATTGAACAGCCTTTAGCCCATTTTGATTATTCGCAAACAGGGGTATTTTTCAAGTCATTATTTTCACGAAAAGGCACTCAAAGTCGCCGGACACGTATCATTGCCTTTGTATCGATGTTTATTTTAGTGGCAGGAATGACAGGCGCTGTTCAAGCAACAACTGTTAAGCCTGGTGCAGCAAATAATTCACAACTGGCAAAGAAAATTAACAAGAACAAAAAGGCAAATGCAAAGCGAAATGCCAAATTGATTCAAGAAGCCAAAAAAGAAAATAGACAGAAAAAATTGGCACAGAAGAATGCTTCTTTGAGTCGTTCATTAAGCATTTCTTCCAGTCAGGAACTAGAAAGTCGTGCTAAATCGCACCCTGTTAATGAGCAATTGGGAAAACAATATGGCATTCCTCAAACAGCACTACAAGCCGCACAGAATATGCAAATCACAGCTTTTGGGGATTCGGTTATGTTGGATGGCCAAAATATGTTGCAGCAAATATTCCCTAAAATGTTGATGAAGGCTGATGTTGGTAAACAAATGGTTTCTGTGATTGGTGAAGCTAAGGGCTTGGCTGATCAAGGGGCTTTAGCTGATAATATTCTTGTAGGTTTAGGCACAAATGGCCCATTTACGCCAGAACAAATGGATCAGTTAATGGCTGTATTCGGTCCAGAACGCAAAGTTTATTGGATCAATGTTCGTGTCCCAACTCGTGAATGGCAAAATCCGGTCAATGATACTTTGAATCGAGCAACGAAGAGGTATAAGAATTTGGTTGTGATTGACTGGTTTGACTATTCTAATAGTCACGATGACTGGTTTTATGCGGATCGTGTACACCCTAATACCGTTGGTGGGCCGTATTATGCGACATATATTGCCAAACAAATATTAAATGTAAAATCTTAGAATATAAGCTTAAGCTGGTTGGCTGAATCTCATTTAGCTTCCAGCTTAATTTTTAGCGATTTTGTTAAATTTATAGATAGGAAGTCGTCCATGGAGTTACAATTTTTAGGAACTGGGGCTGGGACACCAGCCAAGCAACGTAACGTTACAAGCATTGCATTGAAACTATTAGCTGAGCGCAACGAAATTTGGCTATTTGATGTTGGTGAAGCGACCCAACATCAAATCTTATACACAACAATTCGGCCACGAAAAATTGACAAAATTTTTATAACTCATTTACACGGTGATCATATTTTTGGATTACCGGGGTTGCTTTCCAGTCGATCTAATCAAGGTGGAAATAGTGCGCTAACCATTTATGGCCCTAGAGGTATTGAAGATTTTGTACGATCTGCCTTGAGAGTCTCTGAGACACGTTTAAGTTACCCGCTAAGTTTTGTCACTGTTAAACCCGGTCTTGTGTTTGAAGATGACACTTTTTCTGTGTTTGCAGATGAATTAGATCACCGCATTCAAAGTTTTGGTTATCGAATTGTAGAAAAACCGCATCCAGGGATCCTGCTAGTTGATAAATTAAAAGAAGATAATATTCCTTCGGGACCAGTTTATGCTAAACTAAAAGCAGGTGAGACTGTAAAATTGGCTGACGGCCGAATTGTCAGCGGTCAAGATTATGTGACACCGGAACAGCCAGGGCGTATCGTAGCTATTTTAGGCGACACACGAAAAACCCAACATGCTTTAGCACTTGCAGAGCATGCTGACGTGCTAGTACATGAAAGTACCTTTGGCCGGGATGAAGCTAAACTTGCGAAGCAATATTATCATTCAACAAATATTCAAGCTGCAACGATTGCCAAGCAAGCACAGGTAAAACAGTTACTATTAACCCATATTTCAGCGCGGTATTTGGGCAAGCTGGTTCATGAATTACAGACTGATGCCCAAATGGTTTTTCGGAATACAAAAGTCGTATCTGATTTTGACGAAATAAATATTCCTTTTCAAAAGAGGTCAATCAATGAAAAAATTAGCAGCGTTAAGAAATCTTGATGGTAAGATTGTTGTCATCACTGGAGGATCTTCAGGCATTGGTCGAGCTAGTGCTTTACAGGCAGCTAAACGGGGGGCGATTGTGATCGTAGCAGCGCGGCGCCAAGCACAGCTGGATCTAGTCGCTAAGCAGTGTGCGGCTTTATCGGGGCGGTCAGCATATGGCTTTACCTTAGATATTTCTGATCCTGATAATATTGACTATTTTTGTCGACGGGTCGTTAATGAAGTTGGCATTCCCGATGTTTTGATCAATGCAGCCGGGTTTGGTAAGTTTACAAACACAGTTGACATGGAACCGGCGATGATCGAGCGCTTGATTCAAGTTGATGTTTTAGGAACGATTTATATTTCACGTCTAATTGCAAAACTAATGATTGACAGAAAACCAGGCCATATTATTTTGTTAGGTTCAATGGCTGGTAAAATTGCAACGAATAAGAGCGCAATTTATTCCGCAGCTAAATTTGCTGTGGTTGGCTATGCTAATGGCTTGCGCCTAGAACTAAAACCTTTTGATATCCAGGTAACGACTGTTAATCCTGGTCCAGTTGCTACAGACTTTTTCAATATTGCTGATGAAAGTGGAACTTACCTTAAATCGGTAGGGGCTTTCACATTAAATGCAGATCGGCTGGCTCAACGAATTGTGAGTGCTGTTGGTTTTTCTGTACGTGAAATTAATACACCAGCTATCATGGCTTTGGCAGCACACTTTTATGATATTTTTCCACGTATTGGGGATTATTTAACTAGTGAGCTTTTCAATAAGAAATAATTTTATTTGCCGGTGGGGGAATTTAGATGAAGAAACAACGTAATTTCATATTGGGTTTGATTATTGCTGTTATTTTGGTTGTTTTTGCTCTGATCAATCAAAAACAAGTTCAAATCAGTTTTGGTTTCACAATTGTAAAGTTGCCGTTAATCTTGATTCTATTTATCAGTATTTTACTAGGGGCTTTAGTAACTTACTTATTTGCCACGATGGGTAATTATAATATGAAGAAACAATTGAAACACCTGACAACACAAATAGATGATGCTGATAAAATTAAACAAGCTGCTGTGGCTGAAGCTATCACAACAACGACTAAAAAGCTGGATCAACAGTATCAAGCTGAGTTAGCTAAAAAAGATGAAAAAATCAAGCAATTACAAGTCCAATCCAATGGAAACGCCCAACAAAAAGGACAGTTAGCAAAAAATCAATTCGATGCATCGGATAAATAATTTTCAGACTTAAGTATGTTGCACTTGAGATGGTTAGATTATAGAGTGAGGAGGTCGGAACAAAACTGCGGTTTTGTTGCCGGCCTCTACTTAGCTATGAATAATTTAATTTGAAACGTATTTCGTTGCTAATTTATTTAAATTAGATATAAGTGGTTTTACTCAAATATCATAATGGGGTGATTTTTTGAATCCAGAATTATTAACACAGGTTGTTCAAGAAGCACTTGCTGCAGCTCAACAAGTTGCCGTGACGCGGCATCATACAGAAATCGATATTGCACATTTATTTAAAGTCTTGATGCAACCTGGTGAAGTTTTGCCGGATCTTTTAAAAAAGGTTAATGTGGATACGGCAGCGTTTGAAACCCAAATTGACCATGAGCTAGATGCCCTACCCGTAGTTCAAGGGCAAGCCAATTATGGTCAAAATATGAGCCAGAATCTTTATCAATTATTTAATGATGCGAATACGATCCGTCAAGAATTAAAAGATGACTTCATTGCTGCAGATACGTTACCATTGGCTTTATTAAAACAGCAATATCAGCCACTAACTAAATTTTTAAATGAGCATGGTGTAACGGCCGACAAACTACGGCAAACGATCCTAGATATTCGAGGAAACCAGCGTGTAACTTCAAAAAACCAAGAGGCCAACTACCAAGCATTGGAAAAATATGGGACCGATCTTGTCAAGGCAGTTCGTTCTGGTGATCAAGATCCAATTATTGGTCGCGATGAAGAGATACGCAACGTCATTCGTATTCTTTCAAGAAAAACTAAAAATAACCCCGTTCTAATTGGGGAACCAGGCGTTGGTAAGACTGCTATCGTTGAAGGTCTAGCCCAACGAATCGTCAAGGGCGACGTTCCTGATAATCTAAAAGATAAGACGATTATTTCTTTGGATATGGGGACATTAATTGCAGGTGCAAAATACCGTGGTGAATTTGAGGAGAGACTTAAAGCTGTTTTAAAAGAAGTTAAACAAAGCGAAGGGCAGATTATTGTTTTCATTGATGAGATTCATACGATCGTTGGCGCTGGCAAAACAGAAGGTTCAATGGATGCTGGTAATTTGCTAAAACCAATGTTAGCTCGCGGAGAACTGCATTTAATTGGAGCAACGACCTTAGATGAATATCGAGAAAATATTGAAAAAGACAAAGCCTTAGAGCGTCGTTTTCAACGGGTATTGGTTCAAGAACCCAGTGTAGCAGATACGATTACGATCTTGCGAGGATTAAAAGAACGTTTTGAGATATTCCACGGTGTACGTATTCATGATAATGCGCTTGTAGCTGCGGCGACCTTGTCAAATCGCTATATTACAGATCGTTTTTTACCGGATAAAGCAATTGATCTAGTTGATGAGGCAAGTGCAAACATCAATGTTGAAATGAATTCCATGCCCACAGAACTGGATCAACAAACGCGGAAAATGATGCAGCTTAAAATTGAAGAAGCTGCTTTGAAAAAAGAAAGCGATCCTGCCTCCCAAGCACGTTTAGTTGAAATCAAGCAGCGTAAAGCTGATTTACAAGAAAAGATCAATCAATTAAGTACAAAATGGTCGGCTGAAAAATCAGAAATTAATGCAATCAATGAGAAAAAGACGCAAATTGATAAAGCAAAACATCAATTAGAGGATGCTCAAGCTAAGTATGATTTAGAAGCAGCGGCTCGAATTCAACATGGCACCTTACCAAAGCTAAAGCAGGAATTAACTGATTTAGAGAAAAAAGAAAATTCGGCTGATAATTTGGTTCAAGAATCCGTAACAGCTGATGAAATTGCTGATGTCGTCAGTCGCCAAACCGGTATTCCAGTGGCAAAATTAGTTGCCAGTGACCGACAAAAATTATTACATTTAGAAGATACTTTGCATCAACGTGTCATCGGCCAGGATCAAGCTGTTCAATTGGTCGCTGATGCAGTGATCCGCAGTCGAGCTGGCTTGCAAAATCCTGATCGGCCACTTGGATCGTTTCTGTTTTTAGGACCAACTGGCGTTGGGAAAACTGAGTTAGCGAAAACACTGGCTGAAGATTTATTTGATTCTGAAAAGCATATGGTTCGTATCGATATGAGTGAATATATGGAAAAATATGCGGTCTCACGGCTAGTCGGAGCCGCTCCTGGGTATGTCGGGTACGAAGAGGGCGGACAGTTGACTGAGGCTGTTCGTCGAAACCCTTATACCATTGTTTTATTGGATGAAATTGAAAAAGCACATCCAGACGTTTTTAATATTTTATTACAAGTTTTGGATGACGGCCGTTTGACAGATGGACAAGGCCGAACTGTCGACTTTAAAAATACAATTATCATTATGACTTCTAATTTAGGGTCTGATATTTTGCTAGACGCCCAACAGTCTGATGCGGGTATTACGGCACAAACGCATCAGCAAGTGCGAAGTCTACTACAAGGTCATTTTAAACCAGAATTTTTGAACCGAATTGATGATATTGTTATTTTTGATCCATTAACTTTAACAGCGGTAAAACAGATTGTGGTAAAATTGATTCAACAGCTGACAAAGCGATTAGCAGCTCAAGAAATTAAACTTACGGTGACACCGACGGCACAAACGTGGATTGCAGAGAAGGGATATGATCCTGCTTTTGGAGCACGGCCATTACAACGATTCATTGTTGGTCAAGTAGAAACGCCATTGGCAAAAGAGATTATAGCTGGACATATCTTACCACATAGTTTAGTGACAATTGATTTAGTTGGTAATACTTTGACTTTTAAGCACGAAAAAGTACAATCCAAGACACCAATTATTTAAAATAAACTTGCTTCATAGTGAAACATCTAGTATTATGTTTGTTGTAGGCTTTTTAGCCGAGATGAGTCGATTCTCACGCGACTAATTTATTAATTTTGCAAAGTTAATTAAAGGAGTTTGAATAGACATGGCAGTTCCAGCAAGAAGAACCTCAAAAACCAAGAAACGTATGCGCCGTGGTCACATTAAATTGAATGTACCTAATGTTCATTTTGATGCAACTAGTGGTGAATACCGCGTAAGTCATCACGTTTCACCAAAGGGCTATTACAAAGGCCAACAAGTTATTAAAGACAACAACGATTAGTTTGTCTATATTTTTTACAAAAAGGTGGTTGAAATCAATTCTGATTTCAGTCACCTTTACTTATTTTATGTGTATATTTATAAGTTCGTTATTTTTGAATATGGGAAGCGTAGAAAATGCAAAAGACACGAAAATGGGTTTTGAGTTTGATGGGTATTGTTTTGATGGTTATCCTATCTGGGTGTCAAACTCAGAAATTAAGTACGAATAAGAAAAATTATCAACCAGATTTGATGGCCACAGTTATTAAGGGGCATGCTAACACAAGTCAAGTGAAGTATCAGGTAGCTCATGGTAAATGGCAAGAAGCGCCTGTACGTGATGGTGCTTTTGCCATTACAATCCCTCGTGCGAATCAAACTGCTGAAGTTGCCATAAAATCGGGATCACTGCAAAAACAAGTAACCGTAAATAAGGCAACTGCGATTATGCCGTTTGCTCAATTTCTGGCAGGTTATACGATGGCTAGTCAAGCAACACAACAAACGCCTTTACAATTAGTCGATAATTTATCGCAAAAACATCAATACAACGGTTTAATTGCAAAGGATAATAAATTAACGGTGCGTGGTGTTGTTAGCAATGATCAATTAATGGGCTTAACGTTAATTACTAAGACGTCGAACATGAAACAGAAAAAGGATTTGACGGCTTTTGCAACCCAATTAGCTACGTTAGCTACAGTAACTGGCGCTGATGGCAAAACAGTGCTCAAACAGTTCGGGGATAAAACGAAATCTGTAAAAAATGGTAAAACGACAATTGACACCATTAAATCTAAAGGGGTCAAATTCGACGTTGCCTTTAGTGATAAAAATATTTATGTTTTTATCACTAAATAAGTAGATAAAAGATTTAAGACAATTTCATGATGTCGATGATGGGTAGATCATTGACATCATTTTTTTGGGTTAAAATTTCCAAAACGGCTTTAATAATTGGTGCTAAAGGGAAGTAATAGCTAGTGATTTGATTTGTTCTTAAATAGGCCATTTGTTGAGCTGTCAAAAATGTCGTATATAGAACAGGTTCCAGGTCTATATCTATCTTTGAATGGGTAGCTTGAAAATTGATCAGGTCGTAAAAATTTGTAAAGATAATTTTGGTCTGTGAATCTAATTCGGAGTCAAAGTTAATAGTAGGGGATTGAGCGGTCGTAAAGTGGAAATGTTGCAGTAATTTTGGTTGAGTTGTTTTTAGTTGGTTGATAATACTAGGGACGAATGATAAATCTGTTAAACCAGCGCTGGCAGAAGGTTGTTGATAGAAAACATTTGTACTTGTCACCCAACTTAGGAGTAGTTGGGTAAAAGCTTGTGTGTTAAGTTGCATGGTTGGTGGAATAGTTTGAGAGCTAGCATTAGCAAATGGTATGATATGGTATAATGATATATCTTTTAATTGTATTTGATATATTAAGTTTTCAGATGATAAATGACCTAGAACAAGAACCTGATCTGTCGCCGGTTGTAATGAGCCTAAGTCTAGTTGATTGGCCTGCTTGAGATCAAAACTGAGCACCCGATAATATTGGCAGTTCTTGGTCTCTTGTAAGGCCTGGCGCAAGGTTAATTCAAATTGTAATTCTTGATCTTGGCGTTTTTCAAAAATGAGATAGATTTGGTGGATGGTATTTTGGGGGTTATTAGTTGTCACTGGTTTAGCGACAAAACTGCCAGCCCCACGCTTGCGATAGATCATACCAGCGCGTTCTAAATCATCTAGTGCACGTTTTGCAGTTATGCGGCTGACTTGATATTGCTTGCTTAAATCTGACTCGGTAGGTAAACGATCACCAGGCTTTAATTGTTGCGTGTTGATTAGCTGAGATAGGTCATTGATGATCACTTGATATAACGGTTCCGACATGGTGCAGCACTCCTTTTCATTATATTATATCATATTTATAAAATGATATAGTAATTCGGCAGTTAGGACATCTCATGGCATTAGAGACTATCAACGATTATCAAAAAGACATATTCAATATTCTCAAGATAGCTGTCAGCCAAAAGTTTTTTCTTACAGCAGAAACTGATTCAGATCTAATTATTTATAAAATAAAAGTGACTGATGCAAAATATTAATTCGCATCAGTCACTTTCTAAAATGTTGGGAAGTTATTTCGTACTTAATTTTTCAGACCAGTTTAATAAAGCAGGCACAAAGCCTAAAACAATCGCAAAAACGACTGCGGTACCGACGGCTTGAATAGGTACGAAAGTTGTATGGGTTAAAGATGAGCCGATGAATCCGACAATAAATCCGAAAATAGCGCCCCAAAACATCATCATAATGTAACGCATTTTTTGACCCTCTTTCATCAGGTTGCCCGTTTAGTATAGCATAATTTTATTTTGCTCGTGAACCTGTTATCTTTAATATTATATATAAGTATTCGAAAAAAGGGGTGTATGAAAAGAATGACTTTTACACCGAATTTTACGCAATTACAGGTAAAATCTTCTTTTAGTCTGCTACAAAGTCCGATAAAAATTCCAGAATTAGTACAGCGTGCTTCTGAGATGGGCTATCAAGCTTTGGCTATTACTGACGTTAATGTCGTCTATGGCTTAATTGATTTTTATAAAGCGTGCCAGCAGCAGCATATTCGTCCAATCTTGGGTTTGACAGCTTATCTAGGCGGTGTATCTGCCCAGTACGATGATCAACGTTATCCTTATTTATTTTACGCTAAGAATAGTCAGGGGTATCAACACCTTTTAGAAATTTCGACGCGAATCATGATGCATCCGGATCAGTCGGTATCTATTACCGAATTACAGGATGTACTTTCAGATCTATTTGTTGTTTTGCCGCCGCGAGGTGAGTTGGAATATTTGATTGCGGATGGCAGTAATCAGCAGGCAGATGCTTACTTAAATCATTTGAAATCATTATTAGATCCTAACGATTTACTTATTGGTTTAACTTTGCAGGGCAATTTTAGTAGGGCACTTTCTAAGACCCAAATTATTGCGCACCAAAATCAACTACAGACATGTGCATTGGGCAAAGTGGATTATTTAACCGCTGATCAAGCTTTCGATACAAAGGTTTTGCAGCATATTGATGCTGGTTCAAAATTAAATTTAAAAACAGAATTACAAGATAGTGAAGGGCCCTTTTATTTGCCAACACCAACTGCCGCACAGCAGCCTTTTGAGCAGCAGAATGATCAAGAGGCGATCCGCAATAATCTGCGCATTGCCAATGAATGTCAGGTGGAACTTGATTTGGGACAACGCACGCGATTGCCCAAATTTCCGACACCTAACCAAGAATCCGCTAAGAGCTACTTATATCAGTTAGTTCAACAAGGGTGGCAAAGCCGCTTTGCATCCATGACAATGAATCCAACCTATCAGAAACGCATCGATTATGAATTACAAGTAATTAATAAAATGGGCTTTGCAGATTACTTTTTGATTGTTTGGGATGTGATCAACTATGCGCATCAAGCTAATATTATGACAGGTGCTGGCCGGGGTTCAGCCGCTGGTTCATTGGTTGCTTATTTATTGGGTATTACTGATGTAGATCCCATTCAATATAATCTTTTATTTGAAAGATTTTTGAATCCTAATCGGGCAAATATGCCAGACATTGATTTGGATATTCCTGATAATCGCCGGGATGAACTTCTGGACTATGTTTATCAGCGTTATGGCGCTGACCATGTATCCCAGATTATTACATTTGGGACTTTAGCAGCTAAAATGGCCCTCCGAGATGTGGGTCGAGTTTTTGGCATTTCACAAACCGAAGCAAATCAGTGGTCTAAGGCCATACCCAGTGTCTTAAAAATCACCCTAACACAAGCCTATGAACAATCTCCTAGTTTGCAGCGAATCGTTCATCAGAACCATATCAACGAACGTATTTTTAAAACGGCCCAGCAGCTAGAAGGCCTGCCACGCCATTATTCAACGCACGCGGCTGGCGTTGTTTTAAGTGATGAACCTTTGACCCAACGTGTGGCCTTGCAAATTGGCGGCGATGAAATTCCGCTGACGCAATACCCTATGGGCGATGTGGAAGCAGTTGGGTTATTAAAGATGGATTTTCTAGGCTTGAAAAATTTAAATATTTTAGCTCAAGTTACAGATGCTGTCCATCGGGAAAGCGATCCAGACTTTTCGCCGCATAAGATTCCATTAGATGACGTTAAAACTTTGGCACTATTTCAACATGGCGACACAAACGGAGTTTTCCAATTTGAATCCGATGGTATCAAACGGGTTTTACGACAGTTGCAGCCAGATTCTTTTGAAGATATCGTCGCGACTAATGCGTTATATCGGCCAGGACCAATGGAAAACATAGATACATTTATTGCGCGTAAAAATGGTCAAGAGCCAGTTGTTTATGCAGATGAAGCTTTAGAACCAATTTTGAAGCCAACTTATGGTGTATTAGTTTATCAAGAACAGGTCATGCAAGTTGCTAGTGTTATGGGTGGCTTTACACTTGGCGAAGCCGATTTGCTCAGGCGGGCTATGAGTAAAAAGAAAAAGGCAGTCATTGATGAAAATCGTACGAAGTTTATTGACGGTGCTGTAGCTAAGGGGTTTTCAGTAACGTCTGCACGCATGGTTTATGAATATATTGAACGTTTCGCAAACTATGGCTTTAATCGATCCCACGCAGTGGCTTATAGTAAACTGGCTTTTTGGTTGGCCTACGTTAAAGTGCATTTTCCTGCAAGCTTTTTTACCGCCCTTTTAAACACAAGTATTGGTAACGATGTCAAAACAAAAACATACTTTAGGGAAGCAAAGCAACGTCAAATCAAAATATTGGGGCCTGATATCAACCAAAGCAATTTTGATTTTACAGAAAAAGAAGGGCAGATTCGTTTTGGCTTTATTTCAATTAAAGGCGTGCGTCGGGACTTGATCCAGGTTATTCTGACAGCTCGTGCAAATGAGGGGTTATTTCAAAGCTTAGAAGATTTTCTTAAACGGTTACCCAACAAGTTTTTGAAAGTTGATACGATTAAACCACTTATCGAAGTGGGTGCTTTTGATATGCTTCGATCAAATCGCAAACAATTGCTGACGAATCTGCCAAAATTAATTGATAGTATCACATTAGCGGGCGATTCCATATCGCTTTTTGAGATATTGACTCCAGAAATGGCCTATGTTGATGATTATGCCAAAGCTGAAAAAGCCCAATTGGAAGCTGACTTACTAGGTACTTATATCTCAGGTCATCCTTTAGAACGGTTTAAATCCTTGCCTCACGAACCAATTCTGAATTTGGCTCCAGATAAAACTGGGCGCGTACTGTACTATGTCCGTAAGGTTAAGGTGATCCGCACAAAAAAGGGTGCCCAAATGGCATTTTTGTCTGGTGAAGACCTAACGCAGACTTTTAGTGTCACTGTATTTCCTAATGTTTATAAACAGATACAGACTTGGTTACAAAAGGACCAGAACATTATGATCGACGGCAAATTTGAGTGGGACAAGGATCACGCCCCACAATTGATTGCCAATCATATGACATTAGCTGAACAAATTGCTAAAGTATCCACACCGACTGCAGTAACTGCGGAACAATCTGACCAAAAGCAGCAGGTAGAACGCAGCTTAAAGCAACAGCAAAAATTATATTTGCAGATCCCGACAGTCTTGGATACGGCAGAATTACGACAGGAAGTTTATCAGGCATTACAAAAATTCCATGGCACAACACCGGTCGTCATATTTTTGCGCAAAGATCAGCGCAAATTATTATTAAAAGAAACACACTGGATCACCTGGACTGAGGCCTTGAGGCAGACACTAGAAAAGTTGCTCGGCAAAGAAAATGTTGTTTTCAAATAAAGTTTCAAAATAAATAGCGGCTTAAAGCCTTTACATTTCAAAAACATGCAGACTTTTTGAATGAAAGGTGGTATATTAACAATGTCTGTGAAAACGAGTTGCGACTTGTATTTTCATGAATTTTTAATTGAGGTGACAACATGAAGCGCATAGGTATACTTACCAGTGGTGGCGACGCACCTGGTATGAACGCGGCCATTCGTGCAGTAGCGCGCAAAGCGATGTATGAAGGGTTAGAAGTTTACGGGATCAATTATGGATTTGCTGGGCTAGTTGCTGGAGATATTTTCAAAATGGATGAAGCATCTGTTTCTGATAAGATCCAACGTGGGGGCACATTCTTGTACTCTGCACGGTATCCAGAATTTGCTCAAGAAGAAGGCCAGCTTAAAGGTATTGAACAATTGAATAAGTTCGGTATTGAAGCATTGGTTGTCATTGGTGGCGATGGTTCTTATCACGGTGCTTTGAAATTAACTGAGCACGGTTATAATGCTATTGGCTTACCAGGTACGATCGACAATGATATTCCTTATACAGACTTCACTATTGGATTTGACACAGCTGTCAATACTGTTCTTGAAGCTGTCGATCGCATTCGTGATACTGCGACAAGTCATGAACGCACGTTTATCATTGAAGTTATGGGCCGTGGCGCTGGTGATATTGCGCTTTGGTCAGGTATTGCCGGTGGTGCTGAGGAAATTATTATTCCTGAGCATGACTTTGATATCGCTCAAGTAGCTGAACATATCCAAGCTGGCCGCGATCGTGGTAAGAAACATACGCTGATCGTGTTGGCTGAAGGTGTGATGCATGCGCCTGATTTTGAAAAGGAACTTGCTAAATATGGTGATTTCCATGCACGTTCAACTGTGCTCGGCCACGTTCAACGTGGTGGCTCACCAACAGCGCGCGACCGTGTGTTAGCGAGTCAAATGGGTGCTTTTGCTGTTGAGTTATTGTTGGAAGGTAAAGGTGGGCTGGCTGTTGGTATTGAAAACAACCGGTTGTCTTACCACAACATGACAGATTTATTTGATGGCAAACATCATGCAGAACTATCACTTTACAATTTGAATCATGATCTATCAAATTAGGGTTTGCATTTTATTAGATTCTTGGTATCTTAAGTATTAGGTTTTTATAAAATTGATTTAAGGAGAGATTCCCACCTATGAAAAAAACCAAAATTGTTAGCACATTAGGTCCTGCCAGCAATGATGTTGAAACAATCACAAAATTAATCGAAGCAGGCGCAAATGTTTTTCGCTTTAACTTCTCTCATGGTGACCATGAAGAACATCTTTCTCGGATGAACATGGTTCATGAAGCAGAAAAGAAGACCGGTAAAACAGTTGGTATCATGTTAGATACTAAGGGTGCTGAAATCAGAACTACGGTTCAAAAGAACAAGGGCTTTGATGCACATACTGGTGATGTGATTCGTATTTCTATGGATGATTCATTAGAAGGTACACCAGAAAAAATTGCTGTTACATATCCAGGTTTATACGATGACACTCATGTGGGTGGCCACGTATTAATCGATGACGGCTTAGTTGATCTTAAAATCACTGAAAAAGATGAAGCTAACAAAGAACTTGTAACTGAAGTACAAAATGACGGTTACATTGGTTCTCGTAAAGGTGTTAACGCACCTGGTGTTGAAATTCGCTTACCTGGGATCACTGAAAAAGATAGTAGTGATATCCGTTTTGGCTTGGACAACAATATCAACTATATTTCTGCAAGTTTTGTTCGTAAAGCTCAAGACGTTTTAGATATTCGTGAAATTTTAGAAGAAAAACATATGGAACACGTTCAAATCTTCCCTAAGATCGAATCTCAAGAAGGTATCGATAATATCGATGATATTCTTAAAGTTTCCGATGGGTTGATGGTTGCTCGTGGCGACATGGGTGTTGAAATTCCATTTGAAAATGTCCCATTCGTTCAAAAACGGTTGATCAAGAAATGCAATGCATTAGGTAAACCTGTTATCACAGCAACACAAATGTTGGATTCTATGCAAGAAAATCCTCGTCCAACTCGTGCCGAAGTAACTGACGTTGCCAACTCTGTATTAGATGGTACAGATGCAACCATGCTTTCAGGTGAGAGTGCGAATGGTGACTATCCAGTTGAAGCTGTAGCTGCCATGAGCCGGATCGATCAATATACTGAAGAAGAAGTCAGCAACAGTGGTGTATTGGCTTCTGAACGATTCAATGCCTTTCCAACAACTAACTCAACTGAATCTTTAGGTCAATCAGTTGTTCGTGTTGCTGAAGATTTGAATATTAAGACAATCGTTGCTGCAACAGCTTCTGGCTATACAGCACGGATGATTTCAAAATATCGGCCAAATGCAGATATTTTAGCTTTAACTTTCGATGAAAAAGTACAACGCGGCTTGACGGTCAACTGGGGTGTTAAACCACTATTGACTGAAAAACCTGCGACAACTGATGATATGTTCACTATGGCAACTCAAATTGCTCAAGATGAAGGTCTTGCTAAAGAAGGCGACTTGATTTTGATCGTCGCTGGTGTGCCTGTCGGTGAAAGTGGTACAACTAACTTGATGAAAGTTCAATTGATCGGTTCTAAATTGACACGCGGCCAAGGTGTTGGTGATGAAACTGTTGTCGGCAAAGCAATTGTTGCTGATAGTGCCAAAGATGCTGTTGATAAAGCCGTTGATGGTGGTATCTTAGTTACTAAGACAACAGATAAAGATTATTTACCAGCTATTGAGAAATCTTCTGCATTAGTTGTTGAAACTGGTGGTTTAACATCACATGCAGCTGTTGTAGGTATTGCAATGGGCATCCCAGTTGTTGTGGGTGCTGAAAATGCAACTTCATTGATTCAAGACGGTGAAGTTATTACAGTTGATTCTCGTCGCGGTATTATTTATCGTGGTGCTTCTAACTCACTTTAAGATTTAGATTTAATCAGTATTGTATTATATTCCAGAATAATTGATCAGAAAAAGGCTGAGTCCCCGCTATTGAGACCCAGTCTTTTTTCTTCAATTATTTTCTGAAAGGATTGAAATTCATGGAAAGTTGGCTATTTTTAGCAGCAATTTTATTAGTGGCTATTTTTGGCAAGAATCAATCATTGATCATTGCCACTGGCGTTGTTTTAGTTTTAAAGTTATTACCATTTTCCAATCGCGTTTTTCCGATTATCAATGCTAAGGGGATCAATTGGGGTGTGACAATCATTTCAATTGCCATCTTGATTCCCATCGCTACTGGGCAGATCGGTTTTAAAGATTTATTGAGTGCTTTTAAAAGTCCGGTGGGATTTATTGCGGTCGGCTGTGGTATTCTGGTTGCAGTATTATCAGCAAAAGGTGTGGGGTTGCTGTCTCAAAGCCCGGAAATTACAGTTGCTCTAGTTTTTGGTACAATTATGGGTGTGGTATTCTTAAAGGGCATTGCTGCTGGACCCGTTATCGCTTCCGGTATTACGTATACGATTTTAACGGTATTTAATTTACTACCAGGTAAATAAAGGAGACACTATGGATATTAATGCAGATTTAATTGGAACAATTCAAAGCGCACCGGTTACAGACCAAAATGATAAAGCTGTTTTCGTGCAATTGGCCGGCACGACCTTAACGGTTCTTAAATCAGAATTGACAACACCTGTATCGGCAGGAGAGACACTGACAGGTTTTATTTATGAAAATGCGAAACATCAACTACGCTTGACCCCCAATCTACCAAAAATTAGGTTTGATCATTATGATTTTGGGACCGTTACAGAAGTACGTCGTGATCTAGGCGTTTTTGTATCCATGGGACTAACAGATAAAGATTTAGTGGTATCATTGGACGATTTACCTGAAGAGAAACAACTATGGCCAGAACGTGATGATCGGTTGATGGTCACAC
Organism: Agrilactobacillus fermenti; assembly: GCF_021030645.1. Classification (GTDB taxonomy): domain Bacteria; phylum Bacillota; class Bacilli; order Lactobacillales; family Lactobacillaceae; genus Agrilactobacillus; species Agrilactobacillus fermenti. Next base: position 17,139 of record NZ_JACGCJ010000002.1, on the reverse strand, counting down.
TCAGTGTTGATAAAAAAGGTCGAATGTGGGGTAAACTGGCGGATACAACGATTCTCAAGAGTGTTGCCAATCGTCCGAGTGCTAAAATGCGCAATGAAAATGTAACGGCAACCGTTTATCAAACAAAACACGTGGGGAGTTTTGTGATCACCGATGACTATTACTTAGGCTTTATTCATCGGACAGAGGTGGATGCTGCACCACGTCTTGGTCAACAAGTACACGCACGTGTGATCGGCTTGACGCAAAATAATGAATTGAATTTATCCTTAAAACCTCGAGCTTACGAAGAAATTGGTGACGATGCGGCGATGGTATTAGCTGTTCTCAAACGCAGCTCCGATCATAGTATCGATTTTGATGATAAAAGTGATCCTGAAGCTATCAATGATTATTTTGGTATCTCTAAAGGCGCTTTCAAACGGGCAATTGGTCATTTATTAAAGGCAGGTTTAATTGAAACTGGTGCCGGAAAAACAAAGTTGAAATAAGGGCTTTTACTTATTGTCCATGGCTTAATTGTTGCGTATGCTGTAATTAGTGAAAAAATTATTTTATTGGGGTCCTCATTATGAGTCAAACCACAGCTTTAGAAAAGGATATCAAAAAACAATTAAAACAAGCGGGTTATAAAATGACCCCACAACGGCAAGCAACGGTCGCTGTTTTGTGTGCCAACCAGACTACTTTTTTGACAGCGGAAAAGATTTTTATGCTTGCTAAAGCAATTTCACAAGATATTGGTTTGGCAACGGTTTACCGTACTTTAGAAATTTTAGCGGGCTGCCAGATTGTGACAAAGAGTGCTTCTAATGAAGCCGGTATTATTCGTTATCAGTTGGCACATGCGCATCAGCTTTTGCTTGTTTGTAAAAATTGTGGTCGCGTGATTGACTTAGACAATGAGACTTGGCAGTCGATCACACAACAAATTCAGCAACAAGTTGGCTTCAAAATTCAGGCAGCACAGGCAGATCTTGAGATCGAGGGCTTGTGTGCTAGTTGCTTGAAACAGCGACAAACAAAAATTTTAACCTAAATGAAGGCTTATGGGATGAAAGATTTAATTGGTGATTATTTACATTATTTAGATGTCCAACGCGGTTTATCACCACAGACACGGCAAAGTTATGCGGAAGATCTAAAACAGTTTCGAGAGTTTCTTGAAGCACAACAATTGACGGATTTTCCAGAGGACACGCTGGTCATTAGTGAATTTCTTAAGGTTGAAACAACTAGTGGTAAAATGGCGAGCTCTCTAGCACGCATGGTATCAAGTTTAAGAACATTTTATCAGTATTTACTGGTTGAGCACGTGATCAGGACTGATCCAATGGATACGATCACGTCACCAAAAAAGCAGCAGCATTTTCCGGTGACATTAACTATTACTGAAGTAAACACATTATTAACGATGCCTGACACAGGAAAGCCCCTAGGATTAAGAGATCGAGCCATGTTAGAAGTACTTTATGCTACCGGTCTGCGTGTCAGTGAATTGATTAATCTACAGTTGAACCAACTCCACTTAACAATTGGTTTGATTCAAACAATAGGTAAGGGAAATAAAGAGCGAATGTTGCCTATTGGTGATGTAGCCAGCGACTGGATTACGCGTTATTTAGAGAATGTACGGCCTAGCCTAATGATCAAAGCCAATCCGCGTAGCGCTAATGTTTTCTTAAACAACCGTGGGCGTCCATTGACGCGGCAAGCTGTGTGGAAAATGATTAAAGCTTATGTACGAACAGCAGGTATCCAAAAAGACGTTACGCCGCATACGCTGCGCCATTCTTTTGCGACACATTTATTAGAAAATGGTGCTGATTTACGCGTGGTGCAAACTTTATTAGGACACGCAGATATTACGACGACACAAATTTATACGCATCTTTCGACACAAAAAGTCCGCCAAATCTATAATAAAACGCATCCGCGGGCATAAAGCTAAGTTGAGAGAATGTGGGTTATGTGCTAAAGTGTATCTTTGTATAAGATGTCTGAAAGTGGAGGTCATCATGTTAGTTAAATATAAGCGGAGCTATGAGAAAATCGCGATGGGATTTCTTTCATTTATTCCAGACTTAAAAGATTTGAACACCTTGAACAATGAAATTGCGTTATATCAAGATGATGATAGTCATGAATTGTATCTTTGGAAAAATGAATCAGACGATTTCTCTGGTATTGTTGGCTTAGAAGTTGAAGATAAATATATCGTGATCCGGCAAATCTCACTTTCACCTTCTGAACGTGGGGAAGGGAATTCTTTAGCTATTTTAGATGAAGTTCATGCCTTGTATCCAGATCATAAGATGATGGGCTCGTTTGAGACAACTAAACTTGTGGCTAAGTGGGAAGCACGAAACCGTCATCAGAATACAGGGGTTTGACTGTGGCTGGATTAAATTTAGTTTTACCTGAGTTTGAAGGGCCATTAGACTTATTACTCTATCTGATTAAAGTGGCTAAAATTGATATTTATGATATTCCGATTGCTGAAATCACCAACCAATATCTGACTTATTTGCATGATATGCGTGTCATGCAACTGGATACGGTTGGTGACTATTTAGTTATGGCTTCAAACCTAATGGCAATCAAAAGTAAAATGTTGCTGCCCAAACCAGAACCTGCATCTGAAGCTGATGATGAATTTGAGTTGGATCCACGTGATGAATTGGTCAGCCAATTATTGAGTTATCAAGCTTATAAACAACTTGCTGGTGAATTAAGGGTAAAAGCTGAAACAAGACGGAAATCAGTGGTCAAGGAACCTTCGCAGCCAACAGGTACATTTATCATTCCGCTACAAAGGGGTGCCGTTGACTTAACTCAATTGACACAAGCTATGAATGTAGTCCTAAGACGTCATTTCGCTTCAAAACCACAGAAACGGGCAGTTCAACGAGAAAACATTTCAATCCAAACGCAGATAAAAAAGGTGTTGACGCACTTGGAACAGCATCATGGTTATGTTCAGTTTTCCCAACTGCTCGAAGCGCGTTCCTCAGATAAAGTAGATGTGATCGAAGATGTTGTCACAACATTTTTAGCTGTTTTGGAGTTGATGAAAAATGGACGGATCGTTTGTGAACAAACCACGATCAATGATGATATTTTAGTGAAGCAGGTGGGGACTGGTACATGAATTATCAAGCAATCATACAGGCATTACTTTATGCTGCTGGCGATGACGGAACCACCATTCAGATCTTGGCAAGCACGCTAGCTTTAGATGCGGCGGCTGTCAGACAGTGGCTGGAAAAGTTAACGAATGCTTTACAGCAAGACCAAACCTCCGGGTTAGAGGTTTTACATTTTGGTGAAACCTATAAATTAGCTACCAAGCGCGTTTATGCGCAATATTTGACACAATTTATGTCCGGGAATATTGGCCAACACTTGAGTCAGGCGGCTTTAGAGGTATTAGCTATCGTTGCCTATGAACAACCGATCACGCGTCTTGAAATTGATGAATTGCGTGGCGTGAACAGCTCGGGAGCGTTACAAACTTTGGTTGCGCGACAGATGCTTCAAGAACAGGGACGGAAAGATGTTCCCGGACGGCCTATTTTATATGGGACTAGTGATTACTTCTTAGATTATTTTGGGTTACAGTCTTTAGATAATTTACCGCCGATCGACCAGCATACGCCCTCAGATAGTGGTAATGAAGATATGAATTTATTTTATAATGAATTTGATGCAGCAATGAATCAAAATAGCGCTAAGACGACGGCACAGGCACAAAGTGATGTACAAGAAAAGGATGGATTAAATGACTGAGGAAAGACTACAAAAAGTGATCGCAAACGCTGGATTAACATCTAGACGTAAGGCAGAAACCTTGATCACATCCGGTCGAGTAAAAGTTAATGATCAAGTTGTTAAAACATTAGGGACCAAGGTTTCAGAGCATGATCAGGTAACTGTTGATGGGGTACCTTTGGAGAAAGAGCGTAAAGTTTATTATCTATTTTATAAACCCAGAGGCGTTATTAGTGCGGTGAGTGATGATAAGGGTCGAAAAACTGTGACCGACTTTTTTGACCAAGTTGATCAGCGAGTTTATCCCGTGGGCCGGCTAGATTATGACACTTCTGGTCTATTGATCATGACTAATGATGGTGAACTTGCCAATCTTTTGATGCATCCCCGTTATGAGGTTGATAAGACCTATGTCGCTAAAATCAATAACATTCCTGATGTTTCTGCTCAAATCAAATTACGCAATGGTGTTGAAGTCAATGGTCGTAAAACATCCAAAGCAAAATTTAGCCTTATTTCTACGGATCATAAAAAAAATACAGCAATTGTGCGACTAACGATTCATGAAGGTATGAATCATCAAGTTAAAAAAATGTTTGAAGCAGTTGGTAGTCAAGTTCAAAAATTGTCTCGAGAATCCTTTGGCTTTTTAAACTTAGAAGGTTTGATCTCGGGCCAATTTCGGCCATTATCGCATTTAGAAGTTTCGCAACTGCGTAATCAAGCTTTGGGGAAGCGCGTTTAATTTTTGAATCAGATTTAAAAATAAATGTGTCAAAAAACTTGCTTTTATTTAGTAAGTTTGATATGTTTATTTTTGTAAATGAATAACTGTTCGTCTTCAGGGCAGGGTGTAATTCCCGACCGGCGGTGATAGTCCGCGACCCATCTTTTGATGGCTGACTTGGTGAGAATCCAAGACCGATAGTATAGTCTAGATGGAAGAAGATAGAGCTTATTTTGGATGTCTAATCATAATAGCTCATGCCCTGTATATGTTTTTGGGTGTGAGCTTTTTTAGGCTGAAGACGCAACCGTTAATTCAAATACAACTATTTTATTTTAACGGGGGGTCCTTGTATTGCAAAGTCTCAAAGTCAAGAAGTTAGTTGGTATTGCTATGATGGCAGCGATTGCCTATGTATTGATGTTTTTCGCCTTTCCGATCATTCCTGCTTTTAGTTTTCTAAAAACGGATCTCAGCGATTTGATCGTTTTAATGGGCACATTTATTTATGGTCCATTCGGCGGTATTGCAATTGCTGTATTGCGATCATTCCTGCATTTCATCACGACTGGGGCCACTTTACCAGATTTTATTGGTGATTTTGCCAGCGTCTTAGCCTCCATCACATTTTTAATACCCATGTATTACTTGCTACGTAAGGGGTCAAATCTTGGCCGACAACTACTAGCCTCAACAGTAGCAACTATTTTGTTAGCAGCTATTATGGGCTTCTTGAATTTAGTGATTATTACACCGTTGTATATGCAACTTTTAGGTATGAATTTAGGGATGCCAATCATTAAATATGTTTTGATTGCCGTCGTACCTTTTAATGTGATTAAAGGTGTTTTACTAAGCGCAGTCTTCAGCGTTATCTATGTTAAAATGATGCCGTGGGTCAAAGCCCAGGCGGCTACTTTTAAACATTAACTAGTACCATTAAAAAGAGTTTCTGCGTAATTTTAATGCAGAAACTCTTTTTAATTGGTTTCATAAATATTACTTAGTCAAATGGAAGGGGACGTCCCGACGTTTGATTGCACCTGTTGGGCATTTTTGATAAGCTTGTTTAAATTGTGACATTAGCTCATTAGGAATTGCTCGCTGCCCTTTATTTTGGTCAAGTTTGCTATAAGCAATACCTTCATTATCATAATCAAAAATGTCTGGTGCTTGTAATTGACAGATGCCACAGGCAATACATTCTGGACGTGCAACTCTGGTAAACATTAAATACGCTCCTTTTGAAAGCAAGATAAAATCTATGGATAAAATCGATTTATTAAGTTTTTTTAATCAACAGCCGCAAAGAATTAAACCAATTTTTTATGTGTTAATTGGAAAAAGAACGATTTCTAATCTTTTAGCAGGTCGGCGCAATCATTACTTGAATTATTTTCGGGCGGCGCCGACATTAGCCCAAACCACTTTTAATCGTACCGCAGATGTACTGATTCAAGAAGCACTAATTACTGAAACAGCGCCAGAAAATTATATTTTAACTGTTAAAGGAAAACAGTATTGGCAAGACAAGCGAGCATATGTCTATCGATTAAAAAAATATGATGGGTTATTTGTGCCTGACTTAGATGTGATTGATCAGTTGCTTGGACTAGCGGTTCAAGTAACTTCGAACTTTGTCCACGGACAGACACATTATATACCAGTTAGTAATGCTTGGCTGGTTCAGCGCCGTGTACAGCATTGGTTTCGACACTATAAAAGAAATCCGGATTTTGCGCAACAGTTTATGACAGAACTAGCTTTTTGGCTGGCACAATTACCAACCGCCCAAGCGAATGCTGATTATATGGCAGCGACGTTTCAAGGCTATCAGGTGGGCTGGTCTGATTTGGCACTGACGGATATGTTTGGATTGACACCACTTTCACAACACTTTATGCGTTTAGATAATTTGACCAATTTGGTACAGTTGTTAAAGCAAAAACAACAGGCGTTACCAATGATCTATATGTTATTAAAACAGGCTATTTATACGCCCAATCCCATCAGCATCAGTGCGCAAAAAACGTGGTTGCTTTTTGGGCAAGGCTATCCTTTGTCCCGCATTGCTGCACGTAGGCATCTGAAACCTAGTACAATCAGAGAACACCTATTAGAAGTTGCTTTATTGAATGATCAGTTTGATTTCAAACGTTTGATTAGCCAAGATGATCTACCGGCTAGTGCTTATTTCACCGAACGTATGAAGAGTATTCAAGAAATGGAATAATAAAATGAACTTAGAACAAGAATTAGCGCATTATTTTGGTTTCAAAACGTTTCATCCAGGGCAAAAGGCAATTATCGAGCACGCTTTAAAAGGCGACGCGGTGTTGGGTGTTTTGCCTACTGGTTCGGGCAAATCACTTTGTTATCAATTACCCGGTTTAGTCATGCATCGTCTAACTGTTATTGTGTCACCCTTGATTTCTTTGATGCAAGATCAGGTGATTCAATTGCGACAACAAGGTCAATCAAAGGTGGTTGCCCTTAACTCAACCGTCCGTAAAGCTGAACAAACTTATATTTTACAACATGTCAAAGACTTTGATTTCTTGTTTGTGTCGCCTGAGACATTGGGGCGATCAGATGTATTGTTGGCTTTGAAACAAATTAGCATTGGCTTATTCGTGATTGATGAAGCACATTGTATTTCCCAATGGGGCGTTGACTTTCGCCCAAGTTATTTACAGTTGCGCCATTACCGACAAATTCTAAAGCCCTATAGTACTTTAATGCTAACGGCGACAGCAACCCCTAAAGTACAGGCAGATATTCTAGATAAACTGGGGTTGATAAAACAAGCCGTGCGTATTATTACAAATGTTGATCGGCCCAACATCTTTTTAGATACAGTCAAAGTAGCTGATGATGAACAACGTCAGCAATTGCTACAAACAATTATTAAGCATATTACTTGGCCAGGAATCATCTATTTTTCCAGTCGGCAAGCAGCAGAAGAAGTGGCATTACAATTACAGCAGACATTACATATTCCGACCGCGTTTTACCACGGGGCATTGTCTAATCGGGATCGGCAATTGATCCAGCAGCGATTTATGACCAATCAAATCCCAATTATCTGTGCGACAAATGCATTTGGAATGGGTATCAATAAAAAAAATATTCGTTTTGTGATCCATTATCATGCGCCAAGCAGCTTTGAAAGTTATTTACAAGAGTTTGGTCGAGCAGGTCGCGATGGCAAGCAAAGCATTGCCATCACTTTTATTACACCAGCCGATGCTGGTCTGCAAGCTAATCTATTAGCTTCAGGGTTACCATCAACAAGTATGATCCAGATGTTTTATAATGAGCCCCGGCTATTTGCTCATACGGATGATCAAGCGCTCGAGTTATTGCGCGATTTTTATTCAAGCGGGCTAGAAATGACACAAGTTCAACAAATGCTAACCGCAAAATATCAGGAAAAACAAGCTGCTTTGACAGAATTTCAACGTTATTTATCTGCAGCGACATGTAAACGTCAATTACTGAGTGATTACTTTGGCCAAAAAGCAGTGCACAGCCATGATGATACTTGCTGCTGTTTAGGGCAAGATGAGGCTGTTTTGACGACTTTAAAGAAGTTAAACTTGTATCAAAGGGATTCTACTCAACAACCTCGAAGCTTGCAAAAAGCAATTGAGACGCCGAAAGTGGTTCACTGGCAGCAAACTTTAAAGCAACTTTTTGAATAACTTTACCATTACTTAACTTTTGATATGCTAAAATATCATGAAGAAGCTTTTAGGAGGGCCAATGATGAGTGATGATAAAAAAAGTCAAGAAAAAAGGGACTTAACCAGCCAAGAAACGACCGGTCAATCAACAAATGCAGCCCCAACGTCTGACACAAGTACAGATCAAGCATCTGAGTCATTCACGGCTCAAAAAGAGGCAGCAGCTAAAGATAAGGCTGCAGATGCAACTGCAACGACGACAGTCAGTAGTACTGATGCCGATACATCTGAGGCAGAGCCTTGGGAAAAACAGTTTGACGATGATGGCTTATCGCGAGTTGCCAATAAGAAAAAAGAACAGAATAATACCTTTTTTGTGGTGGGACTAACCGTGTTACTACTTGTTGTTATGGCAATTCCGATTGGCTATTATATTGTAAGTATGAACAAACCGGTTAATTCTTCAGATAATAGTAATCAAATCGTTGTCAGTTCCAAGTCAAAATCTAAATCAGCTTCTGCTGCTAAATCGAAATCTCGAGCAAAGGCAAAATCTGAGAGTATAAAAAGTGCTCAGGAAAAACAAGCAGCGGTACAACAATCTAAGCAAGCAGCTGAAAGTGAAAGTGCAAAAATTGCTTCTCAAGCAGCAGCAAGTCAAAAGGCGGCTCAGACAGCTGCCGCACAATCCCAGCAAGCAGCAGCTCAGCAGTCATCTGCAGCGGCTAGTCGTCAGGCAGCAGCGAGTGCATCTAGCCAGCAAGCCGCACAACAGGCCCAACAAGCGGCTGCTCAAAAGAGTAGCACTAGTCAACAAACTTCAACGGCGGATAGTGGGCAATACCATACCGTTAAAGCTGGCGAGAACCTTTATCGTATTGCTGTTAACAACGGGTTGACCTTAAGTCAGCTACTGCAAATGAATGGCTTATCTTCGAGTTCCAATATTGCACCAGGACAACAACTACGTGTAAAATGACAGGTAGTGAGCCAATAATATAGTTTATGAATGGATGAGATTTTTGAAAATTGCGATCGATGGACCTGCTTCAGCGGGTAAAAGTACGATTTCTAAACGGGTTGCTCAAAAATTGGGGTTTACTTATTTAGATACAGGTGCGATGTATCGCGCTGTCACGTACCTGTGTTTTAAGGAGCAGATTGCTCTAAATGATGAAGCGGCTATTGTAGCAGCACTTGCAAAAGCAAAAATTAGCTTTGGTCCAATGAAACAAGAAGGCCAGCAGGTTTTTCTGAATCGGGAAGATATTACAAAACCGATACGTTCCGTTAAGGTTACAGCAGCCGTTTCACAAGTGGCTGCTTTGTCAAAAGTACGCACTGCTTTAGTTGAGCAGCAACGAGCATTGGCGGCAAAACAGGACATTGTGATGGATGGCCGCGATATTGGCACAACTGTTTTACCAGATGCCGATGTTAAAATTTTTATGACTGCCAGTGTCGCTACACGCGCGAAACGGCGTTTTTTGGAGAACCAACAGAAAGGTATGCCTGAAAGTTTGACAACGATTACGAAAGACATTGAAGCGCGTGACTACAAAGATAGTCATCGCCAAGTTTCACCCTTGCGGCAAGCTGACGACGCAGTAGTTGTCGATACATCTAATTTGAATATCGAACAATCAACCCGCAAAATTCTGGAGATAATTCGGCAAAAAACAAAAGTTTAATGCTTTTTTAATCTTTTTGCTGGTAAAACAATCGGAATTCAAGTAGAATAGTTACGTAGTTAGTCGCAAGGAGGATTTTGTTTATGAGCGAAGATACAAATACGAACAATAGCAAGGAATTAATGGAGGATGCCTTAAATAGCGTTCACGACGTCAAAATTGGTGACGTTGTTGTAGGTGAAGTTTTGGCTATTGATGATAACCAATTGATCGTTGGTATTGAAGGTACAGGCGTTGAAGGCGTAGTACCACTTAAAGAATTGACCGGCGATCCAAGTGCTAATATCAACGACCAGGCTAAAGTCGGTGATAAGTTAGACTTGGTTGTTATCTCTTCCATGGGTAAAGACAAAGAAAATGGCAGTTATCTTTTATCCAAACGACGCCTTGAAGCTCGTAAAGTCTGGGACGAGATCGAACAAGAATATAAAGATGGTAATACGATTAAGGCCACAGTTACGAACGTTGTTAAGGGTGGCTTAGTTGTTGATGCTGGTGTTCGTGGCTTCATTCCTGCTTCAATGGTCGAAGATCATTATGTGGAAGATTTAAACGAATACAAGGGTAAAGAATTAGAATTACAAATCATGGAAATCGAACCAAGCGAAAATCGTTTGATTCTTTCTCATCGTGCCATCGTCCAGAAAGAAAAAGAAGCTAAAAAGGCTGAAACAATGGCCAAGCTGGTTCCTGGTGATATCATCGAAGGTAAAGTTGCGCGGTTAACAAACTTTGGTGCTTTCGTTGATTTAGGCGGTGTTGATGGGTTAGTCCATGTTTCTGAGATTTCTTATGATCATGTTGACCAACCATCTGACGTATTAAAAGTTGGTCAAGAAGTTAAGGTTAAGGTATTAAACGTTGATATTGAAAAAGAAAGAATTTCTCTTTCAATTAAAGCTACGTTGCCTGAACCTTGGACAAATATTGAAGATAAAGCACCAGTTGGCGCTATTTTAGATGGTACTGTTCGTCGCTTAACTACTTTTGGTGCCTTTGTTGAAGTGTTCCCAGGTGTTGAAGGCTTGGTTCATATTTCTCAAATTTCCCATAAGCATATTGCAACACCTAATGATGTGCTTAAAGAAGGCCAAGAAGTTAAAGTTAAAGTATTGAGTGTTGATCCTGAACAACATCGTTTAGCTTTGTCAATTAAAGCACTTGAAGAGCCTGAAGCTGAAAGTCATGAAGCTCACGAAGATCATGCTTCGGCACCTAAAGCTGCGCCAAAAACATCGTCATCTGCCAATGATGTTGACGACGATAGTGGTTTTAGCATCGGTGACATGGTTGGTGATGCTTTAAAGCATAGTACAGATAATCAAGATTAATTTTTAAATTTATTAATTTAACGATGAGAGGCTGGGACAAATTAATTTTGCTCCAGCCTTCATACGTTTAGATAATTTTTTGATAATAATTAATATTAAGGGATTCGAGGTGAGTATATGTTACCAACTGTTGCTATTGTTGGCCGCCCTAACGTGGGCAAGTCGACAATTTTTAATCGGATTGCTGGCGACCGTATTTCTATTGTAGAAGACGTTCCCGGTGTAACCCGAGATCGGATCTATGCTCGGGGCGAGTGGTTGACTCATGAGTTTGCGCTGATCGATACTGGTGGAATTGATATTGGTGATGCACCGTTTGTTAAGCAAATTCAAGAACAGGCGGAAATTGCAATTGATGAGGCCGACGTTATCGTTTTTTTGGTAAGTGTTCAAGAAGGAGTTACCGATGCTGACGAGAAAGTTGCCCAGATTTTATATCGATCAGATAAACCAGTAGTTTTAGCCGTGAACAAGGCAGATAATCCAGAACAACGCCAAGATATTTATGACTTTTACAGTCTTGGATTTGGTGAACCAATCCCCATTTCTGGTTCTCAGGGAACTGGGCTTGGTGATTTATTGGATGTTGTCATTTCTAAATTTCCTGAAGGTGCTGATGAAACTGATGACGATGTCGTTCGATTTAGTTTGATTGGGCGGCCTAATGTCGGTAAATCATCCTTGGTAAATGCAATTCTTGGCGATAACCGAGTAATTGTTTCTGATATTGAAGGGACAACGCGAGACGCTATTGATACACGATTTACAAGTGAATCTGGGCAAGAGTTTGCTATGATCGACACAGCTGGTATTCGTAAACGTGGTAAAGTTTATGAAAATACGGAGAAGTATGCTGTCATGCGAGCTATGCGGGCTATTGACCGTTCAGACGTTGTTTTGACTGTTTTAAATGCTGAAGAAGGCATTCGTGAGCAAGACAAAAAAGTGGCTGGTTATGCACATGAAGCTGGTCGGGGCATTATTATCGTAGTCAACAAATGGGATACCTTAAAAAAAGACGACCATACGATGCGTGATTTTGAGAATCAAATTCGACAGGAATTTCAGTATTTAGACTATGCGCCGATTATTTTTGTTTCGGCGCTAACAAAACAGCGGATTCAAACGATTCCTGATCTTGTCAATAAAGTTCATGTCAATCAAAGTCGGCGTATTCAGTCCTCAGTGCTCAATGATGTTTTGTTAGATGCAGTTGCGGTAGCCCCAACGCCCAATGTCCGCGGTCGGCGTCTGCGTGTTTATTACATGACACAAGTTGCCATTAAGCCGCCAACATTTATTGTTTTTGTAAATGACCCAGAATTATTACACTTTTCTTATCAACGTTTCTTGATCAATCAGTTACGTAATACGTTTGATTTCACCGGTACGCCGATTCGTATTATTCCACGAAAACGTCAATAGTCATGCTGATGAAAGGGTTTTTTAGGTTTTTTTTGGTAAAAGTTTTGAAAAAGGATTAAAAAACCGACTTTTATTGTAAAAAACCTTGCTATGATAGGGTTCGTATGATAAGTTTAGATGTGAAATGGTGATGGTCATCGCCATTGTTCATCATTTTTGGACCACTCAGAAATGATAACCTAGATGACTTGTTCATCTAAATTTTCAGGAGGTGAATCATAGCATGGCAAACAAAGCTGAATTGATTGACAGTGTTGCTGCTGAAACTGGTTTAACTAAGAAAGACGCAACAGCTGCTGTAGATGCTGTATTTAGTTCAATCCAAACATCTTTATCTAAAGGTGAAAAAGTACAACTAATTGGTTTTGGTAACTTTGAGGTTCGTGAACGTGCTGCTCGTAAGGGTCGCAACCCACAAACTGGTGAAGAAATCCAAATCCCAGCAAGCAAAGTACCTGCATTTAAACCAGGTAAAGCATTGAAGGATTCTGTTAAATAATTTGAATCTTATAAGAAGCTGTGACGAAACTCAAGTTTTGTTGACAGCTTCTTTTTTTGACTTCATTTAAATAACAATGATTGCGTGTAGGCATACAAAGTCTTACAATTACAGCCATGGATCAAAGGAGGACAAGCTGTGAATTATAGTCAACAAGTCTTACAAGCATTACAAGATGGTGATATGGCGGCTGAGAAGCAACTTTTCGCCAAAGCATTACGTCATGATGATGATGATACCCTATATAGTTTAGCTGAAGAGCTATATGCTTTAGGCTTTTTACGCCAGGCACGACGGATCTACTTAAAACTGTTAGATAAATACCCTGATGAAGATGAATTGCGGACGGTATTAGCCGATATTGCAGTTAGTGATGGTCATACTGATGAAGCTTTAACTTATTTAGATGCTATCCAACCTGACTCGCCAGCTTATGGGCAAGCATTGATGACAGCGGCCGATGTTTACCAGACAATGGGTATGCCTGAGGTTAGTGAAGCAAAACTTAAAGCGGCCCAAGAGTTATACCCCGATGAGCCAGCAATCTGGTTTGGGCTAGGTGAACTTTATTTTTCGTTAGGCCGTTATCAGGAAGCAACGATCGCTTATGAGCAGTTGTTACATGATGATATTGAGACCTTTGCCGGCGTGATGTTATATCAGCGGTTAGGTGCTAGTTTAGCTGGTTCTGGGGATTATGAAGCTGCAATTTCAGCATTGACAAAATTACCGGAAGAAACTTTGGACAAAGATACACGTTTTCAATTAGGCTTTTTATATTTACAAGTTAAAGATTACGCTAAAGCCATTCATTTGTTATCAGATCTTGAAAGCGCCGATCCAGATTATACTTCCCTGTATCCTTATTTAGCTGAAGCTCAAGAAAAAAATGGTGACTTAAAAGGTGCTTATTTAACGACTCAGACGGGAATTGCGCATGATCAATATAATGAAGTTTTGTACCAACATGCTTATGATCTTGCGACTAAATTAGGTGATGAAACTGCTGCTGAAGAATATTTGAAAGAATTATTAACAATCAATCCAGATAATCAATCGGCTGTACTAGCCTTAAGTAATTTATTGATCAAGCAAGGGCGCTTTGAGGATAATTTAGCGTTATTAAATGACCATCAGCCTACAGAAAATGATCCGCAGATGCTTTGGAATAAAGCTCGTTCCTTGCAACACATGGAAAATTATGCCGAAGCTAAGGAAACTTATTTATTGGCTTATAATCAGCTGAAATCTGATCCCGAATTTTTACGAGACCTGATTACTTTCTTTCAAGAAGAAGGTATGGTCAAGGAGGCTATTTTGGCTTTACAAAACTATGTTAAACTAGTACCAGATGATTTTGAGCGCCAAGAGTTATTGGATGAACTCCTAGACGAACAAAATTTTTAAAAAAATTAACCGATTAAGTTATGGAGTGATCATTTTGGCAAAAATACGTGTCATTGTTGCTGGTTTTAAAGGACGGATGGGTAAGACGACCTGTGAGACGATTTTAGCGCATAATAAAGCATTTGAACTGGTGGGTGGTTATGACCCTCATGGCGCAGCGGATAAAAATTTGGGGACACAAATTGAGGTATCTGCGGCCCAACAATTACCAGCTTTCACAGAAATAGAAGAAACAGTAACAGTTAAGCCAGATGTTTGGGTTGATTTTACAACACCAGATGCGGTTTATGCGAATACTAAGTTCTGCTTGCAACATCAAATTATGCCAGTTATTGGTACAACTGGCTTGACAAACGATCAGATTGCTGAGTTACAAACATTAGCCAAAAAACAGCAAGTGGGTGGTTTGATCGTTCCTAATTTTGCTTTAAGTGCTGTCTTAATGATGAAGTTTGCTCAAGAAGCAGCTCAGTATTTTCCTGACGTGGAAATTATCGAGTTACATCATGACCATAAGAAAGATGCCCCTAGTGGCACTGCTTTAAGAACGGCTGAGTTAATCGCTCAAAATCGGCGCCCTAAACGCCAAGGCGCCCCTGATGAAAAAGAAATATTACCAGGAGTTCGCGGCGGTGATTATCAAGGGATGCGTATTCACTCAGTGCGTTTGCCTGGTTTGATCGCTCACCAACAAGTTCAATTCGGTGGTGTTGGTGAAGGACTGACCATTCGACAAGATTCATATAATCGGGCGTCGTTTATGACGGGTGTAGTGTTAGCAATTGAAAAAGTACATGAGTTAAATGATTTAGAAGTGGGGCTTGAGAACGTTTTATGAAATTAAACGAACTGGCGCCGGAATTTCAAGCAGCACGACCAATACTGGCTGATTTAGAAGCTGCGGGATTTGAGGCTTATTTTGTAGGCGGTGCCGTACGTGATGCACTTTTGCATCGGCCAATCCATGATGTGGATATTGCGACAAGTGCCTACCCGGCTGAAGTTAAGCAAATTTTTAAACGAACAATTGATACCGGTATCCAACATGGCACGGTAACAGTGATGGCCCATGATGTTGCTTATGAGGTAACCACCTTTCGAACGGAGTCTACCTATCAAGATTTTCGGCGACCGGATAACGTGACTTTTGTCCGCTCTTTAAAAGAGGATCTAAAACGTCGTGATTTTACGATCAATGCTTTAGCGATGCGTCATGATGGTGAGATCATTGATTTGTTTGACGGCTTAAGGGATTTACGCCAAGGTGTGTTACGCGCAGTGGGAGATCCTTATGCACGTTTTCATGAAGATGCTTTGCGAATGATGCGTGCAGTTCGCTTTCAAGCCCAGTTAGCCTTTCAATTAGAAATTCGGACAAAGACCGCAATTGCCAAAAACCATAGATTACTGCAAAAGATCGCGATTGAACGGATCCATAGTGAATTCATTAAGCTGATGCTTGCTTCTAATTGGCAAACCGGACTGGCAACTTTTATAGAAACTAAGATGAGCGAAGCTGTTCCTGGTTTTAGTGGTCAAGCGACACAGTTGCAAAAACTGACAGCCTTAGCTGGTCATCTGACTAATGAGTGTCAGGTTTGGGGCCTATTCGCTTTGACCTTGACGTTAAATCAGAAGGATACGAGACAGTTATTAAGAGCCTGGAAATCAGCTAATCAAGTGATTGATGGTACGGAAAGGCTAAGACAGTTAGCCACTGATCTACAAACAACTGATATTGATGAAGCTGAATTAAAATGGGCACTTTTTTCAGCTGGGCAGATAGCTGTGCAGGATACTTTATCGGTTCTGAAATTAATGGCGCGGATCACTTCCGAACAACAAGCTGAATTCAGACAAATTTATGATCAATTACCGCTTCAATCAAGTAAGGCTTTGGCGGTTAATGGGCAGGATCTGATGACTAATGGTATCCAACCTGGCCCAGAATTAGGGCGAACTTTACAGCGGTTACGATATGCCGTGGTTGTGGGTCAATTGCCGAATAACAAGGCAGCTCTCCTAAGTACAATAAAAAAATGAACTTTTAGTTACTTCTGTTAAAGATGTGTTAGAATAACAATGTAAGCACATTCAGAAAGGGTGGATCATATGGATCACGTATTTAAAGAACTGAAATTTTATTTTCGTAATGGCGATGAATGGGTCGTTAATCATAAAGAGTTTAATGATCTTTGGATTTCTAGAATTACGACAAGTTATGGTCGTATTAAAGGTGGCCGCATGCAAGAAATTCATCCTTGTAAGAGCTTTAAAGCCGATATCAATCCTGAAGCTGATCACGCTAATTCAACTGACATCAATACAGGATCGTTAGAGATGGGCATGTTTGGTCGGGCAACGAAATACCAAGATATTGAGCGCTGTGAGTTATTTTTTGATGATAAGGGTTCTCAAGAGATCTACTTCCCATTCAAAAATAAAGACTCATCTGGTTTAGATAATGTTTACCAAACAAGCTATGTTTCACAAAAGGATGGTCACCTGTATATTGTCATTGATCAAAATAAGACGGTTTTTGATGAATATCCAGATGCTTAATACTTAAATTTATTTAAATTAAAAAGGCATACCTAAGCTG
>NZ_JACGCJ010000001.1 GCF_021030645.1 Agrilactobacillus fermenti | reverse complement strand
TCGGTAGAAGTTTCTCGTTCGACTTGCATGTATTAGGCACGCCGCCAGCGTTCGTCCTGAGCCAGGATCAAACTCTCAACTAAAGTTCAAGTTTGTGACTCATTATTATTTGTTGCTAGCGAATTGATTTCGCAAATGTTTGTTAGACCAAAAGGTCTAGCCTGCACATTTGATTATCGAAACTTTGTTCAGTTTTCAAAGGTCCACCTTGTTGCTGAAAGGCTATCAGCAAGTGATTAACTCAATCAATCAACTGTTATATAATATCATGTATCTGATATGCTGTCAACAACTATTTTTTATATGATTTGTTTCATATTTTATGTAGCTGTTAATCAGCTTTTATATAATAGCAAAATCATTTATCTTTGTCAACAACTAATTTCAATTGGCAAAAGCAATAAATGACAACTTGAATACTATATCAAGTTTATTAGCTAATGTCAACACCTTTTTTTCAGACCATTTAATATTTTTTATAACGGTCTATTAAAAAGGACAACTCAACCATCTTACGCGCAAAAAAAAGAAAAGTCAACTTCAAATTGACTTTTCAATATCGAGTACTGTATCTATCCAAGATCCCGCGTAAAACTCAGCTTCGTGGCTAACTAATAATACTGCTCCAGGAAATACTTGTAGCGCTTGCTTTAGATTATCTTTCGTTTGAACGTCCAAATGATTTGTTGGTTCATCTAAAATCAAAACATTGGCAGAGTGCAGCATCATCTCGGCGAGCTTTACTTTGCTTTGCTCCCCACCACTCAAAGAGACAAAGCCTTGCTGTGCTTGTTGGCTTGATAGTCCAGCTCTAGCTAGGACTTGACGTAGAACTTTAGGTTTTGCATCTTCAAAGCGGCCTTGTAGATATTGTAGGGGCGACATATTCTTGTTGGGCCAAATCAATTCCTGCCAATAATAATTTGTGACAACAGTACTTGCTGTCGTCACAGTTCCTGCTAATGCTGGAATTTTGCCCATCATTGTTTTGATAAGCGTTGACTTCCCGGCACCATTGAACCCAGTGATCACAATTTTCTCACCATTACCCACTGAAAAATTCAGAGGTTTATGCAATAATGCCTTATTTTGATCATAGCCAATACTCAAATTATTCACTTCGTACAAAATCTGACTTGCTGTATCTGTGTATGGAAACTCAATATTTGCCTGACGATTATTAGAAAGCGGCTTTAAGATAGACATCTTATCCAGCTGCTTTTCCCGACTTTTGGCGCTCTTTGCTCGAGTACCTGCTTTGTTTTTAGCAATATACTTTTTGAGTTTGGATACTTCGCGCTGCTGCTTTTCGAATTCTTTTTGATAGGTGGCTTGATTAGCTGCCTTTTGTCGCAAAGCCTGTTTTAAAGAGCCCGTATAACGCGTGATAGTACTTAACTCAATATCCGAAATACAGTTTGTGATTCGATTCAAAAAATCAAAGTCATGAGAAATCACAATAAAGGCACCCGTAAAGTTCGCCAAAAAATCAGCCAGCCAATCAATATGTTCTTTATCTAAGAAATTGGTCGGTTCATCCAATAGTAGTACATCGGGATTGGTCAGCAGCATTTTAGCTAAAATCAATTTAGAGCGCTGGCCACCACTGAGTTCAGAAACATCCCGACCATACAAAGCTAATATTCCTAGACCAGAAGCAACATTATCAATACTTGTCTGACGCTCATAGTAATTCTGACTCTCCAGCTGTTCTTGTATCTTGCCAGCCTTTGCCAATAAGTCATCATCTGGCTGACTACTATACGTATCATAATAAGTTAACATTCTTTTTTCAGCATCAATCAACTTTTGAAAGGCCGAATCCAAAAAGGCTTCCACCGTTACGCCAGGTTTCAAGCTCGCATACTGGTCTAAGTAGCCAATATCAATGCCGCGCTGCCATTTGATCTGACCTTCATCTGGAATGATCTGCCCAGTCAAGATTTTGATCAGTGTTGACTTTCCAGCACCATTTTCACCAATAATCCCCATATGATCATTGGGATTTAAAAAGAGGCTCGCATCGGTATACAATTGCTTATCAATAAACCGATGGGATAGCCCTTTAACAGTTAATACACTCAATTATCTTCTCTCCTATTCACTTGAACCAGCATAAACGTCGCCTTGAGTCCTGTCAAATTATCCCCATCCAAATAAACAACATCGAAGATCGTTCGTAACACAAAAATAGCCGAGAACAAAACGTTAATTTTGTCTCAGCCATTTATGCAAATATAAAATCTACTTTTGACTTGTTGCTGCTTTAACCATTGCTGCAACTTCATCATTTGTGGTTAATTCATTCATCGCTTTATCAGCAATTGCTTTCATATCAGCGGTTGACAAACGCTTCATGAGACTTCTGATCTTCAAAACTGAAGTAGCACTCATAGAGTATTCATCTAAGCCCATGCCCAATAAGAGTGGTACCATGATTGGGTCACCAGCAGCTTCACCACACATACCAGCCCATTTACCTTCTTTATGAGCTGCGTCGATCACATTTTTGACCAAGCGCAAAATTGAAGGATTATATGGTTGATATAAATATGAAACATGTTCGTTACCACGATCAGCTGCCATGGTATATTGAATTAAGTCATTCGTACCAATACTAAAGAAATCAACTTCCTTAGCAAATTGATCAGCTAAAACAGCAGCAGCAGGAATTTCGATCATGATACCCGTTTGAATATCATTATCAACCTTCACACCTTTATCTTGAAGTTTTTGTTTCTCTTCTTCAAAAATCTGCTTAGCTGCACGAAATTCTTGTAACGTTGCAATCATTGGGAACATGATTTGTAACTTACCATATACAGAAGCACGCAATAATGCCCGCAATTGTGTTCGGAAAATATCTTGTCGATCCAAGCTAATCCGAATTGCCCGATAACCTAGAAATGGATTCATTTCTTCAGGTAATGGTAAATAAGGTAAATGCTTATCACCGCCAATATCCATCGTCCGTACAACAACTGGTTTGCCTTTCATGCCTTCCAGAACAGCTTTATAAGCCTCAAACTGATCATCTTCGGAAGGTAGTTCAGCTGAATCCATGTACAAGAACTCAGTCCGATATAAGCCAATCGCTTCAGCGCCATTATCTACGACACCTGTTAAATCTTTAGGTGTCCCGATATTGGCAGCAACTGTATAATGTTTCCCATCAGCTGTCAGTGTCTGCTCATTCTTGAGTTTTTCCCATTCAGCTTTTTGGGCAGCAAAATCTTTGGCTTTTTGTTGATACTCAGCTACTTGTGCATCCGTTGGGTCAATAATAATATCGCCATTGATCCCATCAACGATCATCTTCTGACCCTCTTGGGCATCTTTGGTAATTGTTTCGCTACCAACGATAGCTGGGATCTCAAGTGACCGTGCCATGATGGCGGAATGAGCCGTACGACCACCTAAATCGGTTACAAAAGCCTTAACAAATTTTTTATTAAGTTGTGCCGTATCACTAGGTGTTAAATCCTTAGCAACAATGATCACTTCTTCATCGATCAAAGCTGGATTAGGTAACTCTACACCTAATAAATGACTCATAATACGTTTCGTAACATCACGGACATCAGCAGCCCGTTCTTGCATGTACTTATTGTCGGTCATTGCTTCAAACATAGAAACAAATTGATCCGATACTTCACCTAATGCTGCTTCAGCATTAACTTTTTCGTCGGTAATTTTTTGTTTTACAGCACCTGTAAATTCGGGATCAGCAAGAATCATCATGTGTGCATCAAAGACTTGTGCCTCTTCTTCACCTAATGATTCTTTAGCCTTATCGCGGATAATTTTTAATTCATCGTTTGATTTGGAAATTGCGTCTTCTAGGCGCTTAGTTTCACCATCTGTATCGGATACAGTCTTTTTATTATAGGAAAGATCAGGTTCAACTAAACGGTAAGCCTTAGCAATAGCGATACCATCACTAGCGGCGATTCCTTTTAGCTGTTTAGACATTATTCAGATAGACCTTCTTTTTTCATTGTTTCAGCGATTGCGGCAATTGCATCAGCTTCATCAGCGCCATCAGCACTAATTGAAACATCGGCACCTTGGCCAACACCTAAGGACATAACACCCATGATTGATTTAAGGTTCACAGATTTACCTTTGTATTCTAAGTTAATGTCAGAATTGAATTTACTTGCAGTTTGAACAAGCAAAGTTGCAGGACGTGCATGAATACCTGTTTCTGCAATTACATGAAAGTCGCGTTTTTCCATAGTCGATCGAACTCCTTTATTCACATTAAATTATTCTTTGTCACCAAAGAAAATAAGGGTACAAACCCTTTATCCACTGATAAGGTTAACATTTTTTAGAAAATAGTACAACCTTTTTTCATTGCGCAAACCTTGCAGCAACTCATTGTGAACCGTTTTCATGAAAGCGATATTTGATCGTTCCATTTCTTTGGGCGATGCCTTCGATTTCTTTGCGCTGCGGATGGTCTTGCCAAACTTGACGAAAGGCAAAAAAATCTTTTGGTTCAACCGTGATTTCACCAATCTCCCCGTGAACTAACTTGTCGATTGCTTGCATATAATCTTCAGACATCCAACTTTCCCCCTTAACTACCGTGTATTTATAATGTGTCAGCATTCGAATATTATAGAAGTAATTCTCATCAAAGTTAATAGGAACAGACGTTTGCAATTTATCAAGTGTTAGCACTTGACCCAGAAGAGTGCTAAATGTATAATACTCGTGAAGATTGCATAAGACGTATCTGCACTTGCTTATCGTAATCTTTTGTTTGTACCGTACGTTGACTTACACTAACGATTTTCGTTAGGTAAAGAAAGGTCGTGACAACTCAATGTTGTGTCAAAATTGCCACAAAAATGAAGCAACGATTCATTTATATACAAATGTAAATGGACAACGTCAAGAAATTAACTTGTGTCAAAATTGCTATCAATTACTAAAGAATCAGCAGCAAAATAATTCGAATGGACCAACTAATGCAATGGATCCGTTTGGCTTTGGCAACTTAGACGATATCTTTAGAAGTATGGGTCAAGGGATGCCTAATGACGCAGCTGGCTTTCAGCAAGGACCACAAACTCAAGCAGGCGGTGGCGGCGGCCCTAGAAATCCCCGCAATGGCCAAGGTGGAAATGGTGGTCTGCTCGAACAATATGGTGTTAATTTAACGAATTTAGCACGTGAAGGCCAAATCGATCCAGTGATTGGTCGTGACAAAGAGATTTCACGTGTCATTGAAATCTTAAATAGACGTACAAAAAATAATCCCGTCCTCATTGGTGAAGCTGGGGTAGGTAAAACAGCCGTAGTCGAAGGTCTAGCACAAAAGATCGTTGATGGCGATGTTCCTGCCAAGCTGCAAGATAAACAAGTCGTCCGCTTGGATGTTGTTTCACTTGTACAAGGCACAGGTATTCGTGGTCAATTCGAACAACGAATGACCCAATTAATGGATGAACTTAAAAAGAATGATCAAATTATTCTTTTCATTGATGAAATCCACGAAATTGTTGGTGCCGGTAATGCCGAAGGCGGCATGGACGCGGGTAATGTCTTAAAACCAGCTTTAGCTCGTGGTGAGCTGCAGCTTGTCGGCGCAACCACTTTAAATGAATACCGGACAATCGAAAAGGATTCGGCCTTGTCTAGACGTTTGCAACCCGTTCAAGTCGATGAACCTTCTGTTGAAGAAACCGTTCAAATCTTGAAGGGCTTGCAAAAGAAATATGAAGACTATCATCATGTTCATTACACTGATGACGCAATTACAGCGGCGGCTGCTCTTTCCAACCGCTACATCCAAGATCGTTTCTTACCTGATAAAGCCATTGACTTATTGGATGAATCAGGCTCCCGTAAAAACTTAACGATCAATGCGGTCGACCCTAAAACTTTAGATGAAAAGATTCAAGGCGCTGAAAAGCAAAAGCAAGATGCTTTGCGGCAAGAAGACTATGAAAAGGCCGCCTTCTATCGTGATCAAGTCACAAAGTTTAAGAATATGAAGTCTAAAGATAGTGTTGATCCCGATAATGAACCTACCGTTACTGAAAAAGATATGGAACAAATCGTTGAAGAAAAGACGAATATTCCTGTAGGTGAATTAAAGGCTCAAGAACAACAGCAACTACAAAATCTAGCACCTGATTTGAAAGCTCATGTTATCGGTCAAGATGAAGCTGTTGATAAAGTTGCGAAAGCAATTCGGCGGAATCGGGTCGGCTTTAATAAGTCTGGCCGGCCTATTGGTTCCTTCCTATTTGTTGGACCAACTGGTGTTGGTAAAACTGAATTAGCTAAACAACTGGCACAGCAACTCTTTGGCAGTGAAGATTCGATGATTCGCTTCGACATGAGTGAATATATGGAAAAATTCAGCGTGTCAAAACTTATCGGGTCACCTCCTGGCTATGTTGGTTACGAAGAAGCTGGGCAGTTAACCGAACAAGTTCGGCGGAATCCATACAGTTTGATCTTGTTAGATGAAATTGAAAAGGCACATCCAGATGTCATGCACATGTTCTTACAAATTTTGGATGATGGTCGGTTGACGGACTCCCAAGGACGGACAGTTAGTTTCAAAGATACCATCATTATCATGACTTCCAATGCAGGTCAAGGTAAGACTGAAGCTAATGTCGGTTTTGGTGCCACAGCTACTGGTCAGACGCATTCTGTCCTCGATCGCTTATCTGATTATTTCCAACCTGAATTTTTGAATCGCTTCGATGATATTGTTGAGTTTAATTCCTTAACTAAGGCTAACTTGATGCAGATCGTTGATTTAATGATCCAAGATACGAATAATATGATTGCCGATCAAGGCTTACACATCCATGTGACTGAACCAGTTAAGACAAAATTAGTCGATCTTGGTTATAACCCACAAATGGGGGCACGTCCATTGCGCCGGGTTATCCAGGAACAAATAGAAGATCGAGTTGCTGATTTCTATTTGGATCATCCGGATGAGCATAATCTTGAAGCACGTATGGAAAACGACCAAATTAAGATCACCGCTGGTAAAAGCAATCCTACTGTCACAAAAAGTGCCGAGAAAAAAGAAGATTAATTTTTAAAAATAAAAGCCCTGATACCTCAATGGTGTCAGGGCTTTTTGTTAGTTAATCGATCTAATAACGCCTATAATGTAGATAGAAACCTAAGGGAGGCTGTGATTATGAAACTAATGGATATTACCACAAGTTATCGGGATCTTGTACAAAAGCAACTTGATGGTACAGATGCGAATTATGTTAAAGTTTATTCTATGGGTGCCACAACGATTGTTTATACCAAAGCACCCCGGCATCAAGAATTACTATTGACCAATGATAAGCGCAATATTACCCAAACTGAAATCGACACAGCAATTGAAACTTTGGTCGATCAAAACGTCAATCTCAGTCGTGTAACCAAAGGCCCAAGATTAGCGGAAGTTAGCATTCAAAGCGCCTAATTCCTAAGTTTTTCTAAGATTAGTTTATAAATTCCTTACGACCCCATGTTGATAAAACCCAGTGTGCTACCATGAAACTATAGACAAAGTAAATTAGGGGTATCGTTATGGTAAGGACAACAAATGATTTAAGAAAGCAATATTTCAAACGCAAAGCACAACGTTTGATTCTTAAAAGAGCAGAACAACGCCATCAACAAACAAACGCAGCTTCATTACCACAACCGGCAGTAAGCAATAATGCCAGTAATGTAGCCACGTTAACTGAAACCGATACTAACATTCAACGCGTTATTCCAAAAGATATCGCCGTCACGATTCATTATGTCGATAGTCTAGGTAAGGCATTGCTGGCGCCCGTCACCGTCTATGGGCAATACAAAGCACGCTTGAATATACCCTGGAAAACAATTCCGAGTTATATTTTAGCATCGATTCATCACTTTCAAAAAACGTTCTTGCCGAATCCTAATGGCATCTATCTAATTTATGCCAAGCAGACGGCGGCACCGGTTGTCATTTACCATCGTGATACCCAAGGCAAGTTAATTACCCCACCCGAATTCCTACATGGCAACTTAAATAGTGATTATACCATTGAGCCGCTTTGGGATATGACTCAATTTGTAACCGATATTCAACCCACTGCACAGGGGACTTTTACTAAGAATACAGAACAAGTCCAAGTAACTTATGAAACCATGCAATTACATCCTGTAAAAATCGCACCGGATACGTACATTCAGACTTACCAGCTAACTGCTGTCTTTTCAGAGCCAGATTTAGACCATCATCTAGACAAACCCCTACCTAGATACTCAACTTGGCGCGTATATAAAGCTGTTCAAGAAAAAACAAATCGTACTATTTGGCTTAATTTAGGTGGCTCTATTTGGACATTAGCTAAGGATGTCAAAATTATAACGCAACCAAAGACAAATGAGCTAACAACACCCGCCTTACCAGCATTAAACTATGAAATTATCAATGAAGTTCCCGTTGATCAAAATCTTGAAATCAGTACCAGTCCGCAACGGCCCGTGGTAACGTGGGCTTATCCTTATGGTCAACGTTTATCTCAAACCTATCCCAATGGTGCGACTGTATCTGTTGTCCGTCAGATTCAACTAGACAACTATAGCTTGTGGGCACAATTGGCAGATGGAACCTATATCGAATCTAAATATCTAGCCCAAAATTAATTTTCATATTTAACCGATCAAAAAAGCGGAGATCAGGACAAAACCAACGTTTTGTTTCTGATTTCCGCTTTTTTGGATTTAAACGTGTGTCAAAAGGCAATGACCTCACCTAACCCCAAACCACTCAAATGGAAAGACCCCTATTTGTCGTGATTCTTGTTAGTGCTTAGTCGTTGACCGCCTTTTGTCACACTGCTCATTTACTAGTCCTTGACTGAAGCACTAGCACCAGTATCTGGTTCTGGATTTACAGGTGTTTCAGCGTCTTTCACACTCGCACTGGCACCGGCATCAGTTGTATCACTTGTAGCACCAGTATCTTTGACTGAGGCACTGCCGCCAGTATCAGCCTGCGCACCTGGTACTTTAACAAGCGCTTGGCCGGTTCGCTTCAGATAATCGGCAACGATTGGCCAAATATCAAGTACCCATTCGTTGATACCTCTGAAGGTACCAGCTTCATCACGCATTGCCTTGTAGTAATGCATGATCCATTTTTCATTAATTTTGTTGCCAGGCACTGCCATTTTAATCAAATCAGATTGACGATTGCGTAATGCCCAGATCACTTGTTTAACGTGATCCTTGGCGCGATCTGGATGAACGGCTGCCATAGGGTCACCTACCTGATGCGGATAACGTGGTGCCAACATCTCATCACGATCTAAGAAATGATTGTAATAGATGAATTGGTCATTTTCATCCATATAGGTCAACTCTTGGGCCATTGAATTCAAGAATAAGTTTAGCTGATCTACCGTTAACAAGCCACGGTCCAACTTGACATACGTCTTCCCATCCACCGCATTTGTTTTAGCAGCAGCTTGCTCCACCCAGTCATCGGCTTCCATTGGCACATCAACCGTGGTCTCAGTAGGATGACTGGCAGTTAAGTCTTCTTGCTGCCAAGCATCATCAGCCTCAGGATGTTTCATGGCCCGCAATACTTTGACCCATTTAGCAAATTCCTGCATCACTTTGGTCAAAAATTGAACGGTGTTTTGATCTTTCAAATTACCTTGTGCATCAAATGCCGTCCGTGCATTAGCCAACAAAAACTCATCCATTGGCATGACTAAAGCACCCACACCAGGTGATTCCAAAATCTGCCGTAAACTCAATTGTGCTCTTGAAGTCCCCTGATCTTTATAAGAAGCCCCCACAACCAATACTGGCTTATCCTGCAACGGATGTGCAGTAAAAGATAACCATTCAATAACATTTTTCATGGCCGGTGCCAAAGTGTGGTTATGTTCAGGTGTTGCCAAAATAACTCCGTCAGCGGCTTCAATCTTATGAATTAAATATTGAATGGCCGCACCTTGAGTTTGGTCTTTTTGCCGGTCAAACATTGGGACATCAGCAATACTTAAAATTTCAATGTCAGCGACACCCTGGTATTTGCTAGCAATGTAAGTTAATAGTTTACGATTATATGATTCTTCAGCAATAGATCCAGCGATTCCAACGAATTTCATCATCGTGGCCCCCTCTTAATTTTCCGTATGTTCCCAGTCAACATTGGCTGCATCTTGACGGTGTTGTGCTAATGTATGCGTTAGTTTTTTCGTCATATCCACAAAAATATCAAAGTCTTGCATCAAACCATCCAAACGCTTGACTAGAGTTTGGTTCGTCAAATTGCCCTGTTCGTCAAAGGCAGATAATGAATGGCCCACCATAAATTCAGAATTTGGCATGAGAAAAGCACGTACTTCAGGTGAATCAAGAATTTGCCGCAATTGTGCTTGAGCTCTGGAAGTGCCCAAGGCCCCGTAAGATGCCCCGATGATCAACACAGGTTTACCCGCTAGTGGCTCAATAAAATAAGACAGCCAAGCTAAGGCCGAACTTAACATTGCCGGCACGGCATGATCATACTCTGGGGTGGCAATGATCACACCATCTGCCGCACTGATTTTTTTAGCCAACTCAGTTACTTCGGCGGGTACACTATGATCAGGTGTTTTGTAGAACAACGGCAGCGTGCCAAGATTGACTAACTCAATTGACACTTTCTCCGCATAGTGCTGTTGCATATATTGTAAAAGTTTCAAATTAGTTGAATCAGTCGCATTGGTTCCAGGGATTCCAATATAATGTTTCATTATGCTCAACATCCTTCTTGTTAGATCAATTTGACCTAATACATATTAAACAAATCACAAAGCTATTATGTCATAGTCTTGTGTACTATTCAATCATAGTTGTTTTTGTTCGCGTATCATAAACTTGACCACTCTGGGTAATCACAATGGCATCAACGTCTGACAACAATGAAACAGTTTTCAAGATTGTTGCCACAGGTTTGCCAAAAAGCTCGGTTGTCCATATTTCCCCGGTCACTGACTGGTTAGATAGAATTGTTAGACTTGTGACATTAGTTTCAATTGGATAACCAGTATGACGATCTAGAATGTGATGGTATGTCCCCGATTGGGTCACCAACTGACGTTCATAAATGCCTGAAGTAACTACCGAACGATTGACAACTGGGATCACCAATTTATAGTTGCCTAAGGGCAATTTAGGATCTTGAATCCCCACATGCCAAGCTTGATCTGTATGGCTCGGATTTTGGCCTATTGCAATTACATTGCCGCCTAAATTCAGTAGTGCTGAAGTGACACCAACCTTTTTGAGATAGCGCACCAGCAAATCCCCAATATAGCCCTTTGCTAAAGCACCTAGATCAATCTCCATACCTGCTTGTAGTAAAAAAACTTGATGCACTGCGTCATCAAGTTGAATATTGTTCGGATCAATTTTAGCTAAAGCTGTTTGAATTTCTGCATGGCTTGGCACTCGCGCATCGGCAAAACCGATATGCCAAGTTTTTACTAAAGGCCCTATAGCAATATTCAAATTACCGTCTGGTAACCGACTGTAAAACTTGCCAAGTTTGATCAAATCATATAGCTCTGGATGTACCTGCACACCATGTTGGCCCGCAAAACGATTGACTTGCATTAACTCCGAAGCAGCATCATTGGCACTAAAGCGATGTTCATAAATCTTTAACCGTGCCGCACAAGTTGCCAAAATTGGCTCTGGATCGTCATGGGTCACGGTCAATGTAATGACCGTACCCATTAAATGAATCGTCCTAGTTTGCGTTGTCATGTGTCTTCATCTCTGATTCGTATAAATTATAGTTTTGCTGTTAATTTCACATCCGGATATTTGTCATGGAACCAGCGTTCAGCAAAAGCATTTTCAAACAAGAACAATGGCGCCCCATGCACATCTTTGACCAATAGATTTCGTGAAGAGGACATCTTTTCATCCAATTGTTCAGGATCAACCCAACGTGCTGTCCGCGAACCAATTGGGGTCATGATCACTTCAGAATTATATTCATTTTTCATGCGAAATTGGAAGACTTCAAATTGCAGTTGTCCCACAGCCCCCAGAATATAATCATCAGTCGTATAGGTCCGATACAGCTGGATCGCCCCTTCTTGAACAAGTTGCTGCATCCCCTTATGGAATGATTTTTGTTTCATGACATTCTTAGGTGTCACGCGGACAAATAATTCCGGTGTAAATTGTGGTAAAGGCGCAAACTTGATTTTTTCTTTACCTTGATAAATACTGTCGCCGATTTGGAAATTCCCAGTATCATATAAACCAACAATATCACCAGCCACTGCATTTTCAACATTCTCACGTTCATCCGACATAAATTCAGTCGCATTATTCAAACGTAAGGTTTTTTGCGTCCGAGCTAAAGTGACATCCATACCCTTCTCAAAAACACCAGAGCAAATACGAACAAAAGCGATTCGGTCGCGATGATTGGGATTCATATTCGCTTGAATTTTAAAGACAAAGCCAGAGAAACGGCGATCTTCCGGGCTCAAACTTTCATCGCCATCGTTAATGACATGTTTGGCTGGCGCTGGTGCCATTTCCAAGAATGACTGCAGAAAAGTCTCCACCCCAAAATTCGTTAAAGCTGACCCGAAAAAGACTGGTGTCTGGTCGCCCCGCTTGATTTTATCTGGATCAAAAGCATTACCAGCTTCGTTCAAAAGATCCACATCATCCAACGCTTGTTGGTAAACATTATCCTTAACCAAATCGCTAGCTACAGTTAATTGCCCTTGCTCATCTAAAGGCAAGAACCGCTGGGCTTCTGTTTCAGGCCGATAAAGTTCAACGCGTTGATTAGCTCGGTCATATAGACCCTTTAGGCCCTTACCCATACCAATGGGCCAATTCATCGCATAACCCTCAATATTTAACAGTTCTTCTAGTTCCGCAATCAAATCTAGCGGTTCCCGACCATCGCGATCTAGCTTATTCATGAAAGTAAAAATCGGAATGCCCCGCTGTTTAACAACTTTGAATAATTTTTTAGTTTGTGGCTCGATACCCTTAGCCGAATCAATCACCATGACAGCAGCATCCACCGCCATCAAAGTTCGGTACGTATCCTCAGAAAAATCCTCATGTCCTGGTGTATCTAAAATATTGATCCGTTTACCAGCATAGTCAAACTGCATCACGGAACTTGTGACTGAGATGCCCCGCTGCTTTTCAATTGCCATCCAGTCTGAAGTAGCGTAATGACCGGATTTTTTACCCTTAACCGTCCCGGCACTGCGGATGACACCACCTAGTAAAAGTAATTGTTCTGTAATTGTCGTCTTACCAGCATCCGGGTGAGAAATGATGGCAAACGTACGCCGTTTATCCACGGCTGTTTGTAAATCTGCTAATGTATTCAATCCTAGCCTCTTTCTTTCTTAATTAGATCAACGCTGTTTCTATCATTTATTTGATTAAAAATCAAATGGCCTACTGCTGCAATCTTAAGCCTATGATGGCTCACGCTCAGTATCTGGCGTCACACTTTCAGGCCGTTTGACCACAATCGTTTCTAGTCTTGACCCATCCATTTTTTCAGTAAATAAATGAATATCATTAGGCAGGACCAATTCTAGTCTTTGATGATTGGTTGGAATTACACCTAATTCAGTGATCATGTAACCAGCAATCGTATCAACATCGGGGTTATCAATATCTGTATGAAAATAAGCATTAAAATCATCCAAGGGCATCTTCCCTAAGACCACAAACTCAGTCTCACTTAAAGGTGTAACCAACTGTTCGGCTTGATCAGATTCATCATCGATCTCCCCAACGATCTCTTCCAGTAAGTCTTCGATTGTAACCAAACCGACAACGCCACCATACTCATCTAATAAAATAGCCATTTGTTGTTGGGTTTTCTTAAACTCTAACAGTAAATCATCGATGGTCATTGTCTCTGGAACAAATAAAGGTTCCGTCATGACGTCCGCTAATTTTAACGTATCAAAGCCCACTTCATGAGCCATGCGTAAAATATTCTTGATGTGTACTAACCCAACGACCGTGTCTTTTTCCCCTTGATAAACGGGGACACGGGAGTATGGCTCACTCAAAATTTGAACGATATTTTTCTGATCATCATCATCAAGATTGACCATAAAAGCATCTGTTCGCGGTACCATAACTTCTCGCGCCATTTTATCACTAAAAGAAATAATTCCAGATAACATTTCGAATTCATCCGGCGCAATAATCCCCGTTTTACGTGAATTTTGGATCACAGATAACATCTCATCCCGGGTCATTTGGTCGCTTTCTTTGGAGAAATCAATCGGCACGATTTTCAATAATAAGTTTGTCGAAGCTGATAACAGCCAAACAAAGGGCCGCATGGCATAACCGACAATTTGTACCGGTCGAACTGTAAATTTAGCGACTGCCTCTGCTTTAGAGAGCGCTACTTGTTTCGGGAATAACTCCCCAAAAACTAATGAAACATACGATAAAGCAATTGTGATCAGAACCACAGCAATCTCATGAGCTGCCGGGATATCACCAAGAAGTGGCGTTAAATAGCCTGCCAAGGAAGTCGCTGCACTAGCTGAAGATAAGAACCCAGCAAAGGTAATTGCCACTTGAATTGTTGCTAAAAAGCGAGAGGAATTATTCATAACCCCAATCAACTTCAAAGCTTTCTTATCGCCAGCATCGGCTTCAGATTGAATCTTACCTCGATTAACAGACACGATCGCCATTTCTGCGGCCGCAAAAAAAGCATTTACCATCGTTAAAATAATGATCAAAATTATCTGCCCTGTGGCCGAACCACCATCACCACTCATAGTTGTTTTCACTCTTTTCTTAAATTAATTATAGTAAAAAAATTATAGCAATTTAACCTAGGAAATTCAATTTTTATCCTTACGTTCCGTCGTGTCATGCCCGTCAATCGGTATCTCTGGCTCGGAAATATCCGTCTCGCGACTCAACCGATATAGGTTGATCATATAAGTGACAACTGTTTTAGCAACCGCATAAACCGGAATTGCTAAAATCATCCCCAATAATCCAGCTAAATTACCAGCAGCTAGTAAAATTAAGATGATCGTTAACGGATGAATATTCAGTGCTTTGCCAACGACATTAGGATAAATAAAGTTCCCGTCTACCTGCTGCACGATCAAAACTACAATAACCACCGCGATCGCCTTGGGAAAAGAAATCGTAAAGGCAATGATCAAAGCCGGGGCAATACCAATGTATGGTCCCAAATAAGGGATAATATTGGCAATCCCGGCAATGAACCCTAATAGAAAAGCATAGGGCATGCCTAAAATCGTGTAGCCAATAAATGTAAACGTGCCGACGAACAAACACTCAATCATTTGGCCCGCAAAGTAGCGGGAAATCGTGGCATTCATCTTATGAAGCAGTTCGCCAACTTGACTCCGAAAACGTTCAGGGAAGAAGCGTTGAATATTCGGTCCAAAACGATAACCGTCTCGTAAAAAATAAAATAGAATCACTGGGATCGTAATCAAATTGATCACGATATTAGCCGTCATACTGACAACCGAGCCTAAATTACTGGTCACTGCCATGAGACTATTCTTAGCTAAAGTACTGGGCTTAAAACTTTTCCCTTGGAGCAAAGATTCTAAGTTGAGTTTCCGTAACCAAGGATGTTCGCTTGCTTTGGCTAATAAGTGCTGTAATTCGCGAATAAATTCTGGCAAGTTGTTGACCAATGATGTGATCTGAGAAACCAAATTAGGAATCACCGTCATGACGATCCCCACAAGTGCCAAAATCAACGCCAAAAATACGATCAAAATACCTAAGCCACGTTTAATTTTTACTTTTTCTAGTAAATTGACAATGGGATTCAAAAGATAATACAGAAATCCGGCCGCAACAACTGGTGTAAATAAAGTCGAAATAAAAGTACCAATTGGTGCAAATAGAAATTGAATCTTAGATAAGACCAATATCAAAGTGGCAACAAGCAATAAAATCCCCAGCCAAAGGATGATTCTGGACTCTTTCATTTTTTTTACCATAAATATGAACTCCCTAAAGAAGGATTTTATACTATAATACATTATAATATAAATATTGAGGTGCTTTATGTCAGTTAAACATACAAAAGATATACATAGCGAAATATACCAAGCTGCTTTGAAGATTCGTAAAGCTGTTTTTGTGGTCGAACAGCATGTGCCCCTCGCTCTTGAAGTTGATGACAATGAAGCCAAAGCCATTTATTTTGTGGCTTATGATCAGGCACAACCGGTGGCAACAGCACGACTATTGCCGTTAGCTGACAAAGATTACAACTTAGTTCAGCGCGTTGCTGTGCTAGCAGATCATCGCCAACAACATTTAGGGGCTACGGTAATCGAAGCCTTGATTGCCTACCAGCAGCAAAACTTTTCCCAAAAAGCCCTACAATTAGGTGCCCAGCAGCATGCCATTCATTTTTATGAGAAATTAGGGTTCAAGTTAATGCCGGAAATACCTTTATATATGGATGCTGGCATTCCCCACCGCGAAATGCGTCAAGAATTTAGTTAGGAGCGTATTATGTCAAATAAAAAAGCAATTCTTGTTTACACCTTTTTGTTAGTTATTCCTTATATTTTAAGCCTTGCCTTGATCGGCATTGCCTTTAATGCCTTAGTTCTTCATAGTGCAAGTTTATGGCGGACAATTATTGGCAGTATTGTTGGCAGCTTTATCATGCTGGCTGTCAAAGTGACGGTTGAGCGGCCGCTTGAGATTATTTTAGATTTTGTAAATAATAAATTTTTGCGTTTTCTAGTTAATAGTTTCTGGATCACGCAATCACACCGCAAAATCATTTCTAATTTGATCGTTGATTTTGTGCTCTCAGGTGTTTCTACCTGGGGCATTCGGCAGCTTTTCACCCAAAATCAAATTTGGGGCAGCTTGCTTGGTATCGTGATCGCAGCCATGTTTGTTTTCACACTGATCGGCGCCTACTTAGAATACGATTTGCTTAGTGTGGATGGGGCAGAATAGTATTTCTTTTATATTGATTTTGAAAAAAACAGCTGATGTTCGCTATCCCGAACACGAGCTGTTTTTTTATCTTTGTATTTAACTGAAACGCGCTCTGACAGCCAACTTTCTCACCTAACTATGAATCACTCAAATGGGCAAATCACCATTTATCGTGATTCTCGTTAGTGCTCGAAAGTTAAGCGGCTGTCATCGCGCTCTTTTATTCTTAATCATAATAGGTTTCGTCGCCATTATTGGTTTCCTTGCCTAGATAGATGTATTGGGTGAGTTTGGTTACTTCAAATTGTGGATTTAAATCATAATATTCCAAAAAATAGGGTTTATCGGTTTGGCCTAAGTGGTTGGGTAACTGGACGTGTTGTTTCTCAAGTTTATCCATGGCTAATCCCACGATACTGTTTAGTGGCAGCTGCCAGATTTGAGTTTGTGTTGGTGTTTCATTAAAAGCAACTTCACTGGCTGGTAAGACAATATTTTTGAACTCTGTGGGTGCTTGAATCTCTGCTGAAAAAATACCACCGATCCAAGCAACGAAACTGTAAGGTGAAAAAGCAACCAGTGTTGCTCGGGTCAAGGTTTGCTGTTGCTCTAAAGCAAACTGGTCTAACCGATCTAAAGAACCATCATCAGCCATTTCAAGCCAAGCTGAAGCCAAACTGCCCTTTTCATCTAACATCGATGGTAAAAAGGGTTTCCCAATGAATTGTAATGCACTTACTTGTTTTGTAGTTGTCATGATTAACTCCTAACCTGTGGCCACTTGGCTTGTCCCATCTAAATAATTGATGTGATAGCCACTTTGAATATTGAAAATATAAATATTAAACGAAATTTGAGCATCCTCAATGGAGCGGCCTTGCATTTGAATGCCCCGGGCAACAAGTTCATTGCCTACAAAAACAGGCCGAACTTGATAACGAACATGATGACCCGTTGTCTTGATATAAGTAGCGACGCGATTTTCATAATAAGTCATGGCTGGATCGTTCAATGATCGCGTCCCTGTCACGAGATTTTTTAAATTATTATTTTGACCTGTCAGCTGGTAGCCAATCAAATGACATCGATTATAGAGCCAATCTTGATGATTTCCGATGCGAATCTTCTTGTTGTGATAGCCCGTGGGTCGAACATAGAGGCGTTCTCGTTTCTCCGTCGGCATTAAATCTTTACCCAGCATGGCATCAGCCAAACCCGCACGATTATATTGATCTAAATCACTATAATGCTGCCAGCTGCCGCGGGCCAAGGAAAGATCACTTTGACTAAAGGTCGGCTGATTATTATTAATAGCAATGATTTGGCGCCCATTATATTGCAAATCAGCCAATTGTTGGTCGGAAGCAACGGTGCCTTGTGTCGACTTTGTTTGATTATTTGCAGGTGGCTGCGCCTGTGATTGACTTGAACTTTGGATACTGCGTGTTTCATTAGTTGGATATGTGGGTGTGGTTTCACGACTGGAATTGTGGCCTAAATACGTGACCAATGCCACCAATACCACAAACATACCCAAAACAGCTTTCGGCAATTTAGTCTGCGGCTGTTTTTTTCTTGCCATTGATGCTCTGCCTCCTAATTGAACTCAAAAACGAGACCGGTTAGACAAAACCTAAGTTCTGCTCCGGCCCCGCTTCTACGCTGCGATTCTCATTGACGATGGGATAGCTCCAGATAGCGATTATACCAAATATCAACGTACTCTTTTGAAAATGGACCGCGTTTGTTATTGATCCAATCGACTAGTATTTTAACATTTGCTTTTAAAATGTGATCCACTTCAGCGGAATAATGCCACTGTTGTGCATGCGCTTCGTACTCATCCACATCTAACAAACGTTTTTCACCGTTTGCAAAAACCTTAACATCTAAATCATAATCGATATACTTCAGCGCCTCTTTGTCTAATACATAAGGCGACGCCAAGTTACAATAATACGCCACGCCACTTTCGCGAATCATGGCAATAATATTAAACCAGTAACGCTTATGAAAATATATAATTGCCGGCTCACGGGTCAACCATCGACGGCCATCGGATTCGGTTACTAATGTATGATCATTGCAACCAATCAACTCATATTCGCTGGTCTTTAAAACCATTGTGTCTCGCCAGGTCCGATGTAAGCTCCCATCATGTTTATAACTTTGAATCGCAATGTAGTCTCCTTCTTTGGGAACAAGCATTGCCGACCCAGCTTTCAAATACGATTTCCTGTAATATTATAACAGAAAGTAAGCCTTTTTCCTAAACATTCTTTTGGTAAGCAGCAAAGCGGGCCTGCAACTTTTTCTGCAATGTCGGTAGCCCTTGCTCCGCTATGGCAGCAGTCGTAAAAAAGCGGCCGGGAAAGTAGGCCAGATTTGCGTTGGCATCAATGCTTGCCGTGTATAACGTTAACTGCCAATGTAGATGTGTAAAAATATGAGTTACTGGCTTGACTGGTAGCAGTTGCACCTGTTGCAATGTCAATTCGTATTGAGCCTTAAAAAAAGCAGCGATTTGCGTTGACGTGATCACTTTTTGACTTTCTGACAACAGATTAGCTTCATTGATCAATGGATAAGTATATAAGCCACTTAAAACACCTTTAGCTGGGCGTTCTTGTAACAGCACCCGTCCCTGTTCATCATGGATCACCAGCGCCAAATACTGTTCGCGTTTTTTCTTGATTTTTTTAGTCTTAACTGGTCGTTCTAACTGCTTGCCTTGGGCATAAGCCTGACAATACGGCTGTAATGGGCAAAGCAGACAAGCGGGATCTTTGGTTGTACAAATACTTGACCCCAGATCCATCACGGCCTGATTAAAATCACCCGGCCGCTCTTTGGGTACCAGTGGAGCGATCTCGTTGGCAAAATGCTGCCTGGCTGAGCTTTTGCTAATGTCAGTGGTGTCATCGAATAAGCGGCTAAAAACACGATAGGCATTACCATCCACTGCGGGAACGGCTTCTCCAAAAGCAATACTGGCAATAGCACCAGCGGTATATGGCCCGATGCCAATGATCTGTTCCAGCTCGGCTGCTGTCTGGGGGAACGTGCCATGATAATCCGTCATGATCTGCTGGGCTGCACGTTTTAAATTACGCGCCCGAGAGTAATACCCCAGACCTTCCCATAATTTCATCAGGGTATCATCAGGCACTTGTGCCAAATCAGCCAAAGTTGGTAAGGCTTGAATGAAGCGTTCAAAATAAGGCATCACCGTTTGTACCTGCGTCTGTTGCAGCATGATTTCTGACAGCCAGACATAATAAGGTTCCTGATTCTCTCGCCAAGGTAACGGGCGTTTATTTTGATCATACCAATTTAAAAAATCACTTTGTAAAGCTTTAATTTCATTATTATTCATGTTTGTCTATCTATTCATCCTTCATCTGCAGCTTGTTTTTCGTCAAGAAACCGCTGGATCATGTCTAATTTGAACCCTTTACGATACAAGCCTTGCTTAATCTTTTGGATGCCTTGAGGTTTGGTCGCTTGCCGCCGCCACAATTTCTCACCAGCATTGACCAACGCGTCCCATTCGGCATCGTCATCCCGATCTAGGGCAACTGCTTGTAATGCTTGATCGATCACCTCCGTTGTAAACCCTTTTTGCATCAAGTTCTGTTTGATTTTTTGCTTTAGCTGAATAAAAGATTTATTATGCGTGGTGCGTATCAATTTTTGTAGGAGTTCGACAGCATTATCTACTTGCTGCTCAACCGGATAGTCGCTCACTAGTTTATCTTCAATCAGATTACGATCAATACCCTTTTGAAATAATTTTTGACTGATCGATCGCGGGCCTTTTTTTGTGAGCCGTGCCTCAGTTCGCACGTAACTTGCCGCAAAATCAGCATCGTCAAGATAGTTTAAGTCCTTCAATTTAGCTATAATAGCTTTAACGGTTGCGGTTGTATAATCTTGATCGTACAGATAATCGCGCATTTCTTTTTCAGACCGCAATTGATAAGATAAGTAGTTCAGCGCTTTACCATAAGCTTTAGCCTGGTCATCTGCTTTTTTGATCTGCTCAACTTGAGCTTCCGTCAGTTCCAATCCCTTCATTAGGGTGAACTGGATCAAAACCGATTCGGCCACTGGAAAAGCATAGGCTTCGTCTAAATAAATATTGTACCGATCTTTATGGCGCTTTTGTGCCTCGATTTTGGTAATTTTCATTGCTGGCTCACTTTCATTCTAAGTATTTTAAGGAGTTTATATGTCTAAATCTACAAATTCAGATCCCGTTCAAGTTTCAGTTGGTCAAAAATTCCCTTTGACCATCAAACGTCTAGGTATCAACGGCGAAGGGATTGGCTACTTCAAACGTAAGATTGTTTTCGTCCCGGGGGCGCTGCCTAATGAAGTCATCACCGCTAAAGTGACCGAAGTTGATCCTAAATTTATTCGCGCCAAATGCCAACGTATTCGAAAAGCCTCTGCCGATCGAGTCACCCCTAAAGATGCCCTCTACGGTCAAGTTGGCGGTCTAGAATTGGCCCACATGTCCTATCCGGCACAGCTGCGTTTTAAACGTGATGTTGTGGCCCAATCACTAGAGAAATTCAAACCCACGGGCTACCAACATTATAATCTAAAACCAACGATTTCAGCCAAACCCACCCATTATCGTAACAAAGCTCAATTTCCCGTGCAAAAAGTCGATGATCGTGTGATCGCGGGCCTCTATCAAGAAGGCAGCCATCATTTAGTGGATATCGAAACGATCAGTACGCAAATGCTATTGGTAGACAAAACCTTGCATCAATTGAAGCGCGTCCTCCAAGAGACAGATGCACCAATCTACGATGAGCAAAAACATACAGCCGGTATTCGTCATTTAGTCGTTCGGGCTTCAGCCACCACCAAACAGATTCAAGTTACTTTGATTGTTTCCGACCGCAGTCTATTACAATCGCCTAAATTATTTGGTCGGATTCAAACTCGGATTCCGGGCATTACAAGCCTATTCATCAACGTCAATTCTAAGCGAACTTCCCTAATTTGGGGCGATCACACCGAAAAAATTTATGGACCCAATTGGATCCAAGAAAAGATACACGGCAAAGTATTTAATTTATCACCGCAAGCTTTCTTCCAATTAAATCCACGCCAAACACAAAAGCTCTATCAATTGGCTGCAGATGCTTTTCATTTTACCGGTCAAGAAACTCTGGTTGATGCTTATTGCGGCGTAGGAACCTTAGGCATCACCTTCGCTGATCAAGTCAAGGCAGTTTGGGGTATGGATATTGTCCCCGAAGGTATTGCCGATGCTAAAGAAAACGCCCGCTTGAACCAAGTTACCAATTGTCATTATTTAGTGGGGAAAGCAGAAGAATTATTAGTCCACTGGTTTGAAACTGGCAAACAAATTGATGCCCTAGTCGTCGATCCACCACGAGTTGGGCTTTCCCCCAAACTGACGCAAGCCATTATCCAAGCGAAACCAAAACAGTTTGTTTATATTTCGTGCAACCCTTCAACCTTAGCGCGCGACTTAGTCACCTTAAGTAAAGCTTATCAAGTCGATTATATTCAGTCCATTGATATGTTCCCTCAGACGGCGCGTTGTGAGGCTGTGGTCAAATTAACCTTAAAATCTTAGGAGGCACACCCATGCAAATTTATTTTGCCAATAGTTTATTCTCACAAGCAGATCAAACATTTAACCAAACAACGGTAGCCATGATTCGCGCGACTTATCCCGGGACCACCGTTTATTTACCTCAAGAAAATGCGGCGATCAATGACAAACAAGCCTATGCGGATTCCAAAATGATTGCTCAAGCAGATACTGACGAAGTCTTAAAAAGTCAGTTGCTGATCGCCGTCTTGGATGGTGTCACGATTGATGCTGGTGTCGCCAGTGAAATTGGTGTGGCTTACGCCAAACAGATTCCGATTCTAGGGCTTTATACGGATACGCGTCAGCAGGGCGCTGAGAATCAGAAAAAGTTGACGGCTTTACAAACGATCGCTGAAAATCAATTTCATTACCTGAATCTATATACCACTGGTTTAATCAAGTTAAATGGTGCAATTTATAACAATATTGCAGATTTAATTCAAAATATCGGTCAATATTTACAAAAATAGTTATTACAATCCCTTTAAAGTTTGTTTCAGTTCCGTTACAACATGCTAACGATTTGATTTAATTGCCACATCCGCCAAAAAGTTCTTGTATAGTAGTCCTTGTTGAAGGAAGCACAAGTTCACCTTTTGGAGGATGTTTTTTAATGAAGATCAAAAATTTACTATTATCAGTCGTTGCACTTGGTACTTTAACGACAACTTCTGTTGTTTCTGTTGCAACTAGCGTTTCTGCAGATGCAAACACATCTATTAGCGCTGTCTACTACGCATCAGCTACCACACAAGTTTTCTCAGCACCAAATGGCACACAAACTGCCCAAACATTACCAACTGGCAGTGCATGGAAAGTTACCAATAAAACCGTCGTGAACGGTCAAACTTGGCTGCAAGTCGGCGGCACTGAATGGGTCACAGATCAAACTATGCCTGAAAACCCAGTCCCGACTGCAACTGACGGCGTGATGTATGTCACTGGTCAATGGGGCGCAGCTGTTTACAACTCACCTTACAGCAATCATCAAAATACTGGTCGGGTTTTAGAAAAGAACTCAGGCTGGAAAGTTACCCAAAAAGTCGACGTTGATGGCGCGACTTGGTATCAAGTTGGCGGTGATGCTTGGATCTGGGGCGGCGACTTAAGCGACCAACAACCCGTTGTTCAAGCACCAGGTCGGGTAATGAATGCCACTGCTTATGATCCCCGCGTTTTAGGCAACTATACTTTCGGCTATGATACCGTAGCTGCTAATCTCAGTGTCTTCCCACGAGGCACAAAACTACGCATCACTTTTGCTAATGGCACAACTAAAGATTACGTCGTTCGTGATACAGGTGGTTTTGCCTATGCTAATCCGAACCAAATCGATATTGCCATGCCAAACGGACAAGCAATGCAATTTGGCCGCCAGAATGTAACGGTCAGTGTCCTGAACTAATAATAAAAATACCGTATAAACTTAAAAGAACGCATGCATAAAATCTGCATGCGTTCTTTTTTGGCTTATTTGATATAGTGATTTTTAATCAACACCGATTTACCGTTTCAATTGCGGCTCAATCACACTGACCCACAAAACTCTTAGCAGACTGTAAGCAACAATGGCGCCCACTAGCGCACTCATCAAAAAACTGGGCACGAATAGCCACAAGGCGCCAGTTGTCCCAAGGAATAATTTAGCAATTGGATAGGCCACCAAAGCCCCAATCAAGCCTGTACCCACGAGTTCACCCAAAGCTGCCAGCCATAATTTACGCGTATATTTAAAAACCATCCCAACCATAAAAGCGCCAATCATACTACCAGGGAAAGCTAAAATCGTGCCTGTCCCAAAAAGATTTCGAATGAGTGAGGTAATAAAAGCTTGCGCTAAAGCGTACCATGGCCCCACTAAAACGCCACTGACAACATTGATCAAGTGCTGCATTGGTGCAACTTTAGCAACCCCAATTGAGAAACTAAATAAACTTCCACCTAAAACACCTAACGTACTTAATAAAGCAGCGATCACCAATTTCCGAACATTTGTCTGTTTCATATGACAACCTCCTAAAAATACCTGCCCTCACAAACACGAAGACAGGTATTTTTGTCATATGTACCCTACAAAAAATAGGCTCCCTACGCGAGTGTTAACTCAACAGGTTCAACGGGTCTAGTTTCCACTATCTCAGCCAATCGGCACCCCGGTTTTTATGAATTTTTATTATACCGACAATCCAGTTTTAGTGCAATGTTTTGTTGCAACGATCATTTCGTTCAAGTAAAAAACAGCCCACTTTAAGTATAAGTTAAACATTTACCGACTATTTATTTTTAACAATAAAAAATAACACAAAAGTTAATTAATCATAAGTATTTACTGTGATAATATTTATCATTCATGCTATGATGCCTTTGGAAATCATTCTAATAAAAATAAAGAGGCGGTTATGATGATTATTCCTTGGGAAAGAACAGCGATGTACAACACGCTAATGGCTGTTGCCACTGGAGTTGCCCTTATTTTACTTGTTTGGTTCAGTCAAATTTACAAAAAGCGACTCATTCATAATTTAGATGGTTGGATTGCTGCATTTGCATTACTAGATGTCATCCTAGCACTCACCGGTTTACACATGACCCTGACTTGGCCCTTAGCAAAAGTAGGGTTCCCCTTTGACAATATAATTTTTGGCGAGCCTTCTACTGCCTTTGGTTTTATATTATTGGCCTTTACTTATCTATTAATTCGATTGCGACACAATCTAGAAAAGCAAACATCACAAAAAAATGAACAAGCAGTTTTAACTGATTTTAACGATTCACTTAAACCTCTTTCTATTTTCATCACGGCTATGGGTTTAGCTTTAGTCGCAATCGCAATCGCTGGAATGGTTTATCAGCTTTTTGCGGCGCCACCACAAGAGCCTATTTCAGGAATGTTCGCTACCCATCCTCATTCTAATCACAAGCAATATCAACGCAATAATCAAACCATACCAAATAATTTTTCCTAATGGATGGAATGGATTAACGGTAATGCCAAACCCTTTCTTTCTAAGTACCAAGATTGGTGCGTGCTGATATTGAGCTTTCTCATAAGCACTTTGCATCCATTTAAGATTGAAATACAAAAATAGGGCCATCAATGTGAGTGAAACTAGACTAATTAACTTGAGTAGGCGCGCATTGCCATTAACGAGTGGAATTGCTGCAATTGGGAGCAAAGCTAGTAGCAATGTGATCGGTGTTAACAAACGATATCTTTTTTCTTTTTGTTTGTCAGTAGCTGTTGATGTTGTCATCTTTTTCATAAGGCTCATCCTTTCTTTAAAACCACTAAGAAATTGGTATAAAGTTTTCGGATCAATCATCCTAGATATTACTACAGCTTTATGAAAATTCAAGACACAAAAAATAACCCTAACTACCGACTGATTTTGCCGTAGCCAAGATTATTTTTAACTCATACAGACAAATGACGAATCTGACTTTGATGTTGTACAACAAATTCAGCTA
This sequence comes from Agrilactobacillus fermenti, assembly GCF_021030645.1. Taxonomy (GTDB): domain Bacteria; phylum Bacillota; class Bacilli; order Lactobacillales; family Lactobacillaceae; genus Agrilactobacillus; species Agrilactobacillus fermenti. The sequence goes on along the minus strand of NZ_JACGCJ010000001.1, from coordinate 108,585 downwards.
GCCGCACCGCATCCATATCAGTGAGCACCCCTAAGAGTTTCCGTTGCACCAATTGATTAGTAGGCACAATATAGGTCTTGTGAACATCGACATACGAAGGTTTCTTGAGCCCGGCTGCTTGCCATTCTCTAATTGGATAATAAACAGCCCTGACTGCCGACGACTTATTATGATACTGATTCGTAATCTTATAAATCCTCGTGCTACCTACATGTGGCACCATGACTAAGGCATGCCGATATTTAGCACCGTGCTGACCATCAAAAGAAACATCCGCCAAGTAAATCTGATATGTCTGCGGTGTTGGCATTAATCACTCAGCCCTCTTTCATCCATTTATCAAAATCTGGAGATTGTTTCGAATCATAGTGTCCCTTTTCATCAAGTGGCACATTCTCATTCAGCACGTTGGCTAAGATTTTTTCCCAGTCAGAGACTGTCGGAACTTTAGCAAAAACAACATGACCCTCATCATCAGGATAAACGGCAAATTTGGTGCCAGGTTCGATGCCTAACTTTCGCCGTAATTCAGCTGGAATGACGACTTGTCCCTTTGAAGACATGGTGGTCGATAACTCATCCATCTTCGTGACCTCCTTATAGAAAAGCGACTTACGTTTTACGTCTTACTTTCATTATATTATCATTCAGTGCTGGTCAACTAACAAGATAAATGCCCGTTTTTTACGCACAAAAAGAGACCATCTTGTCGGCGTCCGGCACGATGATCTCTCAACTCTTAACGGAAGAATAATTGATATCCATTTTGTTTTTGGAAACTTGAATAACTTTCCACCTCAAAACTTCTATTCAATTGTAAATCTCAGAACGATGATTTGGTGACATATCTGCTATTTTTTGTAACTGTCTGCTTAAACATGCTTTACAAAGCTAATGTTCACCAGCTAGATTTTTTCAGTACACCAAACATTCGCTTAGTTCGGAAATATGTCTCGTTATCAGACATACACCTCCACATAGTAAACTTTTGGGACAAACATACTTTATGGTATCAATATAAACTATGTTTGTTGCTAGGCGCTGTACTTGAATTCAGTCACACAACAGATACGTAATCCATGTGGCCAATTATTCAAGCCAACTCGGGTTTGATTCTTAAATGAAGAAACCCTCAATTCATCTCAATACTTTTTGAACCACTTATTAAATCTTGATACTCACTTAATACTTGATTAATCGGTACTTTGATGCTTGATTGTAATTCATTTGAATCTGAAACTCTAAAACTTAAAGCTGATGCTTTGTAACTTGATGAAACTAATCAATATCGATATTGATCTAAAACTAAACTCTTAGGTGAATCTCTTCAGCTATAGCTTAGTGTTGCTGAAACAATTCAATTCATAAGCGGATCAGGCTCAGCCTTGAATTGCTTTTCAGGATATCAATTGCTTTTATCCTTCCGTGACTATAATATAACACGTACTGTAAACGGTTGCAACCCTTTTAAATCAAGTTATTTATTATTTTTTATAATCAAAATTTACACATTTATTACACACATTCACTTATTGCCGTTTCTAAGCCGTTTCTGTACTATAACAAAGAATTTCTTCACCTTTGATAACCATAATTAAAAAGTAGGTGCACATAAAACCGTCGTCTTATCTCACCTACTCGATAGTCACCTATTTAGTTATTTAGCCTTATAAACACGTTTCTTATCAACAATACCTGCAAAGTAATACTTCGCAAAGGGATCGTCATCTGTTAGAGCTTGATTTTCAGATTCAGGGTCTAGCTGGGCAGTAAACTGAGCTTCATAATCATCTAAAGCCAGCTTTTGGCGCTTAGCTAACAAATCTAAATAATACATCGGATCTAGTTGGGCCTTGAATTCTGGCTGCAAAACACCAGAAAAGAATTCACCCACAGCTCCAGAACCATAAGAATACAATCCGATCCGCATCCCCGGCTGTAAAATTGCATCATTATCTAATAACGATAATAATGCTAAGTATAATGAGCCGGTGTAAATGTTCCCAATTTGACGGCCATATAACGTTTCTTGCTGGTAATGCTGCTGCAATTCATTTTGTTTAGCTTCATCTACTTGTGGTAAGATTTCACGCATCGCCTTCAACCCCATCTTGGTATAAGGCAAGTGGAAAGTTAGCGCCGCATAATCATTCAAGCCGTACTTTGTTTTAGTTTGATAGTCGGCAAAAGTTTCTTTAAAAAAGCGAATGTACTGTTCGTTAGAATACTTGCCATCTACTTCAGCAATCATCTGATTTAATGGCCGCCAGAAATCTGGCACTTCTTCACTGAAATAGCTCGTAGCTAAATCCAGCGCTAAAATCTTAGGTTCAGCTGAAACTAATAAAGCAACCGCCCCAGCGCCTTGCGTCACTTCTCCAGAAGTATCCAAACCATAACGGGCAATATCAGCCCCAATAACTAAGGCTTTAGCTGTCGGATTTTGCAAAATATGTAATTTTGCATACTGCAAGCCGGCCGTAGCACCATAACAAGCTTCTTTAATCTCTAGTACGCGAGCCCGGTTCGGCAAGTCTAAAAGTTTTTGCACGTATAATGCGCCAGCCTTAGAATTATCCACACCTGACTCGGTTCCGAGAATCACTAAATCAATGGCTGTCTTATCCTCAGCCGTTAAAATTTTAGCCGCTGCGTTAGCTGCCATGGAGATCGCATCTTGTGACAATGGTGCCACGGCCATTTTATCTTGACCAATGCCAATCGTAAATTTAGCTGGGTCTACGCGCCGATGTTTTGCTAATTCTACGAGATCAACATATTGCTTGGGCGTGTACATACCGATCTTATCAATACCTATTTTCATTTTTATAAATTACCCTTTCGTTTCTCAGCCAATAACCGCTGCGCGATTTCTAAATTGGCGTGCTTTTCTACCTTTAATTTGTGTTGCAGCCAGGGAATCTCTGTGCCTTTAGCTCCGGCTTGCATGGCCAGTGCCTTAAATTGCAGATTCATATGCCCCTTTTGGATACCATCAGTGACCAAGGCGCGCAAAGCTGCTAAATTAGAAGCTAAACCGACGGCAGCAATTTGCTGCTGCATGATCACCGGGTCTTTAGCTCGGGCAAATTCTTGATTGGTCCGGGCCATGGGAACAATGCCGATGGATCCGCCGACAGCCCCAATTGGTAGTGGCACTTGTAGCTGACCCACTAAAAATTGGCCCTCCAGTACCCAGCTGCTTAAGGGTTGATAATTGCCAGACTGGGCGGCAAATGCGTGAGCAGCACTGGCAATTGCCCGAGTATCATTACCATAAGCGGTCACGACAGCGTTGATGCCATTCATAATTCCTTTATTATGTGTCACTGCCCTTTCAAAATCGGCATGGGCGAATGCACTAGCTTGAACGATTCTCTTGGCTACTTCTAAACCAGCTAAGGTGGGTGTGGTCAGTGTATCGACGGCTAAACGTACTGTGGCCGTAGTGACATCTTGCGGCGCATGATTTGACAGAATTGCCATTAATGGCGGTTGTCCTATCATTGGAGTTAATAACTGACCGACTTTTTCACTGATTTCATTAACCATATTGGCACCCATTGCCGCTTTGGTATCTACCAATAACGTTAATTTTAGAAAGCGCTCAGCAACAATCGTAACCGTCTGTTTTTTCAAGCCGCCCCCACGATTCACGATTGAAGGATACGCCGCATCAGCCGCATCTTTGATCTCAACTGCATGGTCTTTGATCATTTGGGCTTTTTGTTCCAAATCATTGATGTCTGCAAACACAACTTGACCCAACAGCCCATCTCGGTGGGCTTCGACGTGGAAACCACCATTATTCGTACTTAATTTAGCGGCATAATTAGCCGCAGCAATCACTGAAGGTTCTTCGGTAACCAAGGGAATCTGATACACCTGATTATTGATCAGCATATTACGGACTAATCCCTCAGGAATCGCGTACTGTGTGAGTTGGTTCTCCACCATATTATTCGCGATCTCAGCCGGGATCTGCTGATTGGCTAACAAAATCTTATATTGCATCTCATCCAAAACTTCTGCGTTTAATAATTGTTTTAATCGTGCCTCTCGACTTAATTCGTAGAATTTAGTCATCAGACCCACTACCCTTCGTTTCGTGAAACTTTCATCGCAACACCCAAGCCACCACCAACACAAAGAGCTGCTAAACCAGTTATTTGATTTGTACGTTTTAATTGGTATAGTAAAGTAGTTAAAATACGAGCCCCCGATGCGCCAATTGGATGGCCTAACGCAATCGCGCCACCAGCCACATTAATCCGGTCCGATGGTAGTTTTAGATCTCGCGCAACGGCAACCGATTGCGAAGCAAAAGCTTCATTGATTTCATATAAATCAATATCTTCCGGTTGATCTGCTTGTTTTTGCAATAATTTCTCAATAGCCATGACTGGCGAATAACCCATAATTGCTGGATCGATCCCCACTTCCACAAAATCGTCAATTGTGGCCAGATAAGGTATGCCCAATGCTTTGGCTTTGCGTTCAGACATTAAAATCAAAGCCGATGCCCCATCATTGATACCGGAAGCATTGCCTGCAGTGACTGTGCCATTCGCTTTAAAACTAGGTTTTAAGTGGGCTAAGATCTCTGGTGTTGTATCAGGACGGATACCTTCGTCCTTTGTGATCGTCTGGGCACGGCCTTTACGGTCATAAACCGTGACTGGTGTTATTTCCCCATCAAACCAACCCGCAGCTGTCGCCGTAGCCGCTTTGTGCTGAGATTCAGCAGCAAATGCGTCTTGGGTTTCCCGATCAATATGGAACGTTTCTGCCACATTTTCAGCAGTTAGGCCCATATGCTTATGAGAAAAGCTGTCCGTTAAACCATCGTGAACCATACTATCAACCAAAGGCGCATTACCAATTGTTTGACCAAAACGAATATTTGCTAGGAATGGGGCTTGAGACATACTCTCAGTGCCGCCGACCAAAACAACCTCGGCGTCGCCCATGGCAATGGCAGCTTGCCCCAAACGAACCGCTTTTAGACCAGAGCCACAGACCTCATTGATCGTCATGGCGGTGCTGGTGACCGACATACCCGTATTTAAGGCAATTTGTCGGGCAACATTCTGTCCTGAACCGGCTTGCAAGACGTTGCCAAAAATGGCTTGATCAATCAAGTCAGCATCAATGCCACTTGATGCAACTGCCGCTTTAGCCGCAGCTGTTCCTAAATCTACCGCAGATAACTGTGCAAATTGACCGCCAAGCTTACCAATTGGTGTCCGTTTAGCACCAGCAATTACGACTTTATCCATGTTCAACCTCGCTTTTTATGTTAAATGAAGCATTAAAATATCACAAATCGACTAACATTACAATTATATCTATAGTTACCAAATTATGGAATAGATTAGTAAAAATCAATTAATAAAGGGTGGTTTCATGCGTGTTTTGGATTTTTTAGCCCTCATCCGTTCACTCAATCGTAAGACCACATTTTACTACGAAGCTGATGATAAGGCCATTATACCAATAAATGATTTTAAAATCGAAAATGAGCTGTTATATTTAACGACGACTATTAAGCAACGGCCCCGACAACAGTGGGAGTTGTGGGTATTACTACAAAAAAAGGAGTTGTTATCTTATCTGCTATATATCCAAACAGATAAGCAACAACTCCGGCCAGTATTTGGCTTTCGTCTTGAAAATGGTAAAGCATTAATCAAGTAAAAAAGTTATTTCAACGTCTTGGCTAAGTCTTTCAAATAAGCGCGCAACTGATCTTTAACTTCAGGATGTTCCAAGCCATATTCAATTGAAGTTTGCAGATAGCCGAATTTATTACCGACATCATATCGTTTGCCTTTAAATTCATGGGCAAACACCCGTTGTGTCTTATTAAGGGTATTGATCGCGTCCGTTAATTGGATCTCATTACCGGCACCAGGTTTTTGTGTATCTAAAATAGTGAAAATTTCAGGGGTCAACAAATAACGGCCAATGATGGCTAAATCACTTGGCGCCTTATCAACATCTGGCTTTTCAACAAAACTTTCAACATTATATAAGTCGTCTTTCATCTTACCGCTCGGCTTGATCACACCATACTTGTTGACTTCATTATGTGGTACTTTCATAACTGCAAGTGTTGAGGCGTGCGTTTCATTATAATCATTGATCAACTGCTTTGTTAATGGCACTTTGTCACGCATCAAGTCATCGCCTAGCATAACAACAAAAGGTTCATCTGCCACAAATGATTTAGCTAAGTGGACCGCGTCCCCTAAGCCCTTTGGATAAGATTGGCGAATAAAGAATAAATTGACCCCTAAATTAGTCGTTTCGCGGACCAACTTCAATAGTTTGGTCTTATTTTTTGACTCTAGGTTTTGTTCCAATTCAGGTGCGGAATCAAAGTGATCTTCAATTGGCCGCTTAGCTTTACCAGTAATGATCAGAATATCTTCGATGCCAGAAGCTTTAGCCTCTTCAACAATAAATTGAATCGTCGGTTTATCGACGATCGGCAGCATTTCTTTAGCCATAGCTTTAGTAGCGGGTAAAAAACGAGTGCCTAATCCTGCGGCGGGAATAACTGCTTTACGTACTTTCATGCACAAAAACCTTCTTCTAAGTTATTTACTATGAACTAATCATAGCATTAAAAAATAAATGTTTGTATACGTTTTATTAAGAATGACAGAATATTTAGCGAATTATTAATGAATCATCATTTAGCCTTGTGCCCCACCAGTTTACGGCGTTGATTCTCTAAGCTGCGTACTTTGATTGGCCCAAAACGGCGTTCTTGAAAAATAGCATTCAAAATTGCCCCAAACATAAATACCATCGCAATGATATTCATCCACAATAACAAAATGACAAAAACGCCCAATGTCCCATAAGAATCCCACTGGCCAAAATGGGTCACATAAAACGAAAAAGCTTGAGAAATTGCGAGCCAGCTCACGGTGGTCACAATCGTTCCTGGGAAAACACTGACAAACTTAATTTTGGCACTAGGCAGAAAGTAATACATCAGCCACATCACCACAAACAAACCAATCCCAACAACCGGCCAACGCCAACGCGTGAATATATCTAAAATTGTACTCGGTAGCTTAAAAATTGGCAAAACCCATTCTAAAAACCGCTGACCAAAGATGAATACAATGGATAATGCAAAAATAACAAGGACTATCCCAAATGTAAACAAAAAAGCGACTAAGCGCCGGATAATCGCGTTGACCACTGCCGTATCCCCATATTGCGGATCCACTTGATAAGCTTTGTTCACGGATTGCCGGACAATATTAAAACCACGACTAGCGCCCCACAAGGCGGCTAAACCACTGATTGAGGCAATCCCCCCTGAGCCATTGGTCAAAAGGCGCTTGATGATCGGTGACAGTGTCTTGGCTAGCTGACCAGGAATGGCGTAATTCACATAAGTCATAATATTTTCCACATTTAAATGCAATAAGGGTAATAAATTACCTAAGAAAATAATAAATGGAAAAACTGAAAATAAGACGAAGTAAGTGATGACTTTAGCATTATTACCAATCTCTGTGGCACTGCTCCGTTGCGTTAATTCACTGATCAATGTTTTACTTTGTTGTAAAAACTGAGTTGCTTTTGTCTTAAATGACATGACAAAACCCCATTACTAATCGTGGCTGGGACAAAACTAACGTTTTGTTTTCAGCCACTTGTTAATTACGAATATTTATTGCTTAAACGTGTTCCAAAAGGCAATGTCCTCACTTAACTACGAATCACTCAAATGGAAAAGCCCACCATTTATCGTGACTCTTGTTAGTGCTCGGCCACTGAACGCCTTTTGTCTCACTCTCACTTTTTGTTTCGCGAACAATTAATTTTAAACGTGTTCCAAAAGGCAGCGCCTTTTGTCTTACTCTCAATATTACCGCACCCATAGGGAGCCTGTAAATTGAAGTTTGTGCGTGCATGGGGCTTTTTTTGATACTGTGGACTATGTGTCAATCGATTGTGTTTTGCAACGTCCAAGTCACATCAGCGTGATATTTTCCCGGTTTCAATGTGGCGCCCTCTGGTTGAACGATCTCAGGACCTTGGACTTGTTGCTTTTTAGTTGCTGGGTCTGACCACCAAACATTGTCAAAGTTCGTCAAACGATCATTTCCCAAAGAGGTCGACTGATCTTCAAGATTAACATAACGAGCAATTTCTTGTGGCTCATGGGAAAGCTTAATGACACTATTATCGTTCCGTAAATATTGCATCATAGATACAGGTAATGCTGTGGCATTCGCTGCTGCCGATTTAAAGTCAGATGCCTGCATTTGTAATTTCCAAACAGGATTCCCCGTATTATCCTCAACGATCAAGGGGTTATCCTCTGAAGCTATCTTATAAGTTGGTTGCTGTTTTCGGTTTATAGCATGGCGCCCAAAGTATAAGTCAGGTGTTTTGTTGAAACCAAATGTTCCTGGATTCTTGCGGTATGGAATCCAAACGCTTGGTAAGTCAGCCTTGAAGGTGCCATCTACCGAACTCGGCCAGTCACTACTTGTGCGTGGTAAAAGATCATACTGAGCATTGGCGGTGATAATTGGGTTCGGAAAATAGGTCTTATTCGTCAAATCATAAGCCTTACCCTTGATGCCTACCAGTGTCTTAGGTGGTAACAGATCGGTTTTATTGCTATCTGCCAAGTCATAGTAATGTAAAGTTGTGTGTACATTTGCTAACACATGAATGATTTGAATATTGGATATTTTATTAGGTGTCCCATTGTCAAAAGCATATAACGTGATCGTATGTCCGTCCGTACTCTCAGAAGCTAATGTTCTTAAATCCTGTTGATTATCGATCACTGGCACACTTTTTGACGATTGTGGGCCAGGAAACGGAACCCAATTCCGCGCGGTATTGTCATTCTCTCCCAAGGTAACGGTCGTTAATTGTCGCGTTGGATTCGCAGCGGCGGTACTAGGCTTGATATCTTTATCGATCGCATAATAAATTGAAACTTGTGAACTATCAATATCTGAAACGGAACCGCTCATTTTGATCGGTGGTAACGTCGTTTCGGTCAAAGCATGGTTGTACTCCAAATTATCCATCGTCGTCCGCAACTGGGGCGCACTGGCGTCAGTGGCCGAAGCGGTGAAACCAAAGGACTGACTTTCACCACCAAAAGGAATTGCCCCGATTTGGTTCGGCGACCAGAGCATTGCAATCTCTGAATCGCCACCGTTGTAAGATACAGTGTCAGGGGCGTGACCTGTTGTATTTTGTTGCGGATCAGTTGGTGAATTAAAGGGTTCCGTATTATAACTAGCCCCGGCCCAACCGGCAGGTCCAGTGGTGCCCGAAAAATCAAAACTCATGCGATAAGGTTCCCCCGCATTTTGAAAATATAAACCTTTGGGTTTGTCTTTGTTAGGACCATCATGTACTAAATCAGAATAATAGATTGGTACACCATCTTTTCCATTTAGATCCGTGTCATATTTACGATACATCCATAAACTTTGCGTGGTAATACCCTTGCCAGAACTATCCGTACTATAGTTGATAAATTTCTGTTTAATTGTGACCGCATCATTACTTTGTGAGACTTCCAAGACCAAAAACATGCGTAAACGTAAATACAGCCCACTGCTGGGGTCAGTATCAAATTGAACTAAAATTCGATTGGGGTCATTAGGATCTCTTTGCACCAGCTCATGATTACCAGGGCTCACTGGAAATCCTTGATTAGGTGTAGTGGTACCCATATATAAATTCATTGAACTGTCAAAAGCACGGTTAATAATGCTAGTTCCAGAAAACATTGTTTGAATCGCCCTGTTCGTGGTTTTATCTAATAAATTAAAATTTGGAATTGCTGCATAAATTGCCTTGGCCGAAACCGATGGATTCGTATCGTCAACACTGTCACTGCCGTTATTTAACATAAATTGTAAATTATATTGGCTACTGATATTAAGGCTCACAAGGGGACTCATCACATAATTCCGCCAGATGCCAATGACTGCCGTGTCTGTTTTAACAGGAGAACTGGTCGTTTTAATGCTGAGTTTCAGTTGCGTTCCGGCACCGTTAGTCTTCATTAAGGCCTGATCTGTTAAAGTAAGACTAAGTTGGTGCTGACTGCTATTATAGCTGAGGTTCACATCTGCGGCCGCTAATTTGTCAGTGGTATCTGGTGTTTCGACGGTAAAACTAGCAGCTGTCAGGCGATCCAAATCAGCGGTACTCAACTTGGTCAAATTCAAAGCATCACCGGTCGTACTCGTCCCTGATACCAAATTTACGGTCAATGTCTTAGTGGTTAAATCCGTCAATTGATACTCACGATAACTAGGATTGCTGGCTTCGGGCGGGTTGGCATTTTTGAAACTTGCATAATCACTATCAGTCGCCGCCAATTCCGTTGTATGGTCCACCTGACCAGCAGTCAAGGACGTATTACTGGCAGTAGTTGTCATCGTTGAAACAGAAGCCAAACTTTGCCGTAAAAAAGTCATAAAAGTCATTGCGCCAGCTGATATATTTCGCTGGGGTTGCATTTGTTGCGTCAAGACACTACTTGGTAAGACCTTAGGCAAGGTTGGCAAACTTGACGTTGTCGTAATGGCCTTAGTATTGTTAACTTTTTGCACCGGTGAATTTGAAACGCCAGATTTGGCTGTGGCAGCCAAGTTATTACTAGCCGCTTTGACATTCTGAACTAGCAAAAACAGAAACCCACACATTAAAATAATACCTAAGACAAACCTAATTTGCCTTCTACTATACACCATACCAATCCCCCCAAAAAAGAATCACCTATTATTAGTATAGCTTTCGTAAAAGTTAGTCCAATTCAACTTTAGATATATTTTTATATTATTTTTGTCACTTAGTTATTTTTAATAACCAAAATTTCGAATGCAAAAAGGTGCGCGTGCCGCCTTTTGGAATACGTTCAAAATTTAATTGTTTGCAAACAAATAGGTGGTTGAAAACAAAACTCACGTTTTATTTTCAATCACCTATTAATTACGGTTATTTATTGTTTATCCACGTTCATATAGTGCCCTTTTATCTCATGCTACAAATACTTAGCATCAAACTCCGGGTCTTGTGAGGTCAAGATTTTTGGGCCGTCTTTCGTGATTGCCAACGTATGTTCATACTGGCAAGACGGTGTGCCATCAGCAGAAACATAGTATTCCCAAGTGTCCCCAGGAACTACTTTGGGTGCAATCTCCCAAGTACCCAAGTTGACCATTGGTTCGATTGTGATTGTCATACCTTCTTTAAGCCGCAAACCTTTGCCTGGTTCACCGTAATGGGGTACATTAGGTGCTTCATGCATGGTTGGCTGAATACCATGTCCAATCAATTCACGCACATCACCCATATCGTTTTCGACTTCTACATATTGTTGAATCGCATGGCCAATATCACCAATACGGTTCCCTACAACTGCGGCGTCAATGCCAAGGTACAAAGCCTTATGCGTGACGGCCATAAGCCGTTTGATATCATCACTAACATCCCCAACAGCATAAGCCCAGCAAGAATCACTTTGGTAACCATTTAATTCAACCGTCATATCTACTTTGACAATATCGCCGTTTTTCAAGATCAAGTCTTTGCGTGGAATGGCATGGGCTACTTCGTCATTTACACAAACACAAGTGGCGTATTTGTACCCTTCAAAACCCTTTTCGGATGGGGTACCGCCATGATCAGTGATATATTTATCAGAAAAAGCTTCGATCTCCCAGCTAGAAATGCCAGGCTTGATAATATCACGCAAATGCTTATGCACATCTGCTAAAAGTGCGCCGGATTGACGCATGCCCTCGATCTCGCGAGGTGATTTAAGTGTGATCAAAATCTAAAACCTCCGTATTCTCAATTAATACCCCATTTATTATATACGTTTTTTATAAAAGCACCAGTAGCCACCATTTAGCAAACGCGCCGGTGCTAACCGAGAATCTCTCAAATGCAAAATCAACCATTTTTCGTGATTCTTGTTAGTGCTCGAGCGCTGAACGCTTTTTGTCGTCTATTTCTTAAACGTGTTCCAAAAGGCAATGCCCTCACTTAACCACGAATCACTCAAATGGAAGGCCCACCATTTCTCGTGATTCTCGTTAGTGCTCGGTCATTAAACGCCTTTTGTCGCACTCTCTTCATAAAAACTATCTTATTGGGAAACAAATTTGCTATAATGGCATTTGTAAACTATTCATTTGGAGGCATTTCATGGCTAGTGCAAAGATCGTCTATGCCAGTATGACAGGTAACAATGAAGAAATTGCTGGTATCGTAGAAGAAGCATTTGAAAATCTTGGTGTCGATGTGGATACCGTCGAGATCTCCCAAGCTGACGCGGAAGAATTCGAGGATGTTGATATTTGTGTCATCGCCACTTACACCTATGGGGACGGTGAACTACCTGACGAAGCCGTTGATTTTTACGAAGATCTCTTAGAGGAAGATTTATCCGGTAAGATCTATGGCTGCTGCGGTTCTGGAGATACTTTTTATGATGATTTCGGCAAATCAATCGATGATTTCGCCGCCGCATTCGAAAAAACTGGTGCCACCAAAGGAGCTGATGTCGTCAAAGTCGATCTGGCTCCAGAAGAAGATGACATTGAAAACTTAGAAAATTTTGCTAAGCAACTCGTTGAGGCTCAAGAGAATCAGTAATCTCATGGCTAAATTACGTCAATTTTATCTCAAGCATCAAGCATTCTTTTTATATATGATATTTGGCTTTTTGGGCTCGGTAGTCAACATTGTTTCTTATTGGCTGCTAGCTCATTTTTTTAGGCTGCCTTATATTCTAGCAAATTCAATTGCTTGGGTCTTAGGTCTATTATTTAGTTTCTTCACGAACAAATCCTTAGTGTTCAAGAGCCGCTATTCTAATAGCCAAGCTTTTTTCAAAGAATTTCTCAGTTTTTTACTTTCGCGTATTTTTTCATTTTTCGTAGATAACTTAACCATGTTTATTGGTATCAGTTTGTTACATTTACCAAGTATTTGGGCAAAAATAATAGACCAACTGATTGTTGGTCTATTGAACTATGGTACCAGCGTCTTAGTCTTTCAAAAGGATAAACGTAAAATGCGCGCTGCTCTCGATCGCTCCCGCCGCCGATTTCAACAGAAGAAACGTTGATTATTGAAATGGTTTTGGTCGTTGGGTTGTCTGTTTGAAATAATAGCTCATTGCGTCAAGAATACGTTCAGCCGCATGACCATCACCGTATGGATTCTTGGCATTAGCCATCCGGTCATAGGCTGCTGAATCGTCTAAAAGTTCAAGCATACCAGCTTGGACTTTTTTTGGATCGGTGCCGACTAATTTCAAAGTCCCGGCGGTCACACCTTCTGGCCGTTCAGTCGTATCCCGTAAAACCAAAACGGGTTTTCCTAGTGATGGCGCTTCTTCTTGGACACCCCCGGAATCAGTCATGATAAAGTAACTCCGAGCTGCCAGGTTATGGAAATCCACCACATCTAAAGGATCGATCAAATGAATCCGGGGATGATTGCCCAAAATATCGTTTGCCGCCTCTTGAACAACGGGGTTCAAATGGACAGGATAGATAATTTCAATATCATCATGGCTTTCAACAACCGAACGCATGACTTTAAAGACCCGTTTCATCGGTTCACCTTGATTTTCACGGCGATGCATTGTAACCAAAATCATTCGTTTATTTGTATCGATCAGATCCAAGATATCGTGATGATAATCCTTAGAAACCGTCTGTTTTAACGCATCAATGGCGGTATTACCGGTAATAAAAATATGGTCTCGGTCGTGATTTTCTTGCAATAAGTTGGCTTCACTTTTAGTGGTTGGCGCAAAGTATAAATCACTCAAAACGTCCGTCAATTGGCGATTCATCTCTTCGGGGTAGGGTGAATACTTCTGCCAAGTTCGCAAGCCAGCTTCCACGTGACCAATTGCCACTTGATGATAAAAAGCAGAAATACTAGCCGCAAAAGTTGTGGTCGTATCACCATGGACTAAGACAATATCTGGCTGTTCTTTTTGAATGACATCATCTAATTTGACCAATACATGACTGGTAATATCACTTAACGTCTGCCGTGCTTTCATGATATTCAGATCATAATCTGGTTCAATATGAAAAATTTCTAAAACTTGATCTAGCATTTGTCGGTGTTGAGCGGTGACAACTGTCACAGTTTCAAAGCGATCCGCATTTTCTTTTAATTTCAAGACTAAAGGTGCCATTTTTATGGCTTCAGGTCGAGTCCCGAAAACGGTCATTACTTTAATTTTTTTCAAAATAATTCTCCTGTATCCTAAATTTTATTCCCTATAATTATAACAAAGACAACCAACAAAAAAAGTAGCTGACCTAAAATGATACAAGTGCGAGCAAAGGCGTTTAAAATAAAATGATGTGCCTCTCAGAAATTAAATTTTTCAATCTAACCTCTGGGGGCACACCACTTGTTTCGTACGTATTATCTACTGCTTTAGGATTGTAGTTTACTCACCTTTTTGTTATCAAACTTCAGGTGAGATAGATTCATTTTAGAAGGTTCGCTATTCAAACGGTCATTTTCAATGAAATCTTGAATCTGTGCTTTAAGCATATTGATCATTTGTTCCTTACGAATATCGATATAACCAGCGGAAATCAAGGAAGCCATCCCCGTCGCAATGATCCAGCAGCCAGTCACAAGGTTGAGCTTGCGATCACGGGGCAAGTTATTAGCGGCTGGGTTATCATCTACTTTACTCAAGGCTAATTGATACGTAAAATCACGCATGGCATTTACGCCAAAGTGATCTTCTACAAAGATCGCTTTATATAAATTATTATTTGTTCTAGCCAAGTTGATATAAGAAAGTGCAACATTGATCAAACCATCATCACAATATTCCTGGTTGTACACTTCATTTACTAAATAATCTTGCATCCGTTTTAACACAGCATGTTTTAATTCATCCATACAAGAAAACTCTAAATAGATTGGTTGGGTTGAGCAAGACATCCACTTAGCAATATTACGGGCAGTGAAATTAGAAAATCCTTGATCAAGTACTAATTCAAATGCAGCATCTAAAATATTTTGACGTGTGATTGTTTTTTTACGAGCCATTATTTTCACCTTTTTCCTTTTCGAATGTGTTTTTACTAAAAAAATAATAATTCAACTGCTACTCTATAATTATATTGTAGGCATTGTTTCTAGATAACACAATATTTTTTTGTTTTTTAATCTGTATTTGTGCACTTAATAACATGGTTTTTAATAGTAGTTATTAGGATTCATAATAGTATCTTGACACCCTCACAACCACTGTCATGCGCTTTCAAGCCCATAAATACTGTCTTATCGCTTTAGTAATGGGATAGTTATCATTTAAATTCACAAATTTTGTCTACCTAAATAGTTATTTAATCAGCTGCATCAAAGTACAAATTATTTTCGTTGTTTCGTAAAATCGTTATAATAATGTATTATTCATCTTATTTTAAGCAAAGTGAGGCTTACCCCATGAATCAAAATTTTGAAACACAATTAAAAAAGTATGCAGCTTTGATTGTTGCAACAGGCATCAATGTAAAACCAGGTGATACCGTTGTGATTCAAATCGCTGTCGACCAAGCGCCCTTAGCTCGCTTGCTGACTTCAGAAAGCTATCGCCTAGGTGCCGCTGAAGTCATTGTTGATTGGCAAGATACGACGATTACGCGCCATTTGATTAGTCAAAGTGATTTAACCCGATTATCCGCAGGTCCTGATTATCTTAAGGCAAAAATTGATTATTGGATCGCTCATAAGGCAAAGCGCATTTCGGTCATGTCAGCAGATCCGCAAGCTTTCGCTAAAGTTGATTCGAACCGATTAAACACGTATCAAAAAGCACTTGGGCAAATAAACCAACGGTTGCGGTCGATCACACAAAATAACGATGTGAGCTGGACGGTTGTCGCTGCTGCTAGTCCCGAATGGGCGCAACTTGTCTTTCCAGACTTAGCCACAACTGAAGCAGTCAGGGCACTATGGACAGAAATCTTTAAGACGGCCCGCGTGGATCAACCCGACCCTGTTGCTGCTTGGCAGGCGCATGATACAAAACTTCATCGTAAAGCCGCTTGGTTGAATCAGATGCAATTTGACGCTTTACACTATCAAGCACCAGGCACAGATTTAACAATTGGTCTGCCTAAAAACCATATTTGGGAAGGTGCCAGTAGTG
This sequence comes from Agrilactobacillus fermenti, assembly GCF_021030645.1. Classification (GTDB taxonomy): domain Bacteria; phylum Bacillota; class Bacilli; order Lactobacillales; family Lactobacillaceae; genus Agrilactobacillus; species Agrilactobacillus fermenti. The sequence continues at coordinate 92,366 of NZ_JACGCJ010000001.1, read as the reverse complement.
CCAATGCCCAGGGCGAAGCTTTTATGGCCAACATGCCGACGGAAGAAGTTTTTACCGCCCCAGATCATCGGCGCATCGACGGAACCGTGCACGCAACCAAGCCACTAAGTTATGCTGGTCAAATGCTGACGGACCTTAGCTTTACTTTTCGAAATGGTCAAGTAACCGCAGCAACTGCCAAAACAGGGCAAGAAATCCTTGACCAATTATTGCAAACTGACGCTGGCGCAAAAAGTCTAGGTGAAGTGGCTCTTGTGCCTGATCCATCCCCGATCTCCCAATCGGGTATCACTTTTTACAACACGCTTTTCGACGAAAATGCCTCAAATCATCTGGCTTTGGGTGCCGCTTATCCATTTTCAATTCAAAATGGTACTAAAATGAACCCCTTAGAATTACAGGCTGCAGGGCTAAATCAAAGTCTGATCCACGTTGATTTTATGGTGGGTTCAGCGCACATGAACATTGACGGTATCACTAAAACAGGTAAAACAATGCCAATTTTTAAAAATGGTGACTGGGCTTAAATTTTTTTATTAGAGCTTGACAAACGAATCTTCGGTGTTTATGATGTGTGTAACATTAAATAAAAATGAGAAATAAGCGTTGAAAAGGAGAGTAAATTAATCTTTGCTTTACAGGGAGACTTGACTAAGTGGAAACAAGTCAGCGGGATTGATTGAAAGTAGCCTTGGAGCGACAGATGCGACGATTCGAAGTATCTGATGGGTGTGCCCACTATCGCACTAATGTATCGCAATTAATGCCGTACATGACGCGGTGATCATCGTGAGGTGATCATGAATTTGGGTGGTAACACGTTAAATACGTCCCTTGAAAGAGCAAAATCTTTCAAGGGACTTTTTTAATACCCTTTTCTCATTTTATCGTCATTATCCCATCTATTTTTCTCAAAGGAGCGACTATTATGACAGAATCAAAACTTAGTTTTAAGCATTATCTTATTATTGCCTCCATGCTTTTCGGGATGTTTTTTGGTGCCGGCAATCTCATATTTCCCATCCATCTAGGCCAATTAGCTGGTAATCACTGGCTTACTGCCGGTCTAGGTTTCTTGATCACCGGTACGTTACTACCCTTATTAGCTATCATTGCCATCAGTGTTACCAAGAGTAATGGCATCTATGACTTGGCCCGCCCGATCGGACATAAATATGCCCTTCTCCTAATGATTTTGATCTGTGCCACCTTAGGCCCCCTGTTCGCCACCCCTAGAACAGCCACTGTCCCCTTCCAAATTGCATTCGCAAGCCATATCACCAAAGCACAGCAACCTCTGGCATTGTTCATCTATTCATTGATTTTCTTCGCAATCATTTTTTTCATCTCCCGCAAACCAGCCGGCATTATCGACACCATTGGCAAACTACTCAATCCGATGTTCTTAGCCCTACTCGCCATCATCTTTTTCATCGCTTTCACCCAACCCATGGGCCAAGCAAACCTGCAAACTGCTAGCACAGCGAACTATTTACACGGCAGCTTCCTGCAAGGCTTCTTACAAGGTTACAACACGATGGATGCCATCGCCGGTCTGCTCTTCGGGATTGCCATCGTCACAGCCATCCGGCATTTAGGTGCCAAAAACAGCCAAGACATCTCCTGGACAACGATTAAATCTGGTATTTTAGGCATTGGCCTTGAAGCCTTGATCTATCTCATTTTAATTTGGATTGGTGCGACCAGTTTGGTACATTTCAAAGTTTCAGCTGATGGCGGCATTGCATTCAACCAGATCACCAATCATTTCATGGGACTCACCGGTGAAATCATTCTCGGTATCATGTCCACTTTAACTTGTATGACCACTGCTGCTGGATTATCTACCTCATTTGCTGAAGCCCTCCATGAACGTTTCCATAAGCTTAGCTATCAACAATGGAATTTCTTAACTTGTCTATTATCCTTTATCATCGCGAATTTCGGCTTGGACACGATCATTGCCTGGTCCACACCCATGTTAATGTTCTTATATCCTTTGGCAATTACTTTGATCATCTTAGCCATTGCCTCACCATTATTCGGTCGTGACCGCCGTGTTTACCAATGGACCACTGCCTTTACTTTGATTCCTGCCATCCTAGATGCCTTAGCCAGCTTCCCGTCTATTATTTCTAAGAGTGGTTGGGCTCAAGCCTTGTTATCGTTGGATCATCAATTCTTACCCTTCGCCCAATATGGCCTAGATTGGTTCATCCCCGCTTTAATCGGCCTTGCCATTGGCCTATTGATCCACTTTGCCACCGCCAAAGCGCCCCTATCCGCTACCGACATGAACAACTAATCAGCTAACGCCATGTATGCTACAATATTCAAAAAAGGAGTCGCAAACATGGCAGATTATATTCATGATATTCGCGCAAAAGTAGGCCATATGCCCATCATTCTAAACGCCGTCGCTGGCATTATTTTGAACGACCAAGGCCAAATTCTTTTACAAAAAAGAACAGATACCCATAATTGGAGTGTACCTGGTGGTTATATGGAATACGGTGAAAGTTTCATCGACACATTACACCGGGAAGTCTTGGAAGATAGCGGCCTAGAAGTCAAACCAATCAAGTTGATCCATGTGTTTGACCAAGGCTTTACCAAGTACCCCAATGGTGACATCACGCAAGCCATCAGTGTCAATTACTTGGTCAAACCAATTGGCGGCACTTTGATCGCTGAACCCACCAACGAAACTCTAGCTATGGCTTACTTTGATCTGGACGATCTGCCGCCTTTGTTAAACCAACAAAATGCCGACATTATGGCCTATGTTCGGACACATTTAACGGAACTGCAGGCTTTGCTTAAAACCGCGGAAATTTAAAAATAGGACCTTCAAACGAAATGACTAGTTTGAGGGCCCTATTTTATTATTCGTATACTTTCAGCTAAATATAAATGTCCCCGGTCAGAATTGAACTGACGACCTACCGCTTAGGAGGCGGTTGCTCTATCCTGCTGAGCTACGGAGACAAAAAAATGGCAAATACTTATCATATTTTGCCATTCATTACCTTAATTGTAAAGATGAATCGTTCAGTTCAATAAGATTGTTCAATCTGAGTCCATACTTTACGCAGACTCTGTTTTTTCAACGTATCCGCAACAACCTGCTTGATACGATGTTTCGTGCGCTCAAAGACACTTGTACTAGCTGTCGTCTCTGAATACGTTAATTCAAAATGCTTGGGATCTATCGTCTTTAACTGGTAGCTGATTGCCGTCCTGAGCCCACCAACTTGCGACATAAAGCTATACTTCTGATTTGGAACAACTTTAATAATGGTGATTTTATTGTCCTGATTATCAGCAGTTTTCCGGATATAAGAGAGGCCTTGTAGTTCGCTGACTTGATAATCGCGACCCTTGTACCGCTTCAAATCATAAATGACTGGATCAACCAATGTTTTGAAGAAAAAATTTGCAGGTATATTCATGATTTGTTTAATTTTCATTTTTTATCACCTTAAATCGTTCACTGCTCTGACTGGGTGTCATCCACTTGATCTAATTTTGCATATAATTCAATGATCTCGGCTGCTAAATCACGATAGGTAATGGCATTCATCATATGATCTTGCGAATGGATCATCAACAAAGTGATATTTAGCGGCTCACCACTAGCTTCAGTAGTCAATAAAGCTGTTTCTTCAAGGTGGGCGTCATGAATGAATTGGTCAGCCTCCGCTAATTTAGCCTTAGCCTGCTCAAAGTCATGTTGTTTGGCAGCTTTAATAGCCGCCATGGCACTGCTCTTAGCATTGCCGCCATTGACGATCAAATTCATCACTGTATCTAAATTTTGTCGGCCTTGTGATTCGTTCGTCACGCCTGATCCCTCATTTTCATCTTAATTAATACTAATTTAATTTCATGTTTACGTTAATTATACACCGTTTAAGCCCATTTTGGACGACCTTTGTCCTTAGATTTTTTAGCCCGGTGTTTGTTGCGCTTATTTGCAGGTTTATTAGGCCTTGGTTGTTTGGCAAACGCCTGTTTTTTATGCCCTGTGGCGTGTGATTTACTATGATCTGGCTGCTCAACTGTCGTTGTTGCCGGCGCATCGGCTGTACTTTGCGGCTGATTTTGCAGCTGCCCTTGAACCAAATAAACTCGTGTCAAAGGCATATCTGCGGCAATTAATTGTTGAAGCTGCCGTTGATCGTGGGCATTGCCTAAATTCAAGACCGTCCCCTTCTTACCCATCCGACCAGTTCGGCCACTACGATGAATATAGGTTGCCTTATCCTCGGGAATATCAAAGTTGATCACGTGCGTTAAGTTATCAATATCTAACCCACGAGCAGCCATGTCCGTTGTCAGCAATAGTTTAACTTGATGCTTGCGAAAATCCTGTAAAGCATTTTTCCGAGTCATTGAATCTTTACGGCCATCTAAGACTAGTGTAGGTACATGCCAGTCGTTCAAGATATGACTCACTTTGATCAGCTGATTCTTTTGACGGAAAAAGACGATACCATAAAAGTGCTTATGTCGACTTAATTCTTTCAAAACAACCGCTTTTCCTTTTTCACTTGTCTGTAAGAATAAATGCTTGACTTGTGATTCAGCTTCAGCTTGCTGCCGAACATCGATCTTTGTCAGCGTCACGCGATTTTGCGCCGCAAATGCTGTGACATCATCAGAGGTCGTAGCCCCAAAAAAGGCAAATTGCAAAGTCTTGGGTAAATGGTCCACCACCATTTGCAGTTTTTCCCGGCCGTTATCAACCATTAAAGCATCGGCCTCATCAAAAATCACGGTCTGAAGATGTTTGGCTTTAACTTTACCTTTGTTCAATAACTCCATCAGCCGACCAACTGTGGCAATGAGCACTTCTGGTTTCTGTTTTAAATGCTCTAATTGCCGTTTGACGTTCGCATTTCCCGTTAGAACCGTCTGCTTCAAGCCAAGTGCTTGAACAAAGGGCGCCAAAGCACCGCGAATCTGATGGGCCAACTCCTGGGAAGAAACCAAGATGATTACTTGACCGCCATCGCCTGGCGTCAAACGTTCTAAAATTGGCAAACTAAATGCCAAAGTTTTCCCCGTTCCAGTTGGAGCCAACCCTAAAATATTTTGTTTTTGCAGTAACGGCTCATAAGTAGCCGCTTGAATCGGCGTTGGTTGCTTAAAACCAGCTCGTGCCCATACTTGAGCAATTGTTTCATTCATATTTAATAAAATGCCTTTCTCGTAAGTCAATTCATATCTGCTGGAAAAACGATCCCGGCAGAGGTCCGTAAATCATAAAGCGTTTGGTTCACAGCAACACTCAGCTGATTGAGTTCGGTAAATTGAGCGCGGTCTTGTTGTTGCATAATTGTCGCGAAAGCCTCAGCTTCATGAATCATTGGATTCGGACTCGGTTTTGTACTCAACGTTTGTCCGGCTGCTTTAGGATCTGTCTGCAAAGTCACTTGATTAAATTCGCCAGCATTATCAATGGTCAAAGTCGTCTTACCGCTATAAATCTCTGAAGGTAACGCCGACTGCACATTTTTACCAGTGATCAAAGTCACTTGAAAATCGCCATAATTAAGGAGCGCCGTTCCCCGAGCATCCACCCCACTATTGAGCATTACAGGGGCATATTGTACCGTTTTTGGCACCCCAAACCAACTTAAGGCATCATAAACCAAATAAACACCTAGATCTTGTAGTGCCCCGCCTGAAAACTGTGCAGAAAAGATATTTGGCTGCTTGCCAGCCAAGAAATCATCAAACCGCGAAGAATACTTCATATAAGTCAAAACAGCCCCGTCTTGATGATCAAAGGCCGTGATAGCAGCTTGCACAGCACGAAAATTAGGTTCATGAATATGGCGCGCTGCTTCAAAGTAATAAATATCAGGATGTGCAGCCAATAAACTTTGAATTTGTTTCATTTCATCAGGATTGCTAAAAGCTGGTTTCTCAACGATGACATGTTTCCCGGCAAGAATCGCTTGTTTTGTTTGTTCAAAATGCAAGGCATTCGGTGAAGCGATGTAAACCACATCAAAATCCCCTTGTTGGAAAAAGGCGGTCAGATCATCAAAATATTCAAATGATCCCGTATATTTCTCAGTAAATGCCTGAGCTTTGTCTAAGTGGCGTGAATAAATCGTTGTCAACTCGTAGGCTTTTGTAGCCAAAGCCGCGTCGATAAATTGTCCCGTGATCCAATTGGTACCAATAATTGCTAATTTTAACATAATTAACCTCCAACTTATCATTATTGTTCAAAAAACAAGGCTAAATTGATTGAGTTTGTGAATGGGCAAGTGCTATTATTTAGGGTGTAGGAGGATTGATGACATGGCCGGTATATTTAAAGAAGGTGCGCAATGGTTTAATGATTGGCATCAAAAGCGCAAGATTCGGCGCCAAAAACATCAGATTGGCAATGTTGAACCTGATTTTTCGACGATTTTTCGTGGAAAATGGGCTTTTGTAGACTCCCAGACCCAGCGCAAACATATCATGTTCATCAATTCCGATTTGCAAATCATCATTGATGGTAAATTACTAGAAGGTCACATCATCGGTTTGAATTCAGATTTGCTAACTTTCTTAGATCATTACGGCTTTCAGTTAAAAATCTTTGCGGAACATCAACATCCCATCAAGATTTATGATGAATCAAGCGGTGAAACTTATGAAATTGCAGATATGAATCAGCATCAAGACAACTAAACTCATGTCATTATTGTATCAGTTTCCAAGGCACAACTGAAATGATTTAATCCAGTACAGCTTATCATGCTGAGCTGGTGGAACACATTTGTATATTTATCCAAAAGGGCGAGGCAGTAAATAAAGATGTCTCGCCCTTTCTGGATATTTACCTGTATAATATAGCTTTAAATATATTTGAGGTGATCTAATGAAAGACAACACAGGCATGAAGCGCGAAATTGGCTTTTTCTCTGCCATGTCCACGGTAATGGGTATTGTGATCGGTGGCGGCGTCTTCTTCAAAATCGCAGCTGTTGCTGATAAAACTGGCTCCGCAAGTTTGACCTTATTCTCTTATTTATTCGCTGGTTTATTGACGATTGCCGGTGGCTTGACCGTTGCCGAACTTGCGGCAGCGATTCCTGAAACTGGTGGGGCTGTCAAATATATTGAATATGCTTATGGCAAATTGCCCGCCTTCCTATTGGGGTGGGCTCAGATGTTGATTTACTTCCCAGCAAATATTGCAGCGTTATCGATTATATTTGGCACCCAATTCGTCAATTTATTTGGTTTGACTACTCAATGGATCGTTCCTATCGCCATCTTTTGTGCCGGTTCCTTGTGGGCCTTAAATATGCTTGGTTCCAAAGTGGGCGGTGCCATGCAGTCAGCAACTTTAGTCATCAAACTGATTCCTTTGGCAATTATTGTTGTTGCTGGTCTATTTATTCAAAATCCAGTACAGGTTCAATTACTTCCCATTCAAGCCGGCGCACATCAAAGTTTCTGGCCCGCCTTTGCTGGTGGTTTATTGGCGACTTTGTTTGCCTATGATGGCTGGTTGAGCGTGGGTAATGTGGCGGGTGAGTTAAAACAACCTGAAAAGGATCTGCCTAAAGCTATTATTCTCGGTTTGATTTTTGTTACCGTAGTTTATTTACTAGTCAATAGTGCTTTCTTACGGGCCTTGCCGATTCACCAATTAGCTAATAATCTAAATGCCGCTTCCGAGGCAGCAATCCATATCTTCGGCAATCTAGGCGGGCGTCTAGTGACCATTGGTATCTTGGTTTCTGTCTACGGCACAGTTAACGGCTATACCATGACTGGGATGCGTATTCCTTATGCTTTGGGTCATGATGATCTGGTTCCTTTTGCGCATTGGTTTAACAAATTGACCCCCAAAACACGCGTCCCCATCAATGCCGGTTTATTCCAATTAGGTGTCGTTATTTTAATGATGTTGCTTGGCAGCTTTGACACCTTGACAGATATGCTGGTCTTTGTCATTTGGATCTTTAGTGTACTGATCTTCATCGCTGTGTTCATTCTCCGTAAAAAACGGCCAGATATGAAGCGACCTTATCGGGTTTTTCTTTATCCTGTAGTTCCGATTATTGCAATTCTAGGTGGTTTATTCATTGTGATCTCAACGATCATTACCCAACCAATTCTAGCTTTAGTTGGTATTGGCATCACAGTTGTTGGTATTCCAGTTTATTATTGGCATCAGCACACCCGCCTACAAAAGACTGATTAAGGAGGCCACAAATGTTAGACGAGCGTTTGATTGGTGAGAAGTTTATTAACAAATCAACTGAAATGAGTGGTACTGTCATGTTTTATGGTGTACGCTACCACTATAAGCTTCAGGAAAATGTGCCCATCGGCACCACACTTGTTGTTGTGGCAGTTACGCCAAGATATCTGTTAGTTCAACGCTATGAACCTAAGCTTGATTATTAAGGAGGTTATTTTATGTCCATTTTGATATGGATTGTTGCTATTGTTTTAGCAATCATTGTCCTAGCTATCGTCTTTTCGTCCTTTGCCATTATTCATACCGGTGAAGTTGGTATTGTGGAACGCTTGGGGGTTTACGTTAAGACTCTGGACCCAGGTTTTCACATGGTCGTTCCAGTCATTTATCGCATCACTCAAATTGTAAATCTAAAACAAATCCCCATGCGTATTGACGAACAAGAGGTCATCACTAAAGATAACGTTGTTGTCCGTGTTTCTGAAACATTAAAATATCACATCACCGATACCAATGCTTTTGTTTACAAAAACAAAGATTCCGTCATGAGTATGGTTCAAGATACCCGGGCTCAATTACGGGGCATCATCGGGAATATGGATCTAAATGAAGTCTTGAACGGTACAGAGCAAGTCAACCACTCATTGTTTGATCAACTCTCAGAAGTCACAGCCGGCTATGGTCTAAACGTGGATCGGGTCAATATTGACTCCGTTGAAGTCGACCAAGATATTCAAGAATCCATGAATAAATTACTCCGGGCTTCTCGAGAAAAAGAAGCCAATATTATGCAAGCCGATGGTTTGAAACAAGCTGCCATTGCCAAAGCCGAAGGGCAAAAACAAGCAGATATTTTGGAAGCCGAGGCCAACAAGCAAACTCAGATCTTACAAGCCCAAGGCCGTGCCGAAAGTCAACGCTTAATTGCTCAAGCCTCACGTGATCAAATCAATTACTTGAACGAAGCTTTAAAGGACAATGCCCCAACTTTCTTGCAGTATAAGAATATTGAAGCTATGGAGAAACTGGCCGAAAGTAAGGCCAACACGGTGATCATGCCAAACTCAGCAATCGATAGTCTCGGCAGTATGCCTACCATTGGTAAACTCTTTAACCAGACCAATCAAGACACGACTGAAAGCGAAAAATAAGCGTATGTGCGCTTAAAAATAATGGGGCCGGAACAAAACTAATGTTTTGTCTACGGCCCCGATTATTTCACGAACGATTGTATTTTAAACGTGTTCCAAAAGGCAACACCCTCACTCAACGACGAATGACTCAAATGGTAAGTCCACTATTTTTCGTAATTCTTGTTGATGCTCAGGCGCTAGGCACCTTTTGTTTCACTCTCATTTTATTGGAGATATTTAATTGTTTAAAAATAAAATTTCACGTTTAGAAGCAATTTCTGATGGTATTTTCGCCATTGTCCTAACCATCATGGTTTTAGATATCAAAACACCAAATAATCTGGATTTTACCCATCTACACAACCTACCCACGGATATTATTTTGTACTTTATTAGTTTTTCTATTGTGGGTCAATACTGGGTCTACCATCAAGAGGTCACTGGTGTCATCACGAAACCCACCATCGGCTATCTCATCTTGAACCTGACTTATCTTTGTTTTGTCTGTTTGACTCCCTTTGCAACGGGTTTATTGAACAACGATCTAACTTCTAGATTTAATGCGTTGATTTTTTCAACAGTTATTTTTGCCGTAGATCTGACCCAATATTTGATTTTCCGCTATGTCATCAATTATGCCCAAGCCCAGCGGTTGCCTTTGACCAATCACGACTTTGAAGAAAAGCGAGCCACGTTGATCATGACAATTTTAGCTGTCATTTACATTCTAGTCGCGCTCATTTATCCTATACTGCTCTTAGTCGTCATTTTTCTTGGTTTTCTTGTTCGTAGTTTGATCAGTCACTGGATGCGTGCTCATCAGCAGCCTTCAAATCAGGACTAGTCATTTTGTCTATGTTAAACAGTGGCTAGGCTGTTGATTGCTATTAGATACTAGGTAAAATTCCATTTGAAATTAAATTACCCGATAAACTTTTAGATTTTGATACTCTGACGAAAGAATAGTTTGATTCGGAAATTAAAAAATCACCATCCAAAAATTCTACCGCAAAGTAGGTTTTAGGAAAGGTGATTTTTTAATAGTCAAAACACAACTGATTCCTGATAAGCAAGTCTTTAATAAAATAATTCTTCAACTTTATGCCCTTTTTGTCGACGCCAAGCTCGACAAACTTGTTCTTGTTTAAGCTGCCAAAAACAGCCTTGAACATAGGCACCATTTTGGGTCCAGTCGCCAAATCGTGGTGTAATGTCAAAAATTTGTTGCCAAGATACTAGCTTCTCAATCTGTTGTTCTGTGGCTGACAAATTCTCAAATCGCTGTTCAGCCTGATCAAATTCACGCTCACTGTTAGCAGTTGGAAGATAACTATTACCAAGCACAAAATGCCATTGGTCAAAATCGCTCAACAGTACATCTGTCTCAGGAATCATCAACTCAAGTAACACTTGATCATCATAATCTTGCCGCTGCCTAAAATCCGGACGCTGATGGGCATAATTACGCCGATACCATGCCCAAATTGGAAATTCTACCCCTGCAGGTGGCAGACCAACTTTCTGTTTTAATTGAGTACACATCCACTGATAAGCATTTTTGAAATTTACATTATCATCTGCTAACAATGGTGCATATGCTGGATCACAAGAAAAAATTCCACGCTGTTGTAGTTGCTGATAAACGACAAAAGGTTGATTGGTCCATAAAATCATTTAACGTACCTTCCGATGCTATGAAAGACTAGTCAGCTTTATGTTCCAACGATAAATTATTTGCATAGCAATACCATATTTCTCGGCTAACGACTCGATCGAGTGACCAGATGAGTTAAGGCCAAGAATCATCTTCTTGAAATCTTCATCAAATTTTTTCTCTTTTTAGTCATTTTGGACACGTCCTATACTTAGTAGTCAAATTCTACCAAATCGTGTCTATGAAATCATCCTAGCATCAAAACTTCTATATCGTAATTTGGTGATAATTCATCGATTTCACTTTGAGTGGCAAAACTGGTAATCAATATTTACTATTATCTATTGTTTTATTACCTATATCTTCCCATAACAATATTCTTAACCTCCTGAAGGTAATCATCAGTGTATTCGGGAACCAGGTGTTGGCCATCGATGGCATCAAGCATGATTTTCTCTTTATCCTTCAATTTCTTATAAGCTGTATTATCAATGAAACCCATATGAGCAACATCGCCCTTTGTCATCAAGTAATAATATCGGGTGTACTGATCCGCTGGCAATCCCAAACGATTAATCCGATCACGTGACTGCAACATAAAGGTCAAATTGAAGTTGTATTCAAAGTAAACCGCATCATGAACTGTTTGATGAAGAGAGATCGACTCACCTAAAGTATTAGGATTAGAAACTAATACTTGAACGTCACCGGTTCTAAAATCATCAATCATTCCTTCACGGTCTTGTTTTGGCGTAGCACCATAGACTAATGTCGTCTTGATACCTATACTATTGAGAGTGTCAGCAATCTTTTGCATAGTACCAACAAACATTCCCCAAACCAGAACTTTCTTGCCTCGACTTACTAGCTTATCAATTAAGTCAATTCCCATCTTAAATTTAGGTGATTCTGCCTTAGCCAGATTATATTTTTTATAAGCATCTCCATTGCTAGTATTCTGTTTTTCAATGGTTGCAGCTTGCTTATCCCAGACACCAGAATCTGCATCAACAAGTCCTAACTCTTTATAGTTAATATTTTCTGCCAGCAGTTCCGGATTAGTTGAAGCTTGTAACAACCTGATAAAAGTAGCTAAAGTACCATTTTCATTTTCATAAATAGCTTGCGACAATAACTGCTGATCTTTCGATGGCTCAACTTCTTTAATAATATCTGGATCAGGTTTTGGCACATGAAGATTCTCTTTATTAGTTCGCCAGAAAAACGGTGAAAGTTTTTTATTAACATCCTCAGAATCGATATCGTTCAAAGTTTTTAAGTCCCAAGCAAAGAATGATGAATACTCATCCGGGTACATTAGATGTAAGAAATTGTAGATATCCCGAAATCCATTAGGAATTGGCGTGCCAGTTAAGACGTACCGATAATGTGGCGACTGACTAAGACTGAGCGCCGCCTTAGCTCGTTGACCACCAACACCTTTAACTCGGTGAACTTCGTCAAAGACAAGCATAGTTTTGGAATTCAATAAGTCATTGATGATATTAAGTTTACTTTGAAGGGCCTCATAGTTGATCGTAATTACGTCTGCCTGAACCCAGTCATGTTTAATTGCACCAACATTATTGTTATATTTTTTATCCCGCATATTAAGGTAGTACAGTTCACGTTTGGAGCCAAAGACTTCTTTAAATTCTGTCCGCCATGTCGCAAAGGCATTCAATGGTGAAATAACTAAAAGTTTATCGACTTCATTAACTCTAGGACTAGATAAGTAAGCGAATGTACCATACATCATGGCAGTTTTTCCAGCCCCCGGCACAGAAAAATTAGCTGCTCGTTTCATGACCGTCATGAAGAAACTGGCTTTTTCCTGTTCCAACTTAAGTGGCCTCGTTATTTCTTGGCTAACCACTGATTTAAAGTTTTCAAATTCATGCTGCCAACGAGGATCGTCATCTTTAATAGTCACTCCAGCTTGACCTTGTTCTTTGATATAGTATTGACGCTGCTGCACATACTGATCGAATTTATTGCTTGTTTGTACTTCAGGGAGCCCTTTTCGCTGCAAACGTCGATTAAGCTTTTTTACTAACCCCAGCAACTGAACATAGGTCAAGTTTTCTTTAAAAGTGCGTTGCTCAGGATCTTCAAAGTATGGACCAAATATCGATAAGCCACGCTGTGCTGCCTTGGTTTCCAAGGTATGGTGGTCATCGTCTAGTAGTTGAAATAGGCCTTCATCATTCTTAATAATGATTGGACTATCCGATTTCATCTCCATACTTACTGAACAACTCCTTACTTAATTGATTTAAGTCCCGCATGTATTTCTGCAACTCTTTTAACTGGTCTTCACTCACCTTGTTGTACCGTAGACTCCCAATTAAACCACCGTCTTCATTTAAATCATGATAATATTTTACATTCTGCTTAATGTCGCGAATAAACTTATCTACAGATTCACTATTACGTGCATTACGCATGTAAGTATCAAATGTATCACCCAAAGCTTCAACAGTCTTATTCTCATCAGTCAGACTTTGCATCAAGTCCGAAGTATTTTGAATTTCGTAATCTTGAAGTGAATCAGACAGATCATCAACCACATCAGCTACATCATCATTAAAGTCCTCATTATCGACACTATTAACAATATTTTTCCCATACTCACGAATATGGGTACGTGCAGTATTACCGCTTACGCCAACATGAATCTGATAAAGAATGACGCCAAAGTAAGAATTCATGGTTTCGTTCCTACGAACTTGTGATTCAGGATCATTGCTAAAGTTTTTAGACAATGATTTACCCATTTCGTAAAAAAGTGACCAAACTTGACTTTATTTGATAATATTATAGTTATTTTCAGATGTACCGACAAATTGAAGAAACTTGCGCATATAAATGGCTCCGTTGTAGTATTTTTAAACTTCAGTAAGCCGCATATGAGAATCCGCCGCGTAGTCTGCCTGAGTCATAATTGGGTCATTACCACTGGTAGTTTGGTAAATATCAACAGCCAAATCAACTGGGTCATAATCTTGGCGTTTTTCAACCCCTATTTGAATAGCTAATTCCAGTTTCTTGATCTTAGCCCGTTCAGTTGTATTGTCATATGAAAATGGCAAAACAACGGCTTCAAAATAAACAGTTCTTCCAGTTGATTGATGAATATTACGTAAGGAAGTGAAGCGCCGATTACCATCGACAATCCGTCCATCATCAAGAACATATCCATAGACCTGTTGGCCAGACTCTTGAATCGACTTCTCCGTCCGCTTTAATGCAGACGTATTATCTTGTTCGATCAGTTTAGCAACAAAATTATTGTATTGTGGGTTTTCTTGATCGTTTGCCGGATGTAATTCGTCTTCATACCGTGAAATACCAGTCGCAATCCGATCATTTTTATCATTATAATAGAGATATTCTAATGGAATTTTATACACATCTAGGGTTTCTGAACTAACTCCGTCCACCTTAATCGGCAGTTTCGGCTTGGCCCCTGTCTTTTCTAATTTTCCTTTCTTAGCTAATTCGATTAGCGACAACATACTAATTCAACTCTCCATTTTCCAATTTATTAATCAAATCGTGTACTTCTTGTTCACTAGTAGCCATCCGGTAATAAACTCCAGATTCTTTCAACTGATCAAAGTACTTCTGTTGAATAATATGGATCTCTTCATCACCTAGACGCATATTTTCCGCCTTGGTTTCAATAACTAGATAAGTTGGATTATTTCCATGTTCAATCTTAAAAATGAAGTCTGGTGTAGTCGTTCCGTTATCAAAGCGTGGAATCCTGATAGCTTTCTTTGGTAGCTTCCCAAAGACGCTAATCTTAGGACCATACGATCGCTTCAAAATCTTCAATTCTGGATCGGCACTGTCATAACGAAGCGGCGGTCTATCATACAAATACTTTTCATCAGAAGTTGAATTTGCTTGGTATACACCAAGCACACTAGCTGGAATTGAATCCACAAATTCTTGCTTCTTAGCATTGTAGATCGAGGTCGATGTTGAAAAATCTAATGGTTCATAGCTATATGAAGTTTTGATTCGCTCATTGAATTGATTGTTAAAAGTTCGAATCAGGTTACCAAGTGTCTTTTCATTGATGTAATTAGTATTGTTTTTTAGACGCTTGATTGCATCAATCATCAAATTATTTAGCAGATTAACTGACAAGTCAGTTTGGTGAGCTAATATTTTGAGAAACTTACCATAGTTCATGGTTAAGTATCCCGTACTGTAATCAAACTGTGTTTCTCTCACAGATGCTGAACTTTTATCAGTAACAACTTCCTGATGAACCATTTGTGGGCGTTGCAAGACAAAAATCTTATTGTCGCTGTCATTGAAAACATTACGAGCAACAGTTTTAGCAACCTGATTTACCGTTAGATCAAACTTAATCATTTGCCGTTTAGCTAACTGCTGCCAAAGATTTTTCAATTGCTGCCAATTTTGTTTTCGCAATCTAACTGTAGTAGTGTCTTTAGAATTCTTGTCACGAACTTTATCATTAGCAACCTTAGTTTGCAGCTCAATTTCTGGGTAAAGTTGGCATAAAGCCTCATATCCAGACATCTTTTGGCCATTGAGTTCTACGACATTTTTGAACTTGTTTGAACGAGTAATCACATTATGCTTATCTAAATCATCAAGTAACTGATCTTTATTAAATTGTGGATCAATTTTTTGTTTAGCTTTGACAATTAACTTAATCATATCATCAGTTAATTCTTCTTGATTCAATTTAATTGGTGAATCATCATTGATTTCACCTACTAGTTTCTGCGCAAAATCACGCTCGTCATAACCAATTAAGAATGATAATCTACTTTGCCATTCATTCTGGTTTAAACGGTGGCCGGTTTCATCAACTGGCAACCGTAAGCCACGTCCTACTTCTTGAACCTTACTGATTTCAGACCCAGATGTACGCAGCTTGGCAATCGTAAAGATATTCGGATTATCCCAGCCTTCCCGCAAAGTCCACTTAGAAAATAGGAAGCGGCGAGTTAGCCAATTGTCATCTTTATCCTTAAAACTGAGCAGTTTTTCCTTATTACTTAAAATATCTTCAACTTCTGCTTGAATATCAGCATCTGAGCTACCACGGTCTTCACTGAAGTAGCCTGCATAAACATCTTGGTGCTCAGTTTGGATACTTCTTAAAGTTGCCTGTAAGAACGAACAATACTCTTTTTCTCGGTCATCCATGGTAAGTTCATAGCGAGCAATTAATTTTTTCAGTTTCTCAGTTAAAATTTCTTCAAAATGAAGGGCCAGCCAACCCTTACCATTATTTTCACCACGAAAGCTAGAAATGCTATCAATAAAGAATAGTGATAGCGTTTTAATCTTCGGTGCATAATCACCCGAATTCAGACGTAAAAAGTTCTCTTCTTCCGCTTTAAAGTGACAATCTAATGCCTGTGAAATAATCTGATCCTGATAGTTCTGTGCGAAAGTACCAGGAATCAACTTCATATCTTTTGATAAAGCTAGTCCATTAGATAGTTCTCGATTTGTGCCCCCAGCATAGGTTATGTTCCCTTCAAAACCTGAATCAACATCCACCAAGTTTTCACCAACATTAAGAGAATATTCCTTGTTACCCTTAGAAAGTATCAGTTCTTTTGTCTTGGCCTGTTTAACTTTATACAAGTTATTGGCTTGTTCTTCAGGCATATCTGGATAGTCAATATCAATACCCTTAACTAACCCTTGATTGAAACTATCAACTGCATTCAAATTAAACTGAGGTTCACCACGATAATAGTCAATCTTAGTGACCTTATTTTTTCCCCGTCCACTAGTTGTTTCCGGGAAGGTAGCCCCAAAACGAACAATTAATTGAGGCTTCATTGCTTCAATATCCTCATAAAATTTTTTGCCGCGAGGGAAACGTTGTGGTTCATCAATAATCACTACTGGCCGAGTAGCCGCAATAGCTTTGATTGGAGAAGTTTCGCCACCTAGCAAGGTCTGATCATAATCATCGCGGTGCATGGACTTAGAGTGCAGCATTCCCTGGTTAACCAGCAAAACTTCGATTTGGTTGGCATTCTGCCGAGTTGCTTCTACAAATTCAGAAAGTTGGGCTGGAAAGTTCCGCCGTCCTGAGCGCGCACTAAAATCCCCCGCATTAATAACGTTTAATTGCACACGGGTATTTTCATAAAATTCACTGAAATGCTGCTTAGCATAATCACTCGTAATGAAACTGCGAGTTCCTTCCTTAATACTCGGACTAGGCACGGCAATTACAAATTTGAAGAGACCATACTTTTGATGAAGATCGTACATCATTCGAGTGTAGACATAGGTCTTTCCAGTACCAGTTTCCATCTTGATATCGATATTTGCTTTATTGTTATAACGATACCTAATTAATGGATTAGCATAAATATAATTAGCATTTGGATCATTGCTTACGATATCTATACCAGGAAATGCTTTATCAATAGCTGTAAGGGCATCAGTTTGGTGCTGTAAAGTTTCAAGTTTAATCTTCATAATATTAGTACCTCTTGATTAAAGTGACTTTACTATCTAATTGCCCTAAGCCACTCTCTAATTCACGCAGTCCAGCAACATTAAAGGAATAGCCGAAGATCACTATACTCTGGACTCCTAACTGATGAGTACCAAGTTGATTCAATAACTCTTTTGTCTGCTTAGCTTCCCATCCCTCGTTAATCAAATAAAGACGATCATCTTCAACTTTATGGGCCGCATAATTGTCAAACTTAATTATTTCAACATTGGCATCAAAAGAATAACCATCTTTAGCTAGCCAGGTAGTTAAGATTGTCTCTTCTCCAGTGGTATCTCCAACAATACCTAAGCTCTTACTTGAGAAACCATCAACCATATTGGTAAAAAGGCTGATGTTGTTAGGAGCAAATTCATCAATTTCTTCAAGTGTTTGCTTAACTGGCTTAACTACCCGGTAATGCTTAAAACTACCATCAAAGTCTTTAGGTAAGGTTAATTCATTATCTTCCCGAATCTTCTTAGCCGCACGACGAATACGTTCACGTGCAATTTGATCAATAGACATAAATCCATCTGCAAACGCAGTACGTCCACCTTTAGTAGGAACCTTTTTCCCAGATTTATTAATATGATATGTTTTTTCGGGCAATTGAACCAAAATGAAATGACGATGCCCCTGGTCTTCAATATTTTGTTGCAACACAGCCTCTGCCGTAGTCGCTGACCCTGCAAAAAAGTCTAGAATTACTGAGTCAGAATCTGAATACAGTTGGATGACCCTCTGGACTAGTTTTACTGGCTTAGGATATGCAAAATATTTCTTTCCGCCCATTAATTGTTGTAATTGCTGAGTAGCTTCTTGACTATGTCCAACATCCGTGTAGTGCCAAACAGTCATAGGAGTAACGCCTGTTTTTCTAAGTTCTGATTTAAATCGTTTCATACTAGGTACAGCATCACCATTTTTTCCAAACCAGATACGGTTGTCAGCGAGTCTCTCGCGAAATGCTTTTTGCGAGAGACTCCAGCTTCTACCCGCTGGAGGCTCGACTACTCTCCCTGAGGGAGTCGTAACAGGGTAAATATTAGACTCATTAGCAGGTCCAACTGACATATCAGATGATTTCCAAGGACCCCGCGGATCATTGTCAGGATTCTGATATCTATTGTCTGCTGCTTCATTACGAGTAATACCACTTGTTTCAATTATATTAGCCTCTCTACCGTAGACCAACATATAGTCATGACTAGGCGAAAAATTTTTCTTCAAGTTAATTGGTGCATATGCTCTTTCCCAAACCACTTGAGCTAAGAAATTTGCTTCACCAAATATTTCATCACAAATTTCTTTCAAATTGCCGTCTTCATTATCATCAATTGAGATGAAAATAACACCAGTTTGTTTTAATAAATGCTTGGCTAATTGAAGTCTCGGATACATAAAGGTTAACCATGCAGAATGACTGGACTTTCCCTGAATACTTTTAAGTCTTGCCAATTGATCATCGTCGAGGCCAAACATGTCTTCAAGTTGATCATCGCTGTACTCAAAAGAATCCGGATAAGCGAAATCATCCTGACCAGTGTTATATGGTGGGTCGATGTAAATTATATCAATCTTATTCTGATAAGACGTTTGTAAATGGCGTAATACTTCAAGATTATCCCCGGTAAAAAATAAATTTTTACTATTCTTACCCTCACCTTGATTTTGTTTTTTATCAGGCACAATAACAGTACTTGCCATTTCCCCAGCCTGGCGACGAGCGTAATCCTTACCAATGAAATTTAGCTGATAACCCTCACTCAACTCATTAACATTTTTGTCCTTAAGTTGATCCTTGAACTTGTCAATATCAAAAAAGCCGTCTTTGGTAAAGAATTCAGGCAGCTTTTCTTTCAACTCATTTAAGAAAGCCGTGTTAGGTTGCACAGTTTCATTGTATTTTTCGTTATCTGTTTGCATTAATTATTCTCCTATATCAGTTATCAGTACGTACTTTCCCACAAATATAAGTAAGGTCACAATTTCGTTCAGAGCATATCTTCATCAAAAGATTGGTGGTAACGTTAGCATCTATTACCAAGCTTGGTAATAGATACAGCTCTATATTACATTGCTTTTGCAAATTTTTTCTACACCGCCCTATAAATTTAATAGCTTCCATAATTTTTGTAGCTCCTGGTAATTGCTTCTAAGTCTGTTAGATCAGCTTATTCAGCGGCCCTAATGATATTCAGCCTACTAATAATTATACATATTTTGTAATTTCTTAACTGAGACAGAATATTCCTAACCTTCCTAAGTCGTTCAGCCCATATCTCATCAAGATTCAAAGTTTCTTAATTATTCTATGTAATTCTAACATTAAATGGGAAAGTCAATAAAATCGCTTAAACAATTTTAATTATAGCAGATAATTATGGTTCTATACTTTTTGGTATCGATGGATGTTAATCTACTAATATCTCATTTTTATACTAACTTTGAGATATAAAAAAAGAACATCATGTCTTATATTACGATCAAGTCTACGAAAGCCAATTGAAAGAAGGATGAATGATGTTCCCCATTATTGATTTTACAGAAAATGGTTGAGGGGTCAAGGATAAAAATATAAGGTTTGATAAAAAATTACCTTTCGAAATAAAAAAGTCAAGAATGAATTAGTCGTCGTTTATACAATCCAAAAAGCTCTCATATTTTCCACTCAATCTACCAGCTTAAGAAGCAAAAAAAGTGTACTAATTCCAATCATTCTGAAAGGAAAAAGTACACTTTTAATCATCCGTAAATGCCGCCATGACGCGGTTTATGAGCTATTTTTCTGTACGTTCGAGGACCGTAACGCTCTCGACATGGGTAGTCATGGGGAACATATCCACTGGCTGGGTTTGTTTTGCTGTATAGCCAGCAGCGGCAAATGCCTGCAAATCGCGAGCTAATGTGGCCGGATTACAGCTGATATAAAGTACTTTCTTAGGCCGGACTTTGATTGCGGCTTCAATAAATTCTGGTGCTAAGCCTTTACGTGGTGGATCAACCACGATCAAGTCGGCTTTCATACCTTCTTCAGCCCATTGCGGCAATACTTCTTCAGCCTTGCCCACCACAAATTCAGCATTCGTAATGCCATTTAATTCAGCGTTAGCGTTGGCATTGGTTACGGCAGCTGGCGTGATTTCTACCCCTTTTACCGAACGAACGTGTTTGGCCATGGAGAGACCGATCGTGCCAATACCAGAGTAAGCATCGATCACAACTTCATCACCGCTTAAATTAGCAGCTTCAATAGCTTTTTGATACAGTACTTGCGTCTGGGTAGGATTGACTTGGTAAAACGATAAGGCAGAGATATCAAATTTCAAGCCTAATAATTCGTCACGAAGATTGGGCTTCCCCCACAAAATACGTTCCTTATGCCCTAAAATCGTATTGCCCTTGGTCCCATTGATATTTTGAATAATGCTGACGACATCAGGGATCTCTGCCAAAATAGCGTTGGCTAACTCCCGACGTTCCGGTAATTCTTTAGTTCGCGTAATCAAGACAATCATCATTTCGCCAGTATAATACCCTCGACGAATCATGATATTCCGTAAAACACCTTGATGATTCACTTCATCATAAGCGGAAATACCAAATTGGCGGATCAAGTCTTGTAATTTAGCAATGGCTGCATCGATTTTTTCGTCTTGAATGAAAAAGTCTGTCATGGGCACCAAGCGATGGCTCCGCTTTTGAAAGAAACCAACCGTTGGCTGACCATCCACTGTACGCACGGGTACCTGTGCTTTATTACGATAATGCGTCGGATCA
Organism: Agrilactobacillus fermenti; assembly: GCF_021030645.1. Lineage (GTDB taxonomy): Bacteria > Bacillota > Bacilli > Lactobacillales > Lactobacillaceae > Agrilactobacillus > Agrilactobacillus fermenti. The sequence goes on along the minus strand of NZ_JACGCJ010000001.1, from coordinate 71,061 downwards.
GTCATGCCCAACGTGGGTAAAACATCAATGGCTAATTTAGCTTTTTGATACAAGTTTTCAATTTGCTGCTGTTTGAATTTTAATTGTGCTGGATAAGCCAAATGCTGCAAAGGCGCAATGCCAGTTTGCGTATAACGCCGATTTTTGATATCCACACGATCAGGACTGCTTTGAACCATTGCTACTGTTTTAGCGAAGGCATACTTCTTAGCAACTTTAGTAATTACCGCTGTAACCACTTCACCGGGTAAAGCATTGTCAATGAAGATGGGAAAATCATCAACTTTGGCAACGCCCAACCCATCATAAGACAAGTCTACCGCTGTGAGATCTAGTGTTTGATTCTTTTGTACTGGTGTATTTAAATTTGTTTTCATATTAACCCCTTAATTAATGATCGCCGTTAAGCATAGCGGAAATTGGCTTGAAATACAAGTTTCATGCAAAATGGACCTGAAAAGCAGAACTAGCATCTGCTCACAGGTCCATTTTTTTAACTATATTTTATGTGTGCTTAGTTTCAGATGCATCATCCGACTTAGGCGCATGGCTTAAATCTAATTCTGGCCGAACCAATTCATGATTCGCATCCAAATTTTGAACATGCTTAACGATCTCAGCCTCAGCGTTCTGTTCCGATGGTGTTTCATAAGTAATAGCTTTATTGGGAATGTCATCCACATTGGCAAACATTTCAATATGCTGCTTCAAATTGACAAACTTCATCGGCGCATCGCCGCCATATTCCCCATCTAAATTGATCATCATCCGCTGATTATCCTTAGGCTTGGCAACTAATTTCCTCGTTTTCACATAAATAATGTTGTTGTCATCTACATGTCGACCACCATTTAAAACAAGAGCCATCAAGCGTAAAATCTCACCAATATTAGATGTTTTGACAATAATTAAAGAAAAATAACCATCATCTAAAGAAGCATCAGGTACGATTTGTTCCATACCACCGACCGAATTTGTCAAAGCTAAGAAAAACATGGAGGCCGGACCATCATAAACACCATTATCATACTCCAGATGCATCTGCGTTGGCCGCATGCGCGGCAACATTTCGGCACCTTTCAAGACATACGCTAGATAGCCTAGAATGGATTTGAATTGAGACGGCACTTCATAGGTTAACTCGGTCATAAAGCCGCCACCGGCAATATTAATAAAATAGTTGTCGTTGGCTTTGCCCACGTCCATCTTGACGGACTGTTTCTTCAAGATGATTTTAGCCGCTTCAACTGGATCTTCACGAGGAATCTTCAAAGCACGCGCATAGTCATTAGTTGTTCCAGCAGGGATGATCGCCATCTTGGGGCGTCTTTTTAATCCGGCGATCCCGTTAACGACCTCATTGATTGTCCCATCGCCACCGGCTGCAACGATCAAGTCAAACCCCTCTTTAGCCACGCGTTTAGCCTCTTTAGCAGCCGAAAGCGGTGCTTTAGTCGTTTGAAACGCACTGGCTTCATAACCAGCTGTTTCTAAAATATGCAAGATTTGACCCACACTTCGCAGCAACGTTTCATGACCTGCAGTGGGATTGTATATCAATCTAGCCCGGACTCTCATGTTTCTCCCTCTTTAACTACTTAGCGTTTTTTTAATTCTGCCATCAAAATTTGATTGACGACTTTTGGATTGGCTTTACCGCGGGTTTGTTTCATAATTTGACCAACTAAGAAACCAACAGCCCGATCTTTCCCATTTTTAAAGTCATCAATTGATTGTTGGTTATTGTCCAAAACCTCATCAATGATCGGTGTCAGTTTAGCAGGATCGGATAATTGCACCATACCTTTTTCTTCGACCCATTGCTTGGGTTCCGTGCCATTAGTAATGATTTCTTGGAACACTTTTTTAGCGATCTTAGAACTGATCGTCCCATCTTTAATCAAATTGATCATTGTTGCCAAATGTTCTGGTGTCAGCTTCGTCTCTTGCAGATCCAGCTTATTTTCATTCAAGTAGGCATTTACTTCACCCATCAGCCAGTTGGAAACTTGCTTGGGATCAGCACCTTGTGCAACGGCAGCGTCAAAGAAATCAGACATTTCTTTCGTGGTTGTTAACACGTTAGCATCATATTCTGGCAAGCCGTATGTTTGTACATAACGCTGCCGCCGTTTATCAGGCATTTCTGGAATGCTTGCTTGAATTTCTTTGATCCAGTCGTCACTAATATGAAATGGTGGAATGTCTGGTTCTGGGAAATAACGATAATCATCAGAACCTTCTTTTACACGCATCAAATAAGTTTGTCCGGTCGCATCATCATAGCGTCTCGTCTCCTGGCGAATTGTACCGCCAGACATCAAGACACGACTTTGCCGTTTTTCTTCATAGGCTAGGCCTAGACGGACAAAATTGAAAGAGTTTAAGTTCTTTAACTCTGTTTTTGTCCCATATTTTTCTTGTCCAATTGGCCGAATCGAAATGTTTGTGTCGACCCGCATGGAACCCTCTTCCATTTTGACATCGGAAGCTCCAGTAAATTGAACGATCTGCCGCAATTTTTCTAAGTAAGCATAGGCTTCATCAGGAGAGGCAATATCTGGCTTAGATACAATTTCGATCAAAGGTGTGCCTTGACGGTTCAGGTCAACGTATGAGTAGCCATCTTCGGAATGGGTATTCTTACCGGCATCTTCTTCGACATGCAATTCAGCAATACCGATTTTTTTCTTCTTGCCATCGACTTCAATTTCAACCCAACCATTGGTGCCCAAGGGCTTTTCAAATTGTGTGATCTGATAGGCTTTAGGATTATCCGGGTAGAAATAGTTTTTCCGATCAAAATGCGTATCGCGCGTAATGTCTGCATTCAAAGCTAAAGCAACCATGATGCCATAACGATAGGCTTGTTTATTGACTTTAGGCAGCACACCCGGAAAACCAAAGTCGATAACATTGGTGTTCGTATTGGGCTCATCCCCAAATTCAACTGGTGAAGGACTAAACATCTTAGTCTTGGTCTTTAATTCAACGTGGACTTCTAACCCGATTGTTGTTTCAAAGTTCATTAGTTTTGACCTCCCTTGAATTCTGGAATAGCTTGATGGAATTCTGTGGCTTGTTCAAAGGCATCAGCAGCCTTGAAAATTGTCATTTCATCCATCTTCTTAGCCATCAATTGAACGCCAATTGGCAACCCCGTTTCAGAGAAACCTGCTGGGATCGATGCTGCCGGGATACCTGCTAAGTTGGCCGGAATTGTCAAAATATCATTGAGATACATGGTGACTGGATCAGTAACTTTTTCACCTAACCCAAAGGCTGGCGTTGGTGTTGTTGGGCCTAGAATCAAGTCATATTTTTCAAATAGTTGATCAAAATCATTCTTGATCAAAGTACGCACTTGGGCAGCCTTCTTAAAGTAAGCATCATAATAACCAGCTGATAAGGAGAAGGAACCCAACATGATCCGCCGTTTCACTTCGTCACCAAAACCTTCAGAACGTGAGCGAACATAAACATCTTCCAAAGTTTTGACATCTTTTGCCCGGAAACCATAACGAATGCCATCATAGCGCTGTAAGTTGGAAGAAGCTTCACTGGAAGCGATAATGTAATAAGCTGGGACAGCATATTTCGTATACGGCAGGGAAACTTCTTCAACCGTAGCACCTAAACTTTCAAAAGTTTTGATGGCGGCTTGAATTGCTTTAACCACGTCAGCGTCAATGCCCTTATCCATATATTCTTTTGGTACCGCAATCTTAAGGCCCTTGATATCCTGACCTAGTGCTTTGGTAAAGTCGGGCACGGCTTCAGTTGCACTTGTCCCGTCATGATCATCATGGCCAGAAATGGCATTCAAAATGATGGCACTATCTTTGATAGAACGGGACAAAACCCCGATCTGATCCAAACTAGAGCCAAAGGCCATTAAGCCCCAACGTGAAACACGACCATAAGTTGGTTTGATCCCAAAAATACCGTTAAAAGCAGCTGGCTGACGAATAGAACCACCTGTATCTGTCCCAAGCGCGGCAATCACTTCACCGGCTGCCACAGCGGCTGCTGAACCACCTGAAGAACCACCAGGCACCTTGGTTAGATTCCAAGGATTATGCGTTTCACCAAAATAAGAAGTTTCTGTCGAACTTCCCATGGCAAATTCATCTAAGTTGGTTTTACCAACGGTGATGGTCTTTTGACCATCTAATTTATCCATGACCGTCGCATTATAAACAGGTTCAAAGTTGTCTAAGATATGGCTGGCAGCCGTCGTCTTTAAACCTTTAGTAACGATATTATCTTTAATGCCTAAAGGAATCCCAGCCAATAATTCGTCTGGGTCAATGCCAGCTGCATCTAATGCATCTGCTTTTTCCAGTGCGTCAGTTTTATTTAAAGTAATAAAAGCATTGATTTTCTCATCCGTTTGTTCAATGTAATCAAACGTAGCTTCTACTAATTGGCGAACGGTTATTTCTTTATTAACTAACTTATCGTGGAGACTCGTAATATCTTCATTGAAGTAATTCAACTATTCGTCCTCCTCTTTTTCAATAATTGCAGGCACCCGAATTAGCCCTTCCGTTGTTTCAGGGACATTCTTCAATAATTCAGCGCGCGTCTGACTCTTCACGGGTACATCTTCACGGAAAACATTGACAGCACTTGTGATATGGGTAGTTGGTGCAACATCTTTTGTATCTACTTCACTTAATTGATCGACAAAATCAACAATTTTATCTAATTGACTAGTGAAATTTTCTAATTCGGAATCATCGAATTCTAATTTTGCTAAATTAGCAACATGGGCAACTTGTTCCCTTGAAATCATGCGATCTCCTCTTTCATGAAAATTCATTCTGTTTTATTGTAACATAACTGTTTCTGGTTGGAATTAGTAACTTGAAAAGACATGGGTATAGAAACTCTTAGCATTACTGCTGCGCGCAACAAATGCCTGAATGCCTTGCGTCGATTGTATCGTAATTTGTAACGGAATATTCCGGGGTAAATAGCGACCGGCCGCTTGAGCGATGTATTGCGTAAAGCTGGTGATTTCAGTCTCGCCATAAAATTGAGTATTAATTGTAATATTCATACCCGCTAGCTGATCGTTTTCATAATGGGCCTGGGCAACAACGCCAGCCAAGTTAGGGAAGAAACTCTGAACTTGTGTTTTAAAGTTAGAAAATGAATCATTATCTCCAGAATTAACCGCCTTTTCACCACTAGCCGTTGGTAATACCTGGTTCTTTTCATTGACTCGTTTCCAACTGTCGATTTTCTTAGCACCGTTATCAACCGTGGTGGCCGATACATAAGTCCCACCCACTAAGCTATCCTTAGAAGCTTGTTTATAAATACCAATCGTGATCGGAACATTTTCCAATCCTTTGCGCTGCCGCAGCCGCTGGACGATTGTTTGCGCCATCTGTTTGCCCTGAGCCAACAAAGTATTATCAGAAATATTGGTTTGAAATTCAGCACCATATTCTTCTTTTTGATAATAATCCACACTATTCATACCCAGAGCAATACTAATGCCGCCAAGTTTAACGCTTTTATCATCTGTTTGCGTCACATAGTCTTGTTCTAATATTTGTTGCAAATATAATGGTGCTCGCTTATCGGCATCAGTAGAACCATTATCAGCTGGGTTTAGGCCCTCGGGATTTTTTTGCGATTTACGGGCTAACCAGTCCTTAATTGTATCGGATTTTAAATATTGGCCCTCTTGCAGTAAATACTTATCAGTGGGGAATTGTGACTTTGATAGATCTGTTAATCCGTCTTCCATACTTTTAACGTTCAAAACGTTGTCTGTTTGCGATGTCGTTAGGCCCCTAGCCGCACTTGTTTTGTAATGACCGTTTTCGATCACCCCAGTATAATTGGATTCGCCGGTCGCACCTGTTGTTTGCACACCTTTATTGTTTGTGCTTGTTTGCGTGCCTGTCGAGCCAGTACTCTTTAAATTGCCACAGCCCGCCAGTACTAATGCCAAAGTAGCCAATATAAACCAAAGATTTTTTCGTTTCAAAATTTGTCCTCCTACCTACTTTTGAGGCAAATACTCATCCAGCTCTTGCTCATTGATGATTTCAACGCCAAGCTGCTGTGCTTTTGTCAATTTACTACCTGCTGCTTCACCAGCGACCAAAATATCCGTTCTTTTAGAAACTGAGCTGGTAACTTTAGCGCCCAAATGTTCTAATTTTTCGGTTAATTCGGGCCGAGTAAAGTCGTTAAGTTTACCGGTCAATACCACTGTTTTATCCTTAAAGAAGTTGGCCTCGGGCACGGCTTCAGTTTCACCTAAATATTTTAAATTGACGTCTACAGCAGCAAATTCATGGAGTAAGGTTTGAACTTCAGCATTGTTAAAGTAAGTTGCAACGCTATCTGCCATAATCTGACCGACATTATTTATCTGTGTCATATCTTCGCTAGTCGCTTTCGCTAACTGCCAGATATCACCATAATGTGCCGCTAAAATTTTAGCAGCTTTAGCACCCACATGGCGAATGCCTAAACCGAACAACAGCCGTTCCACTGAATTTTGTCGGCTGCGATCAATAGCACCTAGTAAATTTGCAATCGATTTCTCTTTGAATTTATCTAATTGGCTTAAGTCCTCAGCCGTCAAGCGGTATAAATCAGCTGCATCATGGACCAATTCTTTTTCAAATAATTGAGCAATCACGCGTGGTCCCAAACCATCAATATTCATAGCGTTGCGACTGGCAAAATGGGTCAGGCCCTCTTTGATCTGAGCCGGACACATGGGATTGATACAGCGTAAAGCTACTTCGTCTTCTAAATGAACCAATTGGGAACCACAAGAAGGGCACTTTGTCGGTATCTCATAAGGCACCGTATCTGCTGGTCGCTTATTTAAAATCACAGCAGATACTTCTGGAATAATATCGCCAGCTTTATGTAAGCTAACGGTATCCCCAATTCGAATATCTTTGGCCTTCAACATATCTACATTATGCAAGGTGGCTCGAGCCACAGTCGTTCCCGCAAGCGGTACCGGATCCATGACCGCAGTTGGCGTAACCACCCCAGTGCGGCCCACCGTCCATTCAATATCATGGACAACGGTTTGTGCTTCTTCAGGTGGAAATTTATAGGCAATCTCCCAACGAGGGACTTTAACCGTATTACCAAGCGTTTGTTGGGTAGTCAAATCATCGACTTTCAAAACCACCCCATCGATACCATATGGTAACGCATTGCGTTTCGGTGTATTGGTTTCAATAAACGTGATTACTTCCGCAATATTATGACAGAGCTGACTATCTGGATTGACATGAAAACCCAAAGCTTTTAATTTAGCTAAGGCTTCCGTTTGAGTCTGAAGTGTTAGTGTATCCATGCGCGTGATGAAGTAAATAAAGGTATCTAGCTGGCGCGCTTTAGTAACACGCGTGTCTAATTGCCGCAGGCTACCTGCCGCAGCATTACGTGGATTGGCAAAAATCGGCTTTCCCTCTGCTTCGCGCTGCTTATTTAGCTTCTCAAAGGCAGTTTTGGGCATATAACACTCACCACGCACTTCGATTGAAAGCGGTTCAGGCAGAAGCTTAGGAATTGAATCAATCGTCAACAAATTCTTAGTGATATCTTCGCCGACATTGCCATCTCCCCGCGTTGAACCTTGGACAAAACGCCCATTCTCATAGACTAAACTGATTGCCAAACCATCGATTTTCAATTCTGTACTATAACTTAATTGATGTCCCACATTACGGGTTAAGCGCGCATCAAATGCTTTAAGTTCATCAAAGGAGAACACATCTCCCATGGACAGCATCGGTATGGTATGGGTCACTTTGTCAAAACCGGGTAAAACTTCACCACCGACTTTTTGAGTGGGTGAATCCGGGGTAACAATATCCGGAAAAGCCGTTTCTAAGTCTTGCAGATCCCGATAAAGTGCATCGTAAACACTATCTTCTACCAAAGGTGCATCCTTGGTGTAGTAAGCGTCACTATATTGTTGCAGCGTTTGCCGTAATTGTTTTGCTTCTGTATTGGCTTCTGTCTTGGTATAGGCTTCAATTGATTTTTTTAAGGTCATCTTTAATCACCATTATTAATTTGTCTTAAGACTATTCTTGTTTGGTAATTGGTGCAAAAGCAGCTAATAATCGTTTGACACCTTGTTCTTTAAACGCAATATCTAATTCTGCATTTTCACCAGTTCCATTGACTTTCACAACTGTACCAGTGCCCCATTTCTTATGCGTTACTTTGTCACCAGCAGTCCAAGTTACCCGCGCTGCCGAACTTGTTTTAGCCACTGGCCCACTTTGTTGTGCCACGTGAGTTGTCGCTTGCGCGCGACGCATTTGATTATCAAAGCGCCGTTGACTCGGGGTACTGGTCTGACGGAACGGTATCGCGGCCGCATTTTGATTACCATAATCCAATAACTCATCATCGATTTCACCTACAAACCGTGAAGCTGGATTACTTTGCGTACGGCCGTAGAGTACCCGGGAATAGGCATTCGTCAAATAAAGTTTCTTTTGCGCGCGCGTGATGCCCACATAAGCCAATCGCCGCTCTTCTTCCAGTTCGTCAGGATCTGCTGCTGCTCGAGATAATGGAAAAATACCTTCTTCCATACCAATCAAAAAGACGACAGGAAATTCCAGACCTTTAGCCGCATGCAGCGTCATCAAGGTCACTTCACTAGCTTCTTCTTCTAAATCATCTTGATCACTAACAAGTGCCAGATCCGCTAAGAAATCTACGAATTTATCGCTATCTTCATCCTCGGGCTCATAATTGTCATCAAACCGCTGAGTTACTGAAAGCAATTCTTCAATATTTTCAATGCGACTGTCGGCCTCTAAATTGTGTTGCGCTTTCAAAGCCTTCAAATAACCGGAACGATCCAATAGATCCTCTGTCAATTGAGAAATTGTCTCAGCTTCGATCCGTTCTCGCAAGTCGAAAATCATATTCCCAAAGTCAGCTAAGTTTCCCCGAGCACGACCATTGATATTTGATAAGTCGATATTCAAGCAGGCTTCAAGCAGCGAAAAATCATGTTCATCCGCAAAATCTTGCAGCTTTTCAACCGTACCAGGACCAATCCCGCGCTTTGGCGAATTAATGACGCGCTGAAAACTCATGTCATCTTTTGGATTTGCGACCAAGCGCAAATAAGCCAAAACATCTTTGATTTCCTTACGATCATAGAACTTGTGCCCACCAACCATTTTGTAAGGAATATTGGCTTTCACAAAACCTTCTTCCATCACCCGTGACTGGGCGTTGGTCCGATAAAGAATAGCAAAGTCACCATACTTGTAATTATTTTCTTTGATTTGTTGTTGAATTTGGTCAATAACATATAATGATTCATCTTGTTCACTTTGACCGCGATAGTAAGTGATCTTAGGGCCCTCACTATTTTCTGTCCAAAGTTTTTTAGGCTTGCGGACCACATTATTATTAATGACTTCGTTGGCCGCTTTTAAAATATGCTTCGTCGAACGATAATTTTGTTCCAGTAAAACGATCTGCGCTGTAGGATAGTCCTTTTCAAAGTTCAAAATGTTATTCATGTTGGCCCCGCGCCAACCATAAATACTTTGATCGGCATCACCAACGACACAAAGATTTTGATAACCCCCAGCTAACAACCGCACCAACTGATATTGAGCTTCATTAGTATCCTGATATTCATCGACATGAATATATTGAAACTTATTTTGGTAGTAACTTAACGTTGGCTGATCTTTTTGAAATAATTCAATCGTCAGCATGATCAAATCATCAAAATCCATAGCTTGATCTGCCTGTAAAGACTGCTGATAGCGTTTATAAACTTTGGCTACGATCTCTTCAAATAAAGAACCGGTCTGTTGTTCATAATCTTCAGGTTTGACCATATCATTCTTGGCGTTGCTGATTGTATTCAAAATACTGCGTGGCTCAAATTTCTTAGGATCAATATTTAAATTCTTTAAAATCCGTTTGATCAGAGTTAATTGTTCAGCGGGATCCGCAATCGTAAAACTACGAGCATAGCCGATTTTCTCGCTTTCACGCCGTAAAATTCGCACACACAGCGCATGGAAAGTGGAGACCCAAACATTACGCGCATCCTCTTCATCTAATAATTGTCCGACACGTTCTTTCATTTCTTTCGCAGCTTTGTTGGTAAAAGTGATCGCTAAGATATGCCAAGGCGTAACATTTTTTTCTTCAATCAAATAAGCAACGCGATGTGTCAAAACACGAGTTTTACCACTCCCAGCGCCGGCCATGATTAATAATGGGCCCTCCGTTGTCTGCACCGCTTCTTTTTGCTTATCATTCAGTTTGTTTAGTAAATCTATCGTCATTTTTGGATCCTTTCACTGACTCGTTCGGGTACATAAAAATTATATTTTAGTCTAAAAAGCACACTACATTATAACAAAATTATGTTACTTATTATAGCTACTCCAGCCGTAAACAAAAAAACTGAGTAACAGAAATTTCTGTCATCCCAGTTTCTTCAATTTCCAAATTATTTGATGTTACAGCATTTACTTTAGCAGAGTGTGACAAAAGGCGCTCAACGGCCAAGCACTAACAAGAATTACGATAAATGGTGGATTTTCCATTTGAGGAATGCGCTGTTAGGTAAGGTCGTTGCCTTTTGGAACACGTTTAGACTCACAAGATAGTGTGACAAAAGGCGATCAATGATGCTTTAATCTAAACCGACACGCTTAAAAATACGATCCACATTTTTAAGATGCCAATGATAATCGAAAGCATCATCTAAGTCGGCTTTAGATAAACGTTCAGTTACTTTTGGATCAGCTTCCAATAAAGTTCGGAAGTCTTTTTGTTCATCCCATGCTTGGGCTGTCTTTGGCTGCACAATGTCGTAAGCTTGTTCACGACTTAAACCCTTATCAACCAATTTGAGCAATACCCGCTGTGAATAAATCAAACCATGGGTCTTGTTCATATTATTTATCATGTTTTCTGGAAAGACGGTCAATTTATCTAGGATTGTCATAAAGCGATGTAAGATATAATCTAGCAGCTCCGTTGTGTCTGGCAAAATAATTCTTTCCGCAGAACTGTGGGAGATATCACGCTCATGCCATAGCGGCACATCTTCCAGTGCTGTTACCGCATGTCCACGAATCACACGGGCTAATCCAGTTACGTTTTCAGAACCAATCGGATTCCGTTTATGCGGCATCGCTGAAGAGCCCTTTTGACCAGCAGCAAAATATTCTTCAGCTTCGCGTACTTCTGTCCGTTGTAGATGCCGAATCTCTAAGGCAAAACGCTCGATAGAAGTTGCAATCAAAGCCATCGTCTGCACATATTCTGCATGCAGATCTCTAGGCAATACTTGGGTTGAAATATCTTGAGCGCGAGTTCCTAGATGTTCCGTCACATAAGCTTCAACTTCGGGTGGAATATTGGCAAAAGTTCCCACCGCACCACTGATCTTGCCGGCTTCAACGCCTTTGGCCGCATGTTCAAACCGTTCCTGATTGCGCTTCATTTCCGCGTACCAGTTAGCCAGCACCAAACCAAAAGTCGTTGGTTCGGCATGCACACCATGGGTCCGCCCCATCATTACGGTATGTTTATAGGTTTCCGCCTTCTTAGCAATCACTTCTAGAAAAGCAGCAATATCCTGGCGCAAAATATCATTGGCCTGTTTTAGTAAATAACCATAAGCTGTGTCCACAACGTCCGTAGACGTTAAACCATAGTGGATCCACTTTTTCTCTGGGCCTAAGCTCTCAGAAACTGTCCGCGTAAAGGCAACCACATCATGATGCGTAATCTTTTCCAAACGCGCAATCTCGGCAACATCAAATTTTGCATTGGCTCTAATTTTGGCTACATCTTCAGCTGGGATCTCACCTAGTTTTGCCCAGGCTTCATCAGCTAATATTTCAACTTCTAGCCAAGCTTGGTAGCGATTTTCATCTGTCCAAATTGCACCCATTTCTGGTCTTACGTAACGAGGAATCATTTTTTTCTCCTTTGTGTTGTAAAGTTAAATATGCCACAAATCCGTTGCTTTAATTTTATTGATCAAATCTGTTTGAATCTCATTAGTAACTATCACCTGGCCAATTGGTGTTGCCAAAGCAGGCGTCTCAGCCAACGGATAATAATTAAACTGCCAATCCGGCTTGATTTTAACTTGTGTATAGCTCTCTTCTTCAATTGCTTTTAAAATAACTAACATAGCGCCATTGGTTCTCACATGCACTTCAGGAACTGGCCATCCTAATAAAGCCCGCAATTGCAGCTCATACTGGGAAATTCCAAGAACGGCTTGATAGACGTCCGCGCCAAGATGTACCCCTGGAAAAATACGTTGAGTATATAAGTTGTCTGTTTCAGTTTTTAGGAAAGAAATCCCAAAAACACCACAGTAATCGATCTTATCAGCAATCACATGAGCGATTCGTTGAATTTCTTCAGCCACAGCCGCATTGATTCGCGGCCGAACTAGTGCAGCTATCAATTGATGTCCATCAAAAAAGGTCTCAATAATTGGTAACAACTGAACTTTTTGCTTTTGATCCTTCACAACCATGATCAAAAATTCTTGATCCACAGGCACCCAGGATTCTAGAATTGCCGAACCACCGCTAAGATAGGTTTCACTTTGAGCAATATCCTGTTGACGGTAAAGTACTTCTTGACGGTTATGACTCAAGCCCTTTTGGATCGGTTTAATAATTGCCGGATATCCAATGGACGCCAATCCGTTAGCAACATCTGCAGAACCAACAACAGTCATATAAGGCGCAACATTTAAATTCAGATCATCTAAAAAAACTTTTTCTAAGTACCGGTCTTGCGTGATCGATAAAATATCCGTTCCTTGAGGCACATTATTATTGGCCTGAATCGTTTCAAGAATCTGTGGATCAATATTTTCATCTTGATAAATAACGGCCTGTAAGCCGTTGACAAAATCCAAAACAGTCTGTAAATCGTTAGGATTGCCAATCGTAGGATAATCAACAATGTCTAAAACGGGTTCTTGAACAGATGTTAACAAGGCCACGCGAAACCCCATTTGCTTAGCCGTCAGTGCTAAATGATAACTTTTGATGCCACCGCCAATAATACCAACGGTTTGCATTGGATAAATAAAAGCCATTGTTTTGCCTGCCTTCTTTTAAGTTTCCTTAAAATCTACCCTACCACAGTTTGCCAGGACTGACATTATAAAAGCAAAACAATTCGTCAAGCTTCATCATTTTCATTCAGGCCGGTCTCTTCATCTTCATCTACCGTTCCAGTACCATTGAATAATAAATTCAAAAAGACTGCCGATAAACTAGCCATCACGATGCCGTTACCAAATAATAATTGCGCTGTTTTAGGTAAGAATTGGAAAATTGCTGGCTGTACGGTCACACCTAAGCCTAAACCGATCGATACAGCGACAACTAGCAGATTCTTATCACTTTGGAAATTCACATTCTGCAACATCCGAATACCTTGAACAGCTACCATGCCGAACATAACTAACATGGCACCGCCCAAAACTGGACTAGGGATGATCGTAGCCAAAGCACCAACCTTTGGTAATAAACCAAGTAGTACTAAAAATCCAGCCGCGAAGTAAATCGGCCGCCGCGTCTTGATGCCAGAAAGTTGAACCAAACCAACGTTTTGCGAGAAAGTTGTGTATGGGAAAGTGTTAAATAGGCCGCCAAAGATAATTGCCAAACCCTCAGCCCGATAGCCGCGTTTCAAATCATCACTAGTTAACTTACGCTTGGTAATATCCCCTAAGGCAAAGTAAACCCCGGTGGATTCCACCATGGACACCATCGAAATCAGAATCATCGTCACAATAGAAGACCATTCAAATTTTGGCGTGCCAAAATAAAAGAATTGCGGAAAATGAAACCAGCTCGCTTCCATCACTGGCTTTAATGAAACTAAGCCAAATGCTGAAGCAGCTAATGTGCCGGCCACAAGTCCAACTAACACAGCAATCGACTTCAGAAAACCTCGGCCCCAAAAACTAACTGCCAAAATAATGAAAACAGTCAAAAAGCCGATCCCAATATTCGTTAAATCACCAAAAGTCTTAGCAGTCGTATCGCCACCACCTAAATTCTGAAAAGCAACTGGGATCAAGGTCAATCCGATCACCGTAATCAAAGTCCCAGTAACTAATGGTGGAAATAATTTTTTGATTTTTGAAAACCAGCCAGCAATTAGAACTACGAAAATACCAGCTGCAATAATTGAGCCATATACAGTACCAACAGAGTACCGTTGCCCAATCATTTTTAAGGGTTCAACTGCTTGAACCGCGCAACCAAGGACTACAGGCAAGCCAATACCCATAAACCGATTACCCTTCAACTGGAAGAAAGTTGCCAGACCACACATAAAAATATCAATCGAAACTAAATAAGTCATTTGTAACGTAGAAAAATGCAATGCCCCGCCAATCAATAGCGGCACTAAAACTGATCCCGAATACATCGCTAATAAATGCTGAATACCTAAAATTGCAGCTTTCCAGTTTGAAATCTTGGGTGCGTTTGTCTGCGCCTTACTTTGCTGCATCTTCAGCCTCCTCATCATTTACAAAGACTACCTTGCCATCTTCAAAAGCCTTGATGCGTGCCAAAGACTCCACATGAATGCCCTCTTTATCAATTAACTGACGACCCTTTTGGAAAGTCTTCTCGATGACGATTCCAATTCCTGCCAAGCTAGCGTTTGCCTGGTCAATGATGTCGATCAAGCCTTTTACTGCCTGACCATTAGCCAAAAAGTCATCCACAACTAGAACACGATCATCCTCATTCAAAAACCGCTTAGAAATGGCAATATGATTGCTGGTCTTTTTCGTATAGGAATAAACAACGGACGTATATAATTCATCTTTTAACGTCACACTTTTGTGCTTACGAGCAAAAACCACTGGTACACCAAAAGCTAAGCCCGTAAAAATAGCAGGTGCAATACCTGAAGATTCCACCGTCAAAACCTTGGTAATTTTCTCATTCTTGAACAAGCGATGAAATTCTTTGCCAATTTCTTCCATTAACATAGGATCTACCTGATGATTTAGAAAGTTATCTACTTTCAATACATCATGCCCTAAAACTTGGCCATCTCGCAAAATGCGATCTTCTAAAATCTTCAAAATAAACTTCCTTTCCGAAAAACAACTTTGCAACTAATATTCGTGTTTACGCGAAAAAGACACCTTCTTGAAATAATATCCTTCGTTAGTTGGATAAAAAGCGAATTTAGTTAAGATAAAGAATACCACAAAAAAATTGCACCCTCAATAAAAGAGATGCAATTTCATTAAACTCTAACCTTCGTGTTTTTTCTGTTCAGCATCGCGGTACTTTGCCATCTTTTCCGCAAATAACGTGCCGTTTGTTGGCGGCGTATAGGTAATTGCATTGGCACCGGATTCAATTGTTTCTAAAATCTGATTATCATCTTTACCGCCAGTAGCAATGATCGGAATTTTTTGAAATTTTTTTCTAATTTTTGCAACAATTGCCGCTGTTTTTTTGGCACCAGAAACATTTAAAATCGATACACCAGCGTCAATCAACGCTTGAATGTTCGTATCTTCATGAACTACTGTCGCAATAATCGGAATATCTACCACTTCATCAATGGCGCGGATCGTTGCTATTGGTGTAGGGGCGTTGACGACCACGCCTAATGACCCCTGAGCTTCAGCAAACATCGCCATCATTTCTGCACGAGAACCTTGCGTTGTACCGCCGCCAATGCCTGAAAGTACTGGAATGTCGGCAGCCATCGTAATGGCCTGCATGATGGTCGGGTGCGGCGTAAACGGATAGACAGCAATCACCGCATCAGCATTGGTATTTTTAATGATCGCAATATCGGTTGTAAAAATAACAGAATGAATCTCTTTTTCAAAAATCTTGATTCCACTAGCTCGTTTGATCACAGTTGGCATTTTAACAATGCCTTCGCGCAACTCGGTCATAATTTCGGGAACGTATTGCTGGGGCATGGGTACCCTCTCCTCTCGATTATTGATCGTATTTCGTTAAATGATATTTTTCAATGATTTGAATGATTTTAGTGGCATAGTCGGGATCAGTGGCGTAACCATCTTGTTGTAATGCTTTGGCCGCGTCAACATAATTCGTCGCATTGAGCACATGCGTGTACTGCTGCGCATTCCAAGAGGTACCCTCGGCCAATAGTTTTGCATGGTCTAATAAGGAAGCATCATAACTATCATAAACCCGAAAATGGCCCTTTACAGTGTGCCAACTACCATCCACGTATTCTTGGGTATCTAGAAGTTGACTATTATTGGGATCATCGCTTTTAACGCCAAAAAGGTTCTTGTACTGACTGGCAAGTTGACTGTTACCCCAATCACTTTCAAGAATCGCCTGCGCCACCGTGATGCTTGGCAGTATATGATATTGGGTCTGCAGCTGCTTAGCATAAGGTGCGATTTGATCGATAAAAGCTTGCTTTTCTTGAGCCACCTTATTCTTCGCTGCCTGGGAGGATTCAATTGCCCTCTGTGCCAACATTTGCTCATGATAACTGATGCCCTTGACCACGCCATAAATAGCAATCGCTAAAATCAATAAAGTGATCAACGCCGCAAGTAAGCCACTATTCTCTTTTGATTTTTTACGTCGATAAGTTCTTCTTCTTTTTACCAAAATTTACCCACTTTGGACTCATGCCTCAATTTTTAAGTTATTTACCCAGGTCAGCAGATCCAGTTGCTTGGTCTCGATCTCTGAACGGACGGTTTCAGGTACGATAAAGTCTAACACATCTTCAAAGCCCCATAAATCGTAATTTAGACTGATACGTAAATGTACGACTGCCCGACCTTGCACTTGTTCTTTAGTAAAAGCACTCTCACAATTTTCTGCCGCTAGCCACTGTTTCGCAATTTGCTTTTTAGCATTCGCATAGACATAAGCGCTCCGCCCATTTAATTCCGGAATCGTTTGTGACTGAAAAATAGCCTTTTGGCATAACATCCATTCATAATCCGTAAATAATTGGCGTAAATGGTGGCCTTGAATTTTTGATAGTTCTACTTTGCCAGCCAGCCACTGATCAAAGAAATTAGGCGCCTCTAACAACACCTGCGTACTAAAAACTGACGTATCTCCATATTTTTGTAAAACGACATCTTGTACAATTGCAGAAAAATCAACATCATTTGCCAAAATTCACACCTCCGATAATTCTTACCTAACTCTATTGTACCGAACTGACTCTGAAATTGGAAAGTATTAGCCATAGTGCGGCAAACGGCGACCAGGACAATTAAATTTTAAACGTGTGCCAAAAGGCAACATCCTCAGCTACAAACTTTTGTGTATTAAAAAAGACCGCAACAAACGAAACGTTTGCGCGGTCTTATAAATTATAAACTATTCTTTAACAACGTTAACAGCTTGAGGGCCGCGGTCGCTTTCTTCGATATCGAAAGTTACACTTTGACCTTCTTCAAGAGTTTTGTAGCCATCACCTTGGATAGCAGAGAAATGTACGAATACATCACTACCATCTTCACGAGTAATAAAGCCATAACCTTTTTCAGCGTTGAACCATTTAACAGTTCCATGTTCCATAAGAGCATTTCCTCCTTGAAAATATTGTTGTGCATTCTTGTTTGGTACATATGGAAGAAAGTCTTTGAAACATTCGAACCATAGCCATTCAAAAAGTACATTTTTATACTAACATAACCCCCATTCATTGACAAGTGGGAACGCTCGCATAAATAAATTAATTTGTTAGACCAATCTATTAATTTTGACTGGCAACAATCGTGTAGAATGTATTCTTTAACCGTAAAAATTGGTGGAAGTTCGATAACAAATAATATAATTGTGCTCGAACTTCAAACTCCGCACGATTTTTGGGTAAGTCACTGGATTCAAATTTTTCCTGCAAAGCTTCGACGTCCGAAACAAGATCTTCCGCAGCATTGCTGGCAGAAATATTTTCAGCAGTTGCTTGCAGCAAGATTGCGATTTCTCGGCCTTGGATTAAGGGATTATCGATGCGCTCGATACTGGTTTGCATCTGTCGCAACAATTCATATTGATTATTGCGCATCTCAAAATAAGCTTTATAATAATCATTTTCCGATAACAGCTGATTTTCATTATGACGCGCTGTCCAGGCCATCCCATCATTTAAGGCAATCTTCAGATCACTCATATTTTCCCATGATTCCTGAATCAACGCCTCTCGTTCATCACCAGCAGCAGGTGTCTGTAATTGTTGACTCATTAACTGCAAAATCTGCTGCATACTTTGTTCCACTGAATCTTGATACGTTGAAATACGATCTTCCAAATTTGGCATGAATAAATTAGCAATGATTGCTACCCCAGCACCAACGACCATCAATAGTGTTTGATTCATCAGCCAGTACAGTGAAGTACTACGCTCTATCAAAAAAACAGTAACTAAGACGGCACTCAACACGATGCCATCTTGTAGACTAAACAGATCCGCTACGGGAATGAATAATAACAAGAAAATTCCAAATGCGATCGCGTTGTAGCCTAATAAGCGAAAACTGACCACTGCAATCAAAAACGCAATGGCTGTGGAAATAATCCGGAAAAACACTAAGCGAAAAGAGGCCTTCGTTGTATTTTGAACACTCAGTACCGTGATGATGCCAGCTGTTGGCCAGTATTGCAAATGTAAATAATAGGCTAGTAAAATAGCAATAGCAGCGCCAACTGCCGTTTTTATCGTCCGTAAACCGATTCGCAAATCGTCTCCCCCTAAATCAAGCTATCTTTTTCGACAATATTTTGGCATGATGCCAACGATTAAGTTATATTAATAGTATCAATTATAAACGGAGAAATAAAATGAAAGCACATATCTCACCAAAACCTATCATCGTTAGTCTATTTTTTGTTCTACTAAGTTTAATTTTAACTAGCTGTGCACCCCAGCAAGGTGCAAAAGAGCAGCTATCTGAAAATACAGCGGCAACCCTTAAAAATATCCGAACGCAAAAAAATAATTTACAGATAATTAAAGATAGCCTAGAAAAAAGTCAAGAATTGGCACCAAAAGAGCAGAAGAAATTTCCTGATCAAAATTTGCTGGAAACTAAAGCTGCCAAAACTTACCAGGCTTATACGGAGCGACAGGATGCCTTTGCTAAATTTAAGGCGATTCAAACTGATTTGAAAACCAACCAAACAACGTTGATCAAAATCGGCAATCAAGATTATCCTGACTTACCCAAGCAACTAATTTCTAGTCTTTCACAAAGTCTGCATATTTCCGCCTTAGATCAAAAAACATTTGTCACCTTCATGACTGAAATGAGTTCAGCAGAAAGTGATTATTATGATATGCTTAGCGACAGTGATACCGATAAAGATAACTTGAATGCACAGGAAAATCGTGTGAATCAATATTATGCCGCAATTTATCAGCAGATTGAAATCATGAATGTTAATTTCAATACTGCTTTGAAACAAACAACAAATCTACAAAAATCACTCAATAATTAAACCATTCATAACCAAAAATGACCCACATTGTTAGCCGCATCGCTACCAGTGTGGGTCATTTCATCTTTAAAGTAAAAGTTTATACTGAATGCCTACTATCTCTTATTTCTCACGTCGAAAGCGTAACAACGGTGTCCCAATAGCCGGGACAAGTAACAGCCCTACAATAACCTCAATTAGAGCATTGATACCGACTAATGTAATCAAAAACATTAACAAATTTGTATTTTGACCACCCGCATGTACCGCACTAAAAATAGCGCCAGAACGATTTTGGAAAAATAGCGTTGTAAATAATACCACTAAGGTCGTATTGGTTAAAGCACTAAACAAGCCGGTCATGCCTAGACTAAGTGAGTGTTTGATTTTGGTGTGTTTGTAAAAATAACTAAACAATAAGCCAGCCACAACGCCAACCATAACTCGAGGGACGATAGCAATTACTGGGTTCGTAAACATCAGAATCGATAATGGTCCATCTGGTGAAGTATACGCCCGAAATAATGACAGCGATCCCCAAACAAGCCCTAAAATGGCCCCATCACGTGTTCCTAAAATAATCGCACCCAATGCGACTGTAATGTGCATCGTTGTAATAGCCACCCCACCAGGAATGACCAGCGGAATGTAAACCTGAACAACTAATAATGCGGATAATAACGCTAGAATACTGACTTCAAAAGCCACACTACGCGTTCGTCCCATAATTTCACCTCAATATATTGACAATATACCTAACAAGTTCTTTTGCATTTCGATATTATACCAAATGTCTTGTCACTTACTCAAGTGCCTTTTTACCGGTATAGAGCTCATAGTATGCACCTTTCTTGGCCATGAGACTTTCATGATTGCCACGTTCAATGATTTGCCCCTGCTCGATCACAAGAATCAAATCGGCATTAAAAATTGTAGAAAGTCGATGGGCAATCGCAAAAGTGGTCCGATCTCGCATCAAATTATCCATTCCAGCCTGTACGAGACGTTCTGTCTTCGTGTCAATGCTAGAAGTAGCCTCATCTAAAATCATCACAGGCGGGTCGGCGACTGCAGCACGTGCTATGGAAAGCAGCTGCCGCTCCCCTTGCGATAAGCTGCTGCCCCCATTGGTGATTTGCGTCTCAAATCCTTGAGGCAAATGATCAATGAATGTCGTGGCGTTAGCTAGATCTGCAGCCGCGTGCACTTGAGCATCGGTAGCCGTTAAGTTACCAAAACGAATATTATTCGCAACTGTATCGGTAAATAAATTAGTTTCTTGCAAAACCATCCCTAGTGACTGTCGTAAAGATGCCTTGCGAATATCTTGAATGTTGATGCCATCATAAGTGATTGTACCGCTGTCGATCTCATAAAAACGGGTCAGCATATTTGTAATAGTTGTCTTCCCCGCTCCAGTAGAGCCAACTAATGCGACTTTCTGGCCTGGTGCCACCACTAGATTGATATCATGAAGCACTTGTTTTTGCCCATCATAGCTGAAATTCACATGGTCAAATACCACACGTCCACGCAATTCTATTAACGGCTGTTTAGGATCTGGATACTTCCAAGCCCAAATTTGACCTTCAGGAGCTGCTGCCAAAATCCCATCGGCACCCTTAATTGCCCGCACTAGCACCACTTGGCCTTGATCCGTTTCTTCAGGTTCATCTTGTAGTTGAAAAATACGTTCTGCACCGGCCAAAGCAATAATGATTGCATTTAATTGCTGGGAAATTTGTGAAATTGGCTGGCTGAAATTCCGACTTAATTGTAAAAATGCCGCAATCGCACCTAAAGTTAAGCCAGATATTTGATTCACCGCCAAAATACCCCCCACTAGAGCAACGAGTACATAAAGCAAATTGCCGATGTTCCCCATAATTGGAAATAACATCGTAGCGAAGCCATTTGCCCGGGCAGCATCTTCCCTTAAACCCTCATTATACGCATCAAAACGCTGCTGAGTTTGTGGCTCATGACTAAAAACTTTAATAACCTTTAACCCATTTAAACTTTCCTCAATAAAGCCATTCAAAGCCCCTAAAGACTTTTGCTGGGCCTGAAAGTATTTGCTAGAACGATTACTTAAGAAGCGCACAACCCCGATACTCAAGCCAAAAATCACCAGTGAAACCAACGTTAACAACGGGCTCAGGGACAGCATCCCTACGACGACAAAAACAATATTAAACAGCGACGAGATAAACTGCGGTAAACTTTGACTGATCAATTGCATTAGGGTATCAACATCGTTGGTATAACGGCTCATGATATCGCCAAAACTATTCCGATCAAAATAATTAACCGGTAGTGTCTGCATATGACTAAATAAATCATCCCGAATTTGACGCTGAATGCGCTGACCTAATACCGGCATGATTTGTGTAAAAATCAAAGTCGCGATCACACCTAAATAATAGATGCCGCCCATTACTAAAATGGCGCCAAAAAGTGCCGAAAAATTATGACTGCGTAATTTTAGTAATGGCAAAATATAATCATCTACCAAACGCTGCAGGAATAATGAGCCAGCTACGCCGCTGATTGCTGCAACGATTATACTAATAAAAGCAACGATCAGCGGTATCGGATGACCCGTAAAAATCAGCTTCAATAGTCGCTTCAACGTCGCCCAAGTATCCTTAGGGCCCTTGCTCTTTTTGCCAAATGAACGTGGTCGATTATTCATGCACGTCACCTCCGTCTGTGGCTATTGGACTGGCATCGCTTGGGGCGTCAAACGCCTGTGCCTCATGATGAAGCTGTGATTGATTCAACGCTTGATAGATCACATTCGTCTGCATCAGTTCTTGATGTGTCCCAATGGCATCGATTTTACCATGCGCCATCACGATAATTTGGTCCGCCTCCGAAATGGAAGTAATTCTTTGCGATATCAAGATCTTAGTCATTTGAGGCATTTCATGGCGAAATGCCTCCCGAATCTCACGCTCGGTTGCCGTATCTACTGCACTCGTCGAATCATCCATGATCAAAATTTTAGGGTTCTTCAACAAGGCGCGTGCAATCGTCAACCGTTGCTTTTGACCGCCTGAAACATTACTCCCATCTTGCTCAATATGTGTGTCATAGCCGGCCGGTAAAGTTTGAATGAATTCATCAGCTTGTGCGATTTTCGCCGAGGCAATGATTTCATCATCCGTGGCTTGTTCATTGCCCCAACGTAAATTTTCTTTAATCGTCCCTGAAAAAAGAACGTTATTTTGCAAAACCATAGCAACATTATCACGCAAGGCTGCCAAAGCATATTGTTGAACTGGAACACCACCAACACGCACTTCACCAGACGTTGCATCATATAAACGTGGCAATAACTGTACTAGTGTACTTTTACCAGAGCCAGTCTCACCAATGACCCCGATTAAGGCGCCTGAGGGAATTTGTAAATTAATATTTTGTAAAACAGGTCTCTTATGAACCGCAGAATAAGTAAAACTAACGTTATCAAAAGCGACACGACCATCCGTCACCGTCAAAACCGGATCTTTAGGGTCCACGATCGAGGGCACTTCCGATAAGACCTCAGCAATCCGCTGTCCGGAAGCTTGGGACTGAGAGAGCTGCGTGATGATATTGCTCAACATCATCAAACTAAACAAAACCGAGTTCGTATAGGCAAACATACTAACCAATTGACCCGTTTGCATCTGACCGCCAACAATCATTTGAGCGCCCAACCAAGAAATCACCAAGATGGTGGTATTGATCATAAAGGTCATTAGCGGTGCATTTAATGATAAAATTCGCTGAGCCTTGGAAAAAACGGTATAAATATCCTTAGATGCCGCCTCAAATTTCTGTTTTTCCTCGGCTTCGCGGACAAAAGTCTTAACCACACGAATGCCCCGTAAGTTCTCACTCACAACCTGGTTCAACCGATCGTAGCGCTTAAATACCAGTTTGAATAGCGGATAAGCAAAATGAACGATCACATATAAAGAAATGGCTAGTATCGGCACAACGACCACATAGATCATCGCCATTTGAGCATTGATCGAAAAAGCCATCATAATCGAGAAGATCAACAATAGCGGTGCCCGGACAGCAATGCGAATCGTCATCTGATAAGCATTTTGAACATTGGTGATATCCGTTGTCATTCGTGTTACCAAACTTGAGCTTGAAAAATGATCAATATTTTGAAAAGAAAACTTCTGAATATTGCTAAAAATATCATGCCGCAGATTCTTGGCAAAACCAGCAGCGGCATGACTAGAAAACCAGCTTGAACTTGCGCCAGCTGAAAGTGAAGCTAACGCCATCACAATTAAGAGCAGACCCATCCGCCAAATGTAATTGACATTGCCCGGTGTGATGCCCTTATCAATGATTGAGGCCATTAAAAATGGGATAAAGGTCTCAATCGCCACCTCCGTTGTCACCAAAAGCGGTGTGAGGATCGACTCTTTACGGTACTCACGCACAGCCCTTAATAATAACCGTAACATTAGACTCCCCTCCAGTACGTTTTATTCAAATCATACGTTTATTACCAAAAATTTGCTAGAAAAAAGCTTTAGAGCAGAGCGTGACAAAGGGCGCTCAGCGGCTGAACACTAACAAGAATGACGATAAATGGTGCATTTACCATTTGAGACATTCGAGGTTAGGTGAAGGCGTTGCCCTTTCGAGCGCGTTTAAAAAAGAGCGTGAGCAGTACTGGGTAATCGTTGCGTTCTAACCTAAAATTATGCCGGAGGTGCCTGCACCTACAAATAATTTGTAGTTAGACAAAACGATTAGTGCTGCGAGCGCGTTTAGAGCGCGACAAAGGGCGCTCAACGACTGAACACGAACACAAATGACGATAAATGGGGCCTTTGCAATTTAAGACATTCGAGGTTAGGTGAAGGCGTTTAAAATAAAAGACCCATTCAAGTTGAAGTGCCCCATAATTGTTAGACAAATACTCTAATGATTGTGGGGCACTTTTTATGACTAAATTTTCAAGTGAACTTAAATTTCAAGTTGTCCAAGAATACCTCTCTGGACGATCGTCTTATTCCGAACTTGTCACAAAATATGAGATCGGCTCTGTAAAATCTGTCAGAAGTTGGGTGGCTCAAGCCAGAGAAAACGGCTTGGAATCCTTACAGCTAAAGCACACTAAAGTTACCTACTCTTTAGAACAGAAATTAGCCGTGGTAGACTATTACCAAACAAGTGATATGGGTGTTGTAGGGGTTGCTGCTCACTTTGGAATTAATCCTTCCCAAGTATGTTCCTGGGCAAGAATATTTAAAACCAAAGGAATAGCCGGTCTACGACCCAAATCACGCGGGAGGCGGCCAGCTATGAAGCATAAGAAAGCTAAACAGACTAAGAAATTACCACTCAGTGAAAAGGAAACTTACCAACAAGAGATCCTTAAGTTACGAGACGAACTTTATCACACCAAGATGGAGCGTGATTTCTTAAAAAAATTAGAGGCCGTATCGAAGAACAATCTTCCGGAAAGAAAGCAGAAGTAATTGATTCGTTACGGCATAAGTATCCACTCAAACAATTGCTAGCTCTGGCAAAATTATCGCGGGCAACATTTTATGACCGGTTGAAGAGAAGACATAGACCAGATAAATATCAAACACTTAAGGCATTCATCAAGAAAACTTTTCATGACTCCTACGAGACCTATGGCTATCGTCGTATCCATATAATGGCTCAAAGAGCTGGATTTAAATGTTCACCCAATACAGTCCGAAGATTGATGGGACAATTAGATCTCAGCGTGACATTATATTCACGGCACGTAAGTGGCTATCATTCATACAAGGGGAAAATAGGGACCATCAATGACAATCTGCTACGCCAACAGTTTGATGCCACGGAACCATTTACTGTTTTACACACCGATGTGACTCAAGTGAAATTAGTCGACCATACGTGGGGTTATATTTCAGCCATAATCGATGAAGCCAGTCGGGAAGTTCTAACGGTTGTTGTTAGTCAATCTGCGAACAAGGAACAGTTACACCTGACTCTGGATGATCTAAGTAAGATATTGCCTCTAGGTGCTATGCCAATCATGCATTCAGATCAAGGCTGGCAATATCAGACACGGGAATATCAATCCCACACTAAAGCTATGGGTATTATTCCCAGCATGTCCCGTAAGGGTAAATGCCATGATAATGCGCCTATGGAAAGCTTCTTCAACCTACTCAAACGGGAACGGCTCAATCGACAGCCGATCCAAGATCTCGAAGAACTAAAGACAATCACCAATGATTATGTGCACTGGTTCAACCATGGGCGGATATCCCTCAACAAAAATGGCCTGACTCCGATTGAATATCGAAATCAAGCCATTGCTTAAGATTCTATTAACTGTCTAACTTTTTTGTTGCACTTCAAGTCCGCTAAGACTAAATGGGTCTTTCTAATAATCACAATTAAGCCGTGCGTCCTTGATGCAGGACTACCGGTAACTGATATTGAGCTTTCAATGGGGCCTTCATATCTTGAATTCGTTCTTGAAGTAATGCGACTAGCGTGTTGGCGATCTCTTCTAGCGGCTGTACGACCGTCGTCAAAGCCGGATAATAATCACGTACAAACTTGGTCCCATCGTAGCCGACAATCTTTAATTGATCTGGTACTTTTATACCATGCGCTTGGGCCACTTGATGCAATTGAATCGCCGTTAAGTCATCGGTACAAAAAACCCCATCACAAACGGATGTTGTTAATAAATTAGCCAAGCGTTCCCGGCGCAGCTGCGCTGTCGTTTCAAAAGGAATGACATATTGTTGCACATCGATTGCTTGTTGTTTAAAAAACGCTTGAAATCCAGTCGTACGACCATTTGTCGGCGACTTTTTTGTTTCAACGCCACTGATAATGATAGGCCGACGAACGCCGCCCAAATATAGCTTTTCCGCAGCTAGGCGCCCACCCATCGCATTGTCAGAACTCACGATGGGGATTTTAGCAGCCAAGTAGCGATCAAAAGAAATAATCGGTAAATCATATGCCTGGTATTCTTCGATACCCTCATTATGTGCGCCAGCAATAATGCCATCCACTTGATTGGCAGCTAATAACTTCAAATAAGCCCGTTCTTTATCAGGATTATTGGCACTATTACATAAAATTGTTTTATAGCCTTTTTCAAATAAAATACCTTCTAACCGGGACACCAGCTCCGCAAAAAAAGGGTGACTGATATCATAAAAAATCAGTCCAATCAACTTGGTGGCTTTGCCCTGCAAAGATCGCGCCAAAGAATTCGGCTGGTAATGCAATTGATCCATAGCCATTTGTACCGCTTGACGAGTTTTGGCACTGATTGCCCCATGATTGTTGATTACTCGAGAAACCGTCGTTGGTGAAACACCAGCAATTCGGGCGACATCTTCTAATTTCGGTTTCATAGTGCTTGGTTACTCCTTTGTAATTGCCAAGCCTGAAATGCATCTGCCTGGGATATACCTTTAATCATAAGCGTTTCCGGTGCTTTTGTCCCAAAAAATCGTCCAGAAAGCACCTGCCGGCCATCAGCTAAAAAGATTTCAAAAACAGATTCATCGATAAAGAGGTGTAAAGTCAGCTGCCTTGAAGTTGGCAAGTCAAACATCCGCTTAGCGCCACCAGTCGTATTGGCTGGCCGAATCAACGTTCCTTGGCCTTTTTCAAAATCTAGTGTTACTTGAAGCGCTGGTTCTGTTTTTCTAGTATCATCCGGTACTGTAATGGTCAGTAACTGCGTCTGGTCGACCGTGCCAACCAATTCAAGCGCTCCCTTAAATGCAAACTGGGTGCCATTTGCCGATGATGTCGGCAGCACAGGCTGCTGTCGCAGCTGCCGTAAATTGGGATGCGGTTTCAAGCACACCTGATCTTGGGCATCTAATGTTAAAATCCGTGGATAGCTCAACACATGGGCCCAGCCATACTCATCAGTCGGGTATTGAATTTCTGGTAATCCGAGCCACGTAATTGCCAATATTTGCCCTGCTGGATCGGTGGCTAACCGCGTCGCATAAAAATCAAACCCAGCATCAAGTTGTTGTAAATTCAAATTTGACCCTAACGCCCCGGTCTCTGGATCAAATTTATCCGCAACTAAAGCGATATTAGGATACAGATTATCATAAGCAAAAATTGATTTATCTAACCCTTGGGGACAAAATACCAAAACCACCTTACCATTGATAAAAGCAATATTGGGACACTCCACCATATAACCACAATAGCGTTTTGGTAGCTTTAACGGCGCAACAAACTGCCAATCATGCTTAGCTGCTTGCCGATACAACAAAATGGCCCCGGTTTTGTCCTGCCGCTGACCGCCGATCAAAGCATAACGCTGCGCTTCATATTCGAAGACAAAAGGATCCCGAAACTCCTGGGTAAACCCAGCCGGTGGGGCGGCAATCACTGGCGTGGCATCTTTAACCAATTGCTTGTCAGCATTAATGTAAGCGTGCATTTGGTAAGCATGCCGCTGCCAATTGGCGTCACGAACATTTCCCGTATATAAAAAGTGCAATTGCTGATCTTCAAGGTAGCCAGAACCGGTGTAAACACCATGACTGTCATATGACGTATCTGGTAAAATATCCGGCTGACTTGGCTGCCAGTGAACCAAATCTGTTGAAGTTAAGTGATGCCACGATTTCAAACCATGTACAGGGCCAAACGGATACTGCTGATAAAAGAAGTGCCACACCCCATTCAAATAGTTCAAGCTGCAGGGATCATTCAATAAGCCTGTCTGGGGTTGAATATGTGTTTGCGTCCGCCAAGGACTTTTAGCGACGGTTTGTTGTAATGATGCTTGATACGTTGCTGGCCAATCTTGATAGGCACGATACCGTAATGCATCGGTCCACTGAATCTGCTTCACTTCTGACCACCTCATCGTTAATTTTATAAACTTAAATATTGCAGAATTAGCAACAATTGTCAAGCGCTTACTTTGCGATTATTCCTTAGAATATAGATGTTTACTTGAAACAGATTATTTAAAATTGTCAAACGCTTGACAATTTTTGGAAAGCGTTTTATATTGTGAATAATAAAAGCGCTTAACAAATTACCAAGGGGTGACTGAGATGGATCATAAAGCTGTCGCAAAAAGAGTATTAAAAGATGTTGGTCAAGCGAACATTCAAGCCGCTGCCCACTGTGCCACGAGATTACGGTTGGTACTAAAAGATTCTAAAACCATCGACCAAAAAGCACTGGATGCCGACCCAGATGTAAAGGGCACTTTTGAAACTGGCGGCCAATATCAAATCATTATTGGTCCTGGCGACGTGGATAAAGTTTACGCCCAGCTCATTGATATTACCGGCTTAAAAGAAGCTACTACAGATGACATTAAGAAAATTGCGGCGACTTCCGGTAAGAAAAACTATTTTACAAGTTTTCTTAAGATGCTGTCGGATATCTTCATTCCCATCATTCCAGCGTTAGTTGCTGGCGGACTCTTGATGGCGCTAAACAACGTCTTAACTTCCGAACACCTATTTATGGCTAAATCTGTTGTTCAACAATGGCCTGGCCTTAAAGGTTTAGCCGAAATGATCAACGCGATGGCTTCCGCACCATTCACCTTCTTACCCATCCTCTTAGGTTTCTCGGCTACCAAACGCTTCGGCGGCAATCAATACTTAGGGGCAGCCATGGGTATGATCATGGTCTTGCCTTCCTTAGTCAACGGTTACAATGTCGCTGCCGTCACGGCTGCTGGTAAAATGGCCTATTGGAATATTTTTGGCCTGCACGTGGCGCAAGCCGGGTATCAAGGTCAAGTTCTGCCGATTTTAGGGGTGGCTTTCATTCTGGCAACGATTGAGAAATTCTTCCACAGACATCTTAAAGGCGCGGTTGATTTTACGTTTACGCCAATGCTGGCCATCGTGATCACTGGCTTTCTAACCTTTACGATCATCGGCCCAGTCTTACGGAGTTTAAGTGATCTTTTAACCAACGGGTTAGTTAACTTGTATAATATGACGGGTTGGTTCGGCATGGGAATCTTTGGCCTCTTCTATTCTGCTATTGTTGTGACTGGCTTACATCAAACTTTCCCGGCGATCGAGACTTCTTTACTAGCCAATATCAGTAAGACTGGTGGCTCTTTCATCTTCCCTGTTGCTTCAATGGCGAATATCGCTCAAGGGGGGGCTGCTGCAGCAATCTTTTTTGCCACTAAAGATGCGAAACAAAAGGCACTGGCTTCCAGTTCCAGTGTCTCTGCTTTACTAGGCATCACCGAACCAGCCATCTTTGGGGTCAATCTGAAATTGAGGTTTCCATTCTTCTGTGCGGCGATTGCTTCAGGTATCGCTAGTGCGCTCTTAGGCTTATCCCATGTTCTAGCTGTTTCCATGGGGTCAGCTGGGGTTATTGGCTTTATCTCCATTAGTCCAAGGGCGATTCCAGCATTCTTGTTGAGTGGACTCGTCAGTCTGGTCGTTTCTTTTGCCACTACTTATGTCTATGCCAAAAAAGCTTTGAAGGCCCCAGCTGCTGAAACAACAACTACATCAGACGCAGCCGCTACCGACGCCTCCGTCAGTGTGCTTCACGATGAAATCATCAAAGCGCCTGTCGCTGGTACGACGACACCAATCACTTCAGTTAACGACCAAGTTTTTTCTACTGAGATCATGGGTAAAGGCATTGCAATCAAACCAACGGCTGATGCCGTCGTGGCACCCATATCTGGAACCGTCACCGTCGCCTATCCAACTCATCACGCTTATGGGATTCAATCAGATGATGGCGCCGAGGTTCTGGTTCATTTGGGGATTGATACGGTGGAATTACAAGGTAAGCATTTTGCCAGCAGCGTTAACCAAGGGGACCACGTTGCGGCAGGTGATCCTTTAGGCAGCTTCGACTATCAAGCAATTGCCGAAGCTGGCTATGACACCACCGTTATGATCGTGGTCACCAATACCAACCGTTACGCAGAAGTCGCACCAATGACCCAAGGTGATGTCTCAACTGGCGCTGACTTATTAGCCATCACCGCCCCAACGGTGAACAATCCAGTCGCCATGAATAATTGAATTTAGCTATATTAAAAGCGATACAAAGTCAGGAATTTTACCTGATTCTGTATCGCTTTTTACGTTAGTCAATTAAATCCTATCCTAAAATATCCGCAGCAGCCAAAAGCAAAAAAATAAGTAACTGGAACAAAACTAGTGCTTTGTTTTCAGTTACTTATTCATGACAACACTTTTGGTTTAAATGTGTTTCAAAAGGCAATATTTTAATGCGGGCGAGAAGACTCGAACTTCCACGGGGATAATTCCCCACAAGATCCTTAATCTTGCGCGTCTGCCATTCCGCCACGCCCGCTTATGTTTCTGCGCTATCTGAAATAGCACAAAAACAATTATATGCTAAGAAATGCCGTACTGTCAATAAAAATTCGTCTATTTTATGACCCGAGCGCCAAGTCGATCAATATGCATGACCCGTACCTCACCAGTCGAAAAGTGTGTTTGTAATCGAGCCACCACTTGTTCAGTTTCTTGTTTCTGCGTCACAGTCATGACCGTTGGCCCGGCCCCACTTAAATAGGTCCCGACATGTGCTGTGTGCTGTAATACTTGCCGAATCTCTTCCAGCTCTGGGACGAGTTTTAGGCGATAAGGCTCGTGGAATTCATCTCGAATCATCATGCGGCCCATTAATTCGATATTTTTACTAGCGATCGCGGCAATATAGACATTGCCCACCGAACCTGTATGGATAGCTTTAGGATAATCTAACTTAGACGGCAAGGCTTCCCGGCTTTCTTTAGTCCGCAATTCTTTATCTGGAATATAAGCCACAAAGTCCAATTTAGGAAAGTCCATTTTGACAGCATCACACCAGTCTTCATCATAAGTTGCGACGCTGAAATCACCTAAAATTGCCGGAGCAACATTGTCCGGATGCCCTTCTAAGCGCGTGGCCAACTGTAATAGCATGGTTTGATCTAATCCCATTGCCCCCAGCTCATTGGCCAACATTAACCCAGCAACAATAGCGGAACTGCTGCTGCCCAATCCCCGGGCTAACGGAATATTAGAGGTGACTTTTAAGTGTTGCGGCGCTAGATCTGGTTTAATAGCCAAAGCCGTTCGTACGACCAAATTATACTGATTGCTAGGTACTTTAGGCCCAAATGGGTGATCCACACGCCATTCATTAGCGGGTTCTAGCGTTTCCACAACCAAAAATGAATTTAAGGCAATACCTAAAGAATCAAACCCGGGTCCTAAATTGGCTGACGTTGCTGGCACAATAATTTTCATGCCTGGGCCTCCAAAACTTTGTAACATGAAATCAAGTCGATATCGGAATTACGATTGATTTGATCACGGATGGTTTGTAATTGTGCCAAACTAATTTTATGTGTCACCACAACAACACGAGCGTGCTCACCATCCGTTTCGGTCTGAATTACTTGATTGACTGAAGTATCAGCTTTTGTCAAAATATCTGTTAATCTTAATAGTTGACCAGGAATATCTGGCATTCTTAACGCCAGATAATAAGCGGATTCAATCATGTCTGGCGTGGCTAAAGCTGCTTTTTGGCGGTATCCATTGAACGTATTGCCGGTTGTCCCCAGTACAATATTTTTTGTCACCGCGATAATATCGCTCAACACACTATTGGCTGTGGGCATCTCACCAGCACCAGGTCCATAAAACATTGTCGTGCCCACCGCTGCACCCTTGACCAATACAGCATTATTTTCATTTTGAATGGTGGCTAGTGGGTGATCCTTAGGTACCAACATCGGTTCTACGGAAACCGCTAATTTACCCGCAATTTCTTGCGATTCACCAACTAATTTCATGGTATATCCCATTGATTTTGCTTGATTAATGTCAGCTAAATCAATTTCATCAATACCTTCCACCGTTACATCAGACATCTTGACGTTGGTGCCATAAGCAAACTGGGTCAAAATGATCATCTTATAGGCAGCATCAATGCCTTTCACATCGTTCGTAGGATCGCTTTCGGCGAAACCAAGCGCCTGAGCTGACTTCAATGCATCAGCATAAGACACGCCTTTGGCCACCATCTGGGTCAAAATATAATTGGTCGTCCCGTTGACAATGCCTTTGACATCTTCCACCTGGTCGGCTGCGAAACTATTGACGATTGTTCTTAGAATCGGAATGCCACCAGCAACACTGGCTTCATAAAACAGATCCACTTTATTTTCCTGAGCGATCTGTACTAATTCACTGCCATACTGAGCAATCAAATCCTTATTGGCTGTCACCACATGTTTGCCATGTTTTAAGGCATCAATGATGTAAGCTTTGGCTTGGTCAATCGTCCCCATAACTTCGACGACAATTTGAATCTCACGATCATGCAGCACCGCATTAACATCGTCGGTGATCTGCATCCCTGGCACCGCTTGTGTACTATGGGCATCCAGGTGGCGTACAGCTGTCTTAATAATTTTTAAGCGGCGGCCCGTGATC
This sequence comes from Agrilactobacillus fermenti, assembly GCF_021030645.1. Lineage (GTDB taxonomy): Bacteria > Bacillota > Bacilli > Lactobacillales > Lactobacillaceae > Agrilactobacillus > Agrilactobacillus fermenti. The sequence continues at coordinate 38,069 of NZ_JACGCJ010000001.1, read as the reverse complement.
TGTGAGATTTTCTCTTGATGATCATTCATAATGCGCACGACACCACTACCCACTGTCCCGAGTCCGAGCATGCCAATTTTAATTTCTTCCATGTGGATCCTCCTTAGGAAATTTGAGTTCACTGACTATATTTTACCAATCATTCTATATTAAACGCGTTCCAAAGGGGAACGACTTCACCTAACATCGAATCACTCAAATGGCAAAACCACCATTTATCGTGCTTCTTGTTAGTGCTCAATCGCTGACCACCCTTTGTCACGCTCTCACCTTAAGAAACTTTACTTTTTGATTGCCGATAAGTTGCGATATGTGTTAATTTACCGCCACAGCGACCACAAGCGTAACGGTCTAAATTAAGCTTACGTTGGCGAAAATATTTTCGCTGACATTGACGGCACTGATAAACTTCAACCTTTTGTTGGTGATTGGTTTTAGGTAATGGCGGCGCGTAACGACTGCCGCCCGTCTGTGCCAATAACCTCCGAAAAGCCTGACTTTGATGCTGATAAGGCTGACCGGTCAAGTGTAAATGATAGTGGCATAATTCGTGAATGATCACGCCAATCAACTCGGCCTGGCCATAATAAGTCAAAATTTTAGGGTTGATATCAATATGATGATCGGCTAAATGATACCGGCCGCCAGTCGTCCGGAGCCGACTATTAAAAATAGCTTGGTGCTTGAAAGGCCGCTGAAACTTTTCCCGGGAAATAGTTTGTACCAGCTTCGTTAAAGCTTGATTGTCCATCATGGCTAAGCGCCGGCTGTTGCTTGTTCTTTGTCATTAGGGTCGATCATCGTCAACTGAACCCGTTCTCGATTCAAATCAACACTCAAGACCCAGACGTTCACAATATCACCGACCGACACGACTTGATTTGGATCTTTGATAAACCGATCGGCCAATTGGGAAATATGGACGAGCCCATCGTGCTTCACGCCAATGTCAACAAACGCCCCAAAATCCACCACATTGCGTACAGTCCCCTGTAAAGCCATGTTTGGTTTTAAGTCTTCAATCGTCAATACATCTTGCCGCAATAATGGTGCTGGGATGTCGTCCCGGAGATCACGGCCAGGTTTGGCTAAACTTGCAAAAATATCCGTTAGGGTTTCAGTACCCACTTGCATCTCAGCTGCCAAGGTTGATGTATTCACACGTTTCAAGGCTTGTTTTAATGCATCGGTACCAATAGCCGTTTCATCAAACCCGAGTTTTTCTAGAATGGCTTGTGCCACTGGATAACTCTCAGGATGGATGTCGGTATTATCTAAAGGCTCTTGACCCGCAATAATGCGTAGGAACCCCACGGACTGTTCGTAGGCTTTGGGGCCCAAACGCGGCACCTGATTAAGTGCTTTACGTGATTGAAATTTACCATTTTCATTACGGAATTTGACAATATTATTGGCTGTCGTTTTGGTCAACCCAGAAATATGGACAAGCAATTCGGGACTAGCCGTATTTAAATTGACCCCCACATTATTGACAACATCTTCCACAACCACATCTAATTGGGCCGATAGTGCTTTTTGTGAAACATCATGTTGGTATTGCCCCACGCCAACCGCTTTAGGATCGATCTTTAACAATTCAGCCAATGGGTCTTGTAAGCGTCTCGCAATGCTAACCGCGCTACGTTCTTCCACGTGAAAGTCGGGAAACTCAGCCCGGGCATTGTCACTCGCGGAGTACACCGATGCCCCAGCTTCATTGACGATCACATAATAAACTTGCCGTTCAATCGATTTTAAGACATCGACCACAAATTCAACCGATTCCCGACTAGCCGTCCCATTCCCAATCGCAATCATTTCAACTTGATATTGCTCAATAAATGCCTTGAACTGACCAAAGGCAGCTTTGCGCTTAGCTTCAGGCGCTGGCTTGTGCGGATAGATGACCATTTTATCTAAAAACTTGCCAGTACCGTCCACAATTGCTAATTTACAGCCGGTCCGATAGGCTGGATCAAAGCCTAAAACGATGCGGCCCTTCATCGGTGGCTGTAACAATAGGTGTTTCAAGTTTTCACCAAAAACATCAATTGCTTTTGCATCCGCTTGTGTCTTCAAATCAGCACGAATCTCCCGTGCAATGGCTGGTGCAATAAAGCGGTTATAGCCATCCCAGATTGCGGCTTTGACTTTAGCTGCGGCCGGACTAGCTGAATTGGTGATATATAATTGATCCAAATGCCACTGAATCCGATTCTCGTCTACTGTGAGGGCGACTTTCAAAATGTCTTCTTTCTCACCACGATTAATTGCCAGAATTCGATGGGAAACCAAGTTTTTAATTGGCTCAGAGAAATCATAATAGAGTTCGTAAACGCCTTTTTCATCTAATGATTTATCTTTAACGGTACTGGTTAAATCACCATTTTGAGCTGTAAAATTCCGAACCCAAGCTCGAACCTTTGCCGCTTCAGAAACAAATTCAGCAATAATTTCATGGGCTCCAGCATAAGCCGTTTCTAAGTCAGGCACCTCTTTTTCAGGATCAACGAACTGCTGCGCCGTCCGATCCATTTCAGCCGTATCCTTGACTTGCTGCAGCAGTAAATAATTGGCTAACGGCTCTAAGCCATGTTCCTTGGCAATCGTAGCCTTTGTCCGCCGCTTTTTCTTATAAGGTAAATAGAGATCTTCGATCGTTTGCAGCTTATCCGCACGCGTCAACTGCTGTTTTAGCTCAGGCGTCAATTTACCTTGCGCCTCAATCGTTGCTAAGACTTCATGGCGCCGCTTTTCAAGATTCTCAAGATAACTATAAGTATGTTCGATTTCCCGAATTTGAACCTCGTCTAACGAACCGGTCCGTTCCTTACGATAGCGGGCAATAAAGGGCACCGTATTGCCATCCTCTAGTAATGTTAAAACTGCTTGAATTTGTTTCTGCCCATATTGAGGTAATTTTTGTGTCGTTAACGTTTGTATTTGTGTATCCATAAAAGCTCCTAGTTATTAGTTAATAAGATTTTAACATATTTTTAATAAACTTCGATATCCAATATTACTTTTGGGTCGATTCCGAATTGGGTTTTGCCAGACCGCGCTGAACGCTATGGCGTAAATGCCATTTACTTTCTAATGTTGGCAGCATCAAGGCTAAGGCTAGCACAATGGCTGACACTAATTTTAAATCGTTGGTATTAAAGCCAAGGCCCAAGACGATCAAGAGTACAAACCGATAGATGATACTCCCTAAAACCGTCGCCACTAGTCGTTGATTCAGGGTCAATTCTCCAAAGGCCACTTCACCGATAATAATGGCAGCAAGGCCAATCACGATCACACCGACACCCATATTGACATCGGCATACCCATTATTTTGGGCGATCAGACCACCTGCCAAACCAATCAAGCCATTAGCAACCATCAAACCTAAAATCTTCATATTATCTGTATGAATCCCTAAAGAACGTGCCATAACCTCGTTGTCACCAGTGGCAATAAAGGCTTGCCCCAGGTCCGTTTGTAAAAACCAGACCACCAGCAAAATGGCAATGCTCACAAGTACCAGACCCAAAATCACACTACCAAAGTACGGTGGCAACGCCTGCAATATCGGTAAATTAAATAAATTAGGCTTATTTAACAAAGACAGATTACTACGACCCAGTACGCGTAAATTAACCGAGTAAAGGGCGGTCATTACCAGGATACCTGCCAACAAGATCGGAATTTTACCCTTTGTGTATAAAATACCTGTGGTCAAACCAGCCAACATCCCGGCTAATAACGACCCAATTAAGCCAATAACTGGTGAAAAACCATGACTGATTAGCGCGACGGCAACCGCAGCGCCAAAGGGAAAAGTTCCTTCCACGGTCATATCTGGAAAATCTAAGATACGAAATGTTAAAAATAAGCCTAAGCCTAAAATACCCCAGAGTAACCCCTGGCCAATTGCTGATACAATCATATTCATTGAATTAATTCTCCACTTGTTTTTGCCTGCTGGATCAAGTCAGCGGGAATTTGAATGCCTAACTTGTGAGCTGCTTTCAAATTGATAACTAAATCACCCTTTTTGATGAACTTGACCGGCGTTGTTGCTGGATCTTGATGATGCCGAAAAATATTAACGACCATTTTACCCGTTTGGCGCCCCAAACGATATTGATTAATGCTAATGGTCGCCACGCCTCCATCTTTGACCATAGTATCCACCGCTGGGAAAATCGGAACATTCTTCGCATTCCCCACTTGAACTAATGTCTGCATGGCACTGGCGATGGTGTTATCCGTCGGCACATAGACGGCATCTACCTGATTCATCATCGTTTCAGCTACTTGATTCACATCATTGGTCGATGTGATCGTATAGGTTTTTAACTTGAGCGTTGTTTCTTTGGCAACGAGTCGTTTCAAAATTCGAACCTGTGTTTGCGCAGAATCATCACTAGAGGTTGAAATCACGCCTAATGTCTTTAGATTCGGCTGCAGCTTTTGAATCAACTGCAGCTGCGCTTTAATTGGGGCTTGATCGGAAACACCGGTAACATTGCCGCCGGGATGTGCATTATTTGCAACTAAATTAGCCCCCTTAGGATCCGTTACAGCTCCTAACACAATAGGAATTTTCGTACTTGCATCGGCCAACGCTTGAGCTGCCGGTGTGGCGATACCCACCATCACACTTACGTGATGATTGGTAAAACGCTCACTCATAGTCTTAAGGTTACTTTGATCGTTTTCAGCATTTTGATAGTCAATTTTGATATTGCCCTTTTGAGGACTATACCCTTGTGCTTTTAGTTCAGCCACAAGACCACGGTGAATCGCATCCAAAGCCGGATGGGTGGTCAATTGTAAAATGCCTACGGTTGGGGTTTTTGCGCGCTGCTGTTGCTGTTTGGTCGCCATCACAAACGCAACAATCAAAAAAATAACCAGCGCGACAATAAACGTTAGCATCCGTTTCAAGCTGATTCCTCCGATTTAATCGAACTCTGTTAAATTACCAATTGAAAAAAGAGGCACTCGGCAAAACTGAATTTTGTCGGGCCTCTTTTGAACTACAATAGTCTAGTTTTAAATATTTCCCGTCTAATCAATTAAATCAACTGGGTCAGTTTTTGGATATACTTACCAATTTTTTCAGTTGCTGCATCTTGTGCTTGCTCGGCAGTATCAAAAGCTTTGGTATCGATCGTGCGATCATCAAGCATACTATCCACCATTTGTTGACAACCAGCGACAAAATCTTCATAAGCATGCAGTAATAGATGATGGGTGCCAACCAACCGTGCGGGCGCTTGCCCATGCTGCAATTTTTCAAGGTCAGCATGGTAATTGTTGGTCCCTTGCTGGAAATGTTCTTGGATCCGCCAATAGTCATCTGCTGGGATATCTTTAACTGTATCTTGTTGGATCGCTGCCTTTAACTTTTCAAAATCTGGATTCAAATCGCTTTGATTTTTCTCTAAATTTTCAACTAAGTCATTAATCAATTGTGCATAGCGTACTGCTTTTTGTTGTGTTTTATTCATGAATGAACCTCCAAGACCTAGTATAGCAAATTTTAGGCGCCGACAAAACCACGATTCAGTGCGCTACACGTCGTTTATTGGCCCGATTCAAGGCAATAACTAGGCCTAAAGCAATCGCAGCGAACACGGCGGAGCCAAAGCTGATGCGATTCAAACCAAGTGGCCCGACCAAAATCGAGGCTGTGGCTGAGCCTAAAGAAATGCCAAAATTGAAGAAAATCGAGCTCAAAGATGAAGCTAGCACTAAGGATTGTGGATAATCCGCATCCGCAATATTCAAAAAGTGCAGCTGCAATGGTGCATTCAAAATTGTAATGATCAACGTTAAAACTAAAATCATACCCAGCCCAACCATCTGATTGCTTAACCCCAATGGCAACAACACTAGCAAAATAATATCGGCAATATAAAATTTGGGTAGGCGGTGCAAACTATCCGCTTTTTCGGCCAGTTTTCCAGACAAACGGTTGTTGATAATGCTCATAATACCGATGATGAATAATAGCCAATTTAAGCTGCCCAGACTAAAGCCCATGGCAGTCGTCAATAGCGGCCGAATATAGGTGTAATAGCCATACATGGCCGCAGCACTGAACAAGACCAAGGCCACCCCAAGATAAATACGGGCATCTAATAGAAGCGCTAATTGGTTTTTAATACTGCTAGTCGTTTGTGTCACATGGCGCGGCAGTAGAAATAGCAATAACCCAAAAACTATCAAGGTCAAAACCGAAATACTAAAGAAAGCATAGCGCCAGCCGATACTCGTGCTGATAGCAACCCCGATCGGCACGCCAAAGACTGAAGCGATGCTAAAACCGGCAAAGACCCAAGAGACTAGACTAGCACGCTTTTCGCGAGGCGCAATTTGGCTTGAAAACGTCATTACCAAAGAAATGATCGAACCGGCCGTCATCGCAGTTAAAATCCGAGATACCACCATAAAGACAAAATTAGTTGCCAGCCCACTTAACGTATTACCTACAAAGAAAATACCAATCAAGGTCAATAATGTTTTATAACGCGGGAAGCGGCTGGTCAATACGGTAATAAACGGCGTACTTACAGCATAAACCGTCGCAAAAATAGTTACCAAATAACCCACGGTTGCTAAAGAAACCGAAAAATCCTTAGCCAAATCAGACAGAATCCCAACCACAATAAACTCATTGCAGCCCAACATAAACGCCACCAAAACAAAAACAATGGATTGTAGTGTAAACTTTTTCAAAGTCCCGTCATCCCTACCTTTCTATTTCAAAATATTAAATAAATGAAAATCACATCTAACCATAGTAGCACAAAATCAGAGCGTGAGTGAAGCTGGTCAGCTTTGGAGCACTAACCTAAATTAAGCCGATGAAGCGCCAGCCTCAGCAAGTAATTCAGGTTAGGTGACAAAGTTAGCTTCACGAACGCGTTTAGAGCGTGACAAAAGGTGTTCAGCGACTGAGCACTAACAAAAATCACGATAAATGGAGACCTTTCCATTTGAGTGATTTGTAGTTAGGTGAAGTTGCTACCTTTTGGAGCGCGTTTCAATCAGAGCGTGAGTGTCATTGGTTCGTTTTTGAGCACCAACCTAGACTAACGCCGAGGGAGCACTAGCCCTCAAGGCAGTCGTAGTTGGGTGAAAAAACTAATGACACGAACGCGTTTAAAGCGCGACAAAAGGTCCCCAATCTCTAAAACGCCAAAAGAAAAACCCAAAAACAAGTGTTTTGTTTTTGAGTTTCTCACAATAATGTATCTTTTTGATTAATCGTATTTTAAGAAATCGATACTTTTGTCACGTATTTTTTAAGCTTTACCCATTTTACGTTGTACGAACTTAACGATTTCAACAATAACTAACATTGCGATCCCAGCGATCAACACGGCACTCCATTGGGATAAGGCTAGGTGGGTAACATGGAAGAGGCTGTTGAAGCCTGGTACAGCAATGGTCACACCCAGTAAGACAAAGGAAGCTAAGATAGCCCAGTTGAAAGCTTTGTTCGCAAATGGATGAATTGTAAATAAGGATTGATGAATCGACTTCACATTGAAGGCATGGAATAGCTGAATCAAGCCTAATGTGGCATAAGCCATGGTCAAGGCATCGGCATGAACCGCTTCAGCACCACTGTGTAATGGGAAGTTGATCCCCCATAAATAGACGCCCAATGTGAGGACACCTTCAAGTATCCCTTGGTAAAGGACTGAAGAGGCTACGCCACCGGAGAAGAAATTAGAATTTCGACCCCGCGGCTTGCGATCCATAATGCCTGGTTCCGTCGGTTCAACTCCTAGGGCAATGGCTGGGAACGTATCCGTAACCAAGTTGATCCATAATAATTGGACTGGTTTGAGAATGTCCCAACCCATTAATGTCATTAAGAATAATGTTAAAACTTCGCCCAAGTTGGCTGACAATAAATATTGAATCGATTTTTGGATGTTAGCAAAGACTTTACGGCCTTCTTCAACGGCCACAACGATTGTGGCAAAATTATCATCTGCCAAAACCATATCACTGGCACCCTTTGATACTTCCGTCCCAGTAATACCCATACCGACACCAATATCAGCTGACTTCAATGCTGGGGCATCATTCACGCCATCACCAGTCATCGCGACAACCTTTTGTTTAGATTGCCAAGCTTTAACGATACGTACTTTGTGTTCTGGCGATACCCGGGCATAAACCGAATACTTTTCAACATTTTGATCAAATGTTTGACCATCCATTTCGTCCAATTGTGCCCCAGTGATCACGGCAGCATCATCGCCTGGTTCAATAATCCCTAACCGACCGGCAATTGCTTCGGCAGTTACTTGATGGTCCCCAGTGATCATGATTGGCCGAATGCCCGCTGACTTAGCCTTTTCAACGGCGGCTTTAGCTTCTGGCCGTTCTGGATCGATCATACCTACCAGACCGGCAAAAATTAAGTCATTTTCCAAGTTTTCGCTCGTGATTTCCGTAGGTTTGTGCTCAAGTATTTTGTAAGCCATTGCCAGTACTCGCAGAGCATCTTTAGCCAAATTATTGTTGACGTCCAAAATGTCATTTGCTTGATCTGATGTCATCGTTTGCACTTGCCCGTCAACTTCAACTTTAGTGACCCGCTTGAGCAACTGATCAGGTGCCCCTTTGACAGCCACAAAGAAGCGGCCATCTTTTAACTGATGAACCGTGCTCATCAGCTTCCGATCAGAGTCAAATGGCAGTTCGGCCACACGCGGTTCAGCCGCTACTGCATCACGGACATCAAAATCATGATCAAACCCATATTGGACTAACGCTGTTTCAGTAGGATCACCGACTAGCTTCCCATCTTCTTGAATCTGAGTATCATTAGCCATCGTCATGATCCGTAACGTCAGATCCTCTGGTGCAATTTCAGCTTTAGCAGCCTGCAGTTGCCCATGGGTATATATCTTTTCAACGGTCATTTGATTCATCGTCAAAGTCCCGGTTTTATCAGAAGCAATGATATCCGTGCTGCCTAAAGTTTCCACAGCGGGTAGTTTCCGAACCAAGGCATTCCGCTTAGCCATCTTTTGGGTCCCCAGCGCTAAAATAATCGTAACAATGGCTGGTAAACCTTCAGGAATCGCTGCGACAGCTAGTGAAATCGAAACGAGCAGCATATCGATCCAGCTAGCATCGCCTCTTAAGAAGCCAACGACAAACATGATAGCCGCAATCACTAAGATCAAAATCGTTAAGGTTTTACCCAAAGAATTCAAGTTATCTTGTAATGGCGTCGTAGTTTCTTCAGCACTATTTAACATGCCAGCAATTTGACCAACTTGGGTCTGCATGCCTGTGCCTACAACCACACCAGTAGCTCGGCCATAAGTCACATTACTATTCATGAAAGCCATGTTCGTGCGGTCACCCAACGCCACATCAGTTTCATCGATCGTACCAGCATCTTTTTCAACAGGTACGGATTCACCCGTTAAAGCAGACTCTTCAATTTTTAGGGAAGCTGTTTCTAATAAGCGCATATCCGCAGGGACCACATCACCAGCTTCTAGTCTAACAATATCCCCCACAACTAAATCTTCACTGCTAATCGTTTGCACACTGCCATTTCGGCGCACATGTGCTTCAGGCGTTGCCATTTCTTTCAACGCATCGATGGCTTCTTCGGCTTTCGACTCTTGGATCACACCCATGATGGCATTGATCAAGACCACGGCTAAAATAATCGCAGCATCTGCCCATTCTCGAGCAACGATCCCCGAAATCAGTGCAGCCACCAATAAAACAATAATCATGAAGTCTTTGAATTGATCCAAAAACCGCTGTAGCTTGGTCTTACGTTTACCCTCAGCCAACGCATTTTTGCCATTTTGTTCCAGTCGTTTTTGTGCTTCATCGTTACTAAGCCCTTCAGTCTGAGACTGAACATGCTTCAGTACCGTCGCCGCATCTTGGTTATAATAAGTTTCACCCTTATCTGCTTTTTGCATACTTCAAGCTCCTTTACTTTTGGTATTAAAAAAAGACCTATGTGTGACAAAAACGCCATACATAAGTCTCACTATTTAAGATAACACCAGATCTATTCGACCTTGCTGACGATGTTACCACGGTAACCGCTAGTTACTCCCTTATGAATAATATAATTATATATTAATTATTGTGGTTATTGCAACTCTCAAAATTTAGATTTTCAGAAAAAATCTATTTCCAAAAGTCGTCAAATACTGTAATTGGCAGATGCCGCTTATGCTGCGTCCGCAAGTAAATTTGTTCTAACTTTTCAGCCGCCTTTTCATCAATCGTTCGCCCTTCCAAGTAGTCATCAATCTGGTCATAGGTCACACCTAAAGCCACTTCATCCGGCAAAGCTGGGCGGTCTTCTTCTAAGTCAGCTGTTGGGGTCTTCAGGTATAAGTGCCTCGGTGCACCCAACACTTCCAAGAGCTGCTTACCTTGGCGCTTATTCAAACGATAAAGTGGGGTAACATCAGCTGCGCCATCCCCAAATTTAGTATAAAAACCGGTGATATTTTCAGCTGCATGATCGGTCCCAACCACGACACCTTGGCGTTGGCCAGCAATGCCATATTGAGCGACCATCCGAACTCGGGCCTTGATATTGCCCTTATTAAAGTCGCCCACCGTCAATTCGGGATTTTCATCTAATGCCGTAACCATCGCATCCACACTCGCCTTAATATTCACCCGCATCACTTCATCTGCCTGCATAAAGGCAATGGCATCCATGGCATCTTGCTCATCGGCTTGCGCGCCATAGGGTAAGCGTACCGCAATAAAACGATAGTCTGCTACCCCTGTTTCTGCGCGCAGTTCCTTGATTGCCATCTGTGTCAAAGTTCCAGCCAAAGTGGAATCTTGACCGCCAGAAATACCTAGAACGTAAGTCTTTAACCCTGTTTTTTTCAAATAAGCTTTAAGAAAATCAATAGACCGGCGAATTTCTTTTTGGGGATCAATCGTTGGTTGTGTGTGTTCAACAGCAATAATTTCTTTTTGTAATGGTCGCATAGACTACTCCTTTTTGATGACGAACAATTTCAACTTCACTAAGGATCTAAACGCGTTCCAAGGGGCAAAGACTTTGCCTAACTGCAAATCACTCAAATGGAAAGTTCACCATTTATCGTGATTTTTGTTAGTGCTCAGTCTCTAAACGCCCTTTGTCACACTCTTGTATTTTAAACGCGTTTGAATCATCAGTTTTTTCACTTAACTACGACTTACTTATGGGACAAACCACCCACAATGTAAGCCTAGGTTGATGCTCAAAAACTACCGATGATTCTCGCGCTCTATTTATCGTTAATTGTATCATTGACATGTTGCCGAACTTTTTGAATATAGTTCATCTTACGATCCCACAATTTTTGCGATAAATCTACAGGATACTCTTGCGGATTTAAGTCCCGCTTATATTCATCCCATAAGGAATCTAGGCTCCGACGGCAATAGGCCTTGATTTCATCCAACGTTGGTAATTGGTAAACCAACTTACCTTGATCAAAAATTGTTTGCAATAACGGCCGTGCTGTAAAGTCGGTCAACGTCTTATTGATATAGGTATAGGTTGGGTGGAACATATATAAGCTTTCTTGTTTGGTCGGATCTTCATCCCAGACCGCAATATAGTCGCCTTCAGACTTATGGTCTTTCTTATCATTGGTGATGCGCCATACCTGTTTCATCCCAGGGGTTGATACCTTTTCGGCATTGCTAGATAGCTTGATAGTATCCACCATTTGACCATGCTCATCTTCAATAGCAACGAGCTTATAGACAGCCCCTAAAGCTGGCTGGTCAAAGGCCGTGATCAGTTTTGTGCCGACACCCCAAACATCAATTTTAGCATCTTGCATCTTCAAGTTTTGGATCGTCTTTTCATCTAAATCATTAGAAGCATAGATTTTGGCATCAGGAAAACCAGCGTCATCTAACTGCTGCCGAACGCGTTTAGAGATATAGGCCATGTCTCCTGAATCGATGCGCACACCTTGGAAGTTAATCTTGTCGCCAAATTCCTTGGCAACTTTAATTGCATTAGGCACGCCGCTACGCAAAGTATCATAAGTATCCACCAAGAAAACACAATCACGATGTGTCTCAGCATAAGCCTTAAAGCCTTCATAATCACTCCGATAAGTTTGAATCAGCGAGTGAGCGTGGGTCCCAGAGATTGGAATACCAAATAATTTGCCAGCTCGAACATTACTCGTGGCGTCAAAACCGCCAATGAAAGCTGCCCGTGTCCCCCAAATGGCTGCATCCATCTCTTGAGCCCGACGAGAACCGAATTCTAACAAAGGATCATTGCCAGTAGCTGATTTGATTCTGGCCGCTTTAGTCGCAATCAGCGTTTGATAGTTAATAATATTTAAGATAGCTGTTTCGACCAATTGACACTGAGCAAGTGGCCCAACGATCTGTAAAATTGGTTCGTTGCTAAATACCAGATCTCCCTCCACCGCTGAGCGAATCGTACAGGTAAATTTCAAGTCTTTTAAGTACTGTAGAAAACCTTCCGGATAGTCTTCCATTTCCCGCAAATATTCAATATCTGAATCCGAAAACTTCAAATCCTGCAAATAACGTACGACCCGTTCCAAACCGGCAAAAAGTGCAAACCCATTTTCAAAAGGATTTTTGCGAAAAAAAACCTCGAAAACAGACTGACGTTCAGAAATACCTTTTTCCCAGTAAGTCAACATCATATTGATCTCATAAAGATCCGTGTGCAAAGCCAAACTGTCATCGGGAAAATTTGACATAATTAAAGTAACCCCTTTTTATTTTGAGAGCGTGAACATAAGCGGTCATGCATTCGCGGATAAGGCAATTTCTGGCGTAGTTTGTCAAAACTATAACAGAAATGACTTATCCAAGAACGCTTGCTTATGTGAGCGCGTTTAAATCAGAGCGTAACAAAGGGCGTTCAGAGACTGGACACTAACAAAAATCATGATAAATGGTGAACTTACCATTTGAGTGATTTGCAGTTAGGTGAAGTCTCTACCCTTTGGCACGCGTTTAAATCAGAATATAGATATAACTTAACCCCTAACACAAACGCCGCCGCAAACATGTCTTTACATATCTTAACAAAATTAGTTTCATTATACCGCAATACCATCGGTTTTTTCCAAACAAAACTATTATTTGTTCTGTGCTGCTTCATACAGAGCAATCATCTTTTGTGCTAAATGCGTTACGGAAAAATGACTGCTGGCAAAGGTCTTGAAAACCTGGCCCCGTTGCGTCAAGGTCCCCTGTTCATATTCTTGGTAGGCCTGATTTAAGTCTTTAACGAGTTGGGCTTCATCTTCGCTCTTGAAAATCCAGCCCGTATCTTCATTAGGAATCACTTCTTCATCAGAACCAACATTCGTGGCAATACTTGGCAATTCGTAATTAGCCGCTTCTAATAAGACCGTGGGAAAACCTTCAGACGTTGATGGTAGTACGAATAAATCACTTGCTTCATAATAAGGGGTGGGATCTTCCGTGAAACCTGCAATGTTCACTTTTTTAGCGATACCAAGCTCTTGAGCAAGCTGTTTTAAATCTGCTTCTAAAGGCCCATTGCCCAACACTGTTAGTCGATAATCGAAATTAACTTTGGCCAAAGCTCGCAACAATAAGGCTTGGTTTTTCACAACAACCACACGGGCCACATTTAAAATATTGAACGCTTCGTGCTCTTTTTTTGCCACCGGACCATCAAAAAAGTTGATAGCATTAAAAATCGGCGTCATTTTTGTCTCAGGAATACCGTAACCAATCAGTTCATCATGGAAGTAATTCGTAATCAAATATAGATGTTTGGCTTTTTTAAGGGCAGAGACATTTAATTTATAGAAGATCGTGCCTTTGATACCCTTGTTTAAGAAATCGACTTTAGGTTCACTATGCACGGTAACGACCCAAGTCGCTGAGATCTGCTTATAAATAAAGCGGGTCAGCACATTTGCCCGGGGCCCGTGGGTATGGACAATGTCAAAGTCATGGTCTTGTACAAATTGACGATACTTGCCAATGACGCTCATATCCATTTGCGAACTTTGGGGAATCACCGTCGTTTTCACATCATGTTCCCGAGCCATCTTGGCAACCGCACCATCCTCAAAAACCAATAATTCTGCACTAATATCTTCTATTTTATTCAACGCACCGATCAATTGAACGATGTGCGTTCGACCGCCGCCGGTCTCATTACCAGCGTTGACGAGTAAGATTTTCAAAATATTGCCTCCGTCGCATTTTTTTAATTTAATTTTTGCTATAATAAAGCCATTATGAATTAGGAGTGAGTACATGTCCTTTTCGACTGTAACGGTCATGGATGTTCCCTTTATTAAGGCCACAAATCAAGAATTTTTAACCCAATTACAAACCGATATTGATCAAAAAAAACGACGCTTTATCGTAACTGCAAATCCCGAAATTGTTTTATATGCCAAAGATCATCCCGAATACAAGGCGATCATAAAAGCCGCTGATTATATTACACCAGATGGCATTGGGATAATCAAGGCGGCCCAAACAATTCATCAGCCATTACCAGAACGTGTTACTGGCTATGATACCATGGTTGCCCTATTAGAAAAGGCCAACACCCAGCACCTGCGGGTCTATCTACTGGGTGCCAAACCAGAAGTCATGGCCGCAGTCGTGACAAAAGTTCAGCAACAATATCCTGGCATCGATCTAGTTGGCTATCACGATGGTTATTTTAAAGAGGATACCCAGATTTTAGCTGATATCCACGATAAACAACCCCAATTGATTTTTGTTGGCCTTGGCTATCCCAAACAAGAAAACTGGATCAAGCAGAACTTGACGCAAGCCCAAGCTATTTGGATGGGCGTTGGCGGCAGCTTCGATGTCCTATCCGGCATGACTAAGCGGGCGCCAAAAGTCTTTCAAGACGCTCATTTAGAGTGGTTCTATCGTTTATTAAAAGAACCCACCCGCTTTAAACGCATGCTAGCCATCCCTAAATTTATGTGGCTCATGCGCAAAGAAAAAAGAGCGTGAGTGAAGCTGGGCAGTTTTGGCGCACTAACCCAAATTGTGCAGATGAAGCGCCAGCTTCAGCCAACTATTGGGGTTAGGTAACAAAACTAGCTTCACGAGCGCGTTTAGAACAGAGCGTGAGAGTCATCGGGTAGTTTTTGAGCACCAACCTAGGCTTACGCTGTGGGTGAATTGTCCCACGAGTAAGGCGTAGTTGTGTGAAAAAACTGATGATTCGAGCGCGTTTAGAGCGTGACAAAGGGCGGTCAGCGACGGAGCACCAACAAGAATGACGATAAATGGTGAATTTCCCATTTGAGTCAGTCGCTGTTGGGTGACGTCGTTGCCCTTTGCCGAATTGTTTCTAAAATAAAGCGAATACATTTGTTGATTACATAAGAGCCCGAAACAACTTACTGCCGATGTAAGTTGCTCCGAACTCTTATTTATTTGTATGACTGTGAAATTTGTAAGTGTATTTGTGTGATTTGATTTTTGAAATTTGTTGTTATGACAATACGCTTGGAATAGTTTGGAGGCTGTTCAAAAACGTATTTGATGTCTAAAACTTGTTGCTTATGTGTTTTGAAACGTGTGCCAAAAGGCAGAGACATCACCTAACTGCAAATCACTCAAATGGCAAGTTCACCATTTATCGTGATTTTCGTTAGTGCTCAGTCTCTAAATGCCTTTTGTTACGCTCTGGTTCTAAACGCGTTCGTGAAGCTAGCTTTGTTACTTAACCCTAATTGTTGGCTGAAGCTGATGGCTTCATCTGCACAATTGTGGTTAATGCGCCAAAGCTGCCCAGCTTCACTCACGCTCTGATTCTAAACGCGTGCCAAAGGGCAACGACGTCACCCAACATCAAATGTCTTAAATGGACAATACACCATTTATCGTCATTCTTGTTGGTGCTCGGTCGCTGACCTCCCTTTGTCACGCTCTGATTCTAATCAATATTAATGAAATGTAAGTTAAACATTTTAGCTAAGTCTTCTAATTGTTCTGCTGTTAAAGCAAATGAGAAGACAGTATGGTGGCCGCCACCATTTTCGATCCAGTCATGAGCACCTTTCTTCAAGCCAACTTTTGGTGTCCATAATTGTTTGGCAACTGGTAGATGTGGTGTGTCTGCTTCTGGCTTGTTACCGTCAACAGCGTACATGACCATCCGATATTCATCACCAAAGTCAGAGATCGTAACATCAATAGCATCGCCTTCTGAACCATCAAAGACCAAACGTGCAGGATCATCTTTGCCACCAATATCTAATGGGTGTACTTCAACCCGTGGTTTTGTGCTAGCAATAGATGGGTCAACTTCAAGCATGTGCGAGCCCAAAATAGCTTCATGGCCTTTACGTAAGTCAAGTGTGTAATCTTCCATGAAGGCTGTGCCCTTATTATGGGCCATGATCTTCAATAAGCGTGTCAAAGCAGCCGTCTTCCAGTCACCTTCAGCACCAAAGCCATAGCCGTCAGCCATTAATAATTGTGCAGCTAAACCAGGTAATTGTTTCATACCCCAAAGATCTTCAAAGTTTGTGGTGAAGGCAGAGTAGTTACCTTTCTCCAAGAAGGACTTGATACCAAAGTATTGGCGTAATTGTTCTTTAACATGATCTTCATAAACTTTAGGATCATTATCGCCAGTTACAAAGTCATATTTGTCTTGTAATTCTTGATATAATTTATCGACATCAGCCTCGTTAACTTTACCGATTTCTTCAACTAAATCACCGATACCATAGTAGTCTACTGTCCAGCCAAATTGAATTTGAGCTTCAACTTTGTCACCTTCAGTAACGGCCACATTACGCATGTTGTCGCCAAAACGAGCAACCTTGATCTTGAAGCTTTCGTCATAAGCAACGGCTGTATCTTCCCAGCGAGCGATCTCGTCTTGGACGTCTTCATCGCCCCAGAAGCCATAAATAATCTTGTTATTCTTCTGCAAACGAGCATTGATAAAACCGTATTCCCGATCACCATGGGCACTTTGGTTTAAGTTCATATAATCAAAGTCAATGGTGTCATAAGGAATGTTGTTTAAGAATTGCGTTGCTAAATGCAGTAACGGTTTTTGCAATAATTTAGTCCCACGAATCCAGTTCTTAGCAGGAGAGAAAGTATGCATCCAAGTAATGACACCAGCAACTTCGTCATTATAGTTCACATCTTTCATCAATTGAGTGATATTATCAGCTGTTGTAGCAATTTCTTTGAATTCAATTGGATAAGGCAACTTGCCAGACGCATTTAGTTTATCAACGATTTCACGGGCATCTTTTTCAACAGATTTTAACTGTTCTTCACCATATAAATGTTGACTACCTGTGACGAACCAGAACTTATAATTCGGAATTTCTAACATGTAAATCTCTCCTTAATAGTTAATTAATTGAACCCTATTTTTCGTGTGTTGCGTGATCTTTAGATTTAGCATTATTTTGGCCGTAATAGGCATTTTTACCATGCTTACGGTAGTAATGTTTATCAAGTAGGAATTGTGGCACATGAATATTGTCATGTGTCAAAGTCAAAGCATGATAGTTCATTTCAGCGACAACTTCGAGAACTTTCGCATTATAAACAGCTTTAGCTGGCGTTGGTCCCCAGGCAAATGGCCCATGCTGACGTACCAAAACGGCTGGGACAGCATCTGGATCTAAGCCGCGTTCTTTGAAGGTCCGTACGATAACTTTACCCGTATTTTCTTCATAAGCGCTTTCGATTTCTTCTTTTGTCAATGCATCAGAAACTGGAACATCGTCATAGAACGTATCCGCATGGGTCGTTCCTAATGCTTGAATATCCATCCCAGCTTCGGCAAAGGCAACGCCCCAAGGTGAATGGGTATGTACGATCCCGCCTAAAGTAGGAAATTCGTTATACAATACCGTGTGTGTTGGCGTATCACTAGAAGGATTCATTTTGCCTTCCACAACTTCGCCTTTTAAGTTCACAACCACCATGTCGTCGGATGTTAGATCTTCGTAATCTACCCCAGATGGCTTGATGACAAATAGCCCTTTTTCACGATCGATTCCGGAGACATTCCCCCAAGTAAAGGTTACTAACCCTAACTTAGGCAATTGCATATTGGCTTCATAGACTTCTTTTTTTAGATCTTCTAACATAATGGACACCTTTCATTATTGATTTAGCACACTAACCGAACGAATTGCCGTGGATTCAATTGGTAATGATTTTTTATAAGCCTCAATAAACGTATTGAAGCCTTCAACGCCCTTAGGATCAGGTGCAATGGTTGAGGATTCTGGATTCGCAAATACTTTCTGATCGAGATAATCCTCAAGTTTTTGGCCTTGACCTTCACGGACGAATGTTGCTAAAACAGCCATGCCCCAAGGTCCACCTTCACCAGCGGTACTCATCACAGTGATCGGCGTATCCAAAGCATCAGCCAGAACTTGTTGCCCAATGATTGGTGTTTTGAACAGACCACCTTGAGCGACCATATTATCAGTGTGAATATTTTCTTCTTTGCTCAAAATATCCATCCCGATTTTCAATGGGGCAAAGGCTGAATAAAGATGTGTCTTGATAAAGTTACCTAAATTGAAATCACTATTTGGTGTCCGAACGAACAATGGCCGTCCTTCTGGCATGTTAGTGATATTTTCACCAGACAAGTAACCAATATTGATCAAGCCACCACAACTAGGATCACTTTCTTTGGTACTATTAAATAGTACTTTGTACAATTCATTTGGACTTAATGGATGGCCAATAGCTTCCGCAAATTCACGGAACAAGCTGACCCAGGCATTAATATCAGAAGAACAATTATTCGTGTGTACCATAGCAACATCTGCTCCATCAGGCGTTGTCACCATATCGATATCGCGATGTACTTTATTTAAGGCTTGATCTAAAACCACCATTGAGAAAGCTGATGTTCCAGCAGAGATATTACCCGTACGTTTCCGCACACTGTTAGTGCCAACCATACCAGTACCAGCGTCCCCTTCAGGTGGCGCCATTACAGCACCAGCTTTTAAGGTTCCCGTTGGATCTAAAAGCTGCGCACCAATCGGATTCAACGTGCCAGCCTGTGTCCCTGCCATCAAAGGTTTAGGTAAAATATCTTCTAACGTCCAGTGATATTGCCGTACCGATTTAATCTCACCAAATTGTTGAAGCCGCTTGGTATCATAAGTTTTAGTCTTAGAATCGATTGGGAACATACCTGAATCATCCCCAATCCCTAAAACTTTTTGTCCAGATAATTGCCAATGAACATAGCCAGCTAAAGTGGTGATGAAATCAATATCCTTAACATGATCTTCTTGATTCAAGATGGCTTGATAAAGATGCGCCACACTCCAACGTTGCGGAATGTTGAAATTGAATAAGTCAGTCAAGTAATTGGCTGCTTCTTCAGTGATGTTATTGCGCCAAGTTCTAAACGGTACTAGTAAGTTACCTTGACTATCAAACGGCATATAGCCATGCATCATGGCGCTAATACCAATCGAGCCAATTTTTTCAAGTTGAATACCATATTCTTTTTCAACTTCTTGGCTCATTTCCGCATAGCTTGCTTGAATACCCTTCCAAACAAGTTCAGTTGAATAGGTCCAAATTTTGTTTTTAAGTTCGTTTTCCCAGTTGAAACTTCCTGAAGCGATAGTTTGATAATCATCAACAATCAAAACGGCCTTGATCCGAGTTGATCCAAGTTCAATCCCCAGGGATGTTTGACCAGCTTTGATCTGACGAATGATATTTTCTTTACTCACACGATGAACCTCCTAAATTAATAAACAGCGAGGTCTAGAATGAAAAATTTGGATAGCGTTTTCATCTAAGAACAAATTTAGTATAAAATATTTATACGTATAAATAAACCCGTATTTTCTATTATCAGTATAATTATTTTTATTTAAAAAAATAAAGCCTAATGATATAGGCTTTTCATAGAAATTTTCATTTATTTATTTTTAGAAGTTGCTTTAGTTGAGTTGCGAATCAGTAAATCTGGTTCATAAACAATTGATGATACTTTTTTATGGTGTAACATGCTGATCAATAAATTTGCTGCATCATGGCCCATTTTTTCTTTTTCATGCGTTAAAGTTGTTAAAGTTGGATCAAAGTATTCGCCTAAATAATAGTTATCAAAACCCGTAATTGAAATATCATCGGGCACGGATAGGTCCTCAGACTTTACACTATCAACCACCTGAAAAGCTAGCTCATCATTATAACAAACAATGGCGGTTGGTCGGCGTGCGACGTTTAAATTCAGATAATCTTCAACCTGTGCTAGAATATTCTTACGGTGATCTGAAGATTGGTACATAATGACACTACTATTAAGTTCAAGGCCGGAAGCCGCTTGGAAGGCCGCTGTAAAGCCAGCCATCCGATCCATCCCCTGTTGATCGTCCACTTGGAAAACACCTAATATGCGTCGATGGCCAATAGAAAAAAGATACTCTGTTAATTTCTTGACCCCTTTAAAATCATCCGTAGTCACAGATACAGCATTCAAATTAGGATATTGGGCATTAATAAATACCATTGGCAGTCGCTTTTGTTCGATCTGTAGATACAAATCTAAATTACTCGCTGGCATGGTACTCCGCGTTGGTTCGACGATCAAGCCCACCACATTACTGTTAAGTATGGACATTAATGCTTTTCGTTCTCTTTTAGGATCATTGTGTGTGTTGGACAAAGCTAACCCAAATCCATTATCTGAAATGATCTGATCAGCACCACTAATAATATTGGGAAAAATATAATCTGCGATGTGCGTTGTAATAATGCCAATCATCTGATTGGTATTATTGTTTTCTTCAGCTGAGCGCCAGTCATTGACAAACATGCCACCACCTTGAATGCGATAAACATAGTGTTCGTTCTCAAGATCGCTCATTGCTCGACGCACGGTGTAACGACTAACATCATACATTGACATTAATTCTGATTCAGTAGGTAACTTATCATTTATTTTATATGTCCCATCAAGAATCTTCTCCTTAACACCATTTCCAACTAATTCGTATTTTTTTGTCACCATTAACTCTCCCAATAAAAATTTTCGATTTGACATTTGTCCGTATAACCATTATATTGAAAACGTTTTATAAATGCAATTTACGCTTCATAAAGAAACTAAAAACGAAAGTGGGCTTTAATATATGTACGCATCAGAAAAACAATTTGACACTTATTTAGAAAAACCCGTCACCGCTTATACCTTAGAAAATGACAATAACGTTTCCGTTACGATTCTAAGTCAGGGTGGCATTGTCCATCAAATCAATGTGCCCGATAAACAGGGGCAAAAGCACAATATTCTGTTGTCATTTCCCCACACCGCTGATTATTATGCTAATGCCGCCTATACCAACATGATGATTGGACCCGTAGCTGGTCGTATTGGTCAAGCAACATTTACGCTTGGTACACACGAGTATCATTTAACCCCAAATGAAGGTAAAAACTTGCTGCATGGCGGCCCTCATGGCTTTCATTCCGTCCAGTGGCAAGGTGAGTTAGCCCAAACTTCAGATACAGCAACTTTAACGCTACATCACACTTTTGCCAATGATGACTGGGACTTTCCTGGAACAATGCAGGTAGCCGTTCATTATATGTTAACCAATGATAATCAACTAAAAGTTGAATTTCAAGCTAAATCCGATACAGACATGTTATTTAATCCAACTTATCACTTGTATTTTAACTTGGCTGGTTCAACTACCATTAACGACCAATACCTTCAAGTGAACTCTGACAGCCATCTTGAAATCACCAGTGAAAAGATCCCTACTGGCAAGTTTACGCCTAATGCTGGTACTGCTTTTGACTTATCCACGCCGACTAAGCTTGGTGAAGCTCTAGCTAAACTGCAAGATACACCAGAAAAAGGGTTTGACGATGCCTTTGTGATCAATGACCACTCTGAAACAACACCGCTGGCCTCATTATCTGATCCTGCTACAGATCGACGTGTTGACTTTTATGCTGATGCAAATGCTCTGATTGTCTTTACTGCCAATGCCTTTACACCCGATATGAACTATGTCAATGGCCCAGGCCAACCGCACATTGGTGTGGCGCTAGAAGTTCAGACGCTCCCAGATGCTATCAATCATGACGGCTTCGGTGACACCTATCTTCAACGCAGTGAAACCAAAAAACAAGAAATTACTTACCAACTACATTTCTGACCAGTACACTTCATTTGAGGGCGAGACGAAACTCATGTTTTGTTTTCGCTCTCTATTTATTATGGCTCAAATGGAAAGTCCCTCATTTTTCGCAATTCTTAATTCGTACTCAGGTGCTGAGTACCTCTTACCTCACGCCCTTTCAATAAAAAGAGAACCAACGACAGAAACACCCAAACATCTGTCACTGATTCTCTTTTTTTAGGGCCGCCTTTTTATCTAATCAAGAACTTAGTCTTTAAACTCACGCCCAGCTGCTTGTAGAGCAGATAAAATGACTTGATCCATATTGAAATACTTATATTGCCCTAGCCGACCACCAAACAAAACATTTGGGGCTTCCGTTTCAGCTAAGTCACGATACTGTTTGAATAAAGTATCATTTTCTTGATTATTTACTGGATAATAAGGTTCCGCACCTTTAACCCAATCTTGAGGGTACTCACGGGTAATAATCGTTTGATGTTTATTACCACGCCCAAATTCAAAATGTTTATGCTCAATGATCCGCGTAAATGGGGTTTCAGCATCGGTATAATTAACCACAGCATTGCCTTGGTAATTATCCATATCTAATGCCTCTTCTTCAAAGCGCAAGCTACGATAGGCCAATGTGCCCAAGCGATAATCAAAGAATTGATCAATCATCCCAGTATAAACGACCCGGTCATAATCTTTTAAATAATGATCTTTATTATCAAAGAAATCTGTATTGATCTGAACTTCAATTTTTGGATCATCCAATAATTTTTCAACGATCTGTGTATAACCGCCAATTGGAATCCCTTGGTAAGGATCATTGAAATAATTATTGTCATAAATATAACGGACCGGTAACCGCCGAATAATAAAAGCTGGTAATTCAGTCGCTTTTTGACCCCATTGTTTCTCTGTATACCCTTTGACCAGCTTGTCGTAAATATCCGTTCCAATCAAAGAAATTGCTTGTTCTTCCAGATTGGTTGGTTTTTTACCCTGCAATACCTGTCGCTGCTCGTCAATCTTAGCTTTGGCTTCTTCAGGTGTGGTTACACCCCACATTTTATTAAAGGTATTCATATTAAAGGGCAAATTGTAAATTTCACCTTTATAATTTGCAACTGGTTCATTCGTATACCGATTAAATTCAGCAAATTGTTGTACATAATCCCAAATCTTCTTTTGACTAGTATGGAAAATATGTGCCCCGTATTTATGAACTTGGATACCATCAATATTTTCAGTGTAAACATTCCCAGCGATATGGTTTCGGCGTTCGATCATTTGTACTTGATGCCCATGTTTAACAGCTTCATTGGCAAAAATAGAGCCAAACAACCCAGTTCCAACGATTAAATATTTCATAGCATACCCTACTTTCTCTTTGATGCAAATTAAATTAATTTGACTTGGGATATTCAATTTCTGGCTTAAATACCATACCGGCAAATAAGCCATGTAAGATCAGTCCCATGCGCTTTAAGCGGCGATTAGGACTCACAAATGGTACTTTAACTAAAGTATATAAGGCAGTCACAATATGCCGTAGTAAGAAACGGCCACCTTGCTTTTTAGAGATGTAATAAAGGTTTCGGTAATTATAAAAGAAGCGGTCGATTCGATTGCCATTTGCCTCGTGTAGAATATCCACTGGCAGATTGGCTTTCATTTTATGAATGGCAATACTATCACCCACAAAATAGCCATTTTCTTTTAGATCAGTGGTCGTAATGCGCAAGGTATATTCAAAATCATCACCCCAAATGAAGAACTTAGAAATCGGGTAGCCGATTTTTTGAATGACCTTTCGTGGAATCAACACAGAAACAAAGGAACAGCTCTGCACATTGATCAAACCCTTTTCCGCGATTAAATTCCAGCCTGTTTTTTGAACGTTAGGAATGTTCATCAAACTTGGCATGTTATCCGTCCACTTGACATTGCTACACAAGAAGCCATAGTCAGTAACCTTTTGACCAGCATTCAATAACTTAGCCAAAGCATCAGGCTGCGGCATCGTATCATCATCCATGATCCAAGCAAGGTCGTCATGGGTTTCACTCATGAAAGCTTTTAACCCACGATTAAAGCCACCAGCGCCACCTAAATTCTCATCCGTACGAATATTGATCAAGTCAGTCTGTTGTTTAAGATAATCCGGTGTTTCATCCGTTGAATGATTATCGATCACAATGATATGGTTGACTGGCGTGGTTTGTTGGCGAATTGCTGCTAAATTCTCTTTAAGCAGGTCCAACTTATTGAATGTTACCACGACTGCTGCTACTTTTACGTCACTCATTTTGCCACCACTTAATTAAATTTAGTTCGCATCACCATGCCGCAAACTAGAGATAAAGTATCCTTCAATAAATGCTAAAATCGTTGATTCAGATAGAAAATCTAACACATTACCACTATAAAATGAAATTGCGAGTACTAACACGACCCCAAACAATAGCGTCACATGCCAATAAGTCATCAATTCACGGCGCTGTTTTAGAATCAAATAAATACCATAAAGCATCAAAAACACATAAGGCATCACTAATAATAAGACACCTAGATAACCCATACTGTACCACTGGGAAACAAAATCACGTTCTAAATTGAATACATGGTTCATTCGTGTATAAGTAATCCCCAGCCAATCATCCCAATGATTATGGTTGATTTCTTTGACGCGTTTCAACTGTGCTTCTTCTAATTTACGGAAGTTAGCCCGATCTGCAGCTGGCCACTTGGTCATAATGTCATACCAGAACATCGGATCAATTTTATAAGAGTAACCACCCTCAACAAATTTCGCCTGCAAGCCATAATCGACGTAATTATTTTTGATGATCGGTGCTAAATCTTTTTTAGTCCCTTTCATCGCGAGTGCGAATTGTTGCTTCAAAAAGCGATCCCGCTTCTCAGCCGTCTTTTTAGAACCTTCACGACTCGTAACCACCACATTATCTACTTGTTGTCGATTCAAGGTTGGCGAAAATGGCAGTACGACTCCACTAAAGAGCACTAACCCAATAAAGACCCAGATCGTACCCTTTCGCAGTGGCTGTTTATCCCTAAAGTAACGGAACAAGAAATATAACCCAAACGAACCAAAAATTGAGATCAATACCCCAAATGTAGCTGTTTTAGTGCCTAAAATAAACATGGCCCAAATATGAATAAAGGTCAAACTGATCGAACGCCAGTTAAAAGTCGTAAACATGTAGTAAAAAACAATCGGCGCTAGCAAGAGTTCTAATGCCGAAACTGCATTAGCATAGTAGAAAAAGCTTTTAGCCGCTGTATCCCAATACGTAAATCCAGTATTCACGTTAAACCAACTGAAAAAGTTCCCGTTGATCCATTTACTACCATAGGATGCGAGTGCAAAACCAAATAAATCAGTTAAAACAATACTACCAGAAACGAGTAATGTTAACGTAACGATCACACGTAAAAAAAGCTTACGATTAATTTTGATTTGATAAGCTAATAAGATAACAAACAGTGGAATAATCATCCGAACCAAATAAAAGAGTTCTCCCGCTGTGGAATAATTCAGATTATTTGTCGCAAAAGTATAGAAGTGCTTTGCATTCCAGACATGAAGTACAAAATAAACAAGCAATAAAGCCCCGTATCCGAGAATAAACCAATTCATTTTATGATTACGCTCACTAAAAACGAATAGTAAGCCAATGATAAAAATAAACAAGATCCGAATAATTGTTGGAACTGAAAAGGACAGCATTTTGGATAACGGTGGGACATAGAAAAAGTAAATATCCAAGAACGGCTGTAAAACGATAAATAATATAAATAACTTTTTAGTCAGTGTCTTGTATTTCTTACTGGAATTAACCATTTTTTCCTCCTGGGAGATTACAAAAGTACCTAAAAAATTCTATCACAAAACCATATATTAAGCTAACCAAATCCGGAATTTTCGTTGATATTTAAATAATCCCTCACTTGTCGCCATGGTGGGCATAATCCAACAACTCGAGCGCGTGAGATAAAAAATAATCAGTGGCGGAGTATTCACAGAATCAAGGCCGTTGACTTTTGTAATATATTTAATATGAAAACATTCGTAAACCAAAAACGTGGCTGAAAACAAAATGTTAGTCTTGTCTCAGCCACCCTGACTGCCTGTTTCTAAAAATACTTCAAAGGCAGTAATCAATTATTACTCAGATGCACACTTAATTTTAAATTATTTTAACGCTCAAGATAAAATTCAAACCGATCACCAACATATTCGGTACGGACGTACTCAAATGGTCGACCAGAATCTAAAAATGAAACCTGACGTAATTTTAAAATAGCATCATTACGTTTGACTTTTAGATAGTCGGCGATTCTTTCAGAAGCCAATGTTGCTGAAACCGTTTGTTGGGCACCACCTAATCGGTAACCACCTTTAGTTTCTAAAGCATGGTAAAGTGATGCAGTTACTTCTTCTTTTGAAAAGCCTTCAATCAAATCCGCTGGCACAGCCGCTGTTTCAAAACTGATTGGCACCCCGTCAGCATACCGAATTCGTTCCATACGTAAAACCTGATTGCCATCAGGTAATTCTAAGCGCTCGATCTCACTTAGCGTTGGACTTGCCATATGATAGGAAATAGTTTTACTTGACGGCACTTTACCTTGCGCTTGCATGAGATCCGTAAAACTAGTGATCCCCGACATTTTCTCTTGGACTTTTTGACTCGCCACGTAAGTCCCAGATCCAACGTGGCGTTCTAAAATACCTTCATCAACTAATGTTTTAATGGCTTGACGCAAGGTCATCCGACTGACACCAAAAGTCTCTGCTAAGTCACGCTCAGCTGGAATGCGTTGTCCAACTTGCCACTTACCAGACTCAATATCTTTACGTATTCGATTGTGTATTTCAATATAAATTGGTGAGCGCACTTAAGTCATCCCCTATTTTTCTGCGTGGAAGGCTTGACCAAAACTATAAGTCGTTTTGAGATTTAATGCCCCATCAAATAAATTCATATCTGCATCTTTACCTGGCAGAATGTAGCCCTTATGCTCTAGACCAAATTCATTGGCTTGGTTCACGCTAGACATTTGGACAGCATCAGCAATAGAGCAGCCCGTGAAACGCATAATGTTTACGAATGCGTCTGGAAATTGTAAAACAGAGCCAGCTAATGTTCCATCAGCCAAGCGGGCTTGTTTATCTTTAACAAATACTTTTTGACCACCCAACTCGCTTTCACCTTCAGGCATTCCTTTAGAACGCATTGAATCGGTAACGAGTTCGATTCGATCCACGCCTTTTTGTTCATAAGCTAATTTAATCATATCTGGCACAATATGGAAACCATCACAAATTAATTCCGCATACATATTATTTTCCAACATTGCATGCCCAGTCACACCAGGTTCACGATGTTTAAATTCTCGCTGTGCATTATATAAGTGTGTGACGTGTGTTGCTTTACTGTGTAGCAACTGTTCCCGAGTGGCATTACTGTGCCCAACAGATGGGACGATACCATGAGACAAGCAATAGTCTTCAAAGGCTTGGGCACCCTCATCTTCAGGCGCATAAGTGATCAATTTGACCCGGTTACCAGATAATTCATTCCAATGAGCTAATAGCTCTACATTAGGATCCTTAATAAATTGTTCTGGTTGGGCGCCCTTGAACGTTGCTGAGATAAATGGCCCTTCCAAATGAACCCCTTGAATGACGGGATTCTTTTCAGCTGCAACTTTAACGCCCGCCATGGCATGGTCAATATTATCGTTAGATTGTGTCATGGTTGTGGCAAATAAAGTCGTAACCCCTTCGTTAGTCATCATTTTATGCGCCATTGTGGCAATTTGTTCTGGATCGCCATCCATGGCATCAAAACCATAACCACCGTGTGCATGTACGTCAATGAAACCAGGTACTAAAATGCGATCACGCAAAATTTCAACTTCATCCCCTGCTTGAGCATGATAATCAGCAACAGGACCAACATCTAAAATTTTATTTGTAAATCGAACATAACCGTCCTGAATTTTTTCCTCGCCAGTATAAATTACCACGTGTTTCAAAACTTTAGCACACATGCTGCCACTCCTTTTACACAAATAAGATTTATTACCTACAGTATAATCGGTATAGACCAACAAATCAATATAAAAAGAGCGCGACAAAGGGTGGGCAATTTCGGAGCACTAACAAGAATGCTTCTAAATGGTGTCCTTTCCATTTGAAGCATTCGATGTTAGGTGACGAAGTTACCCTTTGGAGCGCGTTTACAAAGGTTGATAATTTCAAAACACATTTCAGCATAGCAAAAAAGCTATTGATGAAGTCTAACGTGCACTTCACCAATAGCTTCTTCTATTTTTGCTTAGCATACACCGTTACGGTCTGCTGGTTTGGTGTTGGCTGTTGTTGGATCATTGCATCAGGCGCGTCTGCTTTTGGCATGTTTTTATTAGCTGAAGCTAACATCAACCGAATTCGATTCAATTGATTGACTACGGAAACACCAGGATCATAGTCAATCGGTGCAATATTTGCCTTCGGATATTGCCGCCGCAATTCTTTGATCACGCCTTTGCCCACGACATGGTTTGGTAGACAGCCAAAGGGTTGCATACAAATGATATTATCCACACCATCATCTAACAATTCGATCATTTCACCGGTTAAGAACCAACCTTCACCCGTTTGGTTGCCTAAATTCAAGATCTTACTAGCTGAAGCAGCCAAAGTCTCAATCTTGGTAATCCCAGTAAACCGTCTCGACTGTTCTAAAGCCTGCTGCATTGGCTTTTGCAGCTGATAAACCAATTTAATACCGGCATTTGCCAATACCTCAGATTTCAAGGATAAACCAAATTGTTCATGTTTGATTTTTTGATTATACAGTGAATAGTTCATGAAGCCGGCAATATCGGGCACAACCGCTTCAGCACCTTCATTTTCTAACAGTGAGACAATATTGTTATTGGCAATTGGTGAATATTTGACCAAGATCTCTCCTACAATGCCAACTTTTGGCTTTTGAATGTTACGTAGTGGTACGGAGTCAAAATCAGCTACAATTTGTTTCACGTTACGTTTAAATTCCCGTAGACTACCGTTCTTGACATTATCCTGCACCAATGATAACCATTGCGTATGCAGCTGATTAACTTGACCAGCTTCTTGTTCATATGGCCGGGTTCGATAAACCACGCGTTCAAACAAATCGCCATACAAGAAAGCAATTGCTAAGCGTTTCAGCAACATTGGACTCAATTTAAAGCCATCACCGGTTTTTTCTGTGCCCTGGTTACCCATAGATAAAGAGATGACTGGTACTTGCTGGAAACCTGCATCTCGTAATGCTTTGCGAATCAGCGGAATATAATTCGTTGCCCGGCAGCCGCCGCCAGTTTGCGTCATTAGAACAGAAATGTTGTCCAAATCATATTGGCCGCTCTTTAAGGCTTCAATCATTTGACCGATGGAAATAATCGCTGGATAGCAGGCATCGTTGTTCACGAATTTCAAACCTTCATCCACCGCTTTAGGGTCATGGGCTGGCAAAGTAACGACCCGGTAACCCGACTCATTCAAAGCTGTATCCACCAAACCATCTTGATGAATCGGTGACAACATTGGCACTAAAATCGTATGTTTTTGCCGCATTTCTTTCGTGAATGGAATTGGTTCCGGCATGTCATATAACTTTTTAGGCAAAATATGGCGTTTTTGCCGTTCATTAATGGCAGCTTTTAGCGACCGCAAACGAATCCGAATAGCGCCCATATTAGACCCTTCGTCAATTTTCAGTAATGTATAGAGTTTGTTGTGCTGCGCTAGGATTTCGCCAACTTGATCGGTGGTAATTGCGTCTAGCCCACAACCAAAGGAATTCAACTGGACTAATTCTAGGTTTGGTTCCTTAGCGACAACTTCAGCTGCTGCATATAAGCGCGCATGATAGACCCACTGATTGACAACCCGTAACCCCTTAACATCCCCCAAATGGGAAATGCTATCTTCTGTCAAAACATGAAAGCCCTCCTGAGTAATGATTTGAGAAATACCATGATTGATTTCGGGATCCAAATGGTACGGCCGGCCTGCCAGCACGATGGCTCGTTCATTCTTTTCATGGAGTCGCATCAAGACTTCTTCGCCACGATTATGGATCTGCTGTTTAAAATGATCTAATTCCGCCATACCTTTTTCAAAGGCAGCTCGAACCTCAGCTTCAGTCACGCCATAGTCTTGAAAAGTCAGGAATAAATTCTTAACTGCTGATTTTTCATCAGCCAAATTCAAGTAAGGATTGCGATAGTCGATTTGACCATCACGAATTTCATCCACATTATTACGGATCACATCTGAGTAACTCTGTACAATCGGGCAATTAAAATGATTACGTGCTTGACTATTTTCTTCCCGTTCGTAAACGACACCGGGATAGAAAATCGTCTTGATACCTTTATGGATTAATGCCATCACATGCCCATGCGTCATTTTGGCTGGATAGCAAACGGTATCGCTAGGGATCGTTTCAATGCCCTGTTCAAATAATGCCTTATTGGAACGCGGCGACAATTCTGCTCGAATACCAAGTTCTTTAAAGAAAGTCGCCCACAAAGGATAATTTTCATACATATTCAAGACCCGTGGGATGCCGATGACACCTCGCGTTGCTAATTTCTTGCGTAACGGCCGATAGCTAAACAAGAGCTTATACTTTTCTTTAACAAGATTGATCTTGGTATTCTTTTGTCTTAACTTGATCTGCATACCCTTAGCTTGACCACGTTCACAACGATTGCCCGTGACAAAGCGCCGACCATCATTAAAGACGGTTACCGTCAATTGACAGTTGTTTTCACACAGGCCGCAGTGCATATATTCCTTTTCAGCCGTAAACTGACCCATTTCAGCCGTATTCAAAAGGGTCGTCACGTCCCCGGTTTGGTACGCTTCTTGGGCAATGATTGCCGCCCCATAAGCCCCCATCAATCCAGCGATATTCGGGCGAATGACCTCATGACCACTGATCTGTTCAAAAGCCCGTAAGACCGCTTCATTATAGAAAGTACCACCTTGGCAAACAATATGTTGTCCAAGATCTTCAGGCCGTCGTACTTTAATGACCTTGTAAAGTGCATTCTTAATGACAGAATAGGACAATCCTGCAGAAATATCACCAATCGTGGCGCCTTCTTTTTGAACCTGCTTCACCTTTGAATTCATAAATACGGTACAGCGAGATCCCAAATCAGCAGGTTGTTTTGCTAATAAAGCCACTTTAGCAAAATCTTTAACATCATACTTCAATGATTCTGCAAAAGTTTCGATGAAAGAACCACAGCCAGAAGAACAAGCTTCGTTGAGTTGAATCGTCGAAAGGGCATTGTCTTTCACATGCATAGCCTTCATATCTTGCCCACCGATATCCAAAATAAAATCAACGTCCGGCTGGAAGAAATGTGCCGCCTTATAATGCGCCACTGTTTCAACTTCACCAAGATCGGCCCGCAGCGCATTTTTGATCAGCTGCTCGCCGTAGCCAGTGACACAAGTTTTACCAATCGTCACACTTTCAGGCAGCTTAGCGTACAAGTCAGCTAGGATCTGCATTGTTTTCTTCAAGGGATCGCCATCATTTTTACCATACCAAGTGTAAAGCAATTTATGGTCTTCACTCATCAGAGCAACTTTGGTAGTCGTTGAACCAGCGTCGATGCCCAAATAAGCCACCCCTTGGTAGCTGTCTAAATCACGAGTATCGACTTTTGCCTGATCGTGACGTTGGCGAAACTCAGCTAATTCAGCTTCAGATGTAAAAAGTGGCGGCAAAGTATCGCTAAGCTTAAGCGCATTCGTTTGGTCATTGGCTAAATGATCTAATAACCGGTCAAAAGTTGTTGTCGGTTGGTCTTGAGCATAGAGGGCCGCACCTTTTGCGACAAATAGTTGTGGCTTTTCGGGAAAAATAACGTCTTCAGGGGCAATATTTAGTGTATCGACAAAACGAGCCCGTAGCTCACTCATGAAGTAAAGTGGTCCGCCTAAGAAAGCAACTTTCCCCCGAATTTTACGGCCGGATGCTAAGCCAGCAATCGTTTGATTAACGACCGCTTGAAAAATACTTGCGGCAATATCATTCTTAGACACCCCATCGTTGATCAATGGCTGGACATCTGTTTTGGCAAACACGCCACAGCGGGAAGCAATCGGATAAATATGCTTAAAGTCTTTGGCCAGTTCATTGACGCCATCCGCATCAGTCTTCAATAACGAGGCCATTTGGTCAATAAATGCCCCAGTCCCACCGGCACAACTACCGTTCATCCGCTGCTCCATAGCACCATCAAAAAAGGTGATCTTGGCATCTTCACCACCCAGTTCGATAGCCACATCCGTGTCCGGAATCATGACCTCAACTGTTCGCGTACACGCAATGACCTCTTGTACAAATTTAACATCTAATACTTCAGCGAGACCCATACCCCCAGAACCAGTAATCGTAAAGCGAATTGGTGTTTGTTCACCTAAGCGACTACTCGCCTCTGCAATGATTTTCTTGGTCGCAGTTTTAACATCCGAATAATGCCTCTGGTAAGTTTCATATAATGACTGGTTGTTTTCATCTAAAACGACTAATTTAACGGTGGTCGAACCAACATCGATCCCACCATAAAGGGGCTTTTGCGTCATTTGAATACCTCCACTTCCACAACAGCCGTTGAATAACCAACACAACGTTTGTTATACTTTATTTGTTAAGTTTATAACAAATATAAGTGAATTCAATAAACAATATCGCAATACTGTTTTCATAAACATCACTTTAGCTATATCTGTTGCGTAAGCAAGAAAAAAGAGGGTTTGTTGATGAGTCATAAACAAGATCTTCGTGTCATTCGTACACGTAAGTTAATCGTTGAAGCATTTCAAAAGCTCGTTCGTACAGAAGGCTTCGAACAAATCACCGTTCAGGAAATCGCCGATGAAGCGATGATCAATCGAGCTACCTTTTACGCGCATTTCAAGGACAAGCAAGACCTCTATCATTATATTTTTGCCAATGCCCTGACTTCAATCAAGGAAGTCCTTAGTGCAGATATTTGGACAAAAGATCGCAAGGTCGCCTTGACCTCAGTGGATAAAATGCTAGCCCAATTTTTCACCCTTGTACAAGAAAACCACGACTTCTTCAAATCATTAGTTAACACGACAAACGTCAGTATTCTAAAAAATACTTTGCAAGAACTGCTAAAGCATCAATATGCAGAAATCTTTGATAAGCTGCGGATCAAACAGGGACAAACATTGATTCCAACAAGTTTCATCATCGCTTACATGACGGCGATTTTCATCAGTAACGTCCAGTGGTGGCTTAACACCGATAGCAATTTTTCACCCGAACATATGGCACATCTAACCATTCAATTGATTGCCAACGGTCATCTAACTGTATTAGGTATTGAAGTGGTCGACAATAATAGCTAATTTATCAAATGCTTGTTATTTATTGCACATTATTTAATAAGGTACAATTAAATGATACTCTAATTAGCCTAAATTGCTGAGTTTGAGATTAAGTGAAATCATTTTGAACCCTTTTTAAAATTAAGTTATTCATAACTAAATAACGGGCGAAAACAAAATGTTGAATTTGTTTTCGCCCGTTATTTTATTTTTAAGAACCTTGTTCATCCTTAGCAATCGTCGCATCAACGCCCTTGATCACGCTCGTAATCAAGCCATGTTCTTCCATAGCTAATAGCCCAGCAATTGTTGTGCCACCAGGTGATGAAACTTGATCGATCAAATCAAATGGCGATTGATCAGCATCAAGGACCATTTGAGCACTACCCAATGTGGCTTGCGCTGCAATCTCAGTTGCTTGAGCCTTAGACAACCCATATTTAACACCAGCACGTGCCAAACTGTCGATAAATAAGTAGATAAACGCTGGTGAACTACCGGCTAAGGCTACAAAAACACTAAACTTATCTTCTGGCAGTATCATCACTGCCCCTAATTTTTCAAAAACACCTCGGATAGTTGCCCGTGCCTCAGGTAAACTCGCTGTATTCCCTTGCATAGCCGTCATACCTTGATTGATTGCAACATTAACGTTTGGCATCAGCCGCACAATCGGCACCATATCCACCCCGAGTGCTGTTTGCAGTTGGGCAACCGTAATACCTGTTAAGACCGATGCTATTATCTTTTTTGTCGTAATGGCAGGTTTAATTTCAGTGAGAATTGATTGGTACAGACTTGGTTCAACCGCTAAAATAATTAGATCAGCTGTCTGCGCAAGGCTTAGGTTATCTTTGGCCGCAATTACCCCATTTGCTTGCGCAAAAGCTTCATAGTGAGCTTGATGGGCACTATGAACAACAATATCCCGCTCTGAATAACCCGCACGCAATAAGCCTTGAATCATAGCACTAGCCATATGTCCAACACCAATAAAACCAATTTTCATCATTATTAATCCTCACTTTCTAAATTTGCTTTAAGTCAGTGGATATAAAAATAGCCGAAACAAAGCGATTACTTTGTCCCGACTACTATCCGCGTCCAATAATATATATCTAATCATAATTTATCTATTACTATCAATGGGAAGAAGTTAGTATCAGTCAAAACCTTAATTAAACCACCCGTCGAACACGGTAGATTGGGTTAGCTGGATTCGAACCAGCGCATGACGGAGTCAAAGTCCGTTGCCTTACCGCTTGGCTATAACCCAATGATATGGAGGAGAGTGGATTCGAACCACCGAACCCGAAGGAGCGGATTTACAGTCCGCCGCGTTTAGCCACTTCGCTACTCCTCCATAGGATTACTATGTAACCCGACTTAAATATAATACTAAAATCTAACCAAAATTGCAATATCAAATTTTAATAATTTGAAGCGTTTGTTGCCATTCAGTCATAAAATCTTTACCGACCCATTCGTGCATTCGTTTCAGTCCATAGCCCACTGGTGCACTATAATAAGTCGTATTATGAATTAGCCTTGGCTTATGTCGCACATGTAGATGGCCGAACATCACATGTTCAATTTGAAAAGCTTCAATAAGGGCGCCAAGATGTTGACTACCTAGTAAAGGATTGACCATGTTCCAATAAGGTCGATCTAAACTATAAAATATATACTCAGCTCGTGGTACAAAATGTGTTATAAAAATAATTTTTTTCTGAGCAGCGCGTGCGGCTAAGAATTGCGTATAAACCTGATTCAGAATCGTTTGCATCATTGCTAAATCATCGCCAAGACCGGTAATGCCGCCATCGATCCAATAGGCATTCCGCCATTGAATGTAAGCCTTGAGCGGTTTTGGGTCAAAATCACGGCCAAAGGTATAATCATACCAACCGTTATTGCCGATGATTCGATAATTTGTATCTGGAATATCAATAACTTTTTGATGCAAGTAGACCGGATCGATTGGCGTCTGTAAAGTTGGATAATCAGTCCCATTGACCATATCATGATTTCCCGCGATAAAGTAAACCTTCAATTTCCCATTAGCTTGCTGATTCATTGAACGTACGAAAGCCAAAGATTTTTGAAAATCATTGAACAGATCACCAGCTATCAGATAATAATCAAATTGATTTTCTAATAAATAAGCTAATTGCTGTGATAAAGTTTCCGCAGCATCTAAATGATTGACATCAATGTGATTATCACTGCTCATTGCAATCTTCACCATCGCGCACACCCTCAACTTTACAATTTGAGCCTATTTCACGCCTTGCATCAGGTCTCGAATCTTAGGTACAATCGTAAATAATAGAATCCCAAATACGATCGTAATACCACCGACAACACCAAAATATACACCTTGCGTTTGCGGTGTGTAAAGTTTAACGATTTGCGCATTGATTGCTTGTGCCATGGCATCCCCCAAGAACC
Organism: Agrilactobacillus fermenti; assembly: GCF_021030645.1. Taxonomy (GTDB): domain Bacteria; phylum Bacillota; class Bacilli; order Lactobacillales; family Lactobacillaceae; genus Agrilactobacillus; species Agrilactobacillus fermenti. The sequence goes on along the minus strand of NZ_JACGCJ010000001.1, from coordinate 1,955 downwards.
ACATGCTCATCATTTGCGACTGAAATGCTTTCGGTGCTAATTTCGTTGTGGCAGACAAGCCAATCGGTGATATCAACATTTCAGCAATTTCCACAATGGCCCAACTCAAAACAAGCCATAATGGACTCACTAAATATTTTGTATCATGGGTTAGCGTGGGAATCATCATCACAATAAAGGATAAACCCGCAAATAAAAGACCATAGGCAAATTTAGACGGCGTTGATGGTTGTTTCCGTCCCAATTTTGTCCACAAAACGGCGAAGATTGGCGTATAAATAATAATGAAAAATGGATTTAAAGATTGAAACCATGAAGGCAAGATATGTTGTAAAAATCCAGGTAACCACTGAATTGAAGTATAATCCAACTGCGTTTGGTTAGCCGCAAACAATGCTAAGACAACGGAGCCTTGTTCTTCAATGGACCAAAATAAAACACTAGCAATAAACAGCGGAATGTATGCCCAAATACGGGAACGTTCAACTTTAGTTGTCTTTTTGCTCGAAAGCATCATGATAAAGTATGCAATTGGCAAAATAACACCTAAAATACTGAAGACTAAAACGATATTATTGATATTTAACTGACCAATAATTGCTAAACTACCAAACACCAAAATGGCTAGTACAAACCATAATGCAAGATTACGAAGAATCTTAGGTTTTTCAGCAGCTGTGATTGGATCCGTTGGATGTAAAGAAGCTTCGCTTAGATACTCTTTACCGCTAAAGTAGTATTGCAACAAGCCAAAGAACATGCCAATAGCCGCGATAGAGAAGCCTAGGTGGAAGTTGACACTCTGTCCAACTGTTCCAACGATCCATGGTGCCAATAAGGATCCAAGGTTGATACCCATTACGAAAATACTAAAACCGGCATCACGTCGAACGTCATTTTCAGTGTAAAGTGTGCCGACCATTTCTGACACATTTGGCTTCAATAATCCGGTCCCAATTGTGATCAACCCAATTGATAAAAATAAGGTTGGTGCCCCAAATGGTAAAGCCAAGGCTATATGCCCTAACATAATTAAGACCCCGCCCCAGAAAACAGTACGACGACTACCCAAAATACGGTCAGCCACAAAACCGCCGATAACTGAAGTCAAGTAAACTAGAGAACCATAAATAGCCATTATTGAAGAGGCCGTCGTTTGGCTAAAACCTAAGCCGCCTTTTTCAACAGCAGAGTACATATAGTACAGTAAAATTGCGCGCATACCATAATAACTAAATCTTTCCCAAAATTCAGTCATGAACAACGTCGACAACCCCCAAGGCTGCCCAAGGAATGTTTTCTCCTTTTTTTCCAAAATAATACCTTCAATCTAATATTAATATAATTTTGACGAATGAACGCTGAGTAAACAGCAAAGGCGAGCCCCAAAGCCGAATAATCGGAATTGGTCTCGCCTTATACTTAATACTGCTATTTTTCATTCGAATGCCGGCTGCAGGACTTGAACCTGTGACCCTCGGTTTACGATACCGATGCTCTACCAGCTGAGCTAAGCCGGCGAATGACCCGTACGGGATTTGAACCCATGTTACCGCCGTGAAAGGGCGGTGTCTTAACCACTTGACCAACGGGTCTAATATTAATATTAAAATTAATACTAAAAAAACGGCCTCCCAGCCGTCAACAACTCCGGTTGTCAGACTCGAACTGACGACATCTTGATTAACAGTCAAGCGCTCTACCAACTGAGCTAAACCGGAATAAAGCGCGGCGACTTCCTAACCTCGCAGGCGGTTGCCCGCCAACTACTTTCGGCGTTAAGAAGCTTAACTTCTGTGTTCGGCATGGGAACAGGTGTTGCCTTCTTGCTATCGCCACCGCACTTCTCCTGAGCACTTCGTGCCCTCAAAACCACATATCATGTCTTCTTTACCCTTGAATCTTCTGCTTGCCGTTCTTTTGGTCAAGTCCTCGACCGATTAGTATCAGTCCGC